>NZ_JAIGNQ010000002.1:0-926866 GCF_019711555.1 Qipengyuania pacifica | reverse complement strand
CATTTAGCGCAGAAATAGGATTGTTCGAGAGGGGGTCCTACGGCTGGTGGCGGGGACGGCTGCAGTCATTGGCGAGACGGCGATGACGCGCCGGGCCAGGCTGGATTTCCGCCTGCGCGGGAATGACGAGAGCGGGTGGGTGTACTCTTGGCTCGACAAGCCCCGGCCGTTTTTGGCGGAGGCTCTCGATAACCTACATGAAAAAATTATACTTCACTATCGCGTACAATACAGCGCCAACAGCCACACCCTGCATCGAGGCCCATACCAATTCGGGTGACGGCATCTTAAGGAACCTGGACATTAAATCCCCTCATCATGTCTTTGAAATTCCGATCAGGATTGTCACCCTCGCTACCGGGTAACAACCCTTTCGATTACCTCAGCCTGTTCTGACCAGTCCAATATAGCTCGTCAATTGCCGATCGTATGACATATTGCGCCTAACGCCACAGCGACGACGAATGACCGCTACGGCACTCTGGTCCGCTCCATGACCTGACGAAAGCACGTTTCGAGGGGCGCAGGGCGCATTTGCCGGAAGCTCTACCCTTGTCCCCGAACGGAACCTCGCCTTACGGTTGCCATTGATAGAAGGAGAGTTCGCGCAGACGGATTGCAGGGAGAGGTCGACAACCTTGTACGGGGAAAGCCGAATGCTCGACCGGATCAATGATTTCATCGGTGCCGATATCGGCTTGCATGGAGAGGTGGCTGAAGCGGTTCTGATCGCCGTGCTCGTCGCGATGGTTGCATTGGCTATGCATTGGCTGGTGTTCCGCGGGCTGCAGCACCTTTCCGATGCAAGTGGCAGCAAGGCCGACAATATCGTGGTGTCCCGGCTCCGGCGTCCCACGCGTTTCGCCATTCTCGCGCTCGCTCTGATTATCGTGGCGCGGGAATTGCCGCTTCTGGACGAAATCTGGCAGAAGGTCGCCGGCTTCGTCATGCCTGCCCTGATCGGCTGGATGGTTCTGGCGGTCCTGCATGCCCTGGTGAATACCATGGCCCTCAGCGCGGACGTTTCGGTCGAAGACAATCTGCGCGCACGGCGAAGGCGGACCAAGCTCGCCATGTTCAACCGCATCGCCACATTCCTGGTGATTTTCGTAACGGTCGGGGTGATGCTTCTATCGATCCCGGGGGTGCGCGATATCGGCATGACACTGGTCGCGTCGGCCGGTCTTGCCGGCCTGGCGGTGGGTGCTGCTGCACAGCCTGCGCTGCGTTCGCTCATCGCCGGGGTGCAGATGGCGGCCACGGAACCGATCAACATCGACGATGTCGTGATCATCGAGGGTGAGTGGGGCTGGATCGAAGAGATCCGCACGACCTATGTAGTCGTCAAGATATGGGACGAAAGGCGACTGATCGTCCCCACGACCAAGTTTCTCGAAGAGCCATTCCAGAACTGGACGAAGACGACAGCCAAGCTGCTCGGCACGGTCTTTCTCTATCTCGACCCGGCAGCGCGCGTGGAACCGATCCGGCAGGAATTCGAAAGGCAGATCAACGCCAACCAGCGCTGGGACGGACGCGTTCAGGTCACGCAGGTGACGGAGACGACGCGCGATACCAAGGAAGTCAGGCTTCTGATGAGCGCCAAGGATTCGCCGACCCTGTTCGATTTGCGGTGCGATATCCGCGAAGGGATCACCGACTGGATATCGGAAACCTGCCCCGAAGCCTTCGCGCGTAATCGATGGATCGACGAAACCGGGAGAGAAGCGGTCAGGTCTTGAGAGACTTGGCGGGAAGGCGCCCTGGATCAGCTACGTCGCAAACAGCATCGCATCGTCGGCGAAGGCTTTCATCTCCAGCGCATTACCGCTGGGATCGCGGAAGAACATCGTGGCCTGTTCGCCGGGCTGGCCCCTGAAGCGGATCGTCGGTTCGATCGCGAACTCGACCCCGGCCGCCGTCAGCCTGTCGGCCAGGTCCTGCCAGTCTTCCATGGCGAGCACGATGCCGAAATGCGGCACCGGAACGCCGTGGCCATCGACGTGATTGCTTGTCCGATCTCCCGCCCCGCCGGGTGCGAGATGGGCGACGATCTGGTGGCCGTAGAAGTCGAAATCGACCCATTCGTCACTCGATCGCCCTTCGCGGCAGCCCATGGCATCACCATAAAACTCCCGCGCCGCGGCGAGATCGTTGACGGGAAAGGCGAGGTGGAACGGGCGCAATGTCATGGTGATGGAATAGGCGAGCGTTTGACATTTTCCTACAGCCACCTGCGCGTGACGGCGTGGGCTTCCTGTTCAAACCCATCGCTCCGTGTAAAGCCAGGATCTGGTCCATCGTTCAGCATCGACAGCGACGGGATGAACGCCTAACCCCCGGACGAATCGCAAGGGGCACCGCATGAAGCTCATCATCGGCAACAAGAACTATTCCAGCTGGTCGCTGCGCGGGTGGCTCGCCGCCAAGCAATCGGGCCTGTCGTTCGAGGAAATCGTCGTCCCGTTGTTCGGCGAGAACTGGGAAGCCGACAAGCATGGCGGTCAGATCCGACCCTCGTCTGGCAAGGTGCCGCTGCTGTGGGATGGCGACGCGGTGGTGTGGGACAGCCTCGCCATTCTCGAATATCTCGCCGACAAGGTCGGGCGCGACCGGTTCTGGCCCAAGGATGCCGTGGCGCGGGGCATGGCCCGCTCGATGGTTTCCGAAATGCACTCGTCCTATGCCGCGCTGCGCGGCGAATGCCCGATGAATGTGCGCAAGCGCTTCGACGGCTTCGAGCCGAGCGAGGCATGCAAGGCCGACATCCTGCGCATCCTCGGCCTGTGGGCCGAAGCGCGCAGCCGTTTCGGCAGCGGCGGGCCGTTCCTGTTCGGCACTTTCGGCGCGGCGGACGTATTCTTTGCCCCGGTCGTGTCACGTTTCATCAGCTATCAGATCCCCGTCCCGGGTTTCGCCGCCGCCTATATGCAGGCGCTGTGGGAACATGAGTGGATGGAAGCATGGATCGCCGCATCGGAAAACGAAGAATGGGTTATCGAACAATACGAAACGGTTGGCTGACCGCCATCGCTGCGCTGGGCGCGCTGTTCCTCCCCGCGCAGGCGCAGGCATGGGGCTTTTACGCCCATACCGTGACCGCCGATATTGCGATGGAGAATGTGCGGCCCGAAACGCGGGCGAAGATTGCCCGGCTGCTTCGGGCATCGCCAATGCTTGGCACGCCCGATTGCGCCATCGAAACATTGCAGGATGCGGCCGTATGGCCGGATTGCCTGCGCGGTGCCTACTGGCGGTGGGGTTACACCTTTTCGTGGCATTACCAGACGGAGCCGGTGACCGAGGAATACGACGCGCTCAAGAACTGTTCCGGCCTCAATTGCGTCAGCGCGCAGGTCGAACGCAACCAGCGTATCCTTGCCGATGAAAGCCTGCCCGACAATGTGCGCGTGGAGGCGCTGGCGTTCCTCGTCCACTTCATCGGCGACATCCACATGCCGCTGCATTCGGGCGACCTCGACGATCGCGGCGGCAACGATCGCGAAACGACCTACGGGATCGTGCCCGGCCTCAATCTCCACTGGGTGTGGGACGGCCCACTGGCCGAACGGGCGATCAGCGGCGATCCCCCGGTAGCCCGGCGGTATACGGCGCAGGAGCGCGCCAAACTGGCAGGCGGCACGTCCGCCGACTGGGGCCGTGAAAGCTGGGAAATCGCGCGGGAATTCATCTATCCCGAAACCTTCGGCTGCGATCCGTGCGAGGGGGGTCTGCCTGACGAGGTCGACATGTCGCAGGCGATCATCGACCGCTCGCTGCCGATCGCCCGGCGCCGCGTCTTGCAGGCAGGACTGCGCATGGCCGATTATCTCGACGCGGCGTTCGAGCCCGGCCCCCTGCCGGAGCCGGCGAGCGATTAGGGAACGCGTTTGGTAGGGTAGGGCGTGCCGTCCCTGCGGGTATAACCATCCGGCCCGAAGACCATGTCGATATCGGGGTATGCGCCCGAATCGCGGGCTTTGTCGCCCGCGCTCACCGCCACGAACACGCAATCGGAAGTGGACCGATTGTGCAGCCGATGACCGTTTTCAACGCCCGCCGGCCAGGCGAGGACATCGCCCGGTCGAACGATGCTCTCTCCCTCGTCCTCGATCAGCACGGCTTCGCCGGCGAGCATGACGACCAATTCGTCTTCGAGGCAGTGCCAGTGCCGCTGCGAGGAAAAGGCGCCCGGCTTGAGCGTAACGTGGCTTGCCCCAATGCGGGTGAGACCCGATGCCGGAGCGAGGCGGCGATACCAGCGCCCCTGAACGTCCGCATCGAACGGCGCCGGATAACCGGTGGCATTGGTCTGGGGAATGGCATCGAGATCGAGCTTGGGCATTGTCGTACACTCCTGCTAGCGACGCAGGAATGACGCAAGTGATCGACCTCGCCAAGCGACTGATGGCCGCACCCAGCATCACCCCGGCTACCGGATCGGTGTTCGACGCGATGGAAGCCATGCTCGCCCCTCTCGGTTTCGAGGTCACTCGCTTCATGCGCGGCGACGGGGAGGAAGGCACTCCCGAAGCGCCGGTGGAAAACCTGTTCGCCATCCGGCGCGGCCCCGAAGGATCGAAGCATTTCGCCTTCGCAGGACATCTGGACGTCGTCCCGCCGGGCGGCGGCTGGGCGAGCGAGCCGTTCGAGCCGGAAGAGCGCGGCGACCTGCTTTACGGGCGCGGCGCGGTCGACATGAAGGGCGCGATCGCCTGCATGGTCGATGCGGTCGCGCAGGTTCCTGCCGATGCCGGCACCATCAGCTTCATCATTACCGGCGATGAAGAAGGCCCTGCACTGCATGGCACAAGGGCGATCATCGATTACATGGCCGCGGAGGGCATAACGCCCGATCTGTGCCTGGTCGGCGAACCTACCAGCGTGAACCGCCTTGGCGACATGATGAAGATCGGCCGACGGGGTTCGGTCAATATCTGGCTGGAGGTTGAGGGCACACAGGGGCATGTCGCCTATCCGCACCTTGCCGACAATCCGATCCCGAAGCTCGTCGCCATGCTCGCCGAACTGGATGCACTGGTACTCGATGAAGGGACCGACTGGTTCCAGCCATCCAACCTCGAGATAACCGATCTCGAGGTCGGCAATCCGGCGCACAACGTCATCCCGGAAAGAGCAACGGCGCGGATTTCCATCCGTTTCAACGACTGCCATTCGGGTGCGTCACTAACCGAACAGATCGCCGCCATCGCCAGAAAGCATGGCGGCACCGCCCTGCCGATCGTCAGCGGCGAACCCTTTCTGACGCCGCCGGGACAATTCTCGGACATCATCCATGCTGCAGTAAAGGCGGAAACCGGTGTCGAGCCCGAACCTTCCACCACCGGCGGAACGTCGGACGCCCGTTTCCTGCGGGCTGTGTGTCCGGTCATCGAATTCGGCCTGTGCAACGCAACCATGCACAAGCGTGACGAAGCAGTAGCCATGGCCGACCTTTCGACGCTAAGCCGCATCTATACGCGCATTGCTAGGGATGCGCTGGCCCGCTAGCGGGCACGAGGGAGGGATCGCATGTTGAGGACCTGGTTCGAAATTCCGCTGTGGCAGCGCGTGATCACCGCGCTCATCCTCGGCGTGCTCACCGGCTGGGCGTGGGGCCCGGATGCGGAATCGATCAAGTGGATCGGCGATTTCTTCATCAGATCGATCAAGATGCTGGTCGTTCCGCTCATCTTCTTCAGCCTCGTGTCGGGCGTTGCCGCCATTGGCGACCTGCGCAAGCTGGGCGCGGTCGGCGGGCGAGCGATGCTTCTCTTCGTCGTGACCGGCCAAATTTCCGTATGGCTGGGCCTGGGGCTCGGCACGCTGGTCGCACCGGGCAGCGGGGTAGACACCAGCGCGATCGAAATGGGCGCAACGCCCGAACCCAACCCAACCACTGCAGTCGACATGATCCTTTCGATCGTGCCCGAAAGCCCCGTACAGGTCATGGCGGACGTCTCGGTCCTCCCCCTGATCGTGTTCAGCATGCTCATCGGTATCGGTATCCTCATGGCTAAGGAGGAAGGGCTCCCGGTTCAGAAGGTCTTCGATAGCGGGGCCGTCATCATGCAGAAGGTGACGATGGTGGTGATGGAACTCACCCCCTTCGGCGTTTTCGCCCTTATGGCGTGGGTGGCAGGAACCCTGGGCTTCGATGCGCTGCTGGCGCTCGGAAAACTCGTGGCGCTCAACTACGCCGGATGCCTGCTGATCATTTTCGTCATGTATTCGGCGATGATCAAGTTTCTCGCCAAATTGCCCGTGCGCGATTTCTTCCGCGGGATTATCGATGCGATGGCGGTGAGCTATTCGACCGCCAGTTCCAACGCGACGCTCCCGGTGACGCTGCGCTGTGCGGAGCGCAACCTGGGCGTATCGAACTCGGTGGCAAGTTTCGTGATTGCCCTTGGCGCGACCATCAACATGAATGGCACGGCGATGTATCTGGGGCTCGCCACGCTGTTCGGCGCGCAGATCTTCGGCGTCGACCTCAGCTGGGCCGATTACTTCCTCATTTCGATCCTCGCGACGTTGGGCGCGGTGGGCGCTGCAGGCATCCCGGGTGCCGGACTGATCATGATGGCACTGGTCTTCGGTGCCGTCGGCGTGCCGCTGGAAACGATCGCCTTCGTCGCCGGCGTCGACCGGATCATGGACATGATGCGCACCACGACCAATGTCAGCGGCGATGCTGCCGTGGCGACGACCGTGGCGGTGATGACCGGCGAAATCGACACAGGGGAAATGGTGTCGGCGGACGACGTGTGACGATTAGTTCGCTTTAGCTGGCTCCACGGGCACGAATTCTCCCAGCGCGCATGACACACCGCGTTGGGATGGGCTGCCGGGGCCGTCCAGCACGTAAATTACCTCGCCCGCGCAGAGCGAGTTGCCGCGTACGTCGTAGCTGATGGCGCGCCGGATGCCGAGGTGCAGGCAGCTGTTGGGAAGCGTATTGCGCCAGGTCCGCGAGCCTACCTTGAAATCGATCGTGCGGTCGTCATGCACAATGGTCCGGCTGATCGTGGAGGCATTGAGGCACCGCTGGGGTTCGCCGGTAACGGTGGCTGCAGGGGCCTTGCTGACGAAGGGCTGATCGTCTTCGACGGATGCACAGGCGAGCACCGCAAGGGGCAGAACGAGAACGGTGGCGGTACGGATCATCGCGCATCTCCAGCTGATCCGGCCCGTCACATCAGCCCGGACCGGTCTTTGTGTTGCCCCTGCCTGGCTTCTCTAGCACCTTCTTGCGGTAACTGCACAGGTCCACCACGGCGCACCGCCAGCATTCGGGCGTGCGCGCCTTGCAGACATAGCGGCCATGCAGGATCAACCAGTGATGCGCGCCCAGCCGGAAGGGTTGGGGCACACGCTTTTCGAGCTTTGCCTCGACCTGTTCGGGCGTTTTCCCCTTGGCCAGGCCGGTGCGATTGCCGACGCGGAAGATGTGGGTGTCGACCGCGAAGGTCTCCTGTCCGAACCAGCAATTGAGGACCACATTGGCCGTCTTGCGCCCGACACCGGGCAGCCGCACGAGATCCTCGCGCGTGTCGGGCACCTTGCTGTCGTATTCGTCGACGAGCAACTGGCTGAGCGCAATCACGTTCTTCGCCTTGGAATTGAACAGGCCGATGGTCTTGATATGCTCCTTCAGGCCATCTTCGCCCAAGGACAGCATCTGTTCCGGCGTTTCCACCTCGCGAAACAGAGCGCGGGTGGCCTTGTTGACCCCGACATCCGTCGCCTGTGCGGACAGGGCGACCGCGACGACCAACTGATAGGCATTGCCGTATTCCAGTTCGGTTTCGGGCGAAGGATTGTCTTCGGCAAGCCGGCGGAAGAACTCGAAAATCTGGTCCTTCGTCATTGAAGACCCAAAACCTCTTCCATCGTATAGCGGCCCGGCTCGCGCGCGAGCATCCACTCGGCAGCGCGCACGGCGCCGCGGGCGAAGATGCTTCTGTTTTCCGCGCTGTGGGACAATATCAGCCGCTCTTCCTCGCCTGCTAGGATCACGCTGTGCTCGCCGGCCACGGTCCCGCCGCGCAGACTGGCGAAGCCGACGGCCCCTTCCTGCCGCGCACCGGTATGCCCATCGCGCCCGCGCTCGGACTGCTCGGCAAGGTCGATCCCGCGCCCCTGTGCTGCCGCCTCGCCCAGCAATAGCGCCGTGCCGCTGGGCGCATCGACCTTGCGGCGATGGTGCATTTCGAGAATTTCGATATCCCAGTCCGGGCCAAGCCGCGCCGCGGCCTCTCGCACGAGATGCGCCAGCAGCGTCACGCCGAGCGAGGTGTTTCCCGTCTGCAGAACGGCAACGACCCGGGCAGCATTGTCGATTGCATCATGGTGCGATGTATCAAGGCCAGTCGTGCCGATGACAATGGGGATACCGGCACCGATGGCGGCGTGAAGGTTCGCATCCAGGGCTTGCGGAACGGAGAAA
Source organism: Qipengyuania pacifica (assembly GCF_019711555.1). Taxonomy (NCBI): domain Bacteria; kingdom Pseudomonadati; phylum Pseudomonadota; class Alphaproteobacteria; order Sphingomonadales; family Erythrobacteraceae; genus Qipengyuania; species Qipengyuania pacifica. Next base: position 918,417 of record NZ_JAIGNQ010000002.1, on the reverse strand, counting down.
TCGATCAGCACGTCGCTCGCATCGGCCAGCCCCGCCGGATCGCCACCGCGGTCGATACCGCCGGCCAGTTCGTGTCCGCTCGCCGCGACGACGTGAGCCAGCGCATGGCCCATGGCACCTTCGCTTCCGATTATCCCGATCCGCGCCATTGGTTCTCCATGTGAGGTTTGATTTGGTACCGCTGTTTGCAGGTGGTTTGAATTGCCCTACGCCTTCGCTACTTGAGGGCAATGGCCGATATGCGCAACATCGTGATCCTGACCGGGGCTGGAATTTCCGCTGAAAGCGGGATCGACACCTTCCGCGACGCAGGGGGGCTCTGGGAACAGCACAGGGTCGAAGACGTCGCGACACCTGAAGCTTTCGAGCGTGATCCGGACCTTGTGCTGCGCTTTTACGATATGCGGCGAGAGGCGATTCAGGCCAAGCAGCCCAATGCGGCGCACGAGGCGCTGGCGAAGCTGGATGCCGCATGGGACGGCGAATTGCTGATCGTCACCCAGAATGTCGACGATCTGCACGAACGGGCTGGCGCGAGCCGTGTGTTGCACATGCACGGTACGCATCTCAATGCATGGTGCACGGCCTGCGATATGCGGACGAAATGGACCGGGCCGATGCTCGACCGGCCGGCCTGCCCCGAATGCGGCGAACGTGCACTGCGCCCCGACGTCGTTTGGTTCGGCGAAATGCCTTACGAGATGGACCGCATCTACGCTTCCTTGCGCAAGGCGGATCTGTTCGTGAGTATCGGCACGTCGGGCGCGGTGTATCCGGCGGCCGGCTTTGTGCAGGAAGCGCGCGAAATGCGCGTGCGGACACTCGAACTCAATCTAGAGGCAAGCATGGGTTCGCGCTGGTTCCACGAATCGCGTCATGGCCCGGCCACGCAGCTGGTGCCGCAATGGGTCGACGAGGTGCTAGGCGGCTGATCCGCAGGCGCTGCAGGCCGGGTCCTTGGCGATGGCGAAACTGCGCATGCCGGGCTTCAAGCCATCCAGCAGATGTACGCGGCCCCAATCGGTATCGCCCAAGGCGCTGACGCCGTCGAGCATGATGCGGATCGCCTGCATCGCTGCAAAGGTGGCAACCCATCCCGCCATGGCGCCAAGCATGCCGTCCTCGGCGCAAGTGTCGCAGTCTTCTGCATCGAAAGCGTCGCCCACGAAACAACGGTAGCAGGCTTCCCCGGCAAGATGTCCGGCAAAGGCGCCGACCTGCCCCTGGAAGCGCCCGACAGCAGCCGAGAGCAGCGGCACGCGCTCTGCTACGCAGGCGTCGGAAACGGCAAGGCGCGTGGCAAAATTGTCGGTCCCGTCGAGCACGAGGTCCGCCCCGATCACGAGGTCGGGTGCATTGGCTACCGTGATCCGCCGGTCGCTGATCTGCACGTCCAGTTCGGGATCGAAGCCGGTTACCCAACGCTTGGCGATAACGGCCTTGCCATGACCGATGTCGCGTTCGTTGAACAAGGTCTGGCGCTGGAGATTGCTGGCATCGACACGGTCATCATCGACCAGGGTCAGTTTCCCGATCCCCGCACCCGCGAGATATTGCAAGGCAGGGCTGCCGATACCGCCAAGCCCGACCAGCACGAGATGCTTTTTCGCGAGGGCGATCTGCCCCGCGCCGCCGATTTCCGGCAGGACGATGTGGCGCGCAAAGCGATCGAGGCGTTCCGGTGACAGGCTCACGCGCGTTCGTCCTCGCCCTCGGGCGCACGTTCCTTGCGAAAACCATGCATGCCATGCCACCACTGCATGGCGATGACCGCGCCCTTGGACGGCTGGAGCAGCGCCAGCAACATGGCGATGGCGAGCGGGATGATGATCGAGACGATCGCCATGGCCGAAAGGGCGAAATCGCTGGCCAGCATGATCAGTATCGGCGCGAGCAAATGGCCTGTCACGAAGATGGAGATGTAAGCGGGAAAATCGTCTGCGCTCTGGACCGAAAGATCGAGCGCGCAGGCTGCGCAGCGATCATGCGGCTTGAGCCATTTGCGGAAGATCTTCGCTTCCCCGCAGCGCGGACAATCGCCGCGCGCACCGCGGATGAGCACGGCAGCGAAGGAATGCGGCAGGTCGATATGCGCTCGCGGGGCAGGGGAGTCGTGGTGCGGCATCCGCAGCCCTTTGGCCTGTCACGCGCACCCTGTCGACAGGTCTGTGTATGGCCCTGTCGACAGGCGGTGCATCGATTGTGGAAGCGGCCCGAAGAGCTGCAGGGTTTTCCTGTCAGCTTTCCAGCTGTCTCAACAGGCTGCGCACATCGCCATCCATATCGGCATCGCGCTGGCGCAGGTCTTCGATAAGGCGGACGGCATGGATGACGGTGGAATGATCGCGGCCACCGAACTTGCGCCCGATTTCCGGATAGCTGCGCGGCGTCAGAACCTTTGAAAGATACATGGCAACCTGCCGCGGACGGACCACGGCGCGCGCACGGCGCTTGCTGCTCATTTCGGACCGGTCGATCCGGTAGAACTGGCACACGGTGCGCTGGATTTCGTCGATCGTGATCCGGCGGCGATTTGCCGAAAGGATATCGGTCAGCTGTTCTTCGGCAAGCTGCAGGGACACTTCCTGCCCCGTCAGCTGCGCATAGGCGATCAGCTTGTTGAGGCCGCCGACCAGTTCGCGCACATTGCGCGTGATCGTCCGGGCCAGGAAGTCGAGCACATCTGCCGGTACTTCGAGCGGCGCGAAGCGGGTAAGCTTGGATGTGAGGATCTTCTTGCGCAGTTCGATATCGGCTGCCTGGATATCGGCCACCAGCCCCATCGAGAGACGCGAAAGCAGGCGCGGTTCCACACCGTCCAGAGCCTGGGGCGCGCGGTCTGCGGCAAATACCAGCCGCTTGCCTTCGGCCAGCAGCGCATCGATCGTATAGAGCAGTTCTTCCTGCGCGCTGGCCTTGCCGATGATGAACTGGATGTCGTCCACCAGCAGCAGGTCGAAACTGCGCAGGCGGGCCTTGAATTCCAGCATCTGGTTGGCCTTCAGCGCCTGGACGAATTCGACCATGAAGCGTTCGGCGCTGCAGTAGAAAATGCGGCTGCGCGGATGAGCCTGCAGGAAGCTGTGGCCGATCGCGTGGAGCAGGTGCGTCTTGCCCTGGCCCGTAGCAGCCTTGAGATAGAGCGGCGAGAACTGCGGCTTCTCGGTGGCGCCCATGCGCTGGGCTGCATTGAAGGCGAGGACATTCGCTTCGCCGGTGATGAAGGCTGCAAAGGTCAGCGACGGGTCGAGGCCGACCGAGCTGGTGAAGCCGGTATCGCCCAGCGTATCGGCGCCGATTGCCATCATCGAGGTATCCGCGCCGTCGTTCGCCGGACGGCGGCCATCGGAATGCAGGCGCAGATCGGTGACCTGACGGCGACCCGGATGCACCTGGATGCGGACATCGCGCACTTCGCTGCGGGCGATCTTCCATGCCAGGCTCAGGCGGTCGGCAAAGCGATCCTTGACCCAGTTGGCGCTGAATTCGGTGGGCAGGAAAAGGTCGAGCGTGCCCGTATCCTTTTCGATGCCGCCGACCTGGATCGGCTTGATCCACTGGCTGTGAAGCTGGTGTCCCAGATCCTTTCGCAGGCCCTGGCTGATGTCCGCCCAATCCGCCGCCAGGTTTACCGCTTCCAGATCTTCCATGAAATCGTCCTGTGCCTTTTTGGTCGCCCCGGATTTCGCTGCGTCGCGCATTCTCGTACAGTCCCCCGAAGGGCGCCGTGCGGCACCCTTGAATTGATGGTCAGCGAAAGAGGCACAGTTTGGCCATGCTCCGGAATCGGTGCTTCCGGAGGTCTCCCTCACTTTATCGATTTTCTAAGAGCCCGGGCTGTCCCGTCCCGAGCCGATGACCATTGTCTAGGTCGCGGGCCGGATGAGTCGCAAGGGGGATAACTGTAAAAAACCTGAAATATACTTGTTGACTCAGATGTAAGCCGCAGGCCCCCGTTCAAGTCGATGAATTTGCTCGCAATTGCTCGAAATCAGGATGCGAATCGCGGGTTTCTGGTGCTTCTTCCCGAGGCCGCCCGAAAGGTGCGTACCAAAACGAAACGCGAAAACGACAAAAGGGCCGCCGGTTCGACCGGCGGCCCCTTTTGTCTTTCCCTGCCGGCGTGCCGGCGAGAGCGAATCAGAGCGCGGAAACGCGCTTCGACAGGCGGCTCATCTTGCGAGCAGCGGTGTTCTTGTGGAACACGCCGCGAGCGACACCGCGTGCCAGTTCCGGCTGGGCTGCCTTGAGCGCGGCCTGGGCGTTGTCCTTGTCGCCGCCTTCGATTGCGACTTCCACCTTCTTGAGGAAGTTGCGGATGCGGCTCAGGCGGGCACCGTTGATGTCGGCGCGCTTTTCGTTGCGACGGATGCGCTTCTTGGCTTGCGGCGTATTGGCCATGTTTGTCCTCGTCAGGCCGCACGGCATGCGCGGCGAAATCTCTTTGGGTGCGTGCGAATGGGCGGCACGGGCCGCCGGAAAGCGGCGCACTTAGCGGCGCCCCTGCGAATCGTCAAGCAAATCGTGGTGGCGACCGGAACGCGGTTGCGGAACTGCGTGCATCGGCTCCGGTTGCTCCTATATGTAGGACCTCCGGCAAAAGGACAAGTATGTGAGCGACAAGCCCGACACCAGCGATGCCGAATGGCGCGAAAAGCTGACCCCCGAACAGTACCACGTCCTGCGCGAAGCGGGCACCGAACGCGCGTTCACCGGCAAATACGACAAGCATTACGATTCAGGTGAATATTACTGCGCGGGCTGCGGCCAGAAGCTGTTCGAAAGCGAGGACAAATATAACAGCGGCTGCGGCTGGCCCGCCTTCACCGCCCCGGCGGAGGGTGAGGTCGTGGACGAACACCGCGACATATCCCACGGCATGATCCGGACCGAGGTGACCTGCTCGAACTGCGGCGGCCACCTGGGCCACGTCTTCCCCGACGGCCCACCCGATCGCGGCGGCATGCGTTACTGTATCAATTCGGCTGCGCTGGATTTCGAACCCGACGACTGACGCTTCACGCGCATCCATTCAGGCGGGATTAGACCTCGCCATGCGATGTCCCGATATTTATAGGGCCTCCGACTGGAGCCGGCGACTAACAATGGGTATCTGCATAACCGATGGATAAGAGAGGGAGCCGCCGCAAGAGCGCCGCGCGCAAGGATGGCGCATCGCGCGCAGCAGCGGACGAGCCGCAGAGCCGGGTCAAGTTCTGGATGCGCCGCCTTGTCATCTGGGGCGGGGCGCTGGCGGTCCTTGTCGCCCTGTTCGTCGGCCTGGCCGTCGTCTTCGCCGCCCGGTCGATGCCCGGATATTATGAGCTCAAGGCGACGCAGACGGCGCAGACCATCGTCGTTCGCGCACGCGACGGGACCGAGATCGTGGAACTCGGCCCCAGCTACGGCAAGTGGCTGACTTCCGACGAAATCCCACAGGTGATGAAGGACGCGATGATCTCGGTCGAGGACCGCAGATATTATTCGCATTTCGGGATCGATCCCTATGGCCTCGTCCGCGCCGTCTATACCGCGGCGACCGGTGACCGGCGCGTGTCGGCAACCTCGACCATTACCCAGCAGCTGGCGCGCAACGTCTTTCTCAACAACAACCGTTCGCTCGATCGCAAGCTGCGCGAAGCTGTGCTCGCCATGGCGCTGGAGGCGAAGTTCTCGAAGGAACAGATCCTCGAGCTTTATCTCAACAAGGTCTATTTCGGCGGCGGTGCCTATGGCGTGGATTCTGCCAGCCGCAAATTCTTCAGCCATCCGGCGACCGAACTCTCCACCGCCGAAGCGGCGATCATCGCCGGGCTGGTCAAGGCGCCCAGCCGTTATTCGCCCACGGCCGATGTGAATGCCGCAGTGGGCCGCGCCAGTGTCGTCCTGCGCCTGATGAAGGAACAGGGCCGCATCCCCGCCGATGCGACCGTCGATCCCAGCGCCGTGAAGCTGAAGGAAGAAGCGGGCCAGAACTCGGTCCGCTATTTCACCGACTGGGCTCTGCCGCAGCTCGACCTGCTGCTGCCCGAAACGTTCGAACCGATCGAGGTGTGGACCACGCTCGATGTGGGGATGCAGCGGGCCGCCACCGCATCGATAAAGTCCAATACGCCCGATGGCGCGCAGGGTGCGCTCGTCAGCATGGACCGTGACGGGGCGGTGCTCGCGCTGATCGGCGGCACCGATTACATCCAGACCAATTACAATCGCGCCACCGATGCCCGACGCCAGCCGGGCTCGTCGTGGAAGCTGTTCGTCTATCTCGCAGCGCTCGAGGCCGGTTACACGCCCGACGACCGCGTGGTGGATACGCCGGTCAGCATCAACGGGTGGAGCCCGCGCAATTCGTCGGGCCGCAATGTCGGTGAAATCGATCTGCGCACGGCCTTTGCCTATTCGATCAATACGGTCGCCGCGCAGCTCGGCAACGAAGTCGGCTTCGGTACGGTCGCGTCCATGGCGCGGCGCTTCGGGATCACGACCGAAATCAACACCTATCCATCGATGGTGCTTGGCACGAACGAGGTTCGCCTGATCGACATGACGCGTGCCTTTGCCGCGGTGTCGGCAGGCGGCAATTCGGTCGAACCCTATGGCATCCTGAAAGTCGAAACGACCGATGGCGACCTGCTTTACGAGCACGAGCGCAACACGCGCAGCACGCAGCTGGTACCCGACTATGTCGCTGCCGGAATCACTGACCTGCTGCAGACCGCAGTCGCCACCGGGACCGGCCGCGCCGCCGATATCGGCAGGCCGGTAGCGGGCAAGACGGGTACGACAAGCTCCAACAAGGATGGCTATTTCGTCGGCTTTTCCTCCGGCATCACGACCGGGGTCTGGATGGGCCGGGACGACAATGTGCGCGTGGGCGGATTGCAGGGTGGTACTGCGCCGGCGCGCGCCTTTGCCGCCTATATGCGTTATGCCGTCAAGGATCGCCCGGTGGAACAGTTCGACACCGATCTGCAGCTTCCGGAATGGCAGCTCGAACCGGATGACGAGTACATGCTCGGCGATCCGGAAGATTACTATTTCATCGACGAACAGGGCAATCTGATCGAACCCGGCACATCGGACACACCGCGCGAAGATCCCTTCGGCGACGAGTTCGACCGGACGCTCGAAGGCGACCGGCCGCGTCAGCCTGTACCGGGTCAAAGGCAGCCGCAGCAGCCGCAGCAGCCGCCTCAGCCCCAACAGCCTCCGCGCGGGGTCGATGGCGCGCCTCAGGCGATCGGGGACGACTTCCTCAACGAAGCGACGGGGGCGAGGCGCGACCAGCGCCCATAGCCCCGGCGGCGCCAGCGCCGCCCCCAAGGCTCAATGATTTGGCCCGGGTACGAAAAAGGGCGGCCCCCATTCCGGCGGCCGCCCTTTTCCTGTTCGTGTTGCTGATGCCTCAGCGAAGGCGCACGGCCACATACTGCGGCGGACGGCCACGGCGTTGTACCCGCAGCAGCAAGGCCTCGCGGTTCTCGCTCTGTGCGGTGCGTACCGCATTCTCCAGGCCTTCCAGCGTGGTAACCGGACGGTAATTCGCCGTCAGGATGATATCGCCGCGCTGCAGGCCCTTGCGGGCTGCGTCCGAATTCTGATCGACACCGGCAACGACGACACCTTGCGTATCGGCATCGACGCCGAGCTGGCGCGCGATCTGACCCGTGAGCGGGAGCACCTGCAGGCCGAGGTTGTCCTCGATCACCGCATTGTCGCCCGGCTCCATCGAATCCTCGTCCTGCGCATCGGGGTTGAACTGCTGCTGCTGGCGCAGTTCCTCTTCCGACGGGCGTCGGCCGACGGTCAGATTGACGCGGCGGGTTTCACCGTTGCGGATCAGTTCGACCGGGATGGTCGTGCCGGGCCGGATATTGGCGATGAGGAAGGACAGCGTCTGTTCGGGCGTCACATCCTTGCCGTTGATCTTCGTCACGATATCGCCAGCCTCGATGCCGGCCTTTTCGGCCGCTTCGCCGGGCTGGACCGACTGGATGAATTCACCGCGCTTCTGTGCAATGCCCAGCGATGCTGCCAGATCGTCTGTCACCGGCTGGATCTGCACACCCAGATAACCGCGTTCGATTTCCACGCCGTCACGCAACTTCTGCACGATAGGCGCGGCGATCTCGGCGGGGATGGCAAAGCCGATGCCCACGCTGCCGCCAGAAGGCGAGAAGATCGCGTTGTTGATGCCGATGACATTGCCCTGCATGTCGAACAGCGGACCGCCCGAATTGCCGCGGTTGATGCTGGCGTCGGTCTGGATGTAGCGGTCGTATGCGCCGCCCTGTCCGGTGACACGCTGGATGGCCGAAATGATGCCGGACGTTACCGTTCCGCCCAGGCCGAAGGGATTGCCGATGGCCACGACCCAGTCGCCCGGCCGCGCCTGACGCGAATCGCCGAACTCGACGAAGGGGAAAGCCTTGCTGCCGCTGATCTTCAGCACCGCGAGATCGGATGATGCATCGGTGCCGACCAGTTCGGCATTATGTTCGGTCCCGTCGGGCATGATGACGGTAATCTCTTCCACCGTCCCGCGCCCCGTCGGGCTGACGACGTGGTTGTTCGTCACGACGTAACCGTCGGCCGAAATGATGAAGCCCGAACCCAGCGACTGGCCTTCGCGGTATTGCGGTTCCTGCTGCGCTCCGCCGCGTTGGCCGAAGAGGCCTTCGAACGGCGTGCCTGCAAAAGGGTTACCCGAGCTGGTCGGCACTTCGATCCGCTGCCGGGTCGAAATGTTGACCACCGCCGGCTGCAACTGCGCCGTCAGGTCGGCGAAACTCTCTGGCGCACCGGCGCGCGGGACGACACGGGCCATATGGCTGTCGTCGTTCTGCGCAACCTGGGCTCCAGCCGGAAAACCGGTCGCGAGCGAGATCGCGGCGCCGCCTACCAGCAGCGCACTCGTCACGGAATATGCATATCGCACTGGCTTCACGTCCTTTTCGTCCTCTTCAAATACTTGCACCGACTCTACCGACGGCAGACTTACCGCCTAACGAGCCTGACGTTCCGGCGAACGACTGTGTCGCTGGCCGCTGAATGCCGATTGAACGGCACCGGGATCGTTCGACGAACGATCAACGCCGACCGCGGAACTGCCGCAGATACTCGTTGTCCGGCGACAGGATGATGCTGCTCTCCGACGGATTCTCGCTGTTGGAGAACGTCGCATCGTAGCTCTGCATCGCACGGTAGAAATCGTAGAATTCCGCATCCTGACCGAAGCTTTCGGCATAGATCCGCGCGGCTTCCGCATCGGCATCGGCCCGGATGATGCGGGCATCGCGGTCACCCTGCGCCCGGATCGTCCGCGCTTCACGGGCACGGTCGGATTCCATGCGGCGGAAGGCCGACTGCAACGGCGCTTCGGGCAGGTCGGTGCGCATGATCTTCACATCGACCACTTCAGCACCATACTGGCGCGCCTGGCGGTCAAGATTGGCGCGGACATTGGCCAGCGCGCTGCCGCGCTCTGCCGTCAGCATGGCCTGGAACGTCCGGCGGCCCAGTTCCTGACGCAGGACGGAGTTCAGGATCGGCTGCAGCGCGTTGCGCACGCCGTCCGTCGATCCGGCACGTTCCACCATGCGGACCGGGTCGGTAATGCGGAAACGGGCATAGGCGTTCACCAGCAGACGTTGCTGGTCGGCGGACAGCACTTCCTCGTCGGTCATTTCCAGATCGAGCAGCCGCTTCTCGACGCGGCGAACGCTGTCGATGAATGGTACGCGGAAATAAATGCCCGCATTGGTCGTGCCGTTGGGCGTGTTGACCGTGCCGACCGGTTCACCGGTGCGGATGATGACGGCCTGTTCTTCCTCGGGCACGATGTAGGCGCTCATCATGAAGATGACGAGCAATACGCCCAATGCGATGACCGTGTAGCGGTGGTTCTGCAAAAAGTTGCTCATGTCACTGGCCCTCCGGTGCTGTCACAACGGTGGCAGGTGAACTCTGCTGGGCGCGTCGCCGGATTTCGGGAAGCGGCAGATAGGGTGTCACATTGCCGGTCTCGACGATGGTCTTGTCGGTCTGGCTCAGCACACGCTCCATGGTTTCGTAATAAAGACGCTGGCGGGTGACCTGCGGGGCAAGGCGATACTGCTGGTACACCTTGTCGAAGGCTTCCGCCTCACCTTGTGCCTGTGCCAGAACCTGCTGCGCATAACCGCGCGCCTGGTTGCGGGCGGCATCGGCATTCTGTTCGGCGACCTGCACGTCGCGGAAGGCATCGACGACCTGTGCGGGCGGGTCGGCCTTTTCGATTTCGACGCCGAGCACGTTGACGCCGGCCCGGTACCCGTCGAGCGTGCGCTGCATGCGCTCGCGCACATCCAGCTCGATCGCGGCGCGGCCCTGGCCAGAAAAGGTTTCATCCAGCTCGGTTTCGGCAACCGCCGCGCGCATGGCGGCTTCCGCCGCTTCGTTGACCGTGTCGACGGGATCGACAACGCGGAACTTGAAGTCCGACAGGTCCTTGATGTTCCAGCGCACGATATAGCTCAGGTCGACCAGATTCTGGTCGCCGGTCAGGATCAGCTTGGCCTGATTGTCGTTGCCGGGGATGCGGACGGAACGCACACCTTCGACATCTTCGACTTCGACCGTTTCGATCGGGAAGGGGGCCGAGAAATTGAGACCCGGCTGCATGGCGCGGGTATAATTACCGAGCGTCTTGACCACTGCCTGTTGTTGCGGGCCGACCAGATGCACGCTGGTAGCCAGCACGCCGATGCCGATGATCGCGATCACGGCGATCGGGAACCAGCTCTTGCCGCCGGGTCGCTGCGGGAAGCGCATGTTCGGACCGCCGGGGCCACCGCCACCGCCGCCGCGGCGCCGTGGGCCCTCGGGACCGCGGCTCTTGAAGATATCCTCGATATTGGGGCCGCGGCGACCATCGCCGCTGCCGCCGCCGCTACCGGGTGGCAGCCATGGATTGCGCGGACCTTTCGGCTTGTCGCCGCCTTCCGAACCCGTCGGCTTGCCGCCGTCGCTGTCGCCGTCATCCCCGGAGCCTCCGCCCCAAGGGCTTTTCTTGCCCGCCATTGCCAGGGAAATCCTGTGTCCGAACCCGTCAAAAATTCTCATGCGATCCCTTATAGGTGTGGTTCGGCGGAAAAACAGGGGTTGCCGCGCGCTTTTCGATGCTACAGCAGCCTCGCCCATGAGTTCGACCGACCCGAAATCGCTACTTCCCGCCGGCCTTGCCGAACACGTCACCACGCTTTCCGTCAAGGACGGCAGGGCTATTGCCGTGGTCGACGCTGCCGGACTGAACGAGCATCAACGCGACGAAATCAAACGTTTGATTGACACCCGTTTGCTAGAGTATGACGACATTTCCGACGTCCGCATCGTCATGACTGCGGAGCGCAAGCAGCGCCGCCTGATCGCCATCGGCAGCGGCAAGGGCGGTGTCGGCAAGTCGACCCTGACTGCCAATCTCGCCATCGCGCTAAAGAAAACGGGCCGCGCCGTCGGGCTCGTCGATGCCGATATCTACGGCCCGTCGCAGCCGGTGATCTTTGGAAATCAGGGCGAAAAACCCATCGCGCGCGACAAGAAGCTCGTCCCGATCGAAAGTTCCTTCGGCGTTCCGATGCTGTCCATGGGCCATCTCGTGGAGCCGGGCCGCGCGCTTGCATGGCGCGGGCCCATGGCGGGTAATGCGCTCTCGCAGTTGATCGATGCCCACTGGGGCGATGTCGATACGCTGCTGGTCGATCTGCCCCCCGGCACCGGCGACGTCCAGCTCACCATGCTCCAGCGCTACAAGCCCATGGGCGCCGTCCTCGTCTCGACGCCGCAGGACCTCGCTCTGATCGACGCGGCGCGGGCGGGCCAGTTGTTCGACCAGGCCGGCGTGCCGGTCATCGGGCTGGTTGAAAACATGGCCGGCTATGCCTGCCCGCACTGCGGCGAGGTTTCTGACCCTTTCGGCAAGGGCGGAGTGGAAACGGCGGCGGAACGGCTGGAATTGCCTTTTCTCGGCCGCATCCCACTCGACCTCGCCATTCGGCAGGGAAGCGATCGCGGTACACCGCCGGCCGCAGGCGATGATGCGCTCGCGAAGCCTTTTCACGATATCGCTGCCAAGGTCGACGAATGGATTGGCGCGAAAAGTTAAGCCAGCTCCCTGTGACCCGGCGCGGCCTTATTGCAGGCGCAGCGGCGGGTGGCGGGCTTGCTGTCGCGTGGTGGCTCTGGCCGCGTCACTATTCGAGCCCCCTAGCGCCCAGACCGGACGAGCGCGAATTCGGCGGCTGGATCACCATCGGCCGGGATGGCGTGGTGACGGTAGCCGTCCCCCAATTGGAGATGGGGCAGGGGGTCACTACCTTGCTCGCGCAGGTCGTGGCCGTCGAGCTTGGCGCGGACTGGCGACAGATTGCCGTCGAGCCCGCGCCGCCTTCCGGCCTGTACGCGAATGTTCCTCTCGCTGCGAAATGGGCGCCGCTCTGGTCCAATCTGCCTAGTCTTGCCGATGATCCTGGCAGTCGGCTGGCGGAAAACTTCGCCCGCAGCAACGCCTTCATCGCCACGGCAGATGGCACTAGTTTGGCAGGATACGAGCCACCCCTGCGCGAAGCTGCTGCCACCGCACGGTCCCTGCTCGCCATGGCAGCGGCAGCGCGATGGAATGTCGACTGGGAGGAATGCGAAGTTGTTGGCGGCCTCGTCCGCCATGGCGACCAGCAATTTGCATTCGGCGATCTGGTGGTCGATGCAGCGCAATTCGATCCGCCCGAACCGCCCCCGGTGAAGGTCGAACGCGCCGCCGAAGATCCCTCGCCTGCCGAAGCCGAACTTGCCCCGGCTTTCCCCCGCCTCGACCTTCCTGCAAAGGTCGATGGCAGTTTCCTTTTCGCAGGCGACATCCGGTTGCCGGGAATGGTCTATGCATCGATCAGGCATGGCCCTCTCGGTGCATCGCACCTGCTGCGGTTCGACACCGAGGCGGTTGCTGGCATGTCGGGTGTCGTCGCCGTGGTGAAGTCGCAGAAATACCTCGCAGTAGCAGCCGAGAGCTGGTGGATCGCCGAGCAGGCGTTACGCAAAATCCGGCCCGTCTTCGGCGGGGACGGCGCTGTGGAAAGCGACGCCGCGATGGAAGCACTGGAGGCAGCGCATGGTGCCGTCGATGCCCAACGCACCATCGATGTGGGCGATGCCGACGATCTGCTGGCGCGTGCCGATTATGCGGAAACCTACACGGTCGCTCCGGCAGTGCACGCTGCCATCGAGACGGCCAGCGCCACCGCGCGTTTCGACGGCAACACGCTCGAATTATGGATTGCCGCACAGGCACCGGAAATGACGCGCCGGGCGGCGGGAAAGGCGATCGGACTGTCACCGCAAGATGTCGTTCTCTATCCCACGGCGGCGGGGGGGAGCTTCGACGCCCGTCTCGAGAGGCGGCATGCCATCGAAGTCGCGCAGATCGCCAAAGAGGTTGGCCGACCGGTGCAACTGACATGGCCTCGCGTGCAGGAATTTCAGTCGGTGCCGGTCCGCACCCCGGTCAGTGCGCGCATGGAGGCCGCATTCGTGCCTGCCAGCGGTGGGCGCATAGCCGCATGGCGCGCACGCCTTGCCATGCCCGCCACCGCTCGCGAATTCGGCAGACGGCTGTTCGACAGCAAGACCGCCGAAGCTGCAATGAAACACTCCGAGGGGAAAGCTGACGTGCTGGCCTGTGAAGGCGCCGTTCCGCCCTATGCGATCGATAACGTGGCGATTGATCATTTGCCCGTTTCATTGCCATTTCCAACGGGGCGACTGCGCGGCAATGCGCCGGCCTACACAGCGTTCTTTACCGAATGCTTCATCGATGAACTGGCAGAACGCGCAGGGCGTGATCCATTCCTTTATCGCATGGAGATGCTGGGCCGCATGCCGCGCATGGCCGATTGCCTGCGCCGGGCAACCCGGCTTGCCGGTTGGGATGGCGGCAGACGCGGCACCGGTCAGGGGCTGGCCATGGTCCGAATGGGCTCTCCCGACAGCGGCGGGCGTATTGCCTGCGTGGCGCAGGCTGCGCTGGGCGAGGGCGGGGTACGTGTCACGAAACTGCATGCGGCCGTCGATATCGGACGGATCGTCAATCATGACATCGCCCGGCAGCAGATCGAAGGCGGCCTGATCTTCGGCCTTTCCCTCGCGACCGGGTCCAGCATCGCGTATGAAGACGGCAAACCTGTGCCAAACCGTCTGTCGGGACTGTCGCTCCCGACGCTGGCGGATTGTCCGGACATCGTTGTCGAGTTCATTACCAGCGATGCGCCCGCGTTCGATCCTGGCGAACTCGGCGTGGCGGTTGCTCCGCCTGCAATTGCAAATGCCCTTTACTCTGCGACCGGAGTCCGCTTTCGCCGTCTGCCACTGCTTTCGGAGGGCATATGACCTGGCGTGATCAACAGCTTCCAGCCGACCATCCGCCGGTGAAATCCGGGGCGATCGGCGTTCTTCTCGTCAATCTGGGTACGCCGGATGCGGCAGAGCCTGGGGCGGTCAAACGCTATCTCGCGGAGTTCCTTTCCGACAGAAGAGTTGTCGAGATACCGCCCATTGCCTGGCAGCCCATTCTGCGCGGCATCATCCTCAATACCCGGCCCAAGAAAAGTGCGCATGCTTACCGCCAGGTCTGGACCGACGCTGGGTCACCATTGGCGGTGATTACGCGTCAGCAGGCCGAGGCTATGCAGGCGAGGTTGGGGAACGAAGCAAACGTCGACTGGGCCATGCGGTACGGAACGCCATCGATTCCGGACCGATTGCAGGCTCTCAAAAATTCCGGTTGCGAGCGAATTCTGCTCGCGCCGCTTTACCCGCAATATTCCGGGGCAACGACAGCCACCGTTGTGGACAAGGCTGCGGATTATCTGCGGACAATGCGTTGGCAACCAGCGCTGCGCACTCTGCCACCCTATCACGACGATCCCGCCTATATCGATGCGCTCGCATCCGATTTGTCGAAGCAGCTCGATGGGCTCGATTTCGAACCGGAAGTGCTCCTGCTGAGCTTCCACGGCATGCCCGAACGCACACTGCATCTTGGCGACCCGTATCATTGCCATTGCCAGAAGACGTCGCGCCTCCTGCAGGAGAAGCTGCACAGGCCAGGCCTTAAATTCCGAACCACGTTCCAATCGCGTTTCGGCCGCGCGAAATGGCTCGAACCCGCAACGGATACGGTGCTGGCGGAAGAGGCAAAGGCGGGCACGAAACGACTGGCCATCGCTGCACCGGGATTTTCTGCCGATTGCCTGGAAACGCTGGAAGAGCTGGCGATCCAGGGCCGCGAGCAATTTACCGATGCCGGCGGCGAGCATTTTGCCGCGTTATCATGCCTGAACGCATCCGATCCCGGCCTCGCCATGCTCGAGACGCTCTTACGGCGCGAATTGTCGGGGTGGATTAGCGCCTAGGAATTACTTACACTAAGGTAAGTTGTCAGGAGCTACCTATGGCTACGCTTGCCGCTCATCAATCCATCGACGCTGCACCCGCGCACTGGACGCAGGGCAATCCGGATGAGGATACGCTTGCTCATATCCCGGGCGAAAAAGGCTGGCCGCTTGTCGGCAATACCTTCAGAATGCTTGCGGATCCTCATGGCATGGCCAAGGCGATGCTCGCCAAATATGGCCGGGTCTACAAGAACAAGGCCTTTGGCGGCTGGAACGTGGCGCTGATCGGGGCGGACGCCAATGAGCTGGTCCTCTTCGACCGCGAGAAGCTGTTTTCTTCCGAACAGGGGTGGGGCCCCATATTGGATCGGCTGTTCCCTCGTGGGCTGATGCTGATGGATTTCGATCACCACCGGGCCGACCGCCGCGCGCTGTCGATCGCATTCAAGCCGGGACCGATGCGCCACTATGCCGATGCACTCAATCGGGGGATCGGCCGGCAGGTCGAGAAATGGGGCGCGGGAGACATGCGCTTCTACCCCGCGATCAAGGAACTGACGCTGGATCTTGCGGCAGACAGTTTCATCGGCATTTCCTGGGGCCCGGAAGCAGACCGGATCAACCGGGCATTTGTCGACATGGTGCAAGCCAGCGTGGCGCCCGTACGCAAACCGCTTCCCTTCACGCAGATGAAGAAAGGGGTCGATGGACGGGCGTTCCTCGTCGACTATTTCACGCAGGAAACGCATCGCCGCCGGTCCGAGGGCGGGGGGCAGGATATGTTCAGCCAGTTCGCCACGGCCGAGTATGACGACGGTAGCCTGATGCCTGTCGACGAAGTCGTCGATCACATGAATTTTCTGATGATGGCCGCGCACGACACGATCACGTCGAGCGCGACATCGCTATTGTGGCTGCTCGCCAAGAACCCTGAATGGCAGGAAAAGCTGCGGCAGGAAGTGGAGGCCGTAACCGGTGGTACGGGCACTGACGGGAGACCGCGCGACCTTGCTTACGAGGATCTGGGCAAGCTGGAACTTACCGAAATGGCGTTCAAGGAAGCCTTGCGCTTCGTTCCCCCGGTGCCGTCCATGCCACGCCGTGCCTTGCGAGAATTCGAGTATGGCGGTTACCGAATTCCTGCCGGGACGCCCGTCGGCATCAATATCCACTGGACGCACCATAGCGAAGAGTACTGGGATGAACCGGAAAAGTTCGATCCGCTTCGCTTCACGCCAGATCAGGTAAAGGCGCGCCATAAATATGCCTGGGTACCGTTTGGTGGCGGCGCGCATATGTGCCTTGGCCTCCACTTCGCCTACATGCAGGTCAAGACATTGATGGCGCAGCTGCTGCCGCGTTACCGGGTAGAACTGGCCGATGGTGATCCGGAATGGCAGGCCTGGCCAATCCCGAAGCCGAAAGATGGATTGAAGATCAGGCTGATAGCGCTCTGATCAGAAATCGATCGCGATACCATCCTTGACCCAGTCGCCGTAGCGGGTCGGACTCAGTTCTTCCTCGTCTGTCCCCTTTTTCGGTTCGGGCGGGGGATCGTTGGTCCAGTGCGCGGGCTTTTCGAAACCCTGCGGACGCTTGCTCTCTTGCTTCGTCATGTCCTCTAGATGATGGTGCTGGCGGCATTGCGCAAGTCCGCGTAAGGGCGCGGCCAATGGCTGAACTCCAAGGTATCCATGCTCGCCGCGCCGCGCTGCGCCTGCTCGATGCAGTCCTACGCCGCGGTGAAACGCTCGACATCGCCTTCAACGGCGCGACCAAGGACGTGCGCAAGTTCGAAGACAAGGCTCTCGCCCGCGCGATTGCCGCCGAGGTCCTGCGCTGGATGGTCGATCTCGACGGGCTGATCGACAGCGCCACGAAAAAGCCTCTGCCCGACGATGCCAAGGTGCGGATGGTCTTGCGCATGATGCTCGCTCAATGGCTTCGGCTCCAGACGCCGCCGCACGCCGTTGTGGCGACGGGGCTGGATTTGCTGGCCGGCGGTCCAAGGCGGCTTGCGCATGGAGTTTTCTCTACGCTCACCAAACGCGAGGTCGCTTTGCCGCCCGCCCCGACCTTGCCCGAAGAGGT
This sequence comes from Qipengyuania pacifica, assembly GCF_019711555.1. Lineage (NCBI taxonomy): Bacteria > Pseudomonadati > Pseudomonadota > Alphaproteobacteria > Sphingomonadales > Erythrobacteraceae > Qipengyuania > Qipengyuania pacifica. The sequence continues at coordinate 900,901 of NZ_JAIGNQ010000002.1, read as the reverse complement.
CGCTGCCCGGTGGGGCGATCGTGCCGCGTCCATCGCAGTCGGACTTGCCGATCCACCGCCGCTCGATCTGACCTTGCGCGATCCGGCAGAGACGGAGCGCTGGCAGGTTCAGCTATCTGCAGACAGCCTGATGCCGGGCCACTTGCGCCTGGCGCGAGGCGACAACATCGAAAAACTGCCAGGCTTTGCCGAAGGTGCCTGGTGGGTACAGGACATCGCCGCGTCTCTCCCAGCAAGGCTGCTTGGAGATGGAGAAGGCCGCCACGTGCTCGACCTGTGTGCAGCACCGGGCGGCAAGACTTTACAACTGGCGGCGCAGAGCTGGAAGGTCACCGCGCTCGATATATCCAAGCGGCGCCTCGAACTGCTCAAATCCAATCTGAAACGCACCGGGCTTGCGGCCAGCACCGTGCGCGCGGATGCGCTAACATGGGAGCCGAAACATCAGTTCGACGCGATTCTGCTGGACGCACCGTGTACAGCCACCGGCACCGCGCGGCGCCATCCAGACGTGCTGCATCGTATCGGCGCTCGGCAGATAGAGGAAATGGCAGAACTGCAGGCGGCCCTGCTAGACCGGGCAAAGGGATGGCTTAAGCCGGGTGGCATATTCGTCTACGCAACCTGTTCGCTGGAGCGCGAAGAAGGCGAAGATCAGACGAGCGCCGTCGATCTTGCGCCGCTGCCGATCGGGTCGCAGAATCTTCCGGCTGGTCTCGAACCGACCGCCGAAGGCTGGTTGCGCACCGATCCGGGCATGCTTGGGGAAGCTGGTGGCCTCGACGGATTTTTCATCGCGCGCTGGGGTACATAGCGCTTCGCGATTTCAACGATGGGGTAAGGCCCAGAAAAAACGCCCCGCCCGAAGGCGAGGCGCTAAAGGTAAAAGGGCTGTTACGCCCTCCGGGTCGCACCTTGATTTGCCCACGCGCGGAGAAGAGTCGCAAGCCGAATTAATTTAGGGTTGATTGCGTATCTGTTTGCGCCAAACTGATGAGCGGACTGCATTCCGGTCGAGAGGTTTTCCGTGCCGCGCGCTCACCTGCTTCCCGGTCGTTCAAATTCTCAAGGTTCCCTTGCATCGTGAGGGATGCAGTCAGTTCGGAACCGGGCAATTGCCGCGCTTCGGATCCCTGCAAGGTGCTGATTGTCGATGATCACCCGATAGCCCAGGGCGGGTTGCGTTCCGTCTTTGCCACGAGCGATCGCTATAAAATTGTCGGCGTGCTCGACAATGGGGCACTAGTGAGCGCCTTCGTTCGCTCGCAGGAGGTCGATCTGGTGGTGCTGGACATGAATATGCCTGGCCTGCGCGGCATAAACGTATTGGCGGAAATCGTCGGCTCCAGTGACATGACCGTGATTATCCTGACCGGCGAAACGCAGTTCACGGAGATCGAGTACGCGCTTAAACTGGGCGCTCGAGGTGCCGTCAGTAAAAGCGAGCCTGCGGCGGAAATTCTACGCGCGTGCGATGCTGCTCTCGATGGTGAAGTCTATCTGTCACCAATGATGCAAAGGGGGCTGGCGTCGGTGCAGGCTCCAGAGATCGCTTTGTCTCCGCGCCAGATGGCGATCCTTCATTATCTGGCTCAGGGGGAAACCAATAAAGAGATTTCCTACCGCCTGTCGATCGCGCAGCCGACAGTCTCTTTCCACATTGCCGAACTGCGCCGGAAGCTCGACGTGCCTAGCAACCGCAAGATCGTTGACCGGGCGCAGGAGCTAAAGCTGCTATGATTCACGCTTCAGCAGGGGATGGTCGGCCATTTCGCAGCAGAGCGGCTTTATCAGGATGACATCGACAGATCGACTGAGCCTTCCTCGTGTTATGGTAGTATCGTCGTAGGTTGCGGCTGCAAGCTTACGCCCATCCACCCGACGTGCGATCGATGTTTGGTCAGCCGGTACTCGGTCCACATCGATAATGTGCCATCCCGGCGCCCGGCCTTCGAGCTCGGCGATCGTGCACGACCGGTTCTGCTCGAAGGCTCCGGGGAGGATGGCGCGAATAGTGGTGCCGTCGGGTCCGGACGCCACGATAGTCAGTTCCCCTCCCAATCCTTCGATCAGGCGCTTGGCCGACCGGAACCCGGAACCGGTACCCTGGCGTTTCTCTCCTGCCGTTGCGCGGTTGGCGTAATCGTCGTGCAATTGTTTCAGCACGCTTTCCTCGATGCCTTCGCCGGTGTCCGTTAGCTCAATGATCAGCTTACCGCCGGTCACGCGCATGGATAGCCGGGCGCCGCCGGAACTGGTGTAGGTGTAGGCATTACTCAAGATGTTCGCGAGAGCACGCATAAGTACCGGTCGGTCGGAGACGATGCTGGGGCCCTCTTCGATATCGTCCTGCAGCGTCAGTCCCTTGGCGGCGAACGAACCGCGGAACATCATGATCAGCGGTTCAGCCAGATGGCGCAGACTGAAGCAGCTCAAAGTCGCCGCACCAGAATTCTCTCCGACGATCGCAGCGCCCGACATCGTCGTCGTTGCGATTTCAGCCAGATAGTCTGCCGAGCTTCGGAGCATGTCGGCCAGTTCGCGGTTGTCGCGATCGCCGCTTTCATCGAGCACATGAACTGCACTGTTAAGCGCCAGAATAACCTGCTGACTGTCATGGCCCGAGGCGTGCAGCAAAGCGTTTTGACTGTTCACGGTGGCCAGCGCGAAAGCTTTCTCTTCGGCAAGACGCTGCGCATCTTCGCTGATCGCCAGGCGCTCGGCCATCGATTGCGCATAATTGCTATCCGCCTCGCGCTTGTCAGCCTGAAGCTTTTTGAGATGAAGGCCGAGAGCAAGCGTAACCATGAGGGATTCGAACAATCCGACGGGGCCTGCCAAATGCCAGTTTATCGGCAGCCAGTCGAATACACCCATCGATGCAACGGCGGCATATACGATGAATAATGCGAGACTTCCCCAACCGATCAACAAGGGCCAGAGCTGCCGCCCGATCGTCCGCATGCCCGCCACGGCGAGGAAGGGGAGGTAAAGCGCGACGACGACCGCAACCAGCCAGGCGATGGCATGGATGGCATTGCGCAAAGCAGGTTCGTAGATCGCCAGCCCGGCCTGTAAGGCGATCACCAGCAGACTTACTGCAATCACGATTTTCAGAAACATGTCGCGCCGCGGAAAGAGTTCGGCAGTGCGCATGAAGCTGCGGGCGAACTGCGTCATGGCCGCTGCAAATCCGCATTTGATCGCGTCTTCTATCGCCACGCCGAGCATCGGGCTGTCCGGCAGGAAGAATATCGTCAGGTACCCTTCCGCATGAACGGTATTCAGCGCGAACAGCGCTTGAGCCAGCGCCAGCCATGCGAACTCGCGATGTCCGGTTATGGAAAAGAAAACGAAATTCAGAAAGATCAGTACCAGAACGCCCAGCACAACGCCTGCCACCATGGCGATGTTCGTGCGGCGATCTGAAAAGAAATCGCCATAGGTCTGGATGACCAGCGGCATGTAGGTCGAGTTTTCCGACCTGAAGTCGATGACGATCGTCCGTTCCTCGTTCGGCTGCAGAAGCAGTTCGCTGCTGAAGGCCTGGTAGGTACGTAAATTTTCCGCTGCCGCCGAAGGATCGGTGCCATCGACCAGCAAAGCGAGACGATCCCCGCGGCTTTCGTACATGCGGAAATAGCTGAGCGATCCGCGTCCGGTCGACACGATCCAGCTGCCAGCCGTTTGGCCCACGTTACGAACCCGGATAGCAAGGGCAATCCGGTCACCCGGCGCCCCGAAATGAGCCGCGCTGCCGGAAATCGGTTCCAGCCGTTCGTTCAGGAAAGCCGTTAGGCTGAGGCCTTCGATCGCGTCCTGGTCACGCGTATAGCGGATGTGCGCGACAACGTCCGTTGCGCTGACGTTTGGCTTCAGTTCGATTGCTGGTGGCAATTCATCGGCACGTAACGCTTGTGGCCAGAAAGCCAGTACAAATGCCACCAATGCGGTAAGCCACGAGTGCGACGCCATTGCGCGCGCAATCTTCTACGCAATTGTGTCGGTGTCAATTCGCAATCAGTTTGGTTTGCAACATGGGCCGCTTGGTTTACCCGTTATCGCCATGGTGATGGGTATTTGAGCAAATGGCGGCAACCGAACAACTTCGAACGCGGCATGTCGAAAAGCCTTGGGGGCGGAAGCAGCTCGCGGCGCCGTTCGACAAGACGCCCGGAGATACGATTGGGGAAATCTGGTTCGAGCCTCCCACTGAGGCCGACGAACTGCTGCTGAAGTATATTTTCACCAGCGAGCGGTTATCGGTGCAGGTACATCCCAATGACGATCAGGCCATGGCAGCGGGTCTGGGCCGAGCGGGCAAGGAGGAATGCTGGTACGTACTCGATGCCGAGCCCGGGGCGAAGCTCGCTATCGGTTTCAAACGCTCCGTTTCGCGCGATGAGGTGCAGCGCGGGGCAGAGGATGGGTCGATCATGGATTTGCTTGCCTGGCATAACGTCAAGCCGGGCGACTTCTTCTACATCCCCGCCAATACCGTACATGCGATCGGGGCCGGCATCACCATCATCGAAATCCAGCAGAACTCAGACGTGACCTATCGGCTGTACGATTACGGGCGCCCTCGCGAACTTCATCTCGACGAAGCCTTGGCAATCGCACAGCGCGAACCTTACGACATGTCGCTGCATTACCAAGTAGATGACGTGGGCAATGCGTTGCTCGTTGACGGCCCTTACTTCCGCCTTTGGCGGGTGGATGGATCGTCGAATGACGATAAGCCCGCCAGTTCCGGGAAGGCCTTTGTGTTGCCATATCGCGGTACGGCAACTGTCGGGTCTGAACGGGTTGAGCCCGGGCAGTGTATGTTTGCACAGGATGCGCGTGAGATTTGTTTTTCGCCGGGCGCTCTCGGTTTCTTGGCCCAACCTCTGTAATCCCGCTTGCACCGCGCGTAGGCGCTGCTGCGGGTAGCCGGTTCGTCAGGGAGCCGATGTCGCCAGTGCCAATTGCGCTAGGCGTATGGACCCGAGCGGCCCGGCGTCTTCGCCCAGCTTCGCGGTGACGAGAAACTCCGGCATCTGAGCTATCCGAGCGCCGTGCGCATAGCCAGCGAGGCTCGCGTTCAGCTTCGCCCGAATGACTTCAAGCAGATATGGTCGGTTGATAGCGACACTGCCTCCCAGCATGATACGCTCGGGGACCACTGTTACAGCAAGATTATGGCACAGGGTCGCAACGATCTGTGCCACATCGTCCCAGATATCGTCACTGTCTGAGATGTCCGATGCGGGCTTGCCGCAGCGGGCCTCCAATGCAGGCCCGCTAACGAAGCCTTCGACGCAGCCCTTGTGAAAGCTGCAGCTTCCCGCCCAGCCCTGTTGCGGCGAGGGGACGATCATATGGCCGGCCTCGGCATGTCCGAGGCCGAGCACCGGTCGGCGATCAATAATGGGGGCCACGCCGACCCCGGTTCCGATCGTGATATAGCACCAGGATCGCAGATCGCGTGCCGCGCCCCAGACGCCTTCGGCGAGGGCGGCGCCGTTGACATCCGTATCGATCAGGAATGGAACGTCCCAGAGTAGCCTGCGTAAATCCGCCCCGGCCCATCCCGGCTTGGGAGTGGCGAGCAACTGGCCATAGTTGGCGGAGGCGGGATCCGTATCGAGTGGGCCGAAGCTGGCAATCCCGATTGCCGCGATGTCATGTTCACGGCGCCAGCCGTGAAGAACCGTCTCGATCCTCGAAAGGGTTTCGCTCGGATGCCCCGTCGCCACCCTTTCCCGCGCAAAGATGGCGCCGGATGTATCCGCAAGAACGCATATACATTTGGTACCGCCAAGTTCGACCCCGGCCAGATATGGCCCGCCGGTCTGTCGATGATTTGCCACCGTCGTTCCCGTAAATAATTGACGTGTCGATCTGTGGGGGGAAGTCGCCGGCGGCGCAAGGGTTTCGCCCGGCAGGGCTGGTCGAGATCGCCAGGCGGGCGGGGCGGGTTCGGACACCGCCCCTCCCGATAATCATCGCACGCGTTTGCTGCGCCGTCTCCCGAAACGACCGACCACGCGTTCGAGCGCCAAAATTGCCAGTAATGACAGGCCAAACAGGGGTAACAGCAAGCCGAGCAGCACCACTACGATGATCAGACCGGGACCATGCGGAACCGATGATCCTGTAGGTGCACCCAGTTTACCCGACGGCTTTCGCGTGAGCCACATGATCACGCCAAGCACCGATAGCCCGATCAAGGCGAATGCGGTCATCAGACCTATGACCTGATTGGCGAGGCCGAATAACTGCCCTTCATGCCAGGCAATTCCGTAATTGATCGCACGGTCGATCGGATGTTTGTCTGCAAAGTCGGTGCGCGAAACCTCTCGCCCATCAATCGGATCGAAAGTGGCACTTTGCGTCAAGGGACGGTTCTGCGTTTCCGATTTGATCGTCCATACATCACCTGTTGGCGGACCGAAACGCTGCGGGGCGTGAGGCGGCAGTACCAGCACCGGAAACGCCATTTCTTCTTCACTGGCTTTCAAGACGAAGCTTGAGAGCGGCAGCGGATCGCCTTTGGTGGCCTGTCGTGCTGGCATCGTTGGCGCTGCCATGTCGCCGTGATCGTGCCCGGCATGGGCATGGGCCGCAGGGGCAATCCAGTTGCCTGCCGGTTCATGCCGAACGATCTCTGGACCCGACCCGATCTTCCAGTCCTGGGGGCCTTCCACCAGCCCCAGTTCGGTGCGTGCCCATTTGAAGACGCTGCCCCATGTGCCTGCCCATGGCAAACCGCTAGCAAGCATGACCAGGACCAGCCCTGCAATCCAGAAACCTGTCACGCGGTGCAGGTCCTTCATCAGCGCACGTCCTTTGAGAGAGAGGCGCGGCCAGAACGTGCCCGCTGCCCTGAACGGGCGCGGCCACCACAGATACAGGCCGCTCAGGATCATTACGATGGTCCAGCTCGCTGCAAGTTCGACCAGCCGATCGCCCCAATCCCCGAGCAGAAGTGAGCCGTGGAATGTCGCGATGACATTCGGGATGCGTTCGATCGGATCAAGCGTACCCAGAACTTGGCCTTGCGGAGAAACAAAGACGTCCGTCAGCGCCCCGCCGGGTAGACCAAGCTGGATCATGGCGGCATCGCCAGCATGTTCCGGCATGCGGTAATGGTGAAAGCTGCCTTGCGGATAAGCCGTCTGTGCGACTTCAAGCTGCCGGTCGGCCGACACTGCGCCTTCGAGCGATAGGCCGCGATAGTTACGCTCTTCCCACCGGTCGATCTGTGGCTTGAACAGATAGATCGACCCGCTCAGCGACAGGATGAGAATGAAAGGAAGGACGAACAGGCCGGCATAGAAATGCCAGCGCCAGATCGTACGGTAGGTCGCAGTATCGGCCACGGTCTTATCTCCCCCTAGAACCGTGCGCGTACGCCGCCGAAGACGGCGCGGCGTTCCACGGGATAGAAGACGACGGATGCCGGTGTAGCCGTTATGGCCGCACTGATATCGCCGACGGCTTTCTCGTTCAGAAGATTTCGGGCGTCGAGGAAAAGGTCGATCCCATCGGTCACCGTTGCTCCGGCTGATAGACCGACCAGCGCATAGCCATCGGTTCTCAAAGAGTTGGTGTAGTCCACCCACGCACCTTGCGGCACCCACTCCACATTGGGCGCAACATGTATCCTGTCGGTTCCGAGACGCAGTTCCGCACGATAGACATGGCGCGGTACCACCGGCAGCCGATTATCGCCGTATTGTGCATCATCCTTGAAGCGGAAGTCGCTGTACTGGTACACCTGCCGCAGCTTGGCCCATTCCCCCACATCGATGGAGAGCGCCGCCTCGATGCCCTGGTGGAGGGTTTCATCGGCGTTGAAAGTCGATGCAGGGATATCTGGTCCGACATTGAATTGCAGCAACTCGCCGCGAATGTCCGCGCGATAGGCGGCCACATCCCATTCGGCGATCCCCGCACGCCCCCGAGTTCCGACTTCAAAGCTCCACGCCTTCTGTGGATCGAGATTCACGAAGCTTGCCACCTGCGCCAGTTCGATGAAGCCGGGAAATTCTACCGACCGGCTGTAATTGGCGAACAGCTGTATGCCGTCGGCCGGTTCGTACAGCACGCCAAACTTGGGTGAAAACGCGTTGAAGTCTGCCGAGCCGGTGACGTCGGTGGCCCCGCCGGCAAAACTGTCGAAGAGAAGATGTTGTTCGCGCTGGCCATCGGCATAGATACCGCCCGCAATGAGCTGGAGTCGGTCGACTGGACGGAAGCGGAATTCGCCATAGATGTTGGCGGTCCGCGCTTCCTGCTTGGCTTCGAAAGTCTTTGCTCCGCGTTCGCCGTCGATGTTGACGAAGCGTCTTGAATCGACGTCGCCGAAACGCGCCTCCCCGCCAAGCGTCAGTTCGAATGGACCGGCCGCATAATCGAACCGTGCATAGGCTCCGCGATCTACGGATTTCTGGTCCACGACCTGAAAGATCGGGTGGTGGAGCGACTTGGCATTGATAAACACGCCGGCGTCGAGCTGGCCGTCGGCGAAGCTGAACCGGGTGCGGTTTTGCAGTCGCAGAGAGTCGATGTCACGCGCCTGATCGTTGACGAAATTGCCGGTTTTCGGTGCCGTCAGCGCGGTCGGCAGGTCGAGCGCGCCGGGAAGTTCCTGATCGATCCGGTTGATACTGGCATAGGTGCGGTTCTCTACGCCATCGGCGATCTGCAACCCGACATTGCCGTGAAAGCGCAGGCTTTCGCGATGGGCATGGTCCCGGTCGCCGTTGGAGTGATCGTAGCTGACAGCGGCCCACACATCGCCAGCGCCGCTCGCTGCGCCGTATGAGGCCAAGCCGCGCCAGGTGTTGAAGCTGCCGGTGTCGGCGCGCAGGTACATGCCACTGGCCGTCATGCCGGTGGGTGTCACACCATTGATCGCTCCTCCAAGCGTGCCCGACCCGAAGCGCAACGCGTTGGCGCCGCGATATACTTCGAGATAGTCGAAGAAAATCGGCTCCAGTTCCTGGAAGTCGCCATTGTCATCTGCGAGATTGATCGGAACGCCATCCTGCAGCAGCGTGATGCCGCGCATGTGATAACCGCGCGAAAGACCCGAGCCCCGGATCGAGATGCGAACCTCCTGGCCGTAACGGGGCTGGAGATAGACGCCGGGCGAGAAGGCAAGCGCATCGCGCAGGCTCACCAGCGACTTGTCGGCATAGTCTTCATGCGTGACGACATCGGCGCCACCCGGCGTGGCATCGGCGCGCCGCTTGGCTTCGCTCGACGCATGCTGACCGGTCACGATGATCGTACGGTCCGACTCGCCAGCGGCATCGCTTTCGGATGTCTCGGCATAAGCGGGCGCGGCCACGGCGAAGGTTGCCGTCCCAAGGACGAAAATAGAAGATTTCACGGTAATTCCCCTGCTGCGCGGTGCGGCTCGGCGCACGCATTCCCGCGCAATTGATCTGAAAGTTTACGGGTTCAGATCGAGGCCGGTGGTCCGCGCAAGGGCGGGCGGAGGTAGGGAATGGGCGCAACGGGCAGGCGGCCAAGCGGCGCCAGACCCAGCAGAATGATCGCTGCCAGCGCAATCGCGAGCAGTACAGGCGGTATGCCGCCGAGCAAGGGCTGGGCGAGGGAGGAAAACGCGCAATGCGTATCTTTCGCGTCCGGTGAATGCCGGCTTTCGTCCGCGTCGGCCTTCATGGGAATGGCAATGGTAGCGAGGCTGCGCTCGCCGGTACCGCCATGGCAGATGGAAACCTCGACCAGCTTTTCGGTCGAAGGCGCGATCATGTACCCGGCAGGGATCGCAGCCCGGACGCAGAACGCCAGAACCAGCAGCAGCATCAAGAGATAGCGGTGGTCTTCAACCAGGCCGCGAGCGCGTTTCATGGCGGCCCCATATGCAATCGAAGGTCCGTTGTCAGCACCTATCGCGCAGCGCGTGTTCTCAGCCGCCCGTGGCGCTCATATGGCGTGTAAGGGCAGGCTCGGCGCGGTCTATGTCGAAGTCGTGACGGAGGGGTTTGCCGGCCAGCAGACGATCAAGGGCATCGTCCAGGGTGCCGGGACCTTCTGCGCGCAGGATTTCGCGCAGTTCGACCTTCTGATCGTGGCCGAGGCATCCGTAAACCGTGCCTGTGGCGGCGATCCGGATGCGGTTGCAGCCCGAGCAGAAATTGTCGCTCAGCGGGGTGATGAAACCGATACGGGTGCCGGTTTCGGCAACGTCGAAATAACGAGCCGGGCCGCCGGTGCGGTGGATGGATGGGGAAAGGGTAAAGCGCTCTTGCAGCAGCTTACGCACTTCGGTCAGATCGAGATGGGTCGACTTGCGGTCGACGGAGACGTCACCGAGCGGCATGGCTTCGATCATCGCAAGATCGAAGCCGCGTTCACCGCACCATGCGAGCAAGGCGGGCAGTTCGCCGTCGTTCACGCCGCGCATCGCTACCGTGTTGATGCGCACGGCGAGGTCGGCGCTGCGCGCCGCGTCGATGCCGCGCATGACTTTGTCGAATTCGTCGCGCCGGGTCAGCTCTGCAAAGCGTGCCGGATCGAGCGTGTCGAGGCTGACGTTGATCCGGCGGATGCCGGCGGCAGCCAGATCGGCGGCCAGTTCGGGCAGCAGCGTTCCATTGGTCGTCAGCGTGACTTCGTCCAGTCCGTGTTCGCGCAGATTTGTGAGGCGGGAGACGAGATCGACGATGCCCTTGCGGACGAGAGGTTCGCCGCCGGTGAGGCGGATACGCTTTACGCCGCGGCCGACGAGGTGGAGGGCGAGGCGTTCGATTTCGTCGAAAGTGAGCAGATCCCGGCGCGGCATGAACTGCATGTCCTCGGCCATGCAATAGGTGCAGCGCAGGTTGCAGCGGTCCGTCACCGAGAGGCGGACGTAGTTGATCCGGCGTCCAAATGCATCGTGCATGGCGACGCCCCTACACGGTGCAGGGCCATCCCGAAACGGAAATAGTGGACCCTACACCAGAAATCACATGTCAATCATACGTTTGATTGTCAGGCCGAACGACGCATTCGCCCGAACAGTGCAGGGAAAGGCTCCAGCGAGCGGGCCTTGCCCATTGCTTCGGCAACCGTCGGCGGAATGGAGATTTCCGCCGCATGCGGCTGTCCTTCGCTGAGACCGACGGCAATCGTGTAACTGCCGGGATCGATGACAAACCGGCCGTTGCGTTCGAACCGGCCGAGCTGGTTGCCGCCCAGTTCGAAAAGCAGGCGACGATTTTCGCCGGGCAGCAGCGATATCTGCTGGAAGTCCGCCAGTTCCGAGGGGCCGCGGTCCCGCGATGCAGGACGCTTGAGATAGACCTGCACGGTTTCCTGCCCTTCGCTGTCCCCGGTGTTGTAGAGGACGGTGCTGGCGATGAGGCGATCATGGCTCAGTTCGATGCTGTAATCTTCCAGCTCGAATTGCGAGAAGCCCAGACCGTGCCCGAAGGGAAGGCCAATCCGGCCCTTGTCGATGAGGGCGACGGGCAGGCGTCCGCGCGGGGCGAACGCGCCGGTCAGAACCAGAGCGATAGCGTGGCCCGACGCGCTGCCCAGCTGGCCCGCATGCAGGACGCAGGGCAGCTTGTGCCCACTCACATCGGGATCGAGCGGGCGCGAACCGAGCGTGACCAGAACGAGGTTCTTGTTGGCGGCGTGCAGTGCATCGAGCAGGGCCTGTGCCGCTTCGCCGAGACTGTCGGTTTCGCCGAGCGCCATAATGACCGTTTCCGATCGGCGCGCTGCTTCGCTTGCCATGCCGATGGCCATCCGGTCGGCATTGACCAGCTTGCCCGATTGCGAGCGTTCCCCTTCATCGCGAAGGGCGAGGCCCGGAACATATTTATAGCGCAGACCGAGGCCATCGAGGCCGTCGAGAAGGCTTGCCCCGTCCGCCATCGCATCGCCCATGGAAAGGGAGCGCTCAGCGGCCGCCGTACCCACCACTAGGATGTCGTGCGGCCCCGAATCTAGCGGGAGCACCGCCGGTTCATTGCGCAGCAGCACGATCGAATGCAGCGCTGCATCGAGCGCGACGGCACGCGGGTCGAGCGGCGCGGGAGCCGGCATTGCCGGGCTGCGATCCGCGCGGCCATGCGAGCGGAACAGGCCAAGATCGTATTTTGCCCCGAGCACCCGGCGAACCGCGTCGTCGACCTGCAACTGCGTGATGCGCCCGGCCCGGAAGGCGGCCATCACCGCATCGACCGAGAGGCCGATATAGGGGCCGCGCCGATCGTCCTGACCGGCCGCGCGGGCGATGGCGGCCCATTCGGAAAGGTCGATGCCTTCATACCCGCCCGGCCCGCCGATGGAGAAGGCAGGATCGTCCGCGCCCGCAATATCGAGCGCGTACTGGGTTGCCGGGTCGAGCGCCACACTGGCAGGGGTCGAGATGCCCAGAATGCCCGCAACGAGGCGGAATTTATCGATTATGGCGTCGGGCATGCGGCGATCGGTCCAGGACGGATCGTCGACCCGCAGGCAAGCCAGCGAGCCGCCGCTTTCATCATCGTCGTTTTCCAGCCCGCGTACGGTGGCCGCAGCAAGAGTGCGCGCCAGGAATTCCGATGCGCCCCAAGTGGCGGCGCCATTGCGGTCGGCCGACAGATGGCTGAGCACGACATCGGGGCCGAGCAGCCAGTTCTTGCCCGTTTCACGCGCTTCGTCGGCGACGACCGCGGCTGCGCGTTCGACGATGTCGGGCGACCAGCTTGCTGCCAGAGCGAAGGGACTGGGCATGACGACGGCGTCCCCGCGGCTCACCTCGTCTGCAAAGAGCAGCGGGATGCCGAGCCGGGTTTCTTCGACCGCAATACGCCGGAAGGTGGCACTTTCGACCTGCGACGCGCTGCCGATAAGGCCGCCGAGATGGCCGCGCTTCAACTGATCGCGGATGTGCCGGATGTCCTGCGGATCGTCGGAAGTGGGCAGCGGGCGCAGCACCAGCTGACCGATCTTTTCCTCCATCGACATGATGTCGAGCAGGTCTTCGACGAAGCGTTCGCGCTTTGCGCCATGGTCGGTTGGGCGGAGTGCCATAGCCAACCGGTTTCGGCTCTAATGGTAAATATCAGGTTTGGATTTGAGATTTCGTCGCTCGCCCGGCTCATTTCGGCGCCTGGCCATGGAAGCGATTTACAGATATAAAAATATCTTTATATCCATTTCATCATGCGGACCGAGACCATCTTCAGGGCCCTTGCCGATCCCACGCGCCTGCGGATCATGCGCCTGCTGGGTTCGATGGAACTTGCCGTAGGCGAGGTGGCCCAGGTGCTGGGGCAAAGCCAGCCGCGCGTTTCGCGTCATATCGGGATATTGTGCGACGCCGGTCTGGCAGAGCGGCGCCGCGAAGGCAGCTGGGTATTCCTGCGCGCCTGCGCCAATACCAACGATGCCCCGCCGCTGAGCACGGCAATCGCCGACCTGCTGGTGAAAGCGGAAGCCAGCGATTCGCAGTTCGCCGAGGAATGCGAACTGGACCGGCGGCGGCTTGCGGAAATTCGCGAGCACCGCGAAAACGAGGCGCAGGCCTATTTTTCCGATCACGCCCATGACTGGGACGAATTGCGCCGGATGCATTCATCGGACGAAGCGGTCGAAAAAGCGCTGACCCTTGCGCTGGGCGATATGCCGATGGGGCGCCTGCTGGATATCGGGACGGGTACGGGCCGCATGGCGGAACTGTTCGCGGAACGGGCAGAGCGGATCGTAGCGCTCGACAAGAGCCTGGCCATGCTGCGGGTGGCGCGGGCCAAGCTGCATCATTTTCCGACCGAGCGCGTGGAACTGGTTCAGGGCGATTTCGGATCGCTTCCCTTCCCGGCTGCCAGTTTCGACACGGTGCTGTTCCATCAGGTGCTGCATTTTGCGCAAGCGCCCGGCGCCGTCCTGATGGAAGCCGCGCGCGTCACCCGACCCGAAGGCCGCATCGCGATCGTCGATTTCGCCGCACACCAGCGCGAGGAACTGCGCGACAGGCATGCCCATGCGCGCCTCGGTTTCGAAGACGGGCAGATGCGTACCCTGCTGCATGAAGCGGATTTCGAACCGGCCGATCCGATTGCCCTGGAAGACGGCGAACTCGTGGTGAAAATCTGGATTGCGCAGCGGCGCATCCAAAGCAGGAAGGCAGCAGTGTGAGCCCGACCCTTGACCAGATGCGCGAAGCACAGCGCGCATTGGAAGCCCCGCTTTTTTCCGGCCTGCCCGGCGATATCGAGGTGAGCTTCGAATTCTTTCCGCCAAAGAGCGACAAGATGGGCGAGACCCTGTGGCAGAGCGTGGAAACGCTTGCGCCGCTGGGCCCGCGTTTTGCCAGCGTTACCTATGGCGCAGGCGGGTCGACGCGCGAACGCACGCACCAGCAGGTGGTGCGGATCCAGAACGAGGCCGGCATTCCGGCCGCCGCGCATCTGACCTGTGTCGAGGCGACGCGCGAGCAGGTGGACGACGTCGCCCGCCATTACTGGGAAGAAGGCATCCGCCACATCGTCGCCCTGCGCGGCGATCCGCCCGACGGACAATCGCGTTATTCGGCGCATCCCGGCGGTTATGCCAATGCCGCCGAACTGATCGCGGGCCTGAAGAAAGTGGCCGATTTCGAAATTTCCGTCGCGGCCTATCCCGAAGTTCACCCGGATTCGTCCGACCGGAAGGCCGATCTCGACAATCTGAAGGCGAAATTCGATGCCGGCGCGACGCGGGCCATCACGCAGTTCTTTTTCGAGCCGGAATGTTTCTTCGATTTCCGCGATCAGGCGGCAGCGGCCGGCATCAAGGGCGAGATCGTGCCGGGCATCATGCCGGTGATGAGCTTTGCCGCCGTGCAGCGCATGTCGGGTCTGTGCGGCACCGCCATCCCGCACTGGATGGAAGGCCTGTTCGAAGGCCTCGACGAACGTCCGGAGGCGCGCCAGTTGGTGAGCGCCACGATCGCTGCCGAGATGTGCCGCCGCCTTTATGCAGGCGGGGTGCGCCAGTTCCATTTCTACACCTTGAACCGCGCCGAGCTGAGCTATGCGATCTGCCACATGCTCGGCCTGCGTCCGAAGGCCTGACCATGACCAAACGCGAAGAATTCGAAGCCGCTGCCAAGCAGTTCATCCTGATCAAGGACGGGCCATACGGTACGGCGATCCAGCGCGCGAAACTGGCGCCGGAGGACTATGCAGGCGATACCGGGCTGGCGGACGACCAGAAAGGCAATAACGATCTGGTCAATCTGACCCAGCCGCAGGTGATCCGCACGATCTGCGACAGTTATATCGATGCCGGCGCGCATATCCTGGCGACCAATACCTTCAACGCCAACCGCATCAGCCAGGCCGATTACGGGGCCGAGGGACTGGTGCGCGACATCAATATATCGGCAGCGCGGATCATCCGCGAAGCGATCGATGCGCGTAACGATGGCGTGCCGCGCTTCGTTGCCGGGGCGGTGGGGCCGACCAACAAGACGCTGTCGCTGTCGCCCGACGTGGAAGACCCGGGCTTCCGCGAGGTGACCTTCGACGAGATCGTGGACGTTTACCGCGAACAATGCGCCGCACTGGTCGAGGGCGGAGCCGATTTCATCCTGATCGAAACCGTGTTCGACACGCTGAACTGCAAGGCGGCCATCATGGCGGTCAAGCAGCTCGAGCGCGAACTGAACCGCGACATTCCGCTGATGATATCGCTGACGCTGACCGATCTTTCGGGCCGCAACCTGTCGGGCCATACGGTGGAGGCGTTCTGGTACACGGTGAGCCACGCCAAGCCGCTGACCATCGGCCTCAACTGCAGTTTCGGCGCCGAACAGCTTCGCCCGCATGTACAATTGCTGTCCGACATCGCCGACAGCTGGCTGATGGCCTATCCCAATGCCGGTCTGCCCAACGATCTGGGCGAATATGACGAGATGCCCGAAACGACGGCGGCGCTGACCCGCGTCTGGGCCGAAAACGGGCGCATCAATGCGCTGGGCGGCTGCTGCGGATCGACGCCTGCGCATATCGCGGCCATGGCCAAAGCGGTCGAAGGGCTGGCCCCGCGCAAGCGCCCGAGCCGCAATCCCGAAATGCATTTGGCCGGGCTCGAGCCGTTCACGATCGCGGCATGACCGGGTTCGACGCCAGCAAAGTGGTCATCCGGGAGGCCGGGGCAGCGGACGCGGGCCGCCTGTCGCTGGTGGCCGATGCCACGTTTCTGGAAACCTTTGCCGGCATGATCAGCGGCGAGGCGCTGGTCGCGCATTGCGAACGGGCACATGCGCCGGATTATCTGCACCAGCTGCTGGCGGCAGGGGCAAAGGCCTGGCTGGCCGAACTGGACGCGGCGCCGATCGGTTATGCGCTGGTCAACCGGCCCGAACTGGACGCGGCGGAACCCGGCGACATCGAATTGAAGAAAATCTACCTGCTGTCGCGTTTCCACGGCAGCGGCATTGCCGGGCGGCTGTTCGAGGCGGCGCTGGCCGGGGCAGCAGGCCACGACCGCCTGCTGCTGGGCGTGAAGCAGGACAACGAGCGGGCCATCGGTTTCTACAGGAAGCAGGGCTTCGAACAGATCGCCACGCGTCGTTTCGACGTGGGCGGAACCTTTTATGACGATGTCGTGCTGGCGCGCGCACTCGACCGGACTTTGAGATCATGAGCAACAAATCCACCGCCCGGTTCGTCAACATCGGCGAACGCACCAATGTGACCGGATCCGCCCGGTTCAAGAAACTGATCATGGCGGACGATTACGAAACCGCCGTCGAAGTCGCGCGCGAGCAGGTGGAAAACGGTGCGCAGGTGATCGACGTCAACATGGACGAAGGCCTGCTGGACGCCGAAAAGGCGATGACGACCTTCCTCAAGCTGATCGCCGCAGAACCCGACATCGCACGGGTCCCGGTGATGATCGACAGTTCCAAATGGAGCGTGATCGAGGCCGGACTGAAATGCGTATCGGGCAAGCCGATCGTCAATTCCATCAGCATGAAGGAAGGCGAGGACGCGTTTCTGGACCATGCGCGCAAATGCATGGATTACGGGGCCGCAGTCGTCGTCATGGCGTTCGACGAGACGGGCCAGGCCGATACGAAGGAGCGCAAGGTCGAAATCTGCGCGCGGGCTTACGACCTGCTGACGGACATCGGCTATCCGCCCGAGGACATCATCTTCGACCCCAACATTTTCGCCGTGGCGACCGGTATCGAGGAGCATGACCGTTATGGCCTCGACTTCCTCGAGGCGGTGGCGGAAATCAAGGCGCGCTGCCCCCATGCGAAGACGAGCGGGGGCCTCTCCAATCTGAGCTTCAGCTTCCGCGGCAACGAGACCGTGCGCCGCGCGATGCATTCGGTGTTCCTCTATCACGCGATCCCTGCCGGGCTCGACATGGCGATCGTCAACGCCGGGCAGCTGGACGTTTACGACCAGATCGACCCGGTGCTGCGTGAGGCCTGCGAGGACGTGATCCTGATGCGCCGTTCCGATGCGACGGAACGGCTGATCGATCTGGCCGAAAGCTACAAGGGCAAGAGCGCGGCCGACGAAAAGGCGGCCGAGGAATGGCGCGGCTGGGAAGTGGGCCGCAGGCTGGAACATGCGCTGGTCAAGGGGATCGACGCGCATGTCGTCGCCGATACCGAAGAAGCGCGCCAGCAATTCGCGCGGCCCATCGAGGTGATCGAAGGCCCGCTGATGGACGGCATGAATGTCGTCGGCGACCTGTTCGGCAGCGGCAAGATGTTCCTGCCGCAGGTGGTCAAATCGGCCCGCGTCATGAAGAAGGCGGTGGCGCATCTCATCCCCTTCATCGAGGCGGAAAAGGAAGCGGGCGCCCGCGCGAAGGGCAAGATCATCATGGCCACGGTCAAGGGCGACGTGCACGACATCGGCAAGAACATCGTCGGCGTGGTCCTGCAGTGCAACGGATATGAAGTGATCGACCTCGGCGTGATGGTGCCGTGGGCCAGGATCCTTGAAGCCGCTAACGAAAACGATGCGGACATGATCGGCCTGTCGGGCCTGATCACCCCCTCGCTCGACGAGATGGTGACCGTTGCGGAAGAGATGAAGGCGGCCAACATGACCATGCCGCTGCTGATCGGCGGAGCGACCACCAGCAAGGTGCACACCGCGCTGCGGATCGATCCGGCCTATCCCGGGCCGGTCATCCACGTTCTCGACGCCAGCCGCGCGGTGGGTGTGGCGAGCCGGCTGCTGTCGGATACGCAGTGCGAGGAATTCGTGTCGACCACCGCAGCGGACTATGCCCATGTGCGCGATGCGCGGGCGGGCAAGGGGCAGAGCGAATTGCTCAGCCTGGAAGATGCGCGGGCGAATTTCTACGATGCCTATCTGTCGGACAAGGCCGCGCCGCCGCTGCAGCCGGGCACGCATGTGTTCGAGGAATGGGACCTTGCCGAACTGCGCGACTATTTCGACTGGACGCCCTTCTTCCGCGCCTGGGAACTGCACGGGACCTACCCCAAGATCCTCGACGACGAAGTGGTTGGCGAAAGCGCGCGCAGCCTGAAGGCGGATGCCGATGCCATGCTGGAGCGGATCATTGCGGAAAAATGGCTCACCGCCCGCGGCGTCGCCGGCTTCTGGCCCTGCGCACGCGATGGCGACGATGTCACCATTCACGATCCCGATGGCGAAACGCACACGGTGCTGCCGTTCCTGCGCCAGCAGGTGAAGAAGAGCCGGGACAGGGCGAGCATGTGCCTAGCCGATTTCATCGACCCGGCGGGCGACTGGATGGGCGGTTTTGCGGTCGGCATCCACGGGATCGAGGAGCATTCGAAGCGCTTCCTTGCGGACAAAGACGATTATTCCGACATTCTGCTGAAAGCGCTGGCCGACCGGTTTGCCGAGGCCTTTGCCGAGCGGCTGCACCAGCATGTCCGTTCGGAACTATGGGGATATGCGCCGCAGGAACAGCTGACCAACGAGGCGCTGATCAAGGAGAAATACCGCGGCATCCGCCCGGCGCCCGGCTATCCCGCCTGTCCCGACCACAGCCTCAAGCCGATGCTGTTCGACCTGCTCGATGCCGAAGCCAATACCGGGATCACGCTGACCGAGAATTTCGCCATGTATCCCACCGCGGCGGTGAGCGGGTTCTATTTCGCCCATCCCGAGGCGCAGTATTTCGGCGTGGCCCGCATCGGGCGCGATCAACTGGAAGACTATGCGCAGCGGCGCGGCGTCGATATGGCGACTGCCGAGCGATGGCTGCGACCCAATCTGGACTGACCGCGCTCCCCAGGGGGAGGCTGGTGCTGATCGGCGGGAGCATATTGCTCGCCGTCTGGCTGCTCCTGCTGTTGCTCGTTCCCTACGATGCCGACCTGCTGCGCAGGCTGTGGTTCCTGCCCGGCATCGGTGTGATCGGGGCGATCATCGCGAATACGTCGGGCACTGGCGGGGGCGTGGTCTTCGTGCCGGTGTTCAATGCGCTTCGCGAATGGTCGGTCATGGACCTGCAACCGCTGCAGGTCGTCGGCGTATCGATGGCGATCCAGAGCTTCGGCATGACCATGGGCGCTTTGCGCTGGACCAACCGGCTTTATCACCAACCAGAACCGGCGCCGCTTCACGCACGGGTCGCCCCGCGCGATTTCTTTACCGTCGCGCTGGCGGTCCTTGCCCTGTCGCTTCCCGCGATGCTGCTGACGCAAAGGCTGACGGCATTCGATCAGCATGCGGTGCTGATGGGTTACAAGGCGTTTTCGATCCTGCTCGGCCTGGCGCTGATCGCCTCCACATGGACGGTCAATCTCGCCCGGCCGGAACGCGGGACGCTGCAGCGCGGCGATCTCATGGTGCTCATCCTGCTGGCCATTCCCGGCGGCATCCTGACGGCGCTGTTTTCGGTGGGGGTGGGAGAGCTGGTCGCGCTCTATCTCTTTATCCGCCATTATCCCGTGCTGCTGTGCACCGGTGCCGCGTGCCTCATTTCGTCTGTCAGCGTGATCGCGGGCTCGGTCTGGCATATCGGCGCCGGCACGATCCAGTGGGAGGTCGTCCTGCTGGCGGGGCCCGCCGCTGCGGTCGGCGGGTTTTTTGCCCGCCCGATCGCCCTGTGGCTGGGCGCGCGCCGGCTCAAGACGCTGGACGGGGCATGGATCGTCGCATCGGCGGCATATTTGCTGTGGCTGAACCGTATTTGATGCAGCTGGGCGATTGACCGTCACCGCCGAATATCGCAGTGCAACAGGCGTCGGCTGCAGAGGCGATTCTGCGGCAGGCGCGTACGGGAGAGTTCGGGTGGCGGCGTCCATCCGGCGCCGAAGGAGCAACCGCCCCGGAAACTCTCAGGCTAAACGGACCGTGCGCACCATCGACACTCTGGAAAGCGTCTCCGCTCCGGCGGGGGCCACCGAAGGGGTAAGCGCACCCATTAGTGCGTCAGTCTCTCAGGTTTCCCGACAGAGGGGGCATGGGTTTTCTTAGCGCACCTTTGCGGGGCGCACCCATGCTTTGCGAAGGACGGGACTTGAGCGACGATACTGACGATACCATTGCCGAAACCGAAACGCTGCCGCTGGATGCATGGCATCGCCGCAAGGGCGCGCGCATGGTGCCGTTTGCCGGCTATTACATGCCGATCCAGTTCGACGGGATCGTGTCCGAACACAACTGGACCCGCAACCAGGCAGGCCTGTTCGACGTGAGCCACATGGGCCAGATCATGGTCACCGGCGAAAAGGCGGCCGAAGAGCTGGAAAAGCTCCTCCCCGGAGCGATTGCATCGCTGAAGCCGGGCAAGGTGCGCTATTCGCTGCTGCTGGACGAAGATGGCGGCATACTCGACGATCTGATGGTCACCAATGCCACGCCCTGGATCGAAGGTGACGCGGATGCAGGCGAGGAAGGTCACTGGGGCGAGCCTGCCTATTATCTCGTCGTCAACGGTGCGACCAAGTGGGAAGACATCGGCCACCTGCGCGAGTTCATCGACGACGATGTCACGCTCACCCACATGGACGAACACGCGCTCATCGCGCTGCAGGGCCCCAGTGCCGCAACCGCGCTGAACCGCGTCATGCGCAATGTCATCGACGACATGGTCTTCATGGAAAGCGTGACGCACGAGTTCGGCGAATGGCCGCTGCGCATCACGCGTTCCGGCTATACCGGCGAGGACGGGTTCGAGATATCTGTCCCGGCAGAATTCGCTGAAAGCCTGGCCGATCGCCTGTGCGCGGAAATCGAAGTGCGGCCCATCGGCCTTGGCGCACGCGACAGCCTGCGGCTCGAAGCCGGCCTTCCGCTTTATGGCCACGACATTACGACCGATACCGACCCGGTGTCTGCCGACCTCGGTTTCGCGCTGACCAAGAAACGCCGCGAGCAAGGCGGCTGGATGGGGCACGAAGAGGTCATGCAGGTGCTGGAAAACGGCCCTGCGCAAAAGCGTGTCGGCCTTGCCATCGACGGGCGGATGCCTGCCCGTGAAGGCGCGCCGATCTATTCGGGCGACACACAAGTCGGCCGGATCACTTCGGGCGGTTTTTCGCCCACGCTCGAGCGGCCCATTGCCATGGGATACGTCGACACCGCGCTCGCCGCCGAGGGAACCGAACTCGAAGTCGAGGTTCGTAACAAGAGATTGCCAGCGAAGGTCACCAAGCTGCCCTTCGTCCCACACCGCTATCACAGAGGAAACTGACCGATGGCCCGTTACTTCACCGATGAACATGAATGGATCGACGTCGAGGGCGAAACCGCCACTGTCGGCATCACGGATTACGCACAAGGCCAGCTGGGCGATATCGTCTTCGTCGAATTGCCGGATGTCGGCACCGTGATCGACAAGGGCAAGGATGCCGCCGTAGTCGAAAGCGTCAAGGCCGCCAGCGACGTCTACGCCCCCATCAGTGGCGAGGTCATGGAAACCAATGCCGCGCTCGAAGACGATCCGGCGCTGGTGAACACCTCGCCCGAAGAAGATGGCTGGTTCTTCAAGATGACCATTGGCGACAGATCGCAATTCGACGGTCTGATGGACGAGGCCGCCTACAAGAGCTTCTGCGACGGATTGTAACCGCCCTCCCGGCGCGAGCCGGGATCGCCCGGCTGCCACGCCGGACATAGCTGCACGAGATCCCAGGCTTTGCCGGGATGACGGGACTTTGAAATGCGCTACCTACCCCTGACCGATACCGATCGTTCGGCAATGCTGGACGTGATCGGCGCACCGGACATCGATGCCCTGTTCGCCGATGTACCCGAAGAGGCCCGCCTTTCCGGACCGATCGAGGGCCTGCCGATGCATGCCAGCGAGATGGCCGTCGAAAAGCATATGCGGCGGTTGTCGAAGAAGAATCTGGCGGCATCGGATGCGGCCTTTTTCCTGGGGGCGGGGGCTTACAAGCACCACATCCCCGCGAGCGTCGATCACATCATCCAGCGCGGCGAGTTCCTGACCGCCTACACGCCCTATCAGCCGGAAATCGCGCAGGGCACGCTGCAGATGCTGTTCGAGTTCCAGAGCCAGGTTGCGCGGCTTTACGGGTGTGCGGTGGCCAATGCATCCATGTACGACGGTTCGACCGCGTGCTGGGAAGCGGTCGCCATGGCGGGCCGCGTGGCGCGCGGCAAGAAGCGCAAGGTGGTGCTTTCGGGCGCACTACACCCGCACTACGCGGAAGTCGTGCGGACCATGGCGAAGTTCACCGACGACGAGATCGCCGGTGCCCCGCCGAGCCTGACCGCCAAGCCCGACGATGATGGCCTGATTGCCCGCATCGATTCCGATACGAGCTGTGTCGTGGTGCAATATCCCGACATTCTCGGGCGTCTGCCGGACCTCGCGAAGATTGCCGCAGCCGCGCATGACAAGGGGGCCCTGCTGATTGCAGTCAATACCGAACCTGTCGCACTGGGGGCAATCAAGTTGCCGGGCGAACTGGGGGCGGACATCGTGGTCGGCGAAGGCCAGGCGATCGGCGTGGGCCTGCAGTTCGGCGGCCCTTACCTCGGCCTGTTTGCCGTGCGCGATGAAAAGCATGTGCGCATGATGCCGGGGCGCCTGTGCGGCGAAACGGTAGATGCGGAGGGCAAGCGCGGCTTCGTGCTTACCCTGTCCACCCGCGAGCAGCATATCCGCCGTGAAAAGGCGACCAGCAACATCTGCACCAATTCGGGCCTCTGCGCGCTGGCGTTCAACGTCCACATGACACTGCTTGGCGAAAAGGGCCTGCGCCGGCTGGCGATGGAAAACCATCGCCTGGCGTGCCTCGCCGCGGACCGGCTGGCCAAGGTGCCCGGCGTGACGGTGCTGAACGATACCTTCTTCAACGAATTCACAGTCCTTCTCGGCACCGATGCGCGCACGGTCGTGCGTCAACTGGCCGATGACGGCGTTCTTGCAGGCGTGTCGCTCGGCCGCCTGTTCCCGGGAAGCGGGAATCTGGCAAACGGACTGCTGGTCGCCGTCACTGAAACCACCACCGAGGAGGACATCGAAACGCTTGCCTCCGCACTCGAGGAGGTGCTGGCATGAGCACGCCCAATGCATCGGGCTGGAAGCCCGGCACACCCGTCGAAGGCCATAACGCGATGAGCGGTCCCGATACGGCCACCGGCAATCGCGCGCTGATGCTGGAAGAGCCGCTGCTGTTCGAGATCGGCCATGTCGAGACGACCGGTGTGGACCTGCCGGAGCCCGGGAACGGGGCGAACCGGCTTGGCGGTTTCGAGCGGAGCGAGGCGATCGGCCTGCCGGGCCTGTCCGAACCGGAAACCGTCCGTCATTACACGCGCCTGTCGCGGCAGAATTACGCGATCGACCTCGGTCTTTTTCCGCTGGGCTCGTGCACGATGAAGCACAATCCGCGGCTCAACGAAAAGATCGCGCGCATGCCGGGCTTTGCCGACGTGCATCCGCTGCAGCCAGTCGACACGGTGCGCGGTGCGCTCGAAGTCATCAATGAACTCGCTCACTGGCTCATCGATCTTACCGGCATGCACGCCGTCGCCATGAGCCCCAAGGCGGGTGCCCATGGCGAATTGTGCGGCATTCTGTGCATTCGCGCCGCACTCGAAGCGCGGGGCGATGCGCGCGAGGTGATCCTGGTGCCGGAAAGCGCCCACGGGACCAATCCCGCGACCGCCGCCTTTGCCGGTTACAAGGTGGAAGACATTCCCGCGACCGCCGAAGGCCGCGTCGACCTGGAAGCGCTCAAGGCGCGGCTGGGCCCCGATGTCGCTGGCGTGATGATCACCAATCCGAATACGTGCGGCCTGTTCGAGCGCGACATGAAGGCGATCTCCGACGCAGTCCATGCGGCGGGCGGTTTCGTCTATTGCGATGGCGCGAACTTCAACGCCATCGTCGGCAAGGTCCGTCCCGGCGATCTCGGCGTGGATGCGATGCATATCAATCTGCACAAGACCTTTTCCACGCCGCATGGCGGCGGCGGCCCGGGCTCGGGCCCGGTGGTCCTTTCCGAAGCACTCGCTCCGTTCGGACCGCTGCCCTACACGGCGCGGACCAAGGACGGCGTCGTCCACCTCATCGAAGAAGAGGACGCGGAAGAGTTCGCCAAGGAACATTTCGGCGGGGCGCTGCAGCACTTCGGCCGGATGACCGCGTTTCATGGCCAGATGGGCATGTTCACGCGGGCGCTCGCCTATATCCTCAGCCACGGGGCGGACGGCTTGAAGCAGGTTGCCGAAGATGCCGTGCTCAACGCCAATTACATCCTGCGCAGCCTGGACGACGTGCTCGACGCGCCGTTCGGACCAAGCGGCCCGTGCATGCACGAGGCGTTGTTCAGCGATAAGGGCTTTGCAGAAGGTCTCTCCACGCTCGACCTGGCCAAGGCCATGATCGACGAAGGCTATCACCCGATGACCATGTATTTCCCGCTGGTCGTCCACGGGGCCATGCTGGTCGAGCCGACCGAAACGGAAAGCAAGGCGGCGCTGGACCAGTTCATCATGGCTTTGCGCAGTGTTGCCGAGCGCGCGAAAGAGGGCGACGAAAGCCTGAAGACCGCGCCGCATTACGCGCCGCGTCGCCGCCTCGACGAAACGCAAGCCGCGCGCAAGCCGGTGCTGGCCTGGAACGATCCCGATATGGCATGATGCTCCGGGGGCTGCCGCTAGCAGGCGGCGAGCCCGCGGGCATATCTTTGGACGTCGTCCCTTCCAGCACCGCGTCGATACAGCGCCCGGTCAGACTCTGGCGGATGGGGCGGCACGTCGGTGCGGCCTGAGTGTCAGGCCGTGGCGAGGCGTTTCATCAGCAGCTTTTCGGTGACGTGCAAACTGTGCTCATCGTTT
This sequence comes from Qipengyuania pacifica, assembly GCF_019711555.1. Lineage (NCBI taxonomy): Bacteria > Pseudomonadati > Pseudomonadota > Alphaproteobacteria > Sphingomonadales > Erythrobacteraceae > Qipengyuania > Qipengyuania pacifica. The sequence goes on along the minus strand of NZ_JAIGNQ010000002.1, from coordinate 875,636 downwards.
ACGGCGATCGCGCAGTAGCCGTGCTCCATCACGATCGGAACGAGTTCGAAGCCGTCGCGCTGCGACGCTTCGGCCATGCGGCCGGTATCCTTCGCAAACTCTCCGCCGCTGCACATGATCTGCGCCACGGAGAGTGCGCAGGCATCGGCGATCCAGTAGGTGTTGCAGGTCGAATATCTGCCTTCGGAGAATTCATAGCATCTCCCCTGCCTGTCCGGATCGACTGCGATCACGTCTTCCTCGCGGGCAATCGCGGAAGCAGCAGCGGCCTTGCTCGCGATGGCCTTGTCGGCAAACTCGGTGAAGTCCCGGGGTAGCCACAGGCAGTTGTCTGCTGTCGTGATCAGGATCGGATAGCTCGCGCCATCGGCGCCTGCGGACATGCTGTCGACCATGTCGAACGCTTCTGGCGTGAACGCCAGCCGTCCTTTATCGACCAGCTTTGCAATCGATGGAATGGCTGCGATTTCATCGGCCTCGCGTGCGGCGATGCGCATTCCGCCGATGCGCGGGCTCATGGCGGCATTCATGACAAGCCGCTCGATCATGGGCATCCCCTCGACGGGAACAAGGTATCTGTCAGACACGCCCGCGCGCTCGGCCAGCGGATCGAGCGCGGCGGAGCTTGCCCCGGCCACGATCAGGGCAGTGACCTTGCCATCGTAAACGCTGCTCATGCCAGCGCAGATAGGCGCGACGGTCATGGTTGTCACTGTACCGGCCCTCGGGCACTGGAGGGGGCATGCGGATCATCTTTTCACGCAAGGGGTTCGATAGCGCGTCGGGCGGCGGGCCTTCGCCGATCGTCGAGGGGCGTCCGTTCAGCCTGCCGATTCCCGCAGGAGCGGCGTCGCGCACCACATTTGGCGATCTCGGTCTCGGCGCTCACGCAGCCAAGGCCAGCAGAGGGCGGCTTGGAGCAGACGATCTGTGCCATCACGACCCGATGTTTCTCGGCAATGGCACCTGCCTGTTCGGCCAGTGCGGGGCGGCGCAAACCCACCTTTCCAATCGCGGTGTAGGATTGGGCGATGTCTTCCTGTTCTTCGGCCTGTTTCGCGAAGACGGGGGCGATCCGCATCATCGCATCTTCGGCTATCTCGAAGTCGGGGAGGTGATCGATCTGACGGGAGACGTTCCGGACCGACTGATCGAGCATGGACACCCGCATGTCCTCGCCATGCACGCTTCGAACGACACGATATATTCGGGGCCGGGCGAAGAGGCTCGGCGGGCCAGCGATGCCTTGCGCCTGACTGCTGCGGGCGCGCCGCCATCCGTGTGGGAGAGGCCGCCCTGGATGGCGCGCGGTGGGCTGAGCTATCATGACCGCGCCGACCGCTGGCTGCGGGGCGGGAGGTTGAAAAGCGTCGCCCGCGGACAGGAATTCGTAGCCGATGTCGGCCGGCGCAAGGCCCCGCGCGAATGGCTCGCGCGGGTACTCGATGAAATCAGAGCGTCCTGATGATCGCCGAGAAATCAAGGCCGGCGTTGTCCTTGGCGAACTGTTCGTAAAGCTCTTTCGCGTGGGCGCCCAATGGGGTGGAAGCATCGGCGGTCTGTGCGGCTTCCATCGCGAGACGCAGGTCCTTGAGCATCAGACCGGTAGCGAAGCCGCCTTTGTAATCCTTGTCCGCCGGGCTTTCCACGCCGACACCCGGCATCGGCGTATAGGCGTTGAGCGACCAGCAGTAGCCCGACGACTGGCTGGAAATCTCGTAGAATTTCTGCGGGTCGAGGCCCAGCTTCTCTGCCATCTTCATGGCTTCGGCAGTGCCGATCATGGAAATGGCGAGCAGCATGTTGTTGCAGATCTTGGCGGTCTGGCCAGCGCCTGCATCGCCAGCGTGGATGACGGCCTTGCCCATGGCCTGAAGCACCTCTTCGGCACGTCCAAAAGCCTTCTCGGTCCCGCCGACCATGAAGGTGAGCGTGCCGCCGTTGGCCGCCGCGATCCCGCCTGAAACCGGCGCGTCGACCATGTCATATCCGGCGGCCTCGGCCGCTGCGTTCACCTCCTTGGCGGTGGCAACGTCGATTGTCGAACAATCGAGCAGGACGGCCCCTTGCGGAGCCTTGCCGATCACGCTGCCTTCGTAGACCGGCTTCACGATCTCCCCATTCGGCAGCATCGTCACGACGCCGTCGACGCCTTGGACGGCCTCGCCCGGATCTGCGAAAGTTTCACAGCCGTTGGACTTGGCCGTTGCCAGCGCTTCTTCCGACAGGTCGAAGGCGTTCACTTCGTGCCCCGCCTTGACGAGGTTCGCGGCCATGCCGCCGCCCATGTTGCCGAGGCCGATGAAGGCGATTTTCATGTTCTCTCTCCGGGTATTCTTTTATTCCGAGGGGATCGGCTTAGCGACCCTTCCACTGGCCTTCGCGCTTTTCGACAAAGGCGGCCATGCCTTCGCTCTTGTCCTCGCTCGCGGCGAGGATCTGGAAGATGCGGCGTTCGACGATCAGGCCCTGATCGAGGCCGGTTTCGAAAGCGGCGTTGACCATTTCCTTGTTCGCGATCGCAGCCATCGGCGGCATCGAGGCGATCTGCTTCGCTGTCTTCATTGCTTCGTCGAGAAGCTGATCGTGCGGCACGACGCGGGCGACGAGATTGCTGCGCTCAGCTTCCTCGGCATCCATCATGCGTCCGGTCAGGCACATCTCCATGGCCTTGGACTTACCGACGGCCTTGGTGAGGCGTTGCGAGCCGCCCATGCCCGGCGCAACGCCGAGCTTGATTTCCGGCTGGCCGAACTTGGCGTTTTCCGATGCGATGATGAAATCGGCCATCATCGCAAGTTCGCATCCACCGCCCAGCGCGAAGCCGTTGACCGCGGCGATCCACGGCTTGCGGGTTTTCTTCACGATCTCGCTGGTCCAGGGTCCGAAAAAGTCCTCGAGATAGAAGTCCGCTGCTTCCTTCTCGCTCATTTCCTTGATGTCGGCGCCTGCCGCGAATGCCTTGTCACCCGATCCGGTCAGCACGGCGCATAGCTGGCTGCTGTCGGCCTGATAGGCGGCGAACGCATCGATCAGTTCTTCCAGGACCTTGCTGTTAAGCGCGTTCAGCGCCTTGGGGCGGTTCAGGGTGATCAGCGTCACGGCATCGCGCTGTTCGACCGTGATGGTTTCATAGCTCATAGGGGTCTCCATTCCTCGTCGGCGGGAAGCGGAGCGAAGATCTGGTCGAGCAGTTCTTCGCTCACGCCCTCGGGCGTCGCCGGGTCCCATTTGGGGTCGTTGGTCTTGTCCACGATCACTGCGCGCACGCCTTCCGAAAAATCCGGACGGGTCAGAACGCGGCTGGCGATGCGGTATTCCATGCGCATGTTGTCGGCAAAGCTGTCGAGCTGTTCGCTTTGCTGAAGCTGCCGCAGTGCGACCTTGCAGGTCTGCGGGCTCTTGGTGCGCAGCGTCGCGAGTTCTTTCGCCGCCCATTCGCTATCGTCCGCTTCCAGGCTTGCGAGGATGTCCTCGTAGCGGTCGGAAGCGAAATGCTTCTTGATGGCAGCTTCGTTGCTTTCGAGGCGCGCAGCCGGCGGGGTCTTGGCAAGCGCGCTCAAGACCTGCCCCGGTTCGTGACCGGCGGCGATGCGCGATTTGGCTTCGGCCAGATCGGCCGGGTCGAGATAATGCGTGGCAATTCCTGCCCACACACATTCCGCGCCATCGAGCCGCGCACCGGTAAGCGCAAGGAATTGTCCGAGCCGCCCGCCGAGGCGCGACAGGTGCCAGCCGCCACCGACATCAGGAAACAGGCCGATCCCTGTTTCCGGCATGGCGAAGCGCGTGTTCTCGGTCGCGACGCGATATTTGCACGGCATGGCGATGCCGACGCCGCCGCCCATGGTGATGCCGTCCATGAAGGCCACGATCGGCTTTTCATATTCGAACATCTGGTGGTTGAGCTGGTATTCGTCGTGAAAGAATTCACGGCCGCTTTTACCGCCGTCGTTGAGCGCCGAATTGCGCAGGAGATTGATGTCCCCGCCCGCGCAGAAGCCGCGCCCTTCGGCGTGGTCGAGAATGATGGCCTGCACGGCTTCGTCATCCGCCCAGTCAGTCAGCGCCGCGCTGATTGCATGGCACATGTCGAGCGTCAGTGCATGCAACGCCTTGGGGCGGTTGAGCGAAAGATGGCCGGCGTGGCCGTGGACATGAACGTTTACGTCTTCGGTCATTGTCTCAGCATCTCCCGCCCGACGATCATTCGCATGACCTGATTGGTGCCTTCGAGGATCGAATGAACGCGCAAATCGCGCCAGAAGCGTTCGATCGGATATTCCTTGAGATAGCCGTAGCCCCCGAAGAGTTGCAGCGCGTCATTGACCACCTTGCTGCCGCTGTCGGTTGCGAGCCGCTTGGCCATGGCGGAAAACTTGCTCTTGTCCGGCGCGTTGTCGGTGACCTTGGCCGCCGCGAGGTAAAGCAACGCGCGGGCAGCTTCCAGATCGGTAGCCATGTCGGCCAGCATGAACTGGGTATTCTGGAAATCCGCGATCGGCTGGCCGAACTGCTGCCGTTCCTTGGTGTATTTCACCGCTTCGTCGAGGCAACGCTGTGCGCCGCCCAGCGAACAGGCGCCGATGTTGAGGCGTCCCCCGTCTAGGCCCGCCATGGCGTAGCGAAAACCATCGCCTTCCGGCCCGACACGATTGGCGACCGGCACCCGCGCATCTTCGAAGATGAGCTGTGCGGTGGGTGAGGCATTCCAGCCGAGCTTCTTCTCCGGCTTGCCGAAGGAAACGCCGGGCGTGTCCTTGTCGATCACGAGGCAACTGATGCCCTTGGTCTTGTGTTCGCCAGTGCGGACCATGGTGACATAGACATCGTTGAAGCCGCTGCCCGAGATGAACTGCTTGGTTCCGTTCAGCACGTAGTGGTCGCCATCGAGCTTCGCAGTGGTCTTGAGACCCGCGGCATCCGATCCGCTGCCCGGTTCGGTCAGGGCATAACTGGCGACCTTGTTCATGGTGACGAGGTCGGGAAGGTACCGGCCCTTGAGTTCTTCTCCACCGAAGCGGTCGATCATCCAGGCGGCCATGTTGTGGATGGATATGAAGGAACTGGTCGCCGCGCAGCCATAGGCCATGGCTTCCATGATCAGCGCCGCTTCAAGCCGACCAAGGCCGATGCCGCCGGATTCCTCGCTGACGTAGATCGCGCCGAAGCCGAGTTCGGCGCTTTGCTTGATCACGTCGATAGGGAAGTGCGATTTCTCGTCCCATTCCCCGGCAAAGGGCGTGATGTTGTCGGCTGTGAAGCGCTGCGCCATTTCCTGGATCTGCAGCTGTTCTTCGGTGAGCTGGAATTGTCCTGCATTCGTCGTCATGGGGCGCGCTGTAGCGCCGCCGGACAGGCGAGGGAAGGGGGGCGTCCGGAGGAGGGCGGTGCCCGATCAGATTACCAAGGTCGTTGGAATGGATCGGGCACAGCCAGTGAGATCAGAATTGCCCGCGGGCTTTTTCGGCCTGTGCAGCGATAGATGCCATGGAAAACATGGAGATGCTGCTGAAGAGAAGCTCGAAGCCCAGGAAAAGTCCCAGAATGCTCATGGCGGAAGCTGGGAAATCCGCGAAGATCAGGACTGCAAGGAGGACAGAGATCACGCCCGAGATGAGCATCAGCCAGAACAGGCGGGTGCCGCGCAGAAGAAATGCGGAGAATATCCGCGCAATACCCGAGATGAGTATGATGCTGGCAACCAGTAGGGTAAGCGTCAGTACGCCGGCGAGCGGATTGGCGATCAGCGAAATGCCAAGGAGCAGTGCAGCAAGGCCGAAGATGGCCATGAACATCTTGTGGCGTCCCCTGTCGAGCTGGAACACGCCGACGAGGGCGAGAATGCCGAACATGATGAAGGACCAACCAGCGAAAAAGTTCACTGCGAGCGTCGCAGGTACAGGATTGAGAAGAGCGAAGAAGCCGCCGATCAGAGCGATTATTCCGCCGATTATCCACCAGACATGTGATTTCATTGTAATTGTATGCCCCCAATTATGCGTCGATCCAATCGAGCGATATCACAATGGCCGCGCCGGATCATGCGGAAATCATGATAAGGCAGTGCTTCGCCGGAAAGGGGGCGGGGCGGCGTAATGCGGCAGCCGTGTGCAGCAGGATTGGAGCCGAATGCCGCCCGGGCGCGCTTCAGCCGGGACAGCGTTTGTAAACGCGCGCTTCGTCCCGCCCTTCATTATCGGTAACCGTAAGCGTCCGGCTTTCCGGATCGACTGCGAATGTCAGATTCGCGCTGGTCGGCGTATCGGCATATGTCGTATCGAATATGGCGCGGACCATGCCTGCGCTGCGTTGCTTCACTTCGGTGAACTTGCCGCCATTCTCGAAGACGCTGAAACGGGTTTCGTCGATTTCCAGTACTTTGCCGATATTATCGCCTGTCGCCCCTTCGCATTGCGCTGTGGTGGGCGCGGGGCCATCGGTCAGACGCCATTTGCCACGCAGGGCGACAGGGAAGGTCCTGTCATTCGAGACGGGTGCTGTATCGCCCATCGCGTCAGGAGCGGCAGGGTTCGCCGCAGGTCCGTGCGGATCAGGTTCGATAGTTCCGGCCGGGGTGGGGTCAACGGTCGCATCCGCGGATGTTTCATTGGTATCGCCCGACGGGGAACAGGCGACGAGGCCCGCTAAAGCAATCGGGGCAAGATACAGCAGCGGCTTCATAAACAATCTCCGGGAAATGCCTTGGCGTTTGCGATCAACCGTTTGTGCTGTCCCACGTTCCAATCAGGTCGATGGGCACAATCAGCGCGACGGTGGCATGCCCAGCAAAGCTTCCGCTTCCATCTCGACCTTCCATTCCGGACGGCAGAGCCACGCGATGCCCGCCATGGTCGCTGCCGGACGCGCTTCGCCGAAAAAGCGGGCATGGACCGCGCCCACAGCATCCTGATCGGCTGGATCGGTCAGCAGCATGCGGGTGCGTACGACATCATCGGCGCTGCCGCCCAGTTCTTCGATGGCGCGCAGGATGAGGACGCAACAGCGTTCGGCCTGAGCGGCTGCATCGCCGGGCGTGGACGAGCCATCGTCTTCGACCGGTCCCGTACCGGCCACGATTATCCGATTGCCTTCCCGCACCGCCCGAGCGAAGCCGAATTGCGCTTCGTAGGGCGATCCGGTGAAGGCGTGTCTGCGTGTCACCCGCAGGTGATTTCGGTGATTTTCATCTCGTCGTCATAGCGGACATTCACGCGGTCTTCTCGGTAATCCATCGTCCATGCCGAATTGGGCGGGCCCCAGCGCAGCGACCGGGCACCGCTTTCCTTCTGGATGGTGGCGCCGATTGCTGCCGAAACCGTGCTGCCAACATGCGACTGCGCAGCGTCAGCGTTGCAGGCCCCGGCCATGGGCGGCGGTTGATCTGCCGGGGTATCGGGCGCCGGGGTGGTGGCGCAGGCGGCAAGCGGAACGGCCATGAGGCCCAGGGTGAGAATGCGCATGATGGGGGCTCCTATTCGCACTTCGTGAGGGGGGTGGGTTCGAACTGTTCTTCGGGATCGACAGCGGACGGGGTTAGCGTCTGGCCGTTATCGGAAAGGGTGAACATGCGCGCCATCTGCCATTGTTCGCCTTCGCCCTCCATCGCCAGCGAGACGACGATCTTTTCGGGACTGTCGACCTCGATACGGGTTACGTCGCCGTGCGATTCGTAAAACTGGAACGTGGTGGGCAGGATTTCCATCCGGGTGAGCGAAGCGGGGGCGCAATCGCCGCTACCAGCATCCCACACACCCAGAAACGCAGCGGGGACGGTATCCGCCGTGACGGGTTCGAGCGGACCGGCCCCGTCGCCGATGCCGCCATCGGGTTCGACCGTCATCGTGGCATCGGGATCGGGCGGGGTGTCGGAATTGTCCGAACAGGCGGCGGCCAGCAGGACCATGGGCAGGGCGAAGGAGAAAGCTTTGCGTGTCATCATCAGTCCCCAACGCTCCTGCCAAAGGTCTTATCCCATCGTGGGGATGACGAAGGCGTTGGAACCATCGCCGCCGCCATCTGGCCAGCGCTGCGTGACCTTCTTGGCCTTGGTCCAGAACTTGAGGCCTTCCATGCCGTACTGGTCGGTGTCGCCGAAGCCAGAGCGCTTCCAGCCGCCGAAGCTGTGATAGCTGACGGGGACGGGGATCGGCACGTTGATGCCGACCATGCCGACATTCACCCTATGGGCGAATTCGCGTGCAGCATGGCCATTGCGGGTGAAAATGGCGACGCCGTTGCCGTACTGATGCTCGCTCGGCAGGCGAACGGCATCCTCGAAATCCCGGGCGCGCACAATCTGCAGCACGGGGCCGAAGATTTCTTCCTGGTAGCTTTCCATGTCGGTGGTTACGCGGTCGAGCAGGGTCGGGCCGACGAAGAAGCCATCTTCATGCCCCTGCAGGCTGAAGCCGCGACCGTCGATCACAACTTCGGCGCCTTCCTTTTCCGCCGTGTCGATCCATTGTTCGATCCGCGCCCTGTGTTCGGGCGTAACGACGGGACCGTAATGGGCGTCCTTGTCGGTGCTGACACCAACGCGCAGGGCATTGATCGCGGGGATGAGCTTTTCGCGCAACCTGTCCGCTGTATCCTCGCCCACCGGGACGACCACGGGCAGCGCCATGCAACGCTCGCCCGCCGAACCGAAGGCTGCCCCGGCCAGATCGTTGACCACCTGATCGAGGTCGGCATCCGGCATGACGATGCCGTGGTTCTTTGCGCCGCCCATGGCCTGCACGCGCTTGCCCGCAGCAACGCCGCGCTTGTAGACATAGTGGGCGATGTCGCTCGACCCGACGAAACTGACGGCGGCGATATCCTCATGATCGAGGATGGCATCGACCATTTCCTTGTCGCCGTGGACGACCTGCAGCAATCCTTCGGGCGCGCCGGCTTCGACGAAGAGTTCGGCGAGGCGAACGGGCACGCCGGGATCGCGTTCGGACGGCTTGAGGATGAAGGCGTTGCCCGCCGCGATCGCCATGCCGAACATCCACATCGGGATCATCGCCGGGAAATTGAACGGAGTGATGCCCGCGCCGATACCCAGCGGCTGGCGCATCGAATAAACGTCGATGCCGGGCCCAGCGCCCTGCGTGTATTCGCCCTTGAGCGCCTGCGGAATGCCGCACGCATATTCGATGACTTCAAGCCCGCGCTGCACATCGCCATGCGCATCGTCCACAACCTTGCCGTGTTCGCTGGCGAGCAGCTCGGCAAGTTGCTGCTTGTTCTCTTCGACAAGCCGCTTGAATTCGAACATGATGCGGGCGCGCTTCTGCGGATTGGTCGCGGCCCATTCGGGCTGGACCTTCTTGGCAGCCGCAACCGCCTGATCAAGCAGGGAAGCATCGCCCAGCGCAACTTCGGCCTGAACCTCGCCCGTCGACGGGTTCCAGATCTTGTGCTTGCGGGTGGCAGCCGGGCTGTTGCCGGCAATGAAATGGTCAACCTGACGCATAGGAAAAATCCTCTCTTTCGTTGGCAACGGCCAATACGCACGAGAGGTCCGAAATCAACCGGTATCGGCTGAAACCTTCAGGAACTGCGGTCTACCCGACCCCTGCCATCATCTGCGCGCACAGGATCGCGCCATATGTTCCCAATGCATAGCCAAGCACGGCGAGCAGCACGCCGACTGGGGCGAGGGCGGGGTGAAATGCAGCGGCTATGACTGGTGCAGACGCGGCCCCGCCGACATTCGCCTTGCTGCCTACCGCGACGAAGAAGAACGGCGCCTTTATGATCTTGGCGACAACCAGCAGCAGGATGACGTGGAACAGCATCCAGATGAAGCCGATCGCCATGAAGGCAGGAGCATCCGCGATCTTCGTAACATCCATCCGCGTGCCGATTACTGCAACGAGCAGGAAAATGAACAGCACACCGAATTTGCTCGCCCCGATACCCTCCAGTTCGCGGGCGCGGGTAAAGCTGGCGGCAAGGCCGAGAGTGGTCGAAATGACCACAACCCAGAAGAATTCGCTGGCCAGCGTCGCCTCTTCGCCCTGCAATTGGGCGAAGAAATTCCCGAGCCAGCCGCCAAGCACATGCGAGAGGCCGACAACCGCAAAGGTAATGCCGAATAGCAGGACGTAGTCGTTTGCCTTGGCGACGCGTTCGATACTTTGCGTGTAGTCGGCCATCGTATCGCGCAGCTTGGCGATCGAAGAACTGTCCGCGCCCAGCCAGCGGTCGACACGCTCATGCGCGCCAGCGCCATACAGCAGGAAGACCATCCAGATTTCGGCGACGATGATGTCGACAGCCAGTAGCGCAGCGAAACCTTCGAGAGGATAACCATAGACTTCGAGCATCGCGGTCTGGTTCGCTCCGCCGCCGATCCAGCTTCCTGCGAGCGTGGCAAGGCCCCGCCATGCTGCCGTGTCGCCGGAACCGATAATCGATGGTTCGAACTGCGCAACGATCCACAGCGCCAGTGGGCCACCCAGGATGATGCCGACGGTGGCGGTAAGGAACATAATGATGGCCTTATTGCCAAGGCCCAGAATGCCCTTGATGTCGATGCTGAGCGTCATCAGGAACAGCGCGGCGGGCAGGAAATAGTCCTTCGCCACGGGCCACAGATTGCTCTGCGACACGTCGATCAGGCCGAAGGTCGTCATCAGGCTGGGTACTAGGTAGCAGATCAGGATGATCGGCACGAAGACGTAGAATCGCTGCCAGCCGGGCCTGTCGCGCGTGGCGAACACGAACGCGAGGACGAGAGCCAGCAGGCCAAGGATTATCCTGTCATCGCTGATCATGATCGTGCGGCCCCTTATCCTGCCTGAATGTCATTCGGCCGCGAATGTGCCGGTTTCGAAGAAATGCGCGATTTTCTTTTGCTGCGGCATGATGTCCAGACCACGCGCAGCGAGCCATGCGCTGTCGAAGATCGTATCGGAATAGCGCGCGCCATCATCGCAAAGGATGGACACGATCGATCCCTTCCAGCCGCGTTCGGCCATCTCCGCCGCGATCTTCGCGCACGCCCAGACGTTCGTTCCGGTGGATCCGCCGCAGCGGCGACCCAGGCGCTGGCTGACTTCGTGCGCCGCCGCGATCGAGCAGACGTCCGGCACGGCTTCCATGCGGTCGATCACGTCGGGGAGAAAGCTGGGCTCGACCCGCTGCCTGCCGATGCCTTCTATACAGCCCGCTGAATGTTCCACGCGCTCGATCGAGCGATCCTGCCAGTGGCGGTGAAACACGGATCCTTCCGGATCGGCCACGCATACGCGCGTGTCGAAACGATTGTATCGTGCAAAGCGCCCGATGGTGGCAGACGTCCCGCCCGTGCCTGCACCGCACACGATCCAGCGCGGTACGGGATGCGGTTCGCGCTCCATCTGGGCGAAGATCGATTCGGCAATGTTGTTGTTGCTGCGCCAGTCTGTGGCGCGTTCGGCAAAAGTGAACTGGTCGATGTAATGGCCGCCCAGCTCATCGGCGAGCGACTGCGCTGCATCGTATATTTCGCATGGCCGATCGACAAAGTGGCATTCCCCTCCGTAGAAGGCGATGGCATCAAGCTTCGCCTGCGCTGTCGAGCGTGGAACGACGGCGATAAAACGCAGTCCGAGCATCCTGGCGAAATAGGCTTCCGAAACGGCTGTGGATCCGCTGGACGCCTCGACAATAGCGGTGCGTTCGCAAATCCATCCGTTGCACAGACCATACAGAAATAGTGATCGGGCAAGGCGATGCTTCAGGCTGCCGGTCGGATGACTGGATTCGTCTTTCAGGTAGATGGCGATATTCGGCAGGGCCGGTACGGGCAAAGGTATAAGATGGGTATCGGCCGACCGATGGAAATCGGCTTCGATCCGGCCGATGGCCCAGTTCACCCATTCACGATTGGTCGACATTGGGGCCTTGTATAGCCCTCCTCCCGGGAGGGAACCCTCGCTGGACACGTTTTCCGCGGTTGGTCGGAGATCGCGCGAGCGGAAGGTCAGCGTCGGATGATAGACGCGCTGCAAAGGATAAAACGGAGCCGGCCGGCGTAAGGCGGTCAGGCGGTGCGCGCGATACGCCACACGGCAGAATGGGACAGACGTTCGATCCGACAGATATCGCCTGCTTCGTCGCGCAGCCTCGCCCACCGACCAGGGGCGATCGTCATGGCCCGATCCAGCGCGCCGTTGGGCGTAAGAGCAGAAAACGAGATCGTCTGGGCGACGCCGTCGTCATCCACATATTCGAGATTATAGTCGTGCATATAAGCCCCCTCCGATCGGGGAGTCCGCCAATTGGTCGGTTTAGAGCCTGCGACTCCGTCCAGTGATGGTGAACGACAGCCTACTTACCAGATGGTGACTTCATTCCCTAATTGAGTTTCGTCGGATTCGCTGGTGCAACACGTAGGGGCAGCCAAGCCATATTGACTGATCGAGCCCTGTCGTGGCAGGCGCCTCGTCGCGTTGCATGGCCGATACGGCGTGAAGTCCGACATGGTTCGCGGGTGTAGCTCAATGGTAGAGCAGCAGCTTCCCAAGCTGACAGCAACCGCAGAATTCTGCGCTTTTCGCTGTAAACTTGTTCGAAGACAGCCCGTTTCTTTTCAACGAGTTCCGAAATCGCTGTAAACCGTTGGCGCGCCTTCCCGAGACCAGAACTCGGTCGTCAGACTTGGTAATCGAACATGCTCGTCGCAATGACGACACGAACGTCGGGAAGGACCAGCACACGGTCTGCTCTGCAATTAAGTATCGGTCACACATGTTCGAAAGCGGTGGATGAAAAGCCGCTGCGGGAGGCAGGTATGGTTAGATTTGTCGAGCGGTGATATTGTGAGCTATGACCGAACTCGGGACTTATCTGAAAAGCGCATTCGAGACATTTGAGACGGTGTCCGCGCTCATCGTCCTTTTCGCCTCCTTATACGCGGTCTGGCTCTGGCTGCGCGGGCTGCTTCCCGTGTTGCTTCGGCTCGGCAACGGATTAGCGAAACGAAGAATTGCCATCTTCGCGAAGGGTGACGTCGTTGACAGCCTCGAAGGTCTTTTCGCCGACAGCAAGATTTTTGACTGTAAGAACATCATTCGCATCTCGCATATCGGCGATCTCGGTCGCGCCGAGCCGGCAAGCGTTTTTCTGGTTTACTGGCCCGATTGGTCGGGCGATCTCGACCAGATACTTGCACAAAAACGTGACGCAACAGCGCTCATTGTATACGCGCCGCAGGGTTCTGGTTTTCTGCCGCCGGACGCAATCTCACTACTGGAGAGAGAGCGTAATGTAACCCTTGCGAACCTCCGCGGTCGGTTACTGAATGACGTGGTTGTGAGCCTTATTACGAGTGGATATGAGAAAGGATAGGTTCAACGCGCTGTTCCGTGCGCATGTTCGGGACCATCTCTCGCCAACGCCCGGCGAGCGCGATTTTGTGTCGGACGTGTATGAAGCCGTTCAGGACGTGCTCGGGGCCCGAAAATCACTTCAGATCGGCTCGTATCCTCGTTTCACTGCGATTACGCCGCTGCACGACCTTGACGTGCTTTACATTCTCGGCGCCTGGGATCCAGCCCAGCACGATCCGAATGAGGCGCTCGCCGATCTCGAACAGGCTCTGCGCACCACTTTCAAGAATCCCTCGCGCTATTCCGTCACGTTCGCGCGTCAGACCCATTCCGTGACATTATCGTTTGTCGAGGCCGAACGGGTCGTGTTTGGCGTAGATATCGTCCCTGCGTATACAAACGGCCGAAATGAATTCGGCGGCGATTGCTACGTCGTTCCCGAGGTCGTGCTGCGTCCGCACCGCGAACGGGCGCAGCTCCGAGAAAACGTGTCGAGAGGCACGAGAGATATGAGGTGGATTCAATCCGATCCGCGCGGATACATCACCGCCGCCTCAAATCTGAACACGCAGAACGGCGATTTCCGCAAGGCAGTCAAGTTTGCAAAAGGCTGGCGACATTCCTGTAAGGAAGCCGACGACAACTTTCCGCTTAAGTCCTTCCATGTCGAGCAGGCCATCACCCAGTGGGTGCTACAAAATCCAACTTCCACGTTGTTCGACATGGTATTTGAATTCTTCGTCAGACTGCCAGATTTTTTGCGCTACCCACAGTTGCCGGACCGGGCAGACCCAAGTTCGAACATCGACGCATATGTTGCGGAGCTCGATGAACGCGCCGTGCGCAACGTTATCGAGGCACGCGATGGCTTCCTAGTGGCGCTCGAAGACTTCGAAGAGGGCGACGACGTTGCCGCCCTTCTCGCCTGTGACCACCGCAAGCGCGTTGGGAGCGCGGAAAGTTTCCTATTTGACCAACGCATCCCGATGCTGACCGAGCACGACTTTAGCATCGTCGGCGAGGTCCCCCAGGCGTCCGGCTTCCGTGGCTTCGTCCTAGACGCGCTTGGGTTGATCCCCGTCGATCGCAAGATCCATTTCCGGCTCGGCCGCGACGCGCCGGCTGCGGACCTCTACAAATGGAAGGTCCGTAATGACGATGGAGCGCCGCAACCGCGCGGCGAGATCACCGACCACCGCACCCTCCGCGATCCCGAACACACTAAATACCGAGGTTCGCATCTGGTGGAGTGTTTTGCGATCCTTGATGAAGTCTGTATTGGGCGAGGCCGTCAGAATGTGGTGCTGGGCTCGCTACGGTCCAATTAGCTCTTGGTCACAGCGAAAGTCGCTAGTTGATTGTTTCCCGACAAAACAGCCGTTTCGCGACCAACCCAAAACCGCTTAATCGCACGACGGTCGCAGAAGACCGGTTTCCTGCGCCTTCATAGACATTGCTACACTCGGCGATCGGCGACACGCCAATCGTCCCGGTGGATGGGCGGCCCTTCCTAGCCCCGCCTCATAGGCAGCATCAGGGTCGAGCAGACTGTCAGGGTCTAGGACCTCTCGCATTTGTAGTGTAGCGACTACGTCGTCGGCACCATCGTGTCTTTGAGCGCTCGATAGACGCTCGCTCGCGCAATACCGAGTTTTGACGCTATATCGGTCGCCCCGAGCCCCTGATCGCGTAGAAAGCGCACCTGATCGACGTCCACCGTGCGCTTGCGACCCTTGTAGACACCAGCCGCCTTGGCGCGCTCGATGCCTTCGCGCTGGCGTTCTTTACGAATGTCAGTCTCGAATTCGGCGACCGCCCCCAAGATACCAAGGATGAGCTTCCCCATGCTTGTGGTAGTATCGACCGCCCCTTGTTGCACGCACCGGAACCCGACCTGCTTTGCGGACAGCTGTGCAATGATGTCGTGCAAATCGCGACCAGAGCGAGCGAGGTGGTCAAGGCGCGTGACGACTAGCGTGTCACCATCGCGAACCCAGTCGAGGCATTCGGCGAGCGCTTCGCGGTCGTTGCGCGTCGTCCCGGTGACTTTCTCTGAAAAGACCTTTTCACACCCCGCGTCGGCGAGCTGCTCAAGCTGTAGGTCGAGGTTCTGCGAACTGCTGCTGACGCGCGCGTATCCGACGATGCTCATGTGATGGTTCTCGCTGTCTCAATGGGGTCTAGAGTCAGCGCAGCATAGCGTCTCACAATCGGGATCGAACTCGTATGAGACATTCCGTGGACGCCGTGAGACGCCTCGGATGGGTATACTCAAGAACGACAGCGAGACGAGCGCAAACACCGATGGGTGCGGAAAGAGGCAGACCCGCTGCAAGCGGTCTTACTCTTGCCCGTTGTCCTTCCGTAGCTCCTCGTAGAGCTGCCCCGGCCCCAAAAGCACAGCCCGTAATCCCTCGCGAACCTTCGCCGAATTAAGCGCCTGCGAACTCATGCTCTCGTGCGCGGCCATGGCATCGATGATCGCGTCGAGAATGGCGCTCGAAAGGGTCGGTGAGCTCGCGAACTGGGTCTTGCTGTTGTTCCACGCTTGCGATCGCAGCTCTTCAGACTCCAGCAGCTTCCCCTTGATCACGTTGTTCACATAAATGAGCTGATCGTCATCGGTCAGGTCACCGTCGAACAGGTCATTTACCTTGGCGATGATCTCCGCGAGCAGCGCCTTTTCCGTCTCCTGCACCGCTCCAGAGCCAACCCCGGTGATTGGTGGAAGCGCGGGACGATCATCACCGACCTGTAGCGTGCGCGCACCCTCGTCCTTAAGGTTGTGATGCGTAAGCCGAACTCCCGACAGGTCCACGCCATCTCGCTCACGGCCGAACTGCAATAGCGGGGTAAGGCGCTTGTAGAACATGTAGCGCTTCTCGATCTCCGTGCTGCCGTAGTCAAAGATCTGGGACAGGAAGGCATAGATGCGCGTGAAGGCGGCCATGTCTCCGCGCGTTTGGAGCAGAACGTCCATCTCTTCCTTGGCCTCGTTCGCGGCAGTCTTGTCCTTTGCGTCGATAGCCGCCTTGTATTGATCCTTGGCCTCACTGAACTGCGTCAGCATGCGCTGCGCGATGGGTTCGATCGCGGCGACTAGCTGCCCCTGTGTCGCATTGGGATCAAGTTCGACTGCTACCAGCCGGTCGATCTCGAACTGGTCGTAGTGACCCGAAGCATCGAGCTTCTGGCGCAGATCGAAGATAAGGTTCGGGTCGGTCTCGGCCTCGATCTCTGCTGTCTCGTAATACTGCCTGAAGGCCGCCAGCACTTCCTCGGAACTGTTCACGAAATCGAGGATGTATGTGGTGTCCTTACCGGGGTGCGAGCGATTCAGACGCGATAGCGTTTGCACCGCCTGAATGCCCGCCAGCCGACGATCGATATACATGCCGCACAGAAGCGGTTGATCGAATCCGGTTTGGAACTTGTTCGCGACGAGTAGCAGCTTGAATTCTTCGTCGTTGAAAGCATCGCGAATGCCGCGGCCACGCAGACCGGGGTTCAGCTTCGCGCTAGTTTCTGTGAAGCCCTCTCCCTTTCTCTCTGGTTCGTTCACCTCTCCAGAAAAAGCCACGAGGGTGCGCATGCGATAGCCTTGCGACTTGATGTAGGCTTCGATCGCTAATTGCCATCTGACGGCTTCCAAACGGCTTCCAAGCACAACCATCGCCTTCGCCTTGCCGCCTAACAATGGCGCGACGTTCTCGCGGAAGTGCTCGACCACGATCTGCACCTTCTGCGAGATGTTATACGGATGCAGCCGAACCCAGCGCATGATGCCTTTCGTGGCCGCGCTCTTCTCGACTTCCATCTCATCCCATTCCTGCCCGCCGCTGGCGAGTTTGAAGGCCAGCTTGTAAGGTGTGTAGTTCTTCAGGACGTCGAGGATGAAGCCTTCCTCGATCGCCTGCCGCATTGAGTAGATGTGGAACGGCCCCGGTTTGTTGTCTTCGCCCGCCGGTGCGTCAGGGTTCGGCCTGCGCCCAAACAGCTCCATCGTCTTCGTCTTTGGCGTCGCAGTGAACGCAACGTAGGTCACCCCATCCTCGGCAGCACGCGCGGCCATTTGCGCGGCGAGAACGTCTTCCGCGCTTATCTCGCCGCCATCGCCTAGCTCCTCGATTTCTTCGGGTGACAGCACCGCCTTGAGCTTTGCGGCAGTTTCGCCGGCCTGGCTGCTGTGCGCTTCGTCGGCAATCACAGCGAACTTCTTGCCTTCGGTCGCAGCGCGTTCACGCACAGCCTCCAATGCAAAGGGGAATGTCTGCATGGTGCAAACGATGATCTTCTTTCCCGCATCGAGTGCATCAGCCAGCGCAGCGCTCTTGCTACCACCGTCGCTCGTGATGGTAGCAACGACACCTTTGGTGCGCTCGAACTCGAACAGCGCTTCTTGAAGCTGTGCGTCGATCACGTTGCGGTCAGAGACCACGATCACGCTCGAAAACACTTTTTGATCGTTCTCATCGTGCAGGTCAGCAAGGAAGTGCGCTGACCAGGCGATCGAGTTGGTCTTGCCCGATCCGGCGCTGTGCTGGATCAGGAAACGCCCACCGGCACCTTCGATGCGCACCTGCTCGCGCAGCTTTCTTGTCGCGTCGAGCTGGTGATAGCGCGGGAAGATCACGGTGGTGATCTGCTTCTTCTTGTCGCGCTTCGCGATCATGTAACGACCGATCAGTTCGAGCCAGCTCTCGCGCTGCCAGACTTCTTCCCACAGATAGGCTGTCGGGTGGCCGGGACCATCGGCGACGTTCCCTGCGCCGCCCTTGTTGCCCCGGTTGAACGGCAGGAAGCGCGTCTTTCCGCCTTCGAGCTTGGTGGTCATCATCACTTCACGGTTGGAAACGGCGAAGTGAACGAGCGCGCCGCGAGCGAAAGTCAGCAGTGGCTCGTTCTTTGGCTTTCGATCAATCCGGTATTGGTCGATCGCATCGCCGATGCTCTGCGTGAAGTCAGTCTTCAGCTCGGTGGTGGCGACAGGGATTCCATTGAGGAATAGGCCGATGTCGATGCAGTTTTCATTCGAGCGCGAGTATCGCAGCTGGCGCACGACCCGCAGCTTGTTCGCCTCGTAGCGAGCCACGATGTCGGGGTTCATGCCCGACGCGGGAGCGAACTGCGCTAGGCTCACCAGGCCACGCACTCCGATCAGTTCGAGGCCATGGCGCAGGACATCCAGCGTGCCACGGTCGTCGAGCTGTTTGCGCAGGCGGTCACCAAGGACATTGAGCGCCGCTGCAGCGTGTGCCTTCTCTAGCGCTTCCCAGACCTTCGGCTGCGTCTCCCGCAACCAGTCGCGAAGATCTTCGGGGAAGAGTGCCCGCTCGCGGTCATAGCGTGCCGCAGCCCCTTCCTCGTAAATCCATCCAGCCGCGCCAAGGTGGTCGCAGATTTCGTCTTCGAAGCTGATTTCCTTGTGGAGACTCACGTCATCACAATCCGCGCTCTTTCAACACTCTTCGCACCTCGAATATGTCGCGGAGTGGGACGCCTTGAACGACCGTGCCGGAGCAGACTCTTTCTAAAAGACTTGCACCGATTGACTGTGGAACCGCCGGGGTCCAACTCACGTCCTCCGACCAGCTTCTGATAACTGAACCCTGCGCCGAGTAGATGGTAATATAGGTTATCGCCATTTCGCGCGTTCGGCAGCGATACAGGGTTCTAGCCATGGCGATAGGCTGGGACTCATCATGGACTTGAACTCGCGCGGACCAAAATTGCGATTCCGTTACGCTGTCAGCGTCTATGAATTGATAGTCCCCAGAAGCGGGTTCCGAACTTACCAGCTGCCAATTTTCGGCCGCAGCGGGGGCGGCAAACGTAAGAACCGCGATAACCATGGCGGAATTTAGTGATCTTAACATTCTAGTTGTCCTTTCAAGCCAAGCTGGGCGAAGGCTGCGACGACATCGGGCTTCATGGTGAAGCGGCTCGTATCGTTGTCGAAATCGGCGAGGATGCCGGTGTAGAACTTGCCGTTGGGTGTCGTCGCCTTGGGGGGCTGGCCGAGATAGACGCCGCGGTTCGCGCACATGGTGCCGAAGTGCAGATGCCAGCTCATGCCCTTCCAGCCGATCTTTTCGGTGAGTTCGCCAGACGTCGAGTTTGGGTTGTCGAGCAGCACCTGAATCAGCTTCTGTTCGGTGTCTGTCATCGGTTCAGCTTTGAATGCCTTGATGACCCTATCTGCTGGTTTCAGACCTTCGACTTGGGCGATCAGCTCCGCGTGCTCATCGGCTTCAACTTCGTCGAGTGCCGCGAGGAACTGCTGGGCGTCGGTTGCCTTTTTCGAGTCATCGCTTTCGGATTGTTCGATGGCGTTGAGCCGCATCTGCTTGCGCTCGCCAGCAGACCTGTCGGGCAATGACGCGATGATCTTCTCTAGGCTCATGCGGCCTCCATTTCGTGTTGTTTGGCCAGCCCGCGCACATCGATCTTGCCAGTGACGGCGGCGGAGATCAGCGCGGCGCGGCGCTCTCGCATAACCGCCAAAAGGTCAGTCGCTGCCGCCAAGATGTCAGCAAAACGTTCTTGTTCGACCTGGCATTGCTGAATGATTTTCTCCTGCTCGTTCTTGGGCGGCACCGCGATCTTGAGATTCTTTACCGTCTCAATTGAAACCTCGTTGAAAGTCGATCCTTGCTTGCAGAGCTGCCAGTATCGCTCGGTCGATGCAGAGCCCAGGCATGCCACGAGATATTGCGGATAGATTTCTTCACCACATTGAATGCGCGCTACGCCGCGAGAAAGGTTCGCACCCGCAAGCTCTTCCGGCACAATGTGGGCAGCCCCGATCGAGGCGCGTATTCCGAGCACCACGTCGTCGGGCCGAAGAGTTGACCTTGGGTATGCAGAGGCAATGTCCGCAGTAGTTCTCTGAAGGATCGAAAGATCGAAATTGCCGCTCGACATGTTTGTTGTCTGGATGAATGGCACTCCATCCTCGACATTCTCCCCCGGCTGAACGATGCCGTAGGAAATTGAGACGCCCCGCTCGACAAGGGACTTGAGCGTCCTCACTTCCCAATGCGCCGGAATTTCGCCGAGCCATTCGATGCCGCTGTCTTTCATGGGTGCGTCGGGATCGAGACCCTTGGTGACGGCGTGCGAGATGACCGCCTGCCGTTTCTCCTTCAGCAGCGCGATCAGCCGCTCCTGCTCCGCCACCAGCGCATCGATCTTCGCCGTTTCACGGTCGAGGAAGGCGGCGATGGCTTGCTGGTCCTCTAGAGGCGGCAACAACACTGGGAAGCCCATTAGGTTGTCGCGGCTCATCTGGAGAGAGTTTGGGCGGATACCCGTTAGCAGCTGCGTATAGCCCTGAACGTATAGCGAGCTGCGCATCAGATGATGGATGTAGCGGCTGTCAACGTCCGCCTCGATCCAGTAACTTCGGTAAGCAGGGCTGACGTGACCTTCATGCTCTGACACACCGAGGCCGGCGTAATTCAGCCACATCGTATTCACGACCAACTGCCCAGGGCGAACGATCCGATAGCCAACAAGGTCTTCATCAGACCGTCTCTGGTTATCGTCTTCGTAATCCTTGATTTCGATGCCTCGATAGCCAGAGACCGAGAGCATCGGCCCGACTACCTCGTCGTCGATCTTCTCGCCGCTTTCCCGGAATATGTGTCGGAACTTTGCGACATCCCATGCAGCAGGTATTTCACCGAGCCAATCAACCTGGCTTTCTCGGTATTCGGGGTAGCGTGTGAAGCTCACGCAGCCATGTCCTTCAGCAGCGCGCGTATGCGGTCGGACACCTCGCCAAGCTCCGCATCGATCTCCTTCAGCGCACGAGGCGGCTCGAACACGTAGAAGTGCCGGTTGAACGGGATTTCGTAGCCGGTCTTGGTCTTTGACTTGTCGATCCATGCATCGCGTGCATGGGGCTTCACCTCGCGCTCGAAATAGGCATCCACGTCTTCGGCAAGTGGGACATTCTCGGTGTCGCGGAAGCTGGTGTCAGCGACAGGCTTGCCCTTGGCCTTGCCCCGCTGCCCCAGCACCGGCTTGCCATGCTCGTCCAGCTCCGGTCGCTCGACCGTTATGGTCTGGTAGCCGAAGCTTGTGTTGTCGAAGATGCGAGAGAGCGGTGCCAACTTCACCTTGCCACCTTCCGGCGCGGCGGGTGCTGCTTCGCCCTCGCGCACAATCTGTCGGGCAATCTCCTTGCCTTCTCCGTCCATCACAGTGGCCAGCTCCGCCTCGACAAACGCCCCGAACAGTTGGGTCACATTGCCGATCTGGTCATCGCTCATCTGCTTGCGCTTGCTGCCGAGCGATTTGCGCATGCGCTGCCAGAAGCTGCTGGCGTCGATCAGTTGCACCTTGCCCTGACGCTCTGCAGGCTTTTTGTTCGAGAGGATCCAGACATAGGTGGCGATGCCGGTGTTGTAGAACATATCGGTCGGCAGCGCGATGATCGCCTCGACCAGGTCGTTCTCCAGCACATAGCGCCTGATCTCGCTCTCCCCGCTACCAGCCGCGCCGGTGAACAGCGGTGAGCCGTTGAGCACGATGCCGAAGCGACAGCCGCCTTCGGCCTTGGGACGCATCTTCGCGAGCAGGTGCATCAGGAACAGCAGCGAGCCATCGGAAACACGAGGCAGGCCGGGGCCAAAGCGACCGGCGTACCCAAGCCGCTGGTGCTCATCCTTAACCTCCTTCTGCACCTTCTTCCACTCCACACCGAAGGGTGGGTTGGAGAGCATGTAATCGAAGGTCTGGCCGGGATGACCGTCATCAGAGAGCGTGTTGCCCTGAACGATCTTGGTGATGTCCTGCCCCTTGATGAGCATGTCAGCCTTGCAGATCGCATAGGATTCGGGGTTCAGCTCTTGCCCTGACATGGTGAGGTGCGCCTGCGGATTATGCTCTTGCAGGTATTCCCCCGCGATCGAGAGCATACCGCCTGTCCCCGCCGTAGGGTCGTAGATCGTGCGAACGACGCTCGGCTTGGACAGCACATCGTCATCCTCGACGAAGATCAGGTTCACCATCAGCCGGATGACTTCGCGCGGGGTGAAGTGCTCACCAGCCGTCTCGTTCGAGATTTCCGCGAACCGCCGGATCAGCTCCTCGAAGACGAGCCCCATCTGGTTGTTATCGACGGTGCTGGGGTGAAGGTCGATCCCGGCGAAGCGCTCGGTGACCTGATAGAGCAGGCCGTTCTTGGCGAGCCTGTCGATCTGCGCGGCGAACTCGAATTGCTCGAAGATGTCGCGCACCTCCGGCGAGAAGCCCTGCACGTAGGAGAGCAGGTTGGTGGCGATGTTGTCCTGGTCGCCAACCAGCTTCACCAGGTCGAGCGGGCTGCGGTTGAAGAAGGTGGTCTGCGATGCGCGCAGCAGCATCGGGTCGGGGTGACCCTTACCAGCCGCTTCGAAAACCGACTCCTTGGTGGGAGCGAGCACGCAGTCGAGGCGCCGAAGCACCGTGAACGGGAGGATGACGCGCCCGTATTCAGACTGCTTATAGTCGCCGCGCAATAGGTCCGCGACCGACCAGATAAACGCCGAAAGCGATTGATGATTCACTGATTTCCCCTTTGCAGGGGTTAGTGCCGCACCGTGAAGTCATCGGCAAGGCAGTATTCGGAGCGCGCGCCCGCGATACTGGGAGTAGCGACGAAGAAAAGCTTTTCGTGAAATGGAACACCAAAACACGACAAGCTCGATTTAGCAATATGCAGCTAGTCCTTGAGCGACCAGCCGCCTTCGGTGAACACCGCGAGGCCAGCGGGGCCGAACTCCAGCAGCGCAGGAACACCACGCAGCGCCTCGTTCTTCAGGGCGATCGCGCGGTCATGAATGCAGCCGGTCGAGAATAAGTTTTCGCCAGCCTACACCGTCGAACGCCGGTATCCTGCTGCTATCGCCTCACTCTCGGAGCAGAAAATCTCCTCCGGTCTTGTTTGCTCATAATACTGCATGCCAGGGAGGTGATAAATCCAGTCACCGCGCCTGCTGCGGTTCCCCTTAATGTCGCATGCAGAGTTCGAGCGTCTCATCGTGCTGCGCGCTGGTGCCACAGTGGCTGCCGGTCTGCTCGCTTCTCTCGCCGCTATCCGGTGTTGCTCGGGCAGGGCGAATTCAGATTTCCAGATACCCGCCTTCGCAGAACGTGCGCGGTGTTCTTGTGCCAAATAGTCGTCGCTGTAAGCGCGATAGGCCGTGGCCCAACCATACTCGACCATGGAGGCGTTGAGGTTCATCCTGTTCGCCGAGCATGTTCCGAGAAGCCGACCATACTGGTCTACCCCCTCTCCCTGGCAATACACGGTCTGGCCTGCGATCATGCTATTCAGCTGGCGCTTAGCTTCTTCACCGCATTCCCAGGCTTGGCCGTCACGCTGGCAATGCTGATCCAACTCTGGCGCGTCTATACCAGCGAGGCGCACCTGCCTGTCGTTCAAGACGAGAGTATCGCCATCGAAAGCCTGTGCTGTCCCGCTGACGACCTCGGCATTGGCCGGAACGGCGAGGGCAACGAGCAGTAAGATGGGAAGGCTGCGCATCGGTGCAACGTAACTCACCGGCGTAAAGAGATCGTAAGCGGGCTTCACGGTCCAAACGAGGGGCCAATGCGTATGTCACGACTGCTGCAGCGCGAGCACCTTAGCCGTCGCTCGACACCAGCCATCTGCTTCGTCCACCCGCGCCGCTGGCACAGCAACGTAACCTCCAGAGGGTTCAGGACAGCCGTGTGGCGACATGCCTTGCAGTCCACCCGCGGTGCGTAGCCATGGCGCGTGTAATCAGCGATTGTATCGAGGCGCTTGGAACTCATGGTTTGCGACGCACTGACCAGACAAGGACGGCGCATGCGGTGATAATGCTCGCAATCGCAGCGAGCACCGGGGCGCTAAGAACAATCATGGCTATCTCCGACTCGATGATCGGCTTTGTTCCATATTCGTTCCGTGTAGGAAAATGGTCTGTGTGCGGCTAGATGATGCTATGCTTCTCATTGCAGCCGCTCTCGCAGTGTGTGCCCCTGTTCCTCGCGAAAATTGTGTCCATGATGGCGACACAGTTTGGATCGAAGGCGAAATGATTCGCGTCTCGGACATCGATACACCGGAGTTGAACGGCAAGTGCGGGTATGAGCGACGACTGGTGCTGCGCGCCAGGAACCGACTCGTAGAGCTACTGAACGCCGGAGAATTCCAGATCGCCCGGACAGGGCGAGATCGGTATGGACGAACGCTAGCGACGCTGCAGACGTCAGGCCGTTCGATAGGGGACCAATTGGTGTCCGAGGGGCTTGCACGAACATGGTCTGGTCGCCGAGAACCGTGGTGCAGCAATGGCTGACAGACGCGCAAAGCGGGGCACGCTGATCGAATTCTCCGCGCTCTTGGTGCTGCATGTCGCGATGTTCGTTGTCGTCGTGATTGGGCTGTTCTCATGACGGTCACCCGCGAACAGGAAATCTGGGCGATGGCGCTCTGGGTCGATCGTGAGCATGGTGAAGACGCCGAAGAATTCATCGCCGGAAAGGTGCTGCACTTCGTCGAACGCGGCGACGATGGCGGAAGAAAGCTTTGGGAGGAAGTAGCGCGGCGGTATGTCCAACTTCGAGAAGCACACACCGCCAAGCCGAACTGAACGCGTCAGGCGAGCGACCAGCCGCCGGCGGCTTCGTCGAATCGAACGATCCCGATGGGGCCACACTCCATGAGCTTCGGAAGGTTGAGAACCTGGTCATCAGGCAGGTCAGCCATACCGTCAGAGATATGCAGCAGCCTTACCTCACCGGTCGGTATGAACATAGCAGTCGTGAAAATCGACGCGGCAATGTCGGTGTTGGGAGCGATCGCGAACAAGTTACTGCCCTTGTCGTCCGTGGTTCGGTAGAGATTCAATTTCTGGACGGGGGCAACATGGGCGATCCACCCGATCTCGCAGAAGCTCGCGAAGCCCACCGGGGCGGTGCGTAGCAATGTGTCGAGGCCACGCCGACGGTCGCCCTTAAGAGTATGATCGACCCGTTCGGTGGTGAAGTCTTCATGGTCCAGGCCGAGCGCTTCATTGTGCTCTACCACGACCATAAAGGCGGCATCTTGGGAGGGGGCGACGATGTGTCCGCGGACTTCGTGATCACCGCGCTGGATGATGCACTCGTAGAGGTGAAATTTCATTCGATAGACCTTCATTATGTTGTTGATCAGCAAGGTCTACGTGCACCCCGGTTGGGTGTCGGGTGGGCAATTCGGTGGGACTGCGGGATCGACTCACGGATGGACCTGACACTCCGAGTATTTCCCTTTGCAAAAAAACTCGAAGGCACGCTCCGGCGTGTCTTCTATCCCTCGGCGTAAGCCGAGGGATGCTGACCATCTCATTATGTGTTCTGAATCCATGGTCTACATATTCTTACATGGAGTCCATGTAGGTAAAGCAGACGGACACGAAATGTAGAGGGTGCCGGTAGGGGGTGACTACCAACCTCTCACAACCCGTTCGAGCGGGTCCTCTAGCTCCTGCATGATTTGGTCGAGCTCGGTCGCCACCTGCTGGCTCTCGAAGTCGAAAGCTGTCCACAGACGTGGTGAGCCCGTCTCGCAGTCTCGGACGCGCCGGAGGTCGTTTTCGACGCGTTGCCGTAACGCCGGATATTTTTTATCCTGGTTCCGACCCATTCTGATCATCGCTTTAGCGATCGTGCTCGGGTTCGACTTCTTCCCATGTTCGCGTAGAAGGGCATCGACCATCCAAGCATCGGCGGTGAACGCCGCTGTTGCCTTGGCATGGTCCGCTCTGATCTTGCTGATCGAGGGCGGGTATGTTGCGTCGCCCGCCGCTCCTTCGAGCCGAGCGCACCGCTCGTTTCTTTCCAGCAATGCTGCCTTCACAAATTCTTCCGTGGGAGGAAGGTTCAGGGATCGACGATGAGCTCGTTCTGCTGCTCGGTCCTTACTCTTTCGGGTCGCATCAGCCTTGCGTCCCTCGATCAGGCGCCGCTTCGCATCTTCGGCGATCAGTTCGTCATTCCTAGATGACCAAGGGCCGTGGTCCGCAATGGCCTGAAGGAACCCTTGCCAGTATCGGCCTGCCACTCCCGAAAATTGACGGTCACCACCCATAGCTCTGCAGAAGTCGCTCCATTGCTTCAGCGCTGAATGGATCAATGGCGAACTCTCAATTCGCTCGCCTGCAAGCTTACCGCACCCAGTGGCGATTTTGCAGCTGCCGCAACGGGACGCTGCAACCTCCTTTGTGCCCCAGTGAAAGCGCTGCATCTTGGTCCGCTTGATCTGCCGTATGTAAACTTCAGGTCGGCCGAAGCACCATTTGTGCCGAAGTAATGGCATTTCGAGGACGTTGCCCAATCCATCCGTGCGGACGTCGGCCCACTGAAAGGTAGTTCCATGTTTGAGGGGGAGTCGCCCCTTCCAAGCGTCATTTCGTCCAGCGGCGAACACGTCTTCCGCCCATGTGCTCGGTGGTGATGTTGAAGGGATCATATCGAAAAGGGTTATCCTTGGGCGACCACGTCACCCCATTTGTTTAGCAACTAAACTTGAGAGAATTAGCGACTTTCAGAAAAAGTCACGTATTTCATACATTTATTAAAAGCCCGATGTAGGGCAGAAATAATCGGGAGGCATTTTTCAATTTCCCAACGCCCCTGTGTCTTCATCTTTTTAGAAGACGCGGCGTCACTGAATTTGAAATCGGCATCATTCGATCGCCGACATTATTTTTACCATGTCAGCCTGATCGAGACCGTCCGTGGTCATCTCCGGGAATCTCTCCCGCAGCATGGTCACCATGCCTAGCTCATGGACAGACAGCCATCGCCTTCGTGGGGACCGCTCACCTGCTACTTCACGCATGACTGCGCGCTGTTCCTGTGTGAGGTCTTTCAGCTTGGAACCCAGAACCGCTTCGAGTTCCATCGCAAGCCCATCTTCGCCGGAAAAAGTGGTCCGCTTAAAAAGCCTGCCCCAGTCGATGTCAGGGTGCCGCTGTTGCAACACCGCCGAGAGAAAACGGTCCCTGTCGAGCTTGAGGATTTCGGCGAGTTCGGGGGCGCGGTCGATCGGAATGGGCACGCGGCCGGTAGCCATATGACTCAAGACGACGGCCGTCTTGTAGTTCATGAGCTTGCCGATCTGGCGAACACTCAGGCCGTCCTCGTCCTTAGCGCGAGCTAGGGCCTCGGAGAGCATGCGGGCAGCGAGGGTCTCTGCAAGGGGGTAGTCATTATCCATGGCGGTCTGGATGGCATATAACACACATGCGTGTCAATGTGTTGACTTATCACCGATGCGTGTTATATGACACGCATGACAATGCCTCCCAGCGGGTCGTTTCCCCGCACAACCCAAATTAAACGAGCAATCACCGCCGTAGCGAGGGCCGGTGTTTCCGTCGGCTCGGTTGAAATTTTGCCATCGGGCCTGATCCGCGTCATCGCCGCCGGTAATCCAGCGGAGAGCGTAGCCAATGACTTCGACGAGTGGGACCGAAAGGGCGTTCTTTGATCGTCGGTCTGCATTTCGTCCCGAAAAAGCGACCAGGTAAGCCCACGTTACATTACGTGTATGCATGGCGCGGAGGACCGCTAATCGCGAAACGTGAAGGTGGTGGAAAGCCGGTTCTCACTACCGCTGAAATCAAGGCTGCGATCGCAGCGCTCGAGCGCAATGCGACGCCGGACTGCAAGACGCTGTCTGCGCTGGTTCGGGAATGGGAACGTAGCCCGTCTTGGAGCAATCTCGCGACCTCCACGAAGAAGACGTGGACAAGCTACCTGAAGCAGATCGTTGAGCGTTGGGGCCAAACACCCCTTACGGTGTGGAATGACCCACGCATGAAGGCGAAGGTTGTTCGTTGGCGCGACGAGCGTGCTGCCACGCCGCGGGGTGCTGATCTCGGGGTTATGGTGCTTCGTGAACTTCTGAAGTTCGGATGCCTGCATGGCCGCGTTCTCATCAATGTAGCGGAAGGTATTCCAACACTTTATCGCAACGGGCAGCGCGCGGAGATCATCTGGACCGAGGAAGACATTGATCGGTTCGCGTTCGAAGCCAAGCGCATGGACAAGCATCATGTCCTCGACGGTCTTCGTCTATGCGCGGTCACCGGTCTACGACGAGAAGATCTTGTCACAGTGAGCCGGTCGGACGTCTACGACTATGCCATCGTCAAGCGCACCTTGAAGACTAGTCGTGGTCGGCGCCGGACCGCTTCGATGCCACGGATACCGGAGCTCGATCTCCTTCTCCAAGAACTCGATACTCGGCAGCGGGCAGAGGGGGTAACCACCTTGCTGGTCAACAGTCGTGGTCAGCCCTGGAGTGGTGACGGTTACGGCGGATCATTCAATCGGGTCCGTGACGCCGCAGGTATCGTTTTCACAGATCCTGATACTGGGGAGAAGAAGCGCAAACACCTGCACGATGTGCGTGGGACATTCGCCACTCGCCTCATCCTGTCGGGGCTGGCGGATGTAGAGGTCGCGGAGATTATGGCATGGTCTATCGAAAAGGTATCCGGCATTCGCAGAACATACGTTGACCAATCGCGGGCAATCGTGGCAATCGGCGAACGCATAAGGAACGCGGGTGTAAACTGACCTGTAAACCGCTCCATGCGGATGCTTCGGTTTAGCTTGTTTTGCAATGCTTTGCGGGTGTAGCTCAATGGTAGAGCAGCAGCTTCCCAAGCTGACGACGAGGGTTCGATTCCCTTCACCCGCTCCAGTTTTCCTAGCGTGCCTCAAGATAACCACCGGTTAGCGAGCCGTAAGGTGTGCAGCCTTTCGTTTGGCACCTCGGGAATTGGTCAGGCGGCGAAGGTCGCCCGGATCAGGCCGCGTAGCCATTGAAGTCCTGGATCGTCAGCGCGTTCTGTGGCCCAACCCAAGAATATTTTGGTTTTTGGATATTCAAAGGGGACCGGAAGTATTCTCAGCCGATAGATCGGTGCCACCAGTTCCGCATAGCGTCGCGGTACTATCGCGATCAAGTTTGTCGTTGCGATCGTGACCGTCAGGCTGGCAGCATTCGGTACCACGGCTACGACCCGGCGTTCCAACCCTCCCGCCATCACCAGCCGCGCCGTGGGAAGGTGCAGACGCATTTCCTTTTCGACCACGGCGTGCCCGTTCTCCGCGAACTGCTCTGGCGAGAGTGCGTGCCCGATCGTGGGGTGGGCTTCCCGGACGACGCAGACCGCCTCGCCGTCCATAAGCGGCTCGAGCGTGACACCCGGCTGATCATGCAGGGAAATGTCGAGCATGATATCGGCATCGCCATTGGTGAGCGCCTCGTGCGGTCGCGACCAGTCCGGCGTAATCACTTCGACCGAGCAGGATGAATGCGCATCATCGAGCGCTTTGATGATCGGCGGCAGAACCGACGGTACGCTGAAATCGTGCAAGAGCAGCCGAAAGCGGCGAGCGGCGGTAATCAGATCGAAGTCGGTTTCGAGCGATAGGCCGCGCCGCAAAGCGGTCAGCGCTTCCTTCACTGGAGGTAGGAGAGCGCGGGCGCGCGCCGTTGGCTTCATGCTATGATCCCGGCGCACAAAGAGCTGGTCGGAGAAATGATCTCGAAGGCGCGCCAATGCATTACTGACAGTAGGCTGCGTCATACCCAAAACCCGGGCTGCCTCGCTGACGCTGCCGGTCTTGTATACGGTTTCGAACACGATGAGCAGATTAAGGTCGAGCTTGCGCAAATCGCGGCTCTGCCGCTCTTGCTGAGCCTCATTCGAGCCTAGCATTTATCGCCCCCGCAAATACCACGTCGTCGCTAGCTTTGCTTCCATCAGGGCAATTACTTCAGAAGTTCAAGGCCTTCGTCGTTATTATTACCGATCGGAATATGCACTATTCTGATTTCTACGGTTTCCATGCGGAAAGGCAACTGCTTCATCGCGCGCGCAAGCCATGCGCGAATCCAGTTAGCGCAAGTTAGGCATGGGCGAAGCATTTGGGGTTTGAGCAGGGGAATTGGTCGTGGGTCTTATACGTGCGCAGCGAGAGGTCGTAGCTTGCCGGGTGCGTGGGTGGCCTGGGACGGCATTCAACCCGTAAGGAGCGGAGTTCGCCTCGATGCGGTTGGGCCAGAGAGACAAGTCATACAACTTCGACAGAGACCCTTCCGGCGCCGTTCGGTCGCGGGGATTGTTTTCTCAGGCTCACTTGGGCTACGGCCTTTTGGCAGGGCAAATATTATTGACCCCCGCGCTGATCGCGGCGCCTCCCTCAGCATCTGCACAGTGCGGATATCTGCTCTTCACAGCTTTCGCCTGCTGGCACTTCCGCAAACCGATTTCTCACCTGATCATCCTGTCGGCATGCGCGGTCTTGCTGATTTCAGCGTGGGTGCATGACATGCCATGGGAAGCATATTTACTGGTCCCCATGACACTCGCTGCAGGAGTGGGCGTGAGCAGAGCGAGATCTGGATTTAACGACGCCGAAAAGGCGGCGAATATCGATAAGCTCACAGGAGCGCTCACACCGCGCGGTTTCGAGAAAATGCTTCGGACGGAATTGGCGAAGGCAAAAAGTGACGAGCGCACGACAGCTCTGATATTTCTAGACCTTGATCACTTCAAATCGATCAACGACCGCTACGGACATTCGGGGGGCGATGAAGTACTGCGTCATGTCGTCACCGCCCTGCGAAGTGTCTTGCGGGAAAAAGACCATGTCGCGCGTATTGGCGGCGACGAGTTTCTTGTCTTTCTTCAGGTCGCAAATGATCCGGCGAGGCCTGAGAGTGTTCAAAGTTCGCTTGTTGGAGCGATCGAAACTCTACCGTGGGGTGTCAGTACAAGTGCAGGCGGGATTGTAATCCCCCCCGATAACTATCCTGATCCAGGTTCGCTGATCCGACTGGCCGATAACCTTATGTACGATGTCAAACGGTCCGGACGGGGGCGCCTGGACATGCAACATCTCCCGACTACCGACCCGGGGTGTCTATCTGCGGCAAGCCCACAGTTGAATTGACCAGCATGGTCGACGACTGATCCGCAGATTCAGAACTCGCCAGCTATTAGGTTCGGTCATTCACTCACAGTAAGCGGCTCACTGTTTCAGCTTGTCTGCAGCCGCCTTCGCACCCTTCCAGCCCAGGAAGAAGAAGATCGCGCTCGCAATCAAGGCGACGACGAATATGATCAGGGCCAGATCTGCCAGAAAGCCTGCAACGCCTCCAAACCCGAGGATTGCTGCGACGAGTGCGATGATGGCAAGTGTAATGGCCCAACCGAACATGTTGATCTCCTTTGGTTTATCCAACGATGCGACGCGCCATCCCGTTCCGGAGGGGCAAACTCTCTGTACCAATATCGGGGACACGCCAGAGGCGGTTGGCGTCTAGGATAAATATCGGGAGACGTGCCGTGGGGCTTGATCGAAGCTGCGCCGCTACCGATCTAGCGCGATCTTCCCCTCACTCCCCGCGACAGACCACATCATGACCCATTCCGCAGATCCACTCTCAACGGGTCGCATAGCCTTCATTATTCTTGCTCTTGCCCTCGGCGGGTTCGCGATTGGCACGACGGAGTTCGCTGCCATGAGCCTGCTGCCGTTTTACGCAGCAGACTTCGCTGTTACCGAACCGGTCGCAGCGCATGCCGTAAGTGCCTACGCGCTCGGGGTGGTGGTCGGCGCGCCGATCCTCGGGCTGTTCGGGGCGAGTTGGCCGCGGCGGCGTCTGCTGGTTGTGCTGATGGTCCTGATCGCGATGGGTAATGCGGCGACAGTGTGGGCGCCTACTTATCATACGCTGCTCGCTTTCCGGTTCCTTAGCGGCCTGCCTCACGGCGCCTACTTCGGGGTGGCAGCGCTCTTGGCCGCCTCGCTTCTTCCGGAGAAGCGCGCCGCGGCCGCATCTTACGTGATGGCCGGTCTGGCTGTCGCCACGGTGATCGGGGCGCCTTTCGCCAACTGGCTTGGCCTGCATGTCGGCTGGCGCGTCGTATTCGGCGGTGTCTCGGGAATCGCCCTGGCGACCGCCACCGCGCTCCTGATCCTTGCCCCCCGACAACCAGTGGAAGTAGGGCGGAGCATGCGGCGCGAGATGCATGCATTGGCGCATCCGCAGGTTCTGCTGACGCTTGGAGCAGGTGCGGTGGGCTTCGGCGGCCTGTTCGCAGTATACAGCTTTTTGGCACCCGTTCTTACGGAATATACCGGCGCCACGCCTGCTTCGGTTCCGTGGGTGTTCGCGATATTCGGAGTCGGAATTCTCGTCGGAAATCTGCTGGGTGGTTGGATGGCCGATATTTCGCTAAAGGCTGCAGCGATCGGCCTGCTTGCCTGGAGTGCAGTCTTTCTCGCGGCCTTCACTTTCGCTGCTACGAATTTCTGGCTGCTATCTCTCGTCTGCTTTGCCATCGGCATGGGCGGCGGCCTCGGCCCAATTCTCCAGGTTCGCCTGATGGATGTCGCCGGTGAGGCGCAGACTATGGCTGCCGCCCTCCATCATGCGGCCTTCAACATCGCCAACGCGCTGGGCCCCTGGCTGGCGGGTTTGGCCATCACTGCCGGAATGGGCTGGACCGCTCCGGGATGGGTAGGCCTGTGCCTCGCGCTGGGAGGTATCCTGATCCTATGCGTGGCATTCAAATTGGAACGTCACCGGGAGCAAAGCGCGCTGACAGCGAGCTAGCAGCAACGCGTTTGGGGGCGCGCAGTAGCTAAAGGAAACTTGTCTCCTGGGGCCTTAGTCTGGCGTGGCGGCGGCGATCATATCCATCATGTTGCGCGCTGCCTCTCGATCGGTTTCATCTTTGAATGCGACATCAAGGTCGGGCGCTGCATCCAGCATGTAAAGCAATGTCCAAAGCGCGAACCGCCGGCCGCGGTCGCGCTCAAGCCCGAGGTCGACAAGCATGCGATCGATCCCCGCCGGCATTGTAGCCGGATCGACGTTGGCCAGATCGGGCGTGCCGAAGTACCGCTGTAGCAGATCCTGCATCTCCATTTCGACGGGCTAGCGCACGACGCAAATCTTGCAAGTTTCACAGTCCGTATTTTCTTTGGGGAACGACGATGGGCTGTTAGGGGGCCGCGCATGCTTACAATCGATGGTGTCACAGTGCGGCTTGGCGGCCGGGCCATTCTCGAGGGCGCCAGCGCGACCGTTCCGGTTGGTGCGCGCGTCGGCCTGATCGGCCGCAATGGCGCAGGCAAATCCACGCTGATGAAAGCGCTTATCGGCGAAATTGAACCGGATGAGGGCGAAGTCAGCAAACCGTCGCGCGCCCGCATTGGCTATATTGCGCAGGAAGCGCCCAGCGGCACGATGACGCCGGAAGAGGTCGTACTCGCGTCTGCTACCGAGCGGGCGCAATTGCTGGAAGAGCTTGAAACCTGCACCGACATGAATCGCATGGGCGATGTACACGACCGCCTGCTGGCGATCGACGCCTACAGTGCCCCGTCGCGCGCGGCCAAGATACTGAGCGGGCTGGGCTTCGATGAAGAGATGCAGAAACGTCCGGTCGAAAGCTTTTCGGGCGGATGGAAAATGCGCATCGCTCTCGGCGCGCTCCTGTTTTCCGAACCCGACATCCTGCTGCTGGACGAACCTTCCAACCACCTCGATCTGGAAGCGACGCTCTGGCTGGAGAATTTCCTCAAGTCCTATCCCGCAACACTCGTAGTAATCAGTCACGAGCGCGACCTCCTGAACAAGGTGGTCGATCACATCCTGCACCTCCAGAGTGGACAGTTGACGCTGTATCCGGGCGGTTATGATGCGTTCGAGAAACAGCGGGCCGAACGTGCGGCGCAACTGGCGGCTGCAAAGGCTTCGCAGGATGCGCAGCGCGCCAAGTTGCAGGATTACGTCGCCCGTAACAGTGCCCGTGCTTCGACTGCCAAACAGGCGCAATCGCGAGCGAAGATGCTGGCGCGCATGCAGCCAATCGCTGCGCTCATGGAGGACCCAAGCTTAAGTTTTGACTTCCCGGATCCTGAAGAGCTGCGATCGCCGATGATCACGCTGGAGCAGGCGGCCGTGGGTTACGGCGAAGCGCCGCCAATCCTCAAGCGACTGAACTTCCGGATCGAAGCAGACGATCGCATTGCGCTGCTCGGTCGTAACGGAAACGGCAAGACCACGCTCGCGCGCCTTCTGGCTTCGCAGCTCGCCGCAGCGGAAGGGGAGGTGAATGCACCGGGACGGCTGAAGGTCGGCTATTTTACCCAGTATCAGGTAGAAGAACTGGCTGGCGAAGACACGCCTCTCGACCTGATGAACCGCGCGATGGACGGCGCAGCCCAAGGTGCGGTTCGAGCACAACTGGGACGGTTCGGTTTTTCCGGCCCGCGAGCGCAGCAGCGAGTGGACAAGCTATCGGGTGGAGAACGCGCGCGGCTGGCGCTGGCATTGATCACGCGCGATGCGCCGCACTTGCTGATACTGGACGAGCCCACCAACCACCTGGATGTCGACGCACGCGAGGCCCTCATACAGGCGCTCAACGATTATTCGGGAGCCGTCATCCTTATCAGTCACGATCGCCACATGGTCGAACTGACTGCGGATCGGCTGATCCTTGTCGATAGCGGCACTGCGACCGAGTACGCTGGAAGCATGCAGGACTACATCGATTTCGTTCTGGGTCGGAACCAGCCCAAGGGAGATCGGCGCAGTGGCGGCGGAAAATCGCGCGGCTCGCGCGGGAATAAAACCGAGGCTCAGTCCCGCGAGGCCAAGTCCGAACTGGCCAAAGCCGAAAAAACCATGGAGCGGCTCACAGCGGAAGTCGAAAAACTCGACCGTTCGATCCTCGAAGGCAGCGCGAAGACATCCAACTTGGATGGTGTGTCGATGGAGGAGCTGTTGAGGAAACGAGCCGACGCGGTCGATTCCTTGGCGGTAGCAGAAGAAGCATGGCTGGCAGCCGGGGCCGCTCTCGAAGCGATCGGGCAGGTTTAGGGCCCTCCATTCCGGACATCTTTTTCGAAACTTAAAGTGCGGTGCTTGAGCTGCGCGTTTCTGGATTGGCGATATGTAAGATTTTCGTGGTCACACGTAGAACGAGAGCAAGTCCGGCCGTATGGATCTGCCAATCGCCTAAAATGGGTTACTTGGGCGGCATTCTTATCGCCCCGTCGAGCCTGAACTGGTGACCGTTGATATAGCTGTTGCGGGCGATTTCGCAGATTAGCGAAGCGAATTCTTCCGGGTGACCGAGGCGTTTGGGGAAGGGAACGCTCGCATTCAGCTGGTCCCACATCTGCGGATTACGTTCTTTCATGCCAAGCATCAGCGGGGTCGCGAAGACGCCAGGCATCACGGAGTTCACGCGAATGCCGATGTCCATCAAATCGCGTGCCATCGGCAGGACGAGCCCGTTGACGCCAGCCTTGCAGCTACCATAAATCACTTGGCCGATTTGCCCGTCCTGCGCCGCCACGCTGGCCGTCAGGATAATGCAACCGCGCTCGCCATCTTCGTTGAGCGGCTCGGAATTGGCCATGCCCAGCGCGGACAGGCTGGCAATGCGATAGGATGATACGAGGATGCCTTCGGCGCCAAACGCATAGTCTTCCGTTTCCAGTCGCTTGTACCGAGATGCGTCCTTGTCCCAGCCCAGCGTTTTTCCGCGCCGGCTGGTCATTGCGCAATGTACGGTGACGCGCTCCTGCCCATTGGCCGCACGGGCCTTCGCAAAACCATCGACGACCGATTGCTCATCGGTGATGTCCACCAGCACGAAGCTTCCACCGATTGCTTCGGCGTGTTCTTCGCCCGTCTTTTCGTTCACATCGAAGATTGTGACTTTTAAGCCAGCGTCCGCCAGTGCCTGTGCGCTCGCCTTGCCAAGCCCCGAAGCGCCGCCTGTGACCACTGCCGCCATGCCGTCTGCGAGTTTCACATCGCTCTCCTGTTCGTTTTTCTGCGGGCCGTGCTATCGCAAGCCTGGACGCTTAGAAAGATGGACGGGAGCGAGGATGACGGCACTGCTATTCGCCATGGTTGCCAGCTTCGTAGCCGCGATCGGCGCGCGCGACCAGTTGCTGGTGGCGCGCCTTGCGGGTGCTCTGGGTGCGGCGAATGGTTTGCTCGTGGTGGCGTTGACGAGTTCTGCTGTGACCGCAATTACCGCGGCTTGGTTGGGAAGCCTTCTGGCGAGAACCATGTCTGGAAGTGCGGCAACCATGTTCGTGGCCCTCGCGCTTCTGCTGGCCGCCTTCGAGTGCGCCTGGCCCAATCGGGAGCGAGTGCCGCGAGAACCGACACGTTCGCTGGGGGCTGCGTTCATCGTCTTGTGCTTCAGGCAAATGACCGACGCCTCGCGCTTCCTGGTAGCGGCGATGGCCGTAGTTTTCTCCTACTGGCCGCTGGCGGGATTAGGCGGCGTGATCGGGGGAGGGGCTGCAGTCACTATGGGATGGCTTTCCGGCACAGCACTGGAAGCGAGACTGCCGCTACGGCGGTTGAGGATCGGCCTGGCTGTCCTGCTTTTCGGCCTTGGCGTGATTACCGGGCTCAGCGCGAGAGGAATCATCGCCTGACCCGATCACAGCAACCGCCGTTAATCGGGAAACCGGAGTGGCGGAGGGCCGTTGAGGAGGTGAACTTCAAAATGACGAAAGGGGTAAATACCATGGCAGAATTGGGCAACAACTCGAAAGCCGGACTGGTAAGCGCGCTAAACGGCGCACTGGCCGATACCGTGGCGCTATACTTCAAAACCAAGAACTTTCACTGGCATGTGGCGGGGCCGCGTTTCCGCGACCTGCATCTGCTCTTTGACGAGCAGGCAGCGCAGTTGGTTGGCACAGTGGATGCCATTGGTGAGCGCGTCCGCAAGAATGACGAGTTCACGCTCACATCGATCGGCAGCATCGCCCAGCAGACAAAGATTGCCGATCAGGATGATGTGACAATCACTGCCGACGCGATGGTGGCAGAATTGCGTGATGATAACCGCAAGCTGCACACACGGCTCAATCAGGTAAAAGACGCCGCGGAAGAAGTGGGTGACAACGCCACCAGCGGTATCGTCGACGATTGGATCGATCAGTGCGAAGAACGCGTCTGGTTCCTTAATCAGACTACCAAGTAAGCACATACCTATTCGTGTGCGCCTATGCCGCCTTTCCCCTTGGGGACGGGCGGCATTGGTGTATCAATACAGTATGGAAAATTTGACTATCATCGAGGGTCAGGGCGATGCTGCTATTGCTGACTGGCTGGCGTCCCCGCTGCGCGAACGGATGGATCAATCCGATGGGCCGGTGACGATCACGGTTCCCGGGGGATCCACTCCCTTTCCGATCATGGAAAAATTGCTTGGCCACGAACTGGACTGGACGCGACTGGTTGTGTGGCCGGGAGACGACCGTATCGTTTCCGAAGATCATGCCGCATCGAATACAGGGAAGCTGCGCAAACTGTTCGAGCCTGCGGGGGCCGAAGTCGTCACTTTGAACGAGATGGAGGGCGTGCCGCCTTTCGCTCTTGCCTGGCTTGGCATGGGCGCTGACGGGCATGTGGCTTCGCTATTTCCGAATACGGATCCCAAGGTCGACGACGCGCGACCGGTCGTGCGTTTGACGCCCGATCCGCTGCCTCCCGAAGCTCCGTTCGATCGGATCAGCCTGACCATGCCATCGCTTCTCGCAAGCGACCGGTTGGTCTTCGTTCTTCGCGGTGCGGAAAAACGCAGCGTACTCGATCAGGCTATTGCAGGTGATAACGATCTTCCGATTGCGCGATTGCTCGCTGCGGCCCGGCAACCGGTGACATGCTTCACCTGATCCCCAGGCCGCTTCACCGAGTGGCGCTGAAGGTTGCGCACCGGTTGCGCCATCACTGGCGCAAATTCAGCGGGATCACGGCAGAGGGCGTCACCATCATTGCGTCCAATCCGCAGGGTGAAATCCTGTTGGTGCGGCATAGTTACGGTCCGCAAGGGTGGTATTTTCCGGGCGGTGGTATCAGGCGGGAAGAAACGCCGGAGCACGCGGCGCGGCGAGAAATGCGCGAAGAAACAGGCTGCCTCGTGACCGATCTGAAACTTGTCGGCATATTGAACGAGGAAATTTCGGGCGCACCGCACCGCGCTTATATTTTCAGCACTGTCGTGGATGCGGCACCCGAAGCGGACGGGCGAGAAATCGTGGAAGCGCGTTTCTTTGCGATACGCCTGCTTCCCGAAGCAATGAGCGCGCTCACCAGAAGGCGGCTGGAATTATGGCAGTCCTGCGTAAACTAGAGCAGCGATAACTGCGCATCGGGTCGCGGTTGCTGGTCACTGTTCCCTTCCAGTTTCGAAAGCGTCAGTCCCATGAGGCGGATCGGCATTGGCAGGGGGAGGACCTCCTCCAGCAGGGCGCGGCCGATTGCCGCAAATTCCTCTTTGTTCGCGATTGGCCGATCCATCGTCTTGGCGCGGCTGAAAATCTGAAAATCGGTGAATTTCATCTTGAGAGTGACGGTGCGACCTTCTGCTTCCGCGCGCTCGATATAGCCCCAGACGATATCGATGATGTCCTCCATTGTCTCGCGCAACTCGCTACCCGACGAAAGGTCGCGGCTGAACGTCCTCTCGCCGCCAACGGATTTACGGATACGGCTTGATCGAACGGGCCGCAAATCGATGCCTCTCGAAGCGCGATAGAGATAATCGGCGAAGCTGCCGAAATGAGCGCGCAGCCATTCGATGTCCTTTTCCGCCAGATCGCCACCGGTCTCGATGCCGAGCCGCGCCATTTTTTCGGCGCCCTTGGGACCGACGCCGTGGAAGCGCCTGATCGAGAGGTCGGCGACAAAGGCGGCCCCTTCGCCGGGACGGATCACGCACAGGCCATCGGGCTTGTTCTGGTCGCTCGCGATCTTGGCGAGAAACTTGTTGTAGCTGACCCCTGCGCTGGCGGTCAGTTTCGTCTTGGCGCGGATTTCCTGGCGGATCAGTTCCGCTATCCGGGTGGCGCTGCCAATGCCCAGCTTGTCTTCGGTGACATCCAGATATGCCTCATCAAGGCTGAGCGGTTCGACCAGGTCGGTGTGGTGACGAAAGATTGCGCGGATCTGCTGACTGACCTCGCGGTAGACGTCGAAACGGCTCTTGCAAAAGATAAGGTCGGGGCATTTGCGCTTGGCCGTGACAGAGGGCATGGCGCTGCGCACACCGAACTTGCGCGCCTCGTAGCTGGCAGCAGCGACAACGCCGCGCCCGCTCGATCCACCCACGGCGACAGGCTTGCCGCGCAATTCTGGATGGTCGCGCTGCTCGACGCTGGCGAAGAACGCATCCATGTCGACGTGAATGATCTTCCGCAGCCCATCGGCTTCGCTGTCATCCGCATCGGTACGCACTTCGCCATCATTCATGGGAGAATAGATAGCGACGCGGGTTGCAAATCGGAACCTTGTCGGCCAACTGCCATTTTGTGCAGATGCGAAGCGAACAGTTGGCCGGCGGCGAGCGCCCGATTTCGAGCGCTGCGCGCGGCAAGAGCATCGGCGAGCGCGAACTGATCTGGATGATGGCTCTGCTGATGGCGTGCAACGCCTTCGGTATCGATGCAATCCTTCCTGCGCTCGATGCCCTGGCCAGCGATCTCGGCGTGGAAGGCAACAACCGTCAGTTCGTGGTCGGCGCGTATCTGCTCGCCGCGGGCATCGGTACGCTCATTCCTGGGGCTTTCGCCGACAGGTTCGGCCGACGCCCGGTGCTTTTCACGGCCTTGTTCTTCTACATCGCCCTGTCGATTGCGTGTGCCTTGGCGACGAGCTTCGATATGCTGATCGCTCTACGCGCAGCGCAGGGTTTCTTTGCTGCAGGGATCATCGCTCTGCCGCCCGCCATCATTCGTGACCGTGTGGGGGGCGATAAAATGGCCCGCATGATGAGCCTGATTTTCGTGATCTTCCTGCTGGTTCCGGCGGTCGCACCGAGCATCGGGCAGGGCGTCTTGATGCTAATGGGCGACTGGCGCTGGATTTTCGGCGTCATGGCCTTGGCGGGTGTTGCTATGTCGGCGTGGGTATATGTGCGATTGCCGGAAACCCTGCATGAGTCCGACAAGCAGCAGATTCACCTGCCAACGATCACGCGCAATATGGCAAGTGCCGTGACCTTGCGGGAAACCATCGGTTATACCCTCGGCAGTGCGCTGGTTTTTGGCGGCTTGTTCGGCTTCATCAATTCCAGCCAGCAGCTGATAGGCGAAGCCTTCGGCGCGGGCGACAAATTTCCCATGATCTTTGCCATTTGCGCTGGTTGCATGGCGATTTCAAACTGGTCGAACAGCCGCATCGTCGAGCGGTTCGGTGCACGGCGTGTCAGCCATGTGGCGCTGTTCGCTTTCATCGCTGTGGCCGCTGCGCAGTACTGGTTTGCGAGCCAGCCGAACGAGAGCCTGTGGACGTTCGTACCTCTGATGGCCGCCAATATGAGCCTGCTCGGCTTCATCGGTGCGAATTTCGGGTCCATCGCTCTCCAGCCGTTCAAGCATATCGCAGGTGCAGCTTCGTCGGCGCAGGGCTTCTTGCGCATGACAAGCGGGGCGGCGCTGGGCGCTTATATAGGCTATCTTTACGACGGGACGGCGCGGCCGCTCGCAATCGCTCTTTTGGGTACGGCGGTGCTGAGCCTCGTGTTCGTGCTGATCAGTGAGCGCGGCACGCTCTTCGGGCCGCCCGAGCCGGAAGAAGACTAGGCTTCGGCGTACAGCTTGCGCCAAGCAAGATCGGCGAATTCGCATAAGAGCGGGCGGGTGTCGCGCGGAGCGATTATATCTTCGACGTTGAAGCGTTCCGCGCTGCGGAAGGGCGAGGTGACCTTGTCCAGCCGGCCACGGATCGCCTCGAGTTCCGCTGCGGGGTCGTCGGCGGCTTCGAGGTCCGACTTGTAGGCGACCTCCAGCCCGCCTGCGATGGGGAGCGACCCCCAGTCGCCCGAGGGCCAGCAATAGCGATACTGGAAATTCTCGGCGTTACTCATCGCGCTGCCGGCTATGCCGTAGGCGCGGCGTAAAACCACGGAGGCGAGGGGCACGCTTGCCTTGTAAATCGCGGTCATGGCCTGGACGCCGTAGCGGATGGTGCCGGCCATTTCCGCTTCGCGACCGATCATGAAGCCGGGGTTGTCGACCAGGTGGACGATGGGCAGGCGGAACCGGTCTGCAAGCTTCACGAAGCGTTCCACTTTTTCGCTGGTCTTCGCTTCCCACGAGCCGCCCAGGTAGGACGGGTCGCTGGCCAAAACCATCACGGGCCAGCCGTCGAGGCGGGCAAGAGCAGTGATGCAGGCGCGCCCCCACATGCGACCGATCTCGAAAACCGTGCCCTTGTCGAAGACCATGTAGAGGCAGCGGCGCATGGAATAAACCTGCTTCGGATCGCGAGGCACAAGTGAATCAAGCGTATGATCGCGCCGCCGAACAGGGTCCGAACAGTCTGTCCGGCGGGCAAGCTGGCCAACATGTTCGGGCATGAACGATAGGAAGTGCCGCGCGCGGGCGAATGCTTCGGCTTCGCTCCCCACTTCGTCATCGACCACGCCGTTGCGGGTGTGGATCGCGCTGCCGCCGAGATCTTCCTTGGCCTGCTGGTGATCGGTCGAGCCGCGATAGCTGTCGCCAAGGCCATCGACCACGGCAGGCCCGGCGGCGAAGAGCTGGCTGAGACCCTTCACCATGATCGAATAATGGCTGGCGACGGTGCGGGCGGCGCCGAGACCGGCGGTCGGGCCAAGCGCCAGTGCGACCACCGGTACCGTGTCGAGATTCTTCACGACGTCCGACCAGCCGGGCACGGCGGGGATGTATGTGGCACCGATCTGTTCCAGCGTCTTGACGCTGCCGCCGCCGCCAGTGCCGTCGATCATGCGGATGATGGGGAGCTTGAGCTCGTGCGCCATCTTTTCCGCCTGCACCATCTTGCGGCTGATCCCGGCATCGGCCGCACCGCCGCGAATGGTGAAATCGTCCGCCGTGGCGACGACGGGGCGGCCGTTTATCTCCGCCTTGCCGAAGAGGAAGGGAGCCGGAAGAATGCGTTCGAGATTGCCGTCCTGGTCATAGGAGGCCTTGCCCGCGATCTTGCCGATTTCGCGAAAACTGCCGGGATCGACCAGTGCGGCGAGCCGGGCGCGGGCATCCATCTTGCCGCGCGAATGCTGACGCGCGACTTTTTCCTCGCCGCCCATCTGCTCGGCCAGTCTTTCGCGGCGGCGGAGTTCC
This sequence comes from Qipengyuania pacifica, assembly GCF_019711555.1. Taxonomy (NCBI): domain Bacteria; kingdom Pseudomonadati; phylum Pseudomonadota; class Alphaproteobacteria; order Sphingomonadales; family Erythrobacteraceae; genus Qipengyuania; species Qipengyuania pacifica. The sequence goes on along the minus strand of NZ_JAIGNQ010000002.1, from coordinate 833,130 downwards.
TCGAGTTCCTTGTCCCAGCTCATTCGTGCCCTCTCTCTTCGGGGGACACGCTCGCAATGAGCAGAGGCTTTGTGAAGCCTTATTCTTCTTTCGGCTCGACAACTGCGAGAACGGCTTCGACCTGCACCTGCCCGCCCTCGCTGGCGGCCAGTTCGGTTACAGTACCGTCGAAGGGCGCGGTGAGGGCGTGTTCCATCTTCATCGCTTCGAGTACCATGAGGCGCTGGCCCGCGGTGACAGTGTCGCCTTCGGCAACATCGACCGCGATGACTTTGCCCGGCATGGGGGCAAGGATGGCGCCGTCTCCCGCTGCTGCGGCACCCGATCCACGGGACTGACGTTCGAAGACGAAGCTCTGCCCATCGGCAAAGACCACAGCCCTGGCGGGATCGACAAAGCCCGTCGCGAAGCTTTCCGTGCCGGCACGAGCGGCGGAGACGGTGCGGGTTTCGCCCTTGTGCGTGAGCGTTGCCGACAGCACGCCGGGGGCATTGAGGCGCAGGCCGATGGGCAGGTCCTCATGGTCTTCGGTTTCGGCCAGAGCGATGAAATCGGCCGCGCTCTGCCAGATGTCGTCGTCTGCTTCGTCGGACGACACGAGATTTTCGAGCTTGGTTTCGATGAAGCCGGTGTCGAGATTGGCCTGTTCGAAATCCTCGTCGCGAAGGCAGTTCGCGATGAACGCGGCATTGGTCTTTACCGGCCAGATTTCGACATTTTCCGCAATACCGGCGAGCTGGTCGATAGCATCGCCGCGAGTTTCGCCCCAGACGACCAGCTTGGCCACCATGGGATCGTAGAAAGGCGAAATCCGGTCGCCTTCCTCGACGCCGGTTTCGATGCGGCCTTCAACGCCAAGGTCGAAGTGATCGAGCGCTCCGGTCGAAGGGAGGAAGCCACCAGCCGGATCTTCTGCGTAAAGGCGCGCTTCGATGGCATGACCGTCGATGAAAAGATCGTCCTGCGACAGCGGAATAGCTTCGCCGCTTGCGACGCGCAGCTGCCATTCGACCAGATCGACGCCGGTGATTTCTTCGGTCACGGGGTGTTCGACCTGAAGGCGCGTATTCATTTCCATGAAGAAGATGCGGTCGGCGCGTAGGCCTTCGCTGGCATCGGCGATGAATTCGATCGTACCTGCGCCTTCGTAATCGACCGCCTCGGCCGCGCGCACGGCAGCCGCGCAGATATCCTCGCGCGTTGTATCGTCCATTCCGGGAGCGGGTGCTTCCTCGATGACCTTCTGGTGACGGCGCTGCAGCGAGCAATCGCGTTCGAACAGGTGGACGACGTTGCCATGGCTATCGCCGAACACCTGCACTTCGATATGCCGGGGCGAGGTGATCCATTTTTCCAGCAGCACCTCGTCATTGGAGAAGCTGGCCTTGGCTTCGCGGCGGCAGCTTTCCAGCATCGCTTCGAAATCGGCTGCAGCATCGACCTTGCGCATTCCCTTGCCCCCGCCGCCGGCGACGGCCTTGATGAGTACGGGGTAACCGATCGCATCGGCTTCCTGCTTGAGGCGTTCGACCGACTGATCCTCGCCCTCGTAGCCTGGAGTCACCGGCACGCCTGCTGCGCGCATCAGCTTCTTCGCGGCATCTTTCAGCCCCATCGCTTCGATGGAAGAGGGCTTGGGGCCAACCCAGATCAGTCCGGCATCGATGACGGCCTGCGCAAAGCCTGCATTTTCGCTGAGGAAGCCGTAGCCTGGGTGGATCGCTTCCGCCCCGGTCTGCTGCGCCGCGGCGATGATGTTTTCGCCCAGCAGATAGCTTTCCGCAGCAGGCGAAGGGCCGATATGGACCGCTTCATCAGCCTGACGGACATGGAGCGCCCGGGCATCGGCATCGGAATAAACGGCGACCGTGGCGATCCCCATTTCGCGCGCGGTGCGGATGATGCGGCAGGCGATTTCGCCGCGATTGGCGATGAGAAGCTTCTGGATCATGGGCGGGGCGCTAACCCATTTTTGAAGTCATTGCGAGCGGTAGGCGAAGCAAACCAACGTCAGCCTGTCGGCGGCTTAGGAAGCTGCGCCATGGATTGGTGCGACGGCCCATGGGGCTGTCTTTCAATGACTGCTGCGACAGCCCCGGGCCTTACCAGCCGGTGACCGGCCTGAAATCGTGGCGGCTCCACAGGATCGGCTCCGACGGACCCTGCGGCCGGTTCACGATCGCTTCGAAGAAGGCGACCGTCATGTGCCACAGTTTTTCCGGACCACTGACCCTGGTGCGGCTGTCCCATGCGAGCTGCCCGCGGGTAAGCACCTTGCGCCCGATGGCACCATATATGCGGGCGGCGGCCAGCACGGCCCAGCGCTGACGGAAACGCAGGCGCCTGGCGCCGAGCTTCGACGCGGCTTCGTATTTTTCCATCATGCCGATAAGGCGAGGCATCAGGCTGGCTAGGCGGAAACGGTTTTCGGGCAATGCGTGTTCGCCCTGTTCCCAACCCATTTCGTCGAGCCAGGTGCGGGGCAGATAGCAGCGCCCGGCCTGCGCATCTTCGACGATATCGCGCGCAATATTGGCAAGCTGGAAAGCCAGCCCCAGATCGCAAGCGCGATCGAGCGTTTCGCCATCGTCGGGATGAACCCCCATGATACGCGCCATCATGATGCCAACGGCACCGGCGACATGGTAGCAATAGCGCATCATGTCGGTTTCTGTCTTCGGGCTCCACCCGGTGGCGTCGAGCGCGAAACCGGCAATCACGTCGTTCGCTTCTTCCAGCGTCAGGCCGCATTCGTCCGCGACAAGGCCAAATGCATCGAAGGCGGCATCCGCCGTGGGCTGTTCTTCGAAAGCGCGGCGGGTCAGGACGCGGATCGCCTGGACGCGGTCTTCCGCATCCTTTGGCGTGCCCTGATCGCCGAGGGGGCCGCCCTTGTCCTGGTTATCGGCAATATCGTCGCACCGGCGACACCAGGCATAGAGCAGCCAGCTGCGTTCGCGCGTCGTGCGATCGAACAGTTTCGAAGCCGCGGCAAAACTGTGCGAACCCTCTTCGATCGATTCGAGCGAGCGATCGACAAGCACGGCACGATCGCGCCCGCCGCCAGCCCTTGCGGGGGTGGGGCGCAAATAGCGCGACTGCACGAGGGTACGGGGCTTGTTCAGAGGTCGTCGGCCTTCATCTGGAAGATGGGGGTATGGGGTTCGTATGCTTCCATACGGTTAAGCAGCCCATCCAGAGTTGTATCATGGACCAGGATATTCTGGTGCACGGGCCGCACGAACCCGACTTCGGCCATGTGGCGGTTGAATGCGATCAGGTGATCGTAGAAGCCGAAGGCGTTGAGCAGGCCCACCGGGTTATCGTGATAACCAAGCTGCGCCCAGCTCATCGCTTCCCACAGTTCATCCATGGTGCCGACGCCGCCCGGAATGGTGATGAAGCCGTCACTGAGATCTGTGAAGCGCTGCTTGCGTTCGTGCATCCCGCCGACCGTGTAGAGTTCGGTGCAGTCGTGATTGGCGACTTCGCTATTGGCCAGTGCATCGGGAATGACGCCGATAACTTCCCCGCCCGCTTCCAGCGCGCCGCGGGCCGTGGCACCCATCAGGCCCAGTCGTCCGCCGCCATAGACCACCCCGATGCCGCGCTGCGCCAGCCCCTTGCCCACATCATAGGCAAGCTGGATGAACCGCGGATCCTGCGGCGAGGCGGAGCCGCAATAGACGGCCAGACGGTTCATAGATCTTTCCCGACTTCGGCAGGACAAGTGTCCACCGGGACTAGTTTAAGGTTGATTGATTGATACGCGAGGAGATGCATTCCGAAACCTAGACTGTTTTGCTGCTGGCCCAATGCCGCCACGCAACGCAAAAGACAAATAACGCGAACGCGCTTTGCAGGATTACAGGATAGAAGAAAGCGCCGTAACCGAGTGAAAGCGTGTATCCGTTCACAACCACGTTGGACGACATAATGGCTGCACCAAGTGCAATGCCCCATGGCTCGCGCACCCAAATTAGCAGGGCGGCGAGCGGGTCCAAAAAAGTAAGGCTGGTCCAGTAGACGTTAAACGGCAGCGGTCTGAAATCGTACGGCAACCAGCCAAAATTAACGAGATCGATTGCATGGGTCAGCGTCCCGATAAGAAAACCGGCGGTCCAGACAATCTTCATCGACACTGGCCCGCCCTCTGCCGCGCTATGCGTAGTCCCTCTCCCCGTAACGGGGAGGATATTCATGCCAAATCCTCCAGCATCAGTCCGGCAGTCGCCTTGGCGCTGCCGACCACGCCGGGGATGCCGGCGCCGGGGTGGGTCCCTGCCCCGACGAGATAGAAATTGTCCAGCACGTCATCCCGGTTGTGCCCGCGGAAATAGGCGCTTTGCGTGAGGACGGGTTCAAGGCTGAAGGCGCTGCCCATATGCGCGTTGAGATCGGTGGCGAAATCGCTGGGCGCGTAATGGAATTTGGTGACGATCCGATCGTGCAGGCCGGGGATGAGGCGGCGTTCGAGTTCGTCGAGAATGCTCTTTTCGAGCATCGGCCCCATTTCTTCCCAGTCCACCGCCAGCTTGCCCATATGGGCCACCGGAACGAGGGCGTAGAACGTGCTCATCCCCTCGGGCGCCATGGACGGATCGGTGACGGTCGGGTGGTGCAGATAGATCGAGAAGTCCTGCGGCAGCACGCCGTGATCGTAAATGTCTTCCAGCAGGCCTTTGTACCGCGGGCCGAACAGGATCATGTGATGGGGGATGCCGGGCCAGCTCCCCTCGATCCCGAAGTGGACCACGAACAGGCTGGGGCTGAAGCTCTTGCGTGACAGCCGCTTGGCGTAATCGGCACCGCGTTTCGCGCCAGCGAGCAGATCCTTGTAACTGTGCATGATGTCGGCATTGCTGGCGATGGCATCGAAGCGCTGTTTCCAGCCCGACCGCGTTTCGACCTCGGTCACCTGTTTGCCGAGCGTGTGGACCTGGACCACCGGATCGTTCAGCCGGACAGTGCCGCCAAGGCGTTCCAGATGAGTGACCATGCCCGCGATCAGGCGATTGGTGCCGCCCCTGGCCCACCACACGCCGCCGTCGATTTCGAGCTTGTGGATCAGCGCGTAAATGCTGCTGGTCTTCATCGGATTGCCGCCGACCAGAAGCGTGTGGAAGCTCAGCGCTTCGCGCAGCTTTTCATTATCGACATAGCTGGAAACGACCGAATAGACGCTGCGCCACGCCTGCTGTTTCGCGAGCGCCGGAGCAGCCTTGATCATCGACTTGAAGTCGAGGAAGGGCACGTGGCCGAGCTTTAAATAGCCTTCCTGATAGACCGCTTCGGAATATTCGAGGAAGCGCTGGTAACCGGCGACATCGGCCGGGTTGAGCTGCGCGATTTCGCGGAACAGCTGCTCTTCATCGTTGGAATAATCGAACTGCGTTCCGTCCGGCCAGGCGAGCCGGTAGAAGGGCATCACCGGCATCAGATCGACATCTTCGGAAATGTCGTGGCCGGACAGTGCCCATAGTTCCTTCAGGCAGTTCGGATCGGTGATGACGGTGGGGCCCGCATCGAAGGTAAAACCGTCTTTCTGCCAGTGGTAGGCGCGGCCGCCGGGCTTGTCGCGCCCCTCCACCACGGTGGTGGCGATGCCGGCAGATTGCAACCGGATGGCGAGGGCGAGCCCGCCGAAGCCCGCGCCGATGACGCAGGCGGTGCGGCCCGGCGGAACGGGCGCTGGGGTTTGGGCCGCCTGGGGGGCAGGGCTGGTCTGTGCGGTCATTGGGGCTTCTCATGGACGAGCGGGCTGCCCTTGCCAAGCAGCGCGCGGACGGCATCGGTCACGGGGACGGGGGGCTTGCCGGAAAGGATGCGCAACTTGTCCCCATATGTCGGGGCTCCGGCATAGAAGCGTTCGATCAGCGGTTCACGCAGGCGATAGAACCGTTCGAAGATGCGATAGCGTTCGTCCGGGCGGGCGGCGTCGAACAGCATCCGGCCAAGCCGGCGGAAGAACCGCGTCGTCCGCCAGTGATCATGCGCGCGCTTTTCGAACAGGGCGGCAAGCTGTTCGCCCGGCAACATGGCCTCGCGGGCCAGCACCAGCGCATTGGCAACGGCAAATGGCAGCGTGTAGCTGGTGAGGGGATGCGTAAACCCGCCGCGCGCGCCAATCTGCACCACGCCCGGTTCGCGCAGGTCGCGCCGGTATGCGGCAAAATCGCCACCGGTAATGACGGGCAGGACGCCCGTTTCGCCGCCGAGGATGTCGCCATGCCAGCCCATGGCGGCGCAATAGCGGTCGATCCGGCCCGAAAGCGCGTTGCGGTCCAGCACGGGGCTGTCCGCGTAATAAGTGTCTTCGACGAACAGCTCTTCGGCGCCGAGCGGCAGCGTGTAGACGAAGCGATAGGCATCGTGCTGCGCGACGCGCGCATCCATCACGATCGGCCGGGCAACAAGGCCATGCGGCGCATCGGTGCGCAGGTGGCGGCCCATGAAGACCTGCCAGCCACCGCGCAGATGGGGCGAAGGTCGGAAATCCCGGCAATCGACCACTGCCCGGGCGGAAATATGCTCGCCATTATCGAGCGTGATGCCGTTTGCTGCCAACGCGACCACACGGGACCGGGTCCGGATCGCTTCCTGCGGCAGCTCGCGCCGCAGCGCAGCGTCGAAGTCCCGGCTGGCGAGCGAGCGATAGGCCGAGCCCAACGTCCGGCTGTGGGCGGGGAAGGCGACGGTGTAGCCGCCGGGCCATTCGGTCTTGCGAAAGGGTGCGAGCAAATCGGTGCCGGCGGCATCCAGATCGCTGGCAAACCAACTCCAGCGGTGATTTCCGCCGAAAACCTCCCCCGCTTCGAACAGGGCAAGGCGCAATTGCGGATGTGCCCGGTGGACTGCCAGCGCGGTAAGCCCGCCTGCAAGCCCACCTCCGACGATTGCGATATCGAACATGCGCTCAGTCATCGCCAAGAGGCTTAGAGGCGAAGCGCACAGGGGACAATCGTCTTGACGATGCTGGCGGGAACAGGAGCGCGAACCGGGTGTTTCAATGCAAACAGGGAACCTCGAGGGAAATCAAATGAAAGCCATTCTTGCCGCTGCGGGCGCTGCCGTCGCCCTGTGCGCATCACCTGCCGCCGCCCAGGAGGCGGACGAAATCGCTGCGGCTAGCGGCAATGCCGAACCAACGGTGTTCGACGGCGACTGGCTGAGCGTCGGCGCCGGCGTGATCTATGGCCCGAGCTACAGAGGTTCGGACGACTACGTCTTCTCCCCGATCCCCGTGGTTCAGGGCAATCTGGGCGGGGTCGGCATCAGCCCGAGAGCCGGCGGCATCGCGCTCGATTTCATTCCCGACCGGGACGGTGAAGTGTCGTTTTCCGCCGGCATCGCTGCAAAGCTGAGCCGCAACCGCGCTGCCCAGATCAAGGATCCGGTGGTGAGGAGCTATGGAGAGCTGGAAACGGCGATCGAAGTAGGTCCGAGCGCAGGCGCCAGCGTTCCGGCGCTGCTCAATCCCTATGACAGCCTGAGCTTCAACATCGATGCGGTGTGGGACGTGGCCGGCGCGCATAACGGCATGTCGGTCAATCCTTCCATCACCTATTTCACGCCGCTGAGCCGCGGTATCGCCGTATCGCTGTCCGTGAGCGCAAAGCATATCGACGATGACTTTGCCGATTATTATTACTCCGTCCCGGCTGGTGGGCCGCTGCCCGAGTTTCAGGCGGAAGGCGGTTTCGAAAGCGCCGGGGTCAATCTGCTGGGTGTCTTCGATCTCGATGGCGACGTGACCAATGGCGGGCTCGCCCTGATCGCATTGGGCGGTTATTCGCGCATGCTTGGCGATGCGAAACGCACCCCGTTCACCTCGATCCGCGGCGATGCCGACCAATGGATGGGGGCGGTAGGCGTAGGCTATACGTTCTGACACCTGCTTTTGCTTGCCCTCGCCGATGAGGGCAGGCATCCCCTTGCGCCAAAGGGGAGAAACATATGAGAATCGCCGCACTGCTTGTGCTCGGCGCAGCAATCATTGGAACGCCTGCGCTGGCGGAAACGACGGTCATCCATGCCGGTGCGGTCGTGGTGGATGCCGACAGCCAGCCGCGGGGGCAATCGACCGTTACGGTCACAGACGGGCGGATCGTCAGCATAGAGGACGGTTTCGCCGATGCTCCGACAGGAGCGACGGTGGTCGACCTCAGGAACAAGACTGTGGCGCCCGGCCTGGTCGACCTGCACGTTCATTTGACCGGTGATCCTGGGGGCGACTTCTGGAAAGAAGCCGTCGAACCCGACGAATGGGGCGTGGTCGTGGGCGCCAAGAATGCCCGACTGACGGCACTGGCAGGGTTCACGACCGTGCGCGAGGCAGGCAGCGGCCGCGAATCCGCTTTCGCCCTGCGGCGCGGCACCGAAGAAGGCTTCATCGCCGGACCGCGTATCGTGGCGGCGGGCCCCCCGCTGGCGATTGTCGGCGGACATGGCGATGTCAGCGGTTTCCGTCCCGAAGTGAACGAGGTTCTCGACACGGGGTTCACCTGTACCGGCGCAGTGGAATGTGCCGAGAAAGTGCGCCTCGCCAGCCAGAACGGTGCCGATGTCATCAAGATCACCGCCACCGGTGGGGTGTTAAGCCAGCAGGGGCGCGGGCTGGAAGCGCATTTCAGCGATGCCGAAATGAAAAGCATCGCGGATACCGCTCATTCGCTGGGTCTGCAGGTCATGGCACACGCCCACGGTGCCCGCGGTGTGGAGGCCGCGAGCCGAGCAGGCATCGATACGATCGAACATGGTACGTATCTGGACGAAGCGGCCGCCAACGAAATGAAGAAAAACGGCACGGTGCTGATCCCCACGCTCATGGCTTTCCAGGGTGTGACTGAACGGCTGGGCAAAGGAATTTACACCCCCGTTGTCGAAGAGAAGATCCGGGCAGTTGCCGAAACGGCGCGGGTATTCATGGGCAAGGCGATGCGTTGGGGCGTGCCAATCGCTTTCGGGACCGATGCCGGCGTTTTCGGTCATGGGCGCAATGCCGGCGAATTCGCGCTCATGGTGGCGCAGGGTATGGGCCACCGCGAAGCCTTCGCCACGGCGACGACAAATGCCGCCAAGGTGCTCGGCATGGAAAATGAAATCGGTCGGATCGCGCCGGGATATTCCGCCGACCTGATTGCGATCGATGGCAACCCGCTGGAAGACACGGCTACGCTCGAAAATGTGGGTTGGGTGATGGTTCGCGGGCGCGTGATCGACTGACCTACGCGTCGGGGGACACCGACGCCGGCGTTCGGTCGATGCGTTTACGCCATCGGTCGCAAACCCTGCTTGTCCGCCATATCAAACCAGTGTTGTAACGGAACTCAGAGGTTTCAGGGGAATCGCGATGAAATACGTCAGCCATGCATTCGCTTCAGGTGCAGCCTTTGCGCTCGCGCTCTCGGCAGTTCCGTCCATCGCACAGGACCGGCAGAATGATGCTGCGGTTGCCGCCGAGGCTGGCGAACATGATAAACTGTTCGCGCTTTTCGCCGATGCGGACGAGCGCGAACTGAAGTTGAACCCCATCGGCGCCCTGTTTCGCGGCGATATGCGGTATGCCGACCGGCTGGGCGATTACCTGACCGACGAATATCTCGCTGCGAGCAAGGCGGATAATGCGAAGAACATCGCCATGCTGGCAGAAATCGACCGCAGCAAGCTTTCGGCCACGGACCAGCTGGCTTATGACGTGTTCGCCTACAATCAGCAAAGAACGCTGGCAGGCTTCGCCCCGGAAATCCTGGCTGTCACGCAGGTGCGCCCGATCAATCATTTTTCGGGTTTCCACACGTTCTATCCGAACTTTGCCAGTGGACAGAGCGCGGCTCCGTTCAAGACAGTTACGGATTACGAAAACAATCTCAAACGGCACAAGGACTATATCGCGATCACCGACCGGGCGATCGACAGGTTTCGCGAGGGAATGGAAACCGGCGTTTTCGAAACGAAACTGACGATCGGCAATGTCGTCAGCCAGCTTGACACGCAACTGGCCATGCCAGTGGAAGAATCGCCCTTCTTCATGCCGGTGAAGAATTTTCCCGAAGACTTTTCAGATGAAGACAAGGCCCGGCTGACCGAGGAATACAGAGCCGGGACCGCTGAAATCTATGCAGTTCACGCTCGCCTTCGCGATTTCCTGCGGGACGAATATATGCCTGTCGCGCGCGACACGGTGGGCCTGTCGCAGATGAAGGGTGGAGCTGAACTCTATAGACAGCTTATCGAAGATACGACCACGCTGCCCCTGGAGCCGGACTATCTGCACAGTCTCGGTCTGACCGAAGTCGCGCGGATCAAGAACGGGATGGAAGAAATCAAGCGAGAGGTCGGTTTCGCAGGCACGCTCAACCAGTTTTTCGACTACGTTCGCACCGACGCGAAGTTCAAGCCGGAAAGCCGCGAGGCGCTGACGCAGACTTACTACGATATCGGCAAGCAGGTTGATGCGAAGATCGGCGAGTATTTCTCGCTCGTTCCCAAGACACCGCTCGAGATCAAGCCATACGAAGAGTATCGTGAAAAGTTCGAAGCAGGCGGATCGTACAATTCCGGCGCCCCGGATGGATCGCGCCCGGGCACGTTCTATTTCAACGCCTATGATTTGCCGAGCCGCCTGACGACCGGCAATGTCACGCTGTATCTGCACGAAGGCGCGCCTGGCCACCATTTCCAGATCAGCCTTGCGCAGGAAAATACCGATCTGCCCGCCTTCATGCGGTTCGGCGGCAATACGGCCTATGTCGAAGGCTGGGCCCTCTATGCCGAAACACTGGGCTACCCGATGGGCTTTTTCGACGATCCGTGGAATCGCTATGGCACCCTGCAGGACGAGCAATTGCGCGCCATGCGGCTGGTCGTCGATACCGGCCTGCATGCGAAAGGCTGGACCCGGCAGCAGGCGATCGATTTCATGCTCGAGAACAGTGGCATGACCGAAACCGAGGTGGTGGCGGAAGTGGAGCGCTATATCGCGATCCCCAGCCAGGCGCTCGCCTACAAGGTCGGAGCGCTGAAAATTCAGGAACTGCGCAAGCGCGCGGAGGAACAGTTGGGTGACAAATTCGACATCCGCGATTTCCACGCCGAAGTGCTAGGCACCGGCAGCCTCCCCATGCCGGTACTGGAAGCGAAGATCGATCGCTGGATCGCAGCCAAAGCCGGATAGGCGGACGTGGATTGGCTGCGCAAAGCCGAATGGCTCACCAGGGACCGGGTGCGCGGCTATGCGTGGCTGGTTGCGCTGGCGGGCCTTGTACTGGTGGGTCACGCCTACCTTCAGGCAGTGGGCCCTGTCGGTACGGATTTTCTGGCATTCTGGGGTGCGGGCCATGTGACGGCAGCAGGCGATCCGGCGGCGGCATACGATCTCGCGGTTCAAGAGCAAGTGCAGATTGCCACCGGCAGCGATGGGTGGTTCGCGTTCGTTAATCCACCCCCGTTCCTTTTCGCGGCGGTGCCATTCGGGGCACTGCCGTTCCCGATCGCATGGATCGCCTGGGTCGCCGCGACATGGGGACTATGGGCATGGGCAAGCTTGCGGGCATTTCCTCGCCTGTGGCCGCTGGTAATCGCGTATCCCGGTGCAGTGATTGCGGCAACGCATGCGCAAACGGGACTGCTCACTGGCGCCCTGTTGGTTTTTGGCGCCCATGAACTGGGCAAACGTTCGGCATTGTCCGGAGCAGCGATCGGAGCGCTGGTAATCAAGCCGCATTTAGCGGTGCTTGCCCCGATCTGGTTCGCTGCCGGTGGGCGGTGGCGAGCCTTCCTGTCGGCAGGGGTGGTGACACTGGCTTTGCTTGCCTCTTCCGTGCTGGTTTTCGGAAAGGGCATCCTTGGCGATTACGCCACAAGCTGGCGCGCGAGCGGGGCGCTGATGGAAGTTGTCGAGGCCGATTTCCTCCTGCGGATGGCGACGTTCTTCTCACAGGTACGGCTTTGGGCGGGGGATTTGCCCGCGAGCATTGCCGGTCTTGCATCTGGCGGCCTGGCTGTCGCCTCGGCGATATTCGCATGGCGGCGGTTCGATGGCGACGCCAGGGCAACGGGCGCGGTCGTTCTGGCGGCGACCGCTCTCGCGTCGCCCTATCTCTTCAACTACGATTTGCCATTTCTGGTCTTTCCTACGCTGTGGCTGGTCACTCAGGGTCTGGAACGAGGGTTTCGGCCATTCGAAAAGCTTGGGCTGGTCATCCTTTACTTCGCGCCCTTCGCCACACGGGCTCTGGCATTCCCGCTGGGTGTAAACCTGATGCCGCTCGCAGCGCTGGCGTTACTGGCGCTGGTCTGGAGCCGCGGAAGCCGCCCACCGGGAACAAGCGTGCAACCCTAGGGTTTTTACTCATCAGGACGGTGGGAGAGATTTCATGGAGGTTTGCCATGTCAAGTTTGTCCTTCCACAGCAGTAGCCCGGATCGCTGGGCCAAGCCGAAACCCTATAGCGACAGCTCGCTGCGTTATCAGATGCACGGCAAGATCCTGCCCATGGAGGAGCCAGGTTTCCTGGCTCGCCTGTTCGGGCTGCGCTGAGGGTTCAGTCGTACCAAGGACGAGGGGCCGGAGGTCTGTTGACCCCCGGCCCCTTTTTCGTGCCAGTCTAAAAACCGTCAGTATTCTTCCGATTCTTCCGGCGTGTCTTCCGTATGGGTAGGTCCTGCGTCACGCTCGCCCTTGGCAAGCTTGAACACGACGCCGCTCAGCAATGCGAGAGCCAGCAGGTTGGGCAGGGCCATTGCCGCATTGGAGATATCGCCCAGACGCCAGACCAGCTGCGAAGGTTGGGTCGCCCCGACGAAAATGCCGATGCACCAGATTACCCGCCAGATGATGTGCAGGATCTTCTCGCCGCCGCGGGTGGAGCCCGGAATACGGTCGTAAAGGAAGGTAATCGCCCGCTCGCCGTAATAACTCCACGTCAGCAACGTGGTGAAGACGAACAGGATCAGTGCCACCGAGGCCACGAGCGTGCCGAGCGGTATGCCGGCGATGAGCGTTGGAAACGCCGCGGCGAATGCCCCGGAGGTGGTAACGAAGCCCGACATCTGCGTCGTGCCGAGATCCGATTGCCAGACATGCTGCACTGCCTGCCCCTGATAAGTGAAATCGCCTTCCACCGTCAGGATCACGAGTGCGGTCATGGTGCAGATGACGATCGTGTCGATGAACGTGCCCAGCATCGCCATGCGGCCCTGCTGCTCGGGATCGTTCGTCTGCGCGACAGCGTGCGCAATGGCAGTCGAACCCTGACCAGCTTCGTTGGAGAAGAGGCCGCGAGCAACGCCGGCACGGATTGCGATAATGATCATCGCCCCAGCGAAGCCGCCGCTTGCGCTCTGCATGTTGAATGCACCGCCGAAGATGCGCCCGAAGGTTTCGGGCAGGTCCTGGAAGTTCAGGATCAGCGCGATCAACGCCATCGCGATGTAGGTTGCGGCCATGAAAGGCACGACCTTTTCTGCAACATTGCCGATCGACTTGATGCCGCCGATAATGACGATGAAGACCAGAACGGCGACGATCAGACCGCCCATCCAACGTTCGATCCCGAACAGTTCGTTAAGGCCACTGGCCACTTCGTTCGACTGGATCGAATTGCCGGTCACCAATGCGGAAAACAGCGTGCCGAGGCAGAAGAGCACGGCGAGCCATGTCCATTTCTTGCCAAGACCCATCATGATGTAGGTCATCGGGCCGCCGCGTAGCACGCCGTCACTCGTCTTTTCGCGGTAGCGGATGGCAAGGCTGCCTTCCGCAAACCCGAGCGCCATGCCGAACAGAGCGGTAATCCACATCCAGAAGATCGCACCGGGTCCGCCGAGTGCGATGGCCGTCGCCACACCGGCAAGATTACCGGTTCCGACCTGGCCCGAAAGCGCCGTCGACAGGGCCGCGAATGGCGAGATTTCGCCCGCGCCGGCGCTTTTCCTGCCTTTGAAAAGGCCGGCAAAAGCGTTGCCGAGATTGCGGATGGGGTAGAATTTCAGTCCGACCATGATCCACAGGCCGATGCCGAGCAGTACGATCGTCATGGGTGGGAAGGGCAGTACCTCCGCGCCGTTCCATGTGCCCACCCAGATAAAATCGGAAATGTTGGTGACCGGCTCGATCAGCCGCTCGCCCAGACTTGCCGTCTGGCCTGTTGCCATGTCGTAAATTCCCCTCATGCGTCCCGTTAACTGGAAAGCGGGCAGGCTAGTCGCGCTTGCCACGCTTGCAAAGGGGGGCTTTGAACTTCAGTCCCCGGCTTGCCTTTTTGCGCGCGGCAAACTAGACGCTGCACCGTCTTCCGACATTGGGATCGATAAAAGCCCCTCCCGGACTTGAACCGGGGCGGCGAGAGACCCTACCTGAAAGGGACGTGGCGGAAGGCGGCACGATTTTTACGCGAGAGACGTGAGCGATGGCAGACGAAAAGAAAACCAGCCCGGCGGAATTCCTCCGGCAGGTCCAGGCCGAAGGGCGCAAGGTCGTATGGCCGACGCGCGAGGAAACGGTACGCACGGCGATTTTCGTTTTCATCATGATGGTCATTCTCTCGGTCTTCTTCCTCGGCGTCGATTCGCTGTTCAGCGCTGTGGTGCGCTGGCTGCTGACAGTCGCCTGAGCAGTAATTCGACAGGGTAGTTAGGAACACATGGCACGCTGGTACATCATCCACGCTTATTCCGGATTCGAGAACAAGGTCCGCGATTCGATCATCGCCGAGGCCGAGCGTCTGGGCCTGTCGGAAGGCGTCGAAGAAGTTGAGGTTCCCACCGAGACCGTCACCGAAGTGAAGCGCGGCAAGAAGGTTCAGATTGAGCGCAAGTTCATGCCCGGCTACGTGCTGGCCAAGCTGAACATGACCGACGATATCTACCACCTCGTCAAGAACACGCCCAAGGTCACCGGTTTCCTTGGCAACAACAACAAGCCGCAGGCGATCTCCGAGAAGGAAGCCGCGCGCTATTTCGGCGGTGTGGAAGAAGCGAAGTCGGCACCAAAGAAGGACATCAGCGTCGATTACGAGATCGGCGATCAGGTCAAGGTCCTCGACGGACCTTTCGCCAGCTTCAACGGCCTTGTCGAGGAGCTCGATTTCGACAAGCAGAAGGTCAAGGTTTCGGTTTCGATCTTCGGTCGCGCCACGCCGGTCGAACTCGACTTCGAACAGGTCGAACTGGTCAAGTAAGACGGCTGACAAACGCGTTTGAAAGGCCCCGTCCGGATCTGCCGGGCGGGGCCTTTCCGTTTGCGCTGTCAGGTTCCGTGGTTGCCGCCGGAATTAACGTTTTGCCTTGGCGAACAGATCGATCAGTTCGCCGAATTTCTGTCGTTGCTCGTCCGCATCGCCAGATGCGATAGCTTCGGCCACACAGTGCGAGGCGTGATTCTTCAAAATTTCGTCCTCTGCGCGAGCCAGAGCGGACTTCACCGCTTGCAACTGATGCAGGATGTCGATGCAATAACGATCGTCTTCCACCATCTGCGAAATCCCGCGCACTTGACCCTCTACCCTGCGAAGCCGGTCGACGATCCGGTGCTGTGCTGACTTTTCCGGCATGGGAATTCCTGCTTGTGTGATACCCCCTGGGGGTATAGCTTGCGCTGCAAGACGAGAGTTTGCAACGGTAATGAGCGCATTATTTACTACCCGCCGGGCGATGCTCAAGGGCGCAGTTGGTCTTGGCGGTCTTGCAGCAATTCCTGCGTGGGCCCGGGCGATGCCGTATGGACCAATCCGGCAAGGCTTCGACGAAGTATCCGGCAGAGTGATCGACCTTGCGGTCGGGCAGGGGGCAATCGAGGTTGCCGGGCGAAGTGGGCACGCTTTTGCTGTGAACGGCAGCGTGCCTGGCCCGCTGGTGCGGCTGAAGGAAGGCGAAGCCGTCACCCTTCGCGTGGCCAATCATCTTGCGCAGGACACGTCCATACATTGGCATGGCCTGCTCCTTCCGTTTCAGTTCGACGGTGTGCCCGGGGTAAGCTTTCCGGGTATCAAGCCCGGCGAAACCTTTGTCTACGAGCTGCCGGCGTTACGCCAGTCGGGCACCTACTGGTGGCATAGCCACTCGGATCTCCAGGAACAGACGGGCCATTACGGCCCGATCATTATCGATCCTGCGGGTCCCGATCCGGTGCAGGCTGATCGCGACTACGTGCTGCTGTTAAGCGAGTTCAGCCCGCTTCACCCGCATACGATCATGGCAAAGCTCAAGAAGGGCGAGGAGTATTTCAACCGTCAGAAGACCAGCTGGACGGACGATTATCGCCTGAGCGGAAGCGATCGCAGGATGTGGGCGGGTATGCGAATGATGCCGACCGACATCGCCGATGTGACCGGATCGACCTACACTTATCTCATCAACGGCCACGCGCCCGAAGACAGCCTCGAATATCTTTTCAGTCCGGGCGAACGCGTTCGCCTGCGCATTATCAATGGCAGCGCGATGAGTTTCTTCAACATCCGCATTCCCAGGGTGCGGATGAGCGTGGTTCAGGCGGACGGGAAGAACGTGCGTCCGATAGAGGTGGACGAGTTTCAGATCGGAACGGCAGAGACTTATGACATCGTCGTCGAGCCGACGGCCGAAGCGCATACTATCGTTGCCGAGGCAATGGATCGGTCAGGCATGGCTGTCGCCACGCTCGCATCGCGGGCTGGCGCGCGGGCACCGGTGCCATCGCTGCGCGATCCGGTTCTGTTGACCATGACGGACATGGGTCACGGCGGGATGGACCATTCGGGTGGCGATCATTCGAACATGGGCCATGCCCCATCGACCGGGGGGATGGACCATGGCTCGATGAAAATGCGCGATACATCCAGCCTGCCGCCGAATGTGGCTGTCGGCCCTGGGATCGACATGGTCAGCGCAAATCCTGCCGACCGGATGGGCGACCCGGGTCTCGGGCTCGACAAGGTGGGACACAAGGTGCTGACGTACCGCGATCTCACCGCGCTGGAACCCAACGACGATCCGCGCAAACCCAGTCGCCACATGCAAATCCATCTCACTGGCAACATGGAACGATATATGTGGTCGTTCGATGGACGGAAGTTCAACGCCGTCGCCGACCAGCCCATTCGTTTTGCCTATAATGAGCGGGTCCGTGTGAAGCTGGTGAATGACACGATGATGGCCCACCCCATCCATCTGCACGGCCATTTTTTCGAGCTGGTCAATGGCGCTGATCGCATGCACCAGCCGCAAAAGCACACGGTGATCGTGCAACCCGGCGGCAGCGCGACATTCGATCTCACTGCTGACGAGCCGGGGGACTGGGCGTTTCACTGCCATTTTCTCTATCACATGCATGCCGGCATGTTTCAGATAGTTACGGTTGCTTCACCGGATGGCCAGGCATGAGATACGCGCTTATCCTTGCGCTCGCCTGCGCCAATGTCGGCACTGCAGCTTTCGCCCAGCACGAAGGCCATTCCGACCATTCCGAACCTAAACATGCTCAGCCAGTAGATCGTGAGCAAGTGGACCATTCCGAAATGGACCATGGCCACCAGCATTCGCAAAACGCGGCCGAGCCGAAAATGCTGGCGCGGCCCCCTGATTCGGCTGGCAGTGGGCCTCCGCGAGCCGCAGATACGATCTGGGGAGCGGACACAATGCAAGATAGCCGCGCAGCGCTCGCCCGTGAGCATGGTGGCATGCAGCTACTGTGGGTACAGGGCGACCGGCTGGAATTGCGGACACGCGAGGGGCGAGACGGATTTCTGTGGGACCTGCAGGGCTGGTATGGCGGCGACATCGACAAAATATGGGTCAAAAGCGAAGGGGAGGGTGAATGGGGCCGCCCGCTGGAACAGGCCGAAGTGCAGGCACTCTGGTCGCACGCCATTGGCCCCTGGTTCGATTTTCAGGCAGGCGTCCGGCAGGATCTGAACAGTCCAGCGCGAACTCACGCAGTGATCGGCGTGCAAGGGCTGGCACCATATCTCTTTGAATTGGACGCGGCAGCCTTCGTTTCGAACAAAGGGGACGTAACGGCGAGAATCGAGGCGGAACTCGACCAGCGTATTACACAGCGACTAATTCTGCAGCCTCGCACAGAATTGGCGCTGTCGGCGCAGGACATTCCCGAACTGGATGTGGGAGCCGGCATCGATCATATCGAAACTGGCCTTCGTCTGCGCTATGAATTCGTCCCGGAATTCGCGCCTTATGTCGGTGTCGAACAGGAATGGAAGGTGGGCAGGGGCGCCGATTTCTCGCGTGCGGCTGGCCGGGATGTATCGGTCACCAGTGTTGTGTTCGGACTTCGCTTCTGGTTCTGACTAGCGGGCGCAGGCGCTATCCTCGGTCGTGCTGATCCGTGTTGCCCGCGCAGATCGAAGAATGGTGCTGGTCTGTCGGCATTTACGCAATTGAAAGCGGACCTTCCTGTCCTTGAAGTCGAGCGACACGCGGCGGAAGCTCTCCATCAGATCCATACCGAGCAGCAGTGCGGGCTTCTTTTCGAGACCGAAGACGGCGAACGGAGGGATGTCGGCGAACGCGATCGGCACATTCTGCAGAGTGATGGGACCGAGCTTCAAAGTCGGAATGACTGCGAATTCGATTTCGATTTCTTGGCCTGTTACACCGAACACCTTGATGGTGGCGAACGCCTTTTTGCGCTTGCGCAGGAGCTTGTCCCGCAAGGCAAGATTACCGATCGTGACCTCTGAACCCGTGTCGACGACCGCTTCGACTTTCTGACGACCGGCCGTGACCTGCGTAAGAATGAGCTGGCCGCGCCGAAGCCGGCCTGTCACGACGATTACTCCGTCCCTGATCTCACCCAAATCGACCTTGTCATCCACCGTGATGGTTCGCTCTTCCAGGTCGATCATCAGCCGCTGGTTAACGAGGGCGTCCAGGCCGACCATGCCATCGCCGCCCATTGCCCGTTCGTCGAGTATCGGCACTTCCAGTCCGGTGGTAACCGTAGGCCCCAACTGCAGTTCGTCTATGACCACCCGATCGACGTAGCTGCTACCCGTGACACTGTGTAACAAGGCGCGATCGGTTGCTGGAAGAGCCAGCTTGCCCGCAAGGGCCGATCCTATCGCAGAACTGTCGGCACCGCTATCGACGACGAACTCGTAAGGGCCGGCGCCGTTGATCTTTACCTCGACAGTCATTCGGTTGCGCAGCTTGCTTGCCGCAATTTCCTCGCCGCCGATCTCAAGCGCTTCGTCGATGACGGCCGTGGGAGGTTTTGGGAGACTGCCGGAAGGCGCTGCCGAATTTTGCGCAAACCCAGGCGAAGCTGCGCACACAAGGGCAGCCATTATCGCTGAGTTGGCAGATCGTTTCATCCCAGTTCACACTATACCGGCGAAATGTGGCACGCGATGGGCTTTCGACAAGGGCCGGACGCGAAACGACTGCTTGCATTGAGACGCGAAAACGCTATGTGCGCGCCTTCCCAAGTCATCTTCGGGAATCGTGCGGGAGGCTTGCAACAGCAGGCCGCTGACCGCTTACCATGAGCCTTGGTTCGAAAGTGCCGGGGCGACAGTGAGAAAGGAGGCCAGTTATGGCCAAGAAGATCGACGGCTATATCAAGCTGCAGGTGCCTGCGGGCACCGCCAATCCCTCGCCGCCCATCGGCCCTGCGCTGGGTCAGCGCGGCGTGAACATCATGGAATTCTGCAAGGCGTTCAACGCGGCGACCGACAGCCTTGAAAAGGGCATGCCGATCCCGACGACGATCACCGTCTATGCGGACCGTTCGTTCACCTTCGTCACCAAGAGCCCGCCGGCCAGCTTCCTCATCAAGAAGGCCGCCAAGCTCAAGTCGGGTTCGAAAGAGCCGGGCAAGGTTTCGGCCGGATCGATCAAGCGTTCGGCGCTGAGCGAAATCGCCGAACAGAAAATGGCCGACCTGAACGCGAACGACATCGAACAGGCTACCAAGATCATCGAAGGCAGCGCGCGTTCGATGGGCCTCGACGTGGTGGAGGGCTAAGATCATGGCAAAGCAGACCAAGAAGCAGCAGATCGTCGCCAAGCTCGACGCTGAAAAGCTCTATAGCGTTGACGAAGCTCTCGCCACGCTGCGTGAACACAAGGCAAAGTTCGACGAGACCGTCGAAGTCGCGATGAACCTCGGTGTCGATCCGCGCCACGCCGACCAGATGGTCCGCGGCATGGTTTCGCTTCCGAGCGGTACCGGCAAGGACGTCAAGGTTGCCGTGTTCGCCAAGGGCGACAATGCCGAGAAGGCCCTTGCCGCAGGTGCGGACAAGGTCGGTGCCGAAGATCTCATGGAAGACATGCAGAACGGCAATCTCGACTACGATCGCGTGATCGCAACGCCCGACATGATGGGCGTCGTCGGCCGCCTCGGTAAGGTGCTGGGTCCCAAGGGCCTGATGCCGAACCCGAAGCTGGGTACGGTTACGCCGAACGTGGAGCAGGCCGTTAAGGACGCCAAGGGCGGCCAGGTCGAATTCCGCGTCGAGAAGCAGGGCATCATCCACTCTGGCATCGGCAAGCTGTCGTTCAAGGACGAAGACCTGAAGACGAACTTCAAGGCTCTGACCGATGCGATCGTGAAGGCGAAGCCTTCCGGCGCCAAGGGTAAGTATGTCCGCAAGGTAACGCTGACCTCGTCGATGGGGCCTGGCCTCAAGGTCGACCTCGAGGAAATCGAAGGCGCGTAATTCCCGCGTTGACGGATCGCCGATCAAGGTCGGCGGAGACAGATCAGAAAGGGCCGGCGGGTGCGAACCTTCCGGCCCTTTTCTTATGTGCGTAGAGCGCGGCGCAGGAGGTGCTCGGCCCCGGTCCGCGCTGCCAGTGATCGCGCATTTCCCACCGCCGCGTCGAAGGCCTTGAGGCTCGACAGCAGTGCACGGTTGGCCAAGGTAGGGCGCAACAGAAGAAAGCTTGCGCAGGGTGCGCTGCGAGTGCCGAACAGGCGCTTGTGTGCCCCCTCTCCTTCAGTGAAGTCGAAATAGCGGTAGCGTTGCTCGGCAAACAGCCTTTCGAGTGCTCCCATTTGCAACACGGTTCCGGGCGAAAGATTGGCGTGGGCCGGATCGTAGCCGAGATAGGCATAGACGAGAGTTTCGCCGATCACCGGTAGATAGAGATAGGCAACTGGCTCGCCATTCAGGAAGAGCAGAAAGGCGCGGACGCGATCTTGCCAGGCGAGTTCGCGCATTTCGGCGCGGGCTATCTCGCTTTCGGGCAATCCTGCGTCGAGCAGGCGTGCCTGATAGGTGATCCGCGATAGCGGAACGGCATGGTGGACGAACTCGTCCATTTCCTCAGGTCGGGAATAGAGGCGCAGGTCGAGCGATCCGCCGCTTTCGTTTTCCATCTTGCGTCGTTTGCGCCGCAAGGTCGATCGGGTCTTTCCGGAAAAGCGCGCCAGGTAATCATCGTAACTACCGGTCATGTCGATGTAATGGCGCTCGTAATCTTCCCGCCCGCCCATGAGAAATCCCGGCATGGCATCGCGCAGTCTTGCTTCAGCTGCCGGCGGCGCTGAGAGAATCCGGAACCCATCAGCATGAGTAATGGATGGGATCGTAGGAATCCTGCCGGCAAGCACATCCGTAAGCGAAAAGGCAACTGGGATGACATTGCGTCCGACTGTAATCAGGCGACGCGAACCGATGGTATAGGAAATCCGGTGCGGTGCAGCCTGCGGCTGCGAACCAGTCACGAGGCCCCGTAGATAGCGTTCGATACAAGTTGTTCGGCAACGCGCGCGGCACTGCGAAGCTCGCTTTGCGGCAAACAGGCCGCGCCTGTCGTTTCGCCGATACGTGGCGGCTTGCTGGCGAAGGTGGCCCCTTTGGCGCCGGGCGTTTCGGCGATGGTTCGACAGAACCTCTCGAACCGTGCGCGAATGATGGCGTTGGCGCGCTTGCGTTTGCGGCACATCAGTTCGAAGCTGTGGCACACGATGTTGAAGAGGGGATAGTCCTTGCGCAGGCAGTGGTTGAGTGCGGCAGCCATCTCCCAATGGGAAAGGGCGGTAATCTGCGCATGACGCCTGCCGCGAAAGCTTCGAATGGCTCCGACGGGCACCTCGATGGTGCCTTGATGTTCGACTACGCGCTGGTCGGTTTCCTTTAGCGAGATGCGGCATTCGGACCGGCTGATCCCCGGGACATGACTGCTGTCATAGCGGATGCCCACGCGTGCCAGCGCGCGAAGGGTGGCATCATTGGCGCCGTAATTGCCTGCTCGGAATGCGGTGGGTGCGGGCGCCCCGGCTCGCATGAGGTGGTCGCGCGCGATTTCGAGCAGTTCGACCTGCTCTTCTTCGGTAAACTGATGCATGTTGCGGCCCGTCCGGCCGGGCAGGGGATTGGCGTCTCCTGCGATTTTCAGCCATTCGGGATGCAGATGGAGTTGGATTTCGTGACCGCGCTTCAGGATCGGCTCGACCACGGCTGCGATGGCTGACGTGCCCCAAACAAGTGCCGGCATTGGATCGACGAAGAAGATTCCCTTCATGCCGTACTCTTCCATCACGTCCATCTGGTAACCGATGCCGACGTCGCCGAAGTCCGTCACGCAGGTAATCGAGCGTTCGAAGACTTCCTGGCGCGCATGCAGGCCCAGGCGCGTGGCAAGTCGCGCGGAGTATTCGGTATCGATCGTCATGTAGACTGCAGTCATTCTCGATACCTACAACAGGGGAGTTAACAGTTACTCCAGATCCGGATGTTCTTAAATTCCGCCTGGGGTAAAATCAAATCCCGCCATCGCGAGGCCATCGTAGAGGCTGTCGACGCAGCTTTTCAGTTCTTGTGCGCTGGTCGAACGAACCACGAAATTGGCACCCACACGCCCATCGCGGAAGAAAGGATAGCTGCCGATCTGGCAATGTTCATGCGCCTTCTCGACCTGCCGGAGGATGTCTGCGACTTCGCTTTCGGGTGTCCAGCACCCCACCGTTTCCGACAGGAGCGGGGCGCCGCCTTCCAGCGTCCCGGTGAGTGCATCGAGCATGCCTGCGGTGATGTGCGGGACGCCGGCCATGAGGTGGACATTGCCGATCTTGATGCCGGGCGCCCCCGACATCCGGTTCGGTATCAGGTCTGCTCCTTCGGGCACGCGCGCCATGCGCAGGCGCGCATCCGTCAAGCCGCCGGGCTTGTCGGCATAGTACTTTTCCAAAATCGCACGCGCCTGCGGATGAACGACCACATTCACACCCAGTGCCTGGGCCACGGCATCGACGGTAATATCGTCATGGGTGGGGCCGATGCCGCCCGTGGTGAACAGGTAATCGTTGCCTTCGCGCAGCGCGTTCACCGCTTCGACGATCCGTTCCATCACATCCGGCACGACGCGCACTTCGGCGAGCCTGATGCCCTGGACCTGAAGCCAGCTTGCGATCTGGGCGATATTCTTGTCGTGCGTTCGGCCCGACAGGATTTCATCACCAATGATGACAAGTCCTGCGGTAAAGATGCGTTCGGTCATGGGAAGGGCGTAACGCGGTCGGCGGGCGAATGCTACTCTGCAGCTTCCAGTTGCTGATCGGCAAATTTCGCATTCGCCCCGTGACGACGGAATTCGAGCAACCCGTCATCGACCGGGTCCTGCTTCATACGCTTGCGGTCCAGCACATATTCCTGATTGAGGCGCCAGGGATAGGCCACGGCGTTCCGCGGCATGATATGCTTGCTGCGCTGGATATAGCCCGATGAGAAATCGAAAATATCGTCTTCCTCGATCGCGGCTTCCGCTTGCGGCGTGAGTATCGGTTCGGCCACGTCGACACCCTGTTTGCGTGTTTCGTTCAGAACACGGCAGATGAAATCCGAATTGATGTCAGCGCGCAGCGTCCAGCTGGCGTTGAGATAGCCGAAGACCACTGCAAGGTTCGGCACATTCGAGAACATGCAGCCCTTGTAGTAGAAGTGCTGGGCGAGATCGATCGGCTGACCTTCTTTCGAAAGCGCGATCTTGCCCGCGACAGCCAGCTTCAACCCTGTCGCCGTAACGACGATGTCGGCGGGTAGGAAGCGGTCGTCCTTCAGGCGGACGCCTCCCTTTTCGAAAGCCTTGATGTGACCCGTCACAACTTCGGCTTTCCCGTTCTTCATCGCCTGGAACAGATCGTCGTCCGGAACGAGGCAAAGCCGCTGGTCCCACGGATTGTAGGGCGGGGTGAACGGCGCCAGATCGTAATCCTCGCCCATGGATTTGCGGATGCGCTTGTGCAGCCCTTCCTTAACCTTCTCCGGCTTGTTGCGCGCCATCTTGAAGGCGAAATCCTGCATCGTGATGTTCTTCCACCGGGTCAGCCGGTAAGCCAGTTTCTCGGGCAGGATCCTGCGCAGGAAATTCGCAAGGGCATCCTTCGCCGGACGGCTGAACATCCAGGTCGGGGTGCGCTGAAGCATGGTGACCTTCGCCGCCTTGTCCGCCATCGATGGAACGATGGTGACGGCAGTCGCGCCCGAGCCCACGACGACGACATCCTTATTCGAATAATCGAGATCATCCGGCCAGAACTGGGGGTGGAGAACCTGCCCTTCGAACTCGCCCAGATCGAACCCCGGATCGTAAGTTTCGTCGTAATCGTAATAGCCCGAACCGAGATACAGCCAGTTGGCGGTCAGATGCTTGCGCTCGCCTTCACCGGTTTCCAGCGTGACATGCCAGCGTGCATCGCTTTCGCGCCAGTCGGCGGCAAGGACCTTGTGTTCCAACCGGATATGGTCACGGATTTTACGCTCATCCACGATCCGTTCGAGATATTCGAGAATCGAGGGACCGTCCGCGATCGATTTTTCATGGCGCCACGGTTCGAAATCGAAGCCAAGCGTGTGCATGTCGCTGTCGGAGCGGATGCCGGGATACCGAAAGAGGTCCCAGGTCCCGCCGAGACTTTCGCGGCGTTCCACGATGACGAAACTGTGGTCAGGCGCCTTCTCTTTCATATGCGCAGCCATACCGATGCCGGAAATGCCCGCACCGACGATCAAAACATCGAAATCGGTCGCCGTGTTCTTCATGTCACTCTCCCAAGTGTGGAAGAGCCTAACCCAGACTTCGCTTCAGCGCCAGCCTCGGTGGCAGTGAGAAACCTAAATGCTTCCCGGTCGCCCACGCGGATGTGCCGGGACGATGCGAGAACATTGGGACGCCAGAGGTCTATTCTTCGCCCTGATCCATTTCGCGGATGATATGTTCGAGCACGCTGGGATGCAGCGGCTGTTCGAATTCCGCGCCAACGACATGACCCTTGCGCCATTTCACGTCAGCCGGGATCGGCCCGACGTTCCCGACTTTGACGAGGATTCCGGCTTCCGTCTGAAGAACCGAGAACTTGTCGAAAAACCGGCAACCGTATTCGGAGATGTCCTTGATCCAGACATCGCGCGCGCCGCCTTGCCGCGCACGATAGCGCCCTGCAACGGTGACGGTATGCCGCGTTTCTCTACGATACTCCTTGGACATTTCCGATTCTCGTAGTGACCCTTTTTTCCACGATAGCGACGGCAGAAGTATTTAGACAAGAAATGCTTCGCTATCGCTTTCGTGAAGCGGCTGCGTTAGGGCATCGATCATAGGGGAGAGCCGGTTAACAATGAATAATAACGACAAACCCCCTTTACGTAGAGTGACGTCGATCGATGTTGCCGAGCGGGCCGGGGTCAGCCAATCGACCGTCAGCCGTGCCTTGTCGGGCAGCGAGACGATCACCGAAGCGACCCGCCGCCGTGTCGAACTGGCGGCCGAGCAATTGGGATATCATGTCAACGCACGCGCTGCCGGACTGAGGCGCGGGGAAACCGGAACGATCGCCATTGTGGTGATCGGCCGCGAAGGGCAGGGGCCGGCGGCAATCAATCCGTTCTATTACAGCCTGCTGGGCAGTACCTGTGCCGCCGCAGCGGAGCGGGGATACGAGGCGCTGGTATCGTTTCAGGCGCGACCGGAGGAATTCTTCGGCCATTATGTGGCCCGCAGGCAGGCGGACGGCGTGGTGGTCATCGGGACCGCGACCAACGAGGCGGCATGGGATTATTTCCGCACCTGCGCCGAGCAATCGAAAGGCATGGCCTTTTGGGGATCACCTTTCGACGACAGCGTCTGGGTACGTTCCGACAATCGGGAAGCCGGGCGCCTGGCGGTCGAGCGGCTGGCGCGTAGCGGGGCGGAGCGGATCGTTTTCGTCGGCGATACGGCGTCATCGCAGCGTCAGTTCCGGGAACGGTACGAAGGGTATCGCGACGCCATGGAGCAGGCTGGCCTGTTGCCGGTCGAGCCGGTGATCAGCGACGGCGAGGATCGCGTGTCCCAAGGACGCAACGCGATCAGGCAGATGGCTGACAGCGGCGCAGGGTTCGACGGGCTCTTTTTCGCCTGCGATGCCATGGCGCTCGGTGCGCTGGAGGAACTGGCCTCGCTCGGGATCGCAGTGCCCGATCAGGTCGGCGTGATCGGATTCGACGGACTTGGATCCGGCGAATTCAGCGCTCCCCCGCTCACTACCGTACAACCCGATTTCGCTCAGGCCGGCATGACGCTGGTCGATACGGCACTCGCATCCGGGGAAGATCGCCCCGAGCGACGTGTCAAAGTTCACCTCGTCGAACGCGCCAGTGTGCGTTGATCGTCGCATTCGCTTTCAGGGGAATATCATGAAGACAAGTATTGCTTCCGTTCTTGCCGTCCTATTCGCGGGACAGGCAGCGTATGCCCAGGATTCCGAACCGAGCCCCAATCCTGTCGAGGAACAGGAGGTCGAGGCGTCTTCGCAGGATGGACCCGCAGAAGGCAGCGGCCAGACAGTCCAAGCGGCCGCGGCGACGGCCAACCCTGCAGCCGAGCGCACGGATGAAGCGAAGTGGGACGTCACTGCGCCACGCGGCGCCAATATCCGACAGGTGCCGATCCGTACCGACGAGGGTACGTGGATGGATGTCGATGTGTCCCCCGATGGCCGAACACTCGCGTTCGCACTGCTGGGCGACATCTACACCATGCCGGTCACGGGCGGAACGCCAACCCGTGTAGCGGAAGGTCTTGCATGGGAAGTGCAGCCGCGGTTTTCACCCGATGGCCGCCGCATCGCCTTCACCTCCGACAGGGGCGGCGGCGACAACATCTGGATCATGAATGCCGATGGGTCGGACAAGCGCCAGCTGACCAAGGAGGATTTCCGCCTCATCAATCAGGCAAGCTGGTCGCCCGACGGCAATTATATCGTCGCCAAGAAGCATTTCACCACCCAGCGTTCGCTCGGCACAGGCGAGATCTGGATCTACCATGTTTCGGGTGGGGGCGGTGTCCAGCTGGTGAAGCGGGCGAGCGACACCTTGCAGAAGGAACTGGGCGAGCCCGTCTATTCGCCCAATGGCGATGCGGTGTATTATTCGCGCAACGTCACATCCGGGCCGATTTTCGAATATGCACAGGATTCCACGCAGGGAACCTTCGCCATCGAGCGTTACGACCTGGCAACCGGCGAAGTGACGACAGCCGTCAGCGGATATGGCGGCGCGGTTCGCCCGCAGCCTTCGCCCGATGGCAAGAACATCGCCTTTATCCGCCGGGACAAGGACAAGACCGAGCTCTGGGTCAAGGATCTGGCGAGCGGTCAGCAGCGCATGATCTATGGCGACCTCGACATGGATATGCAGGAAACCTGGGCCGTGCATGGCTTCTATCCCTTGATGGACTGGATGCCGGACGGCAATTCCATCGTGCTGTGGGCAGGCGGCAAGTTACAGCGCGTCTCCGCCGATGGCAGCGGCGCCAGCGTTATTCCCTTTACCATCGACGATACGCGCGGCGTTGCCGATGCACCCCACCCCGTAATCCCGGTTTCGCCCGACAGCTTTACGGCCAAGATCCCGCGGTTCACGAGCGTATCGCCCGACGGACGAACGGTGGTGTTCGAAAGCCTGGGCAAGCTGTATTCGAAGCCGGTGGCGGGCGGAACGGCGCGGCGAGTGACGTCCGCCGATGACGATGCACTCGAACTGTGGCCGTCATGGTCCCGCGACGGGCGGCGGCTCACATATGTGCGGTGGACCGATGCGGGCCTCGGGCAAATCATGACCGCCAATGCCAATGGATCCAATGCGCGCGTGGTCACCAGCATGCAGGGCCACTATGCGCAGCCCAGCTTTTCGCCGGACGGCAGCATGATCGTTTTCGAGAAACGTTCGGGAGGCTATTTAACCTCGCCAGAGTTTTCTGAGAACGCCGGGGTTTACCGCGTCAGCGCGAGCGGCGGCGTGCCGGAACTGATCGCGCGGGATACGACCAATCCCCAGTTCGGTGCCCAGAACGACAGAGTGTTCATGCTGGGCAGGCAGGACGGCAAGCTCCAGCTTCTGTCTGCCGATCTCGATGGCGATGCGAGGCAGGTCCATGCCGAAGGCGAACTGGCGACCGAATATCACGTCAGTCCGCGCGGCGATTTCGTGGCCTTCCGGGAGAATTACGAGGCATTCGCCATGCCGCTGCTGCCGGGCGGACAGGCGGTTACGGTCGGCGAGGAAGCAAGCTCGCTACCGGTCGTGCGCGCATCCAAAGGCGGAGCGGATTATATCGGGTGGACCGAAGGCGGCGATATGCTGACCTGGTCGATGGGACCCGTTCTCTATCGCGCCAGCCTGGCATCGATGTTCGCCAGCGCACCGAAGGACAAGGACGCCCCTAAGTTCGTGCCGCCGACCTCTGGCACTTCGCTGGAGCGTACGGTCAGCGCGGACAAGCCGCGCGCAACCGTGGCGATCACGGGTGCGAAGATCCTCACGATGACGGGCGACGGTGCGGGCGAGATTGCCGATGGCACCATCGTCATCGTCGGCGACAGGATTGCCGCGGTAGGTCCAGCCTCGTCCGTCCAGATACCGCAGGGCGCGACGATGATCGACGCTGCGGGCAAGACCATCATGCCGGGGCTGGTGGATGCCCATGCGCATGGTCCGCAAGGTGTGGGCGACCTGGTGCCGCAGCAGAACTGGTCGCTCGTCCAGAACCTGGCGATGGGTACCACCACGATCCACGATCCGTCTTCCAGCGCCAGCATGATCTTCTCCGCCTCGGAGCGGCAGCAGGCGGGCAACATGCTGGCACCGCGTATCTTTTCGACTGCGGAAGTCGTGTACGGAGCCAAGGCCCCCGGCGTTTATGCCCGCATCGACAGTTACGAGGATGCCCTGGCGCACATCCAGCGGATCAAGGCGCAGGGCGGTATTTCGATCAAGAACTACAATCAGCCGCGGCGTGAACAGCGCCAGCAG
This sequence comes from Qipengyuania pacifica, assembly GCF_019711555.1. Taxonomy (NCBI): domain Bacteria; kingdom Pseudomonadati; phylum Pseudomonadota; class Alphaproteobacteria; order Sphingomonadales; family Erythrobacteraceae; genus Qipengyuania; species Qipengyuania pacifica. The sequence goes on along the minus strand of NZ_JAIGNQ010000002.1, from coordinate 803,897 downwards.
GTCGTCGCCGCCGCCCGTGCGGAAAACATGCTGGTGGTGGCAGAGGGCGGTTCGCTGTTCGGCATGGACATGAACCTCATCGCCGATGGCAATTCGACCATCGAACATAATGTCCCGGGCGAAGTCTTTTACGAAGACGTGCTGCAGTATTGGGCCGGATCGCAGTCCAATTACACGCCGACACTGGTCGTCACCTATGGCGGGCTGGCGGCCGACCCCTACTGGCGTCAGGCGACCGATGTGTTCGACAATCCCCTGATGGTCCACACCCCGCCGCGGCAGCTGATTGCGGAAACCGCGCGCAGGGTGACGGCGCCCGAATGGGCCTTCGTCGATGACGAGGCGGCCCGTGAAGCCAAAAAGCTGGCGCAGCGCGGGGTGAAGGTGAGCATCGGGGCCCATGGCCAGCAAGCCGGTGTCGGCTCGCACTGGGAGCTGTGGAGCTTTGTGCGCGGCGGCATGACACCGGTCGAATCACTCCGTGCAGGGACGATCGAATCCGCACGATCGCTGGGCATGGACCGCGATATCGGCAGCCTCGAGGCAGGCAAACTGGCCGACCTGATCGTGCTCGAGGCCGATCCGAGCGAGAACATCCGCAATTCGGACAAGATCGAGCGCGTGATGATCGGCGGGCGGCTGTACGATGCCCGGACCATGAACGAGGTCGAGACGGGCGACGCGCGGCGCCTGCCGTATTGGTGGGAGTGAGATATCAGGGGCGGCGCGCAGCTAGCTACGCGCCGCTCTGCTTCAGGCTGCGCGGATCTGGCCGAGAAACGAGTCGACGCGGCTCTTGAGAGCGCCAGCCTGCTCTTCCAGCTCGCTTGCGGAGTTGAGGACCTGGCTTGCGGCGGTTCCGGTCGCAAGGCTGGTCTCGCGGACCTGTCCGATGTGAGACGAGACCTCGTCGGTCGAACGTGCGGCAAGATCGATGCTGCGTGCCAGGTCCTGGCCTGCCACGGATTGCTGATCGACGGCACTGGCGATCGAGATGGCGGTCGATTCCAGTTCCTTGATCTGCCCGGCGATCGAACGCAGGGCGCCGACACTCGCTCCGGTGGATTGCTGCATGGCACGGATCTGCTCGGCGACTTCCTCGGTCGCGCGGCTCGTCTGGGCGGCCAGTTCTTTCACTTCACTGGCAACGACCGCGAAGCCGCGGCCGGCCTCCCCGCCGCGTGCAGCCTCGATCGAGGCATTCAGCGCGAGAAGGTTCGTCCGCTGCGCGATCGACTGGATAAGCTCGACGATCTTTCCGACTTGTTCAGCCGAAGAGGCGAGGGCGGAAATGGTTTCGTCCGCCCCGTTGGCAGTATCGGTCGCTCGCCGTGCAAGGTCGGCGGAATGTGAGGCCTGGCGGCTTATTTCGCCAATCGACATGGCAAATTCGTCGGACGCGGCAGCGGCAGCAGTGGCGCCGTTGTTGGCCTGCTCCATGAGCGAGGTGACCAGTTGCGATTTACTCGAGGCTTGCTCTGCCGATGTAGCCATGCCCGATGCGGTAGCATTGAGCTGGCTAGCGGCGGCGGCGACACCGCCGACAACGTCACCGATGCCATTTTCGAATTCCTTCGCCATGCGCATCAGTTCTTGCTTGCGCGCTTCCGCGTTTGCCTTGCGGCCGGCAAAGAGTTCGTCGAGTTTGTGACCAGACCTGAGAAAGACCGCGAACGTGCGGGCAAGATCGCCAATCTCGTCCGGGCGATGGGTATTGGATACGGTGAAATCGCGATCGCCGTTCGCGAGGCGGGACATGTCCGCGGAGATTTGCAGATAAGGTTCGATGACATGCCTGAGCACGAACCGGACGCTGGCAATTCCACTGACGAATGCCGCACTCAATATAGCGATCATGAGTATCTGTGCGGTTGCCGCAAAGGACGGCACGTAAAATCCAGCCAAGGCGAGGGCGGTGATTACCGTCATGCCGCCGAGCGAGAAGGTCGCTGCCAGCTTCGCCTTATTTGCAAGCGGCTGTTCCATCAGCCAGCGGCTCCATCCACGCATTGCGCGGACGTCCGCGGCGTTCACGATCTCGACATCTGCGATTTCGCGCGCAAGTTCCTCGTCGTAGATCAGCGAACTATGAGCATTCATCCCGGCATCCCCCTCAACGTCACGTAAACTGTACGGGGCGAATGCTTGAAATCGCGTTAAGCCGCTTTCACGTGCAGGAGGAAGTCGGCTGCCTGCGATTTCAAGGTACGCGCCTGAGCCTCGAGTTCCGTGGAGGAATTAAATACCTGACTCGCAGCAGCGCCGGTCGCCAAACTCGTCTCGCGTACATGGTCGATATTCGACGCAACTTCATCGGTCGAGCGAGCCGCAAGATCGATGCTGCGTGCCAGATCCTGACCGGCAAACGACTGCTGATCCACAGCGCTGGCGATTGAAACGGAAGTTGTTTCGAGCTCCTTGATCTGACCTGCGATCGAACGCAGCGCGCTGACGCTGGCCCCGGTCGAATCTTGCATCGAGCGGATCTGGCTGGCGACTTCCTCTGTCGCTTTGCTCGTCTGAGCCGCCAGTTCCTTAACTTCGCTGGCAACGACCGCGAAGCCCCGCCCCGCTTCGCCGCCCCTGGCAGCTTCGATCGATGCATTGAGGGCTAAGAGGTTGGTGCGCTTCGCGATCGACTGGATAAGTTCGACGATCTGCCCGACCTGGTCTGCGGATAGGGCAAGCGCGGAGATCGTCTCGTCGGCTCCATTTGCTGCGTTTGCCGCATTGCGGGCAAGTTCTGCCGAATGGGCAGCCTGACGACTGATTTCCCCGATCGACATGGCGAACTCGTCGGACGCGGCAGCCGCTGCGGTAACGCCGCCGGATGCCTGCATCATGGAATCCGACACAGTCGCTGCCTTCGAAGTCGTCTGTTCGGCGGCGGTTGCCATCGACCCCGCAGTTGTCTGCAACTGAGCGGCTGCAGCGGCGACACCATTGACGACTTCGCCGACGGTGGCTTCGAAACGCTGTGCAAGGCGAACAAGCTCTTGTCCGTGCTCACGGCGCGATGCTTCTCGCTCCTGAGCAAACTCTTCGATCTGGCGCGACGTATGAAGAAATACCTCGAGCGCACGCGCGAGCTCGCCGATCTCGTCCTTTCGGTGCGTTGCGGGAATATGCATGTCTTTTTCGCCTTCGGCCAAGCGGCCGGCAACGTCGGTCATCTGGCGAAGGGTGCCCGAAACGTCGCGCGCGAGAACGCGATGACTGATCCAGGCGACCACGCTTCCCACGACTGCGGCCAGGAGGAGGCCGACCAGCAACCAGGTTATCATGGCGCGCGCTTCTGCGTCGGCAATATTGCCGATACGTTCGATCTCTTCGCGAGACATAACGGCCAGATCGACGATCTTCTGGCCATCGGCGTCAATTGCATCAGCGAAGGCATGCCGGCTAGCGTCCGAGAAGCGCAGGCTCTGCGCCCCCGTGATCCGAACCCGCAGTCGTTCAAGCATCGCGCCCTGTTCCCGCAATTTCGGCAGAACCGTGGGAGCGTGACTGATGGCTCGATCTTCGAAGAGTTCGACATCGCGATCAGCGCGGTCGAGCGATCGCAGGGCCGAGGTCAGATCGTCCCGGTCACCGGAAATGGCGTAACGCTGGACGAAGAGCCTTCCTTCATTGGTGTCGGCCACGAGCCGCTCAGCAGCAATGGCCGCCGAAGACAACGCCATGCGTTCGATGCGGGCACTGATTGCGAAGTACGCGCAGACCAGCACCACAAGGAGGGTAGCCAGAACGATTCCGGCGTTGATGAACGAAATGGCTCGCAGCTTCTCCCCTACCGATTGTCGGTTCAGCCATGCAGCAACGCCACCTGCCCTGCCAGGATCGGATCTTTCTGAGGTGTTCGGGGGCACACCAATTGTCGCAATTTCAGGCACGTGCTCTTCGGACCGAACGCTGCGTTCGGCCACAAAGCCATTTGCCATATCCTGAAGCGCACTCATGCGACTTTGCTTTCCCTGTCATTCGTCTTGAGCGGAAGGCCGATTGGCTTGCCCAGATGTTGCGTGATTTCCTCTGACGGCATCGCTTTGAAATAGAGCCAACCCTGGATCTGGTCGCACCCGGCGGCACGGACCATATCGGCCTGCTCTTCGGTCTCGACCCCCTCGGCGGTGACCCCCATCTTCATCGCGCGAGCTACCGTTATACTGGACAGCATCATCGCGCGGCTGCCATCGTCCTGACCTGCCTGAACGACCAGGCTGCGATCGAGTTTAAGCTTTTCGAACCGGAACTGGCGCAAGAAGCCGAACGATGCATAGCCGGTTCCGAAATCGTCGAGCGCTATGCGCACCCCAAAGCCCCGTATGACGGCCAGGCTGCGCTCTGCGACAACCGGATCCAGAACCAGGCACGTTTCCGTGATTTCGAGTTCCAATCGACCAGCAGGAAAGCCGGTTTCTTCGAGAATGTGGCCAAGTTGAATTGGGAATTCGGGATTGCGTAGCTGTGCTGCCGAAATATTGACCGACAGCGAGATGCCATCCCATTCGAGCGCGTCGCAACATGCCTGCCGCAGCACCCAAAGGCCGATCGAATTGATCAGACCGCTTTCTTCCGCAACGGGAATGAAGACATTCGGCCCGATGCGTTTGCCGTCCGGCCTGTCCCAGCGCATCAGGCATTCGGCGGACACGATCATGCGCGTCGTGCTATCCACCAGCGGTTGATAGTGAAGCCGGAATTCCTTGTTGACGAGCGCGCTACGTAACTCGTCGTCCATTTCCTTGAGCTGTTCACGGCTCTGGTCGAACGCCGGGTTGAACCACGTACAACGCATCTTGCCGCCACGTTTGGAGGCATACATTGCGATATCCGCGCGGCGTAGCAGTTCCGACGACGTGGCATCATCCTGCGGAGCGCGGCGGGCCAGCCCGATACTGGCGCCGATCGTCAGACGCCTGTCTTCGACGTGGATCGGCTTGGCCAGCCGTTCGATGATCCGGCGGCTCAAGCCTTCCAGCAAGGTGCCGGCGACTGCCCCCCCGATCATCATGGCGTATTCGTCACCGCCCAAGCGGTAGACGCGAGCTTCGCCATCGCTGATTTGCTTGAAGATTTCCGCGCATTGCCGGAGGGCGGCATCGCCGACGAAATGCCCGTAATGATCGTTGGTCAGCTTGAAGCCGTCGAGGTCGATCATCGCGAGCGCGACTTCGTGCCCCTGGCGGATTTCATCCTGAATATCGCTATGCAGCGCCCGCCTGTTGGGCAGCTGGGTGAGGCTGTCACTTCGCGCAAGTTGGTCGATAGCGCGCAACTGGCGAAGACCGAAACAGGTGCTGAGCGCTGTCGTTGCAGCAAACAGAACGGTACCGACCCCAAGTACGGCATAGGGCGAAGTGAAGCCGTAAAGCCAGTTGGCAACAGCAACCGCCCAAGTCAGGACGAATATGCTGGCTAGCGCTGCGATCGGACCGAAGATGACGGTCCGCAAGCCTGCTCTATGGACAGAAGTTTGCGAACCCGCAGTCATTTTCCGCTATGCGCCCCACATTTGCGACCTTTTCGAAGGGGCTAGAGTGCATTCGCTAAGGAACGGTAAAACAAGACTTAAGGCTAACCGTTGTTCCGCCGGTCCCTCATCGCACGGCTGCCCGCAGACTTGGCTGCGCCATCGACAGATCGACGTGAACGGGCCGGTATAGGGACGAACCACAATTGGCCGGCCTGAAGCGTTCGGTCTGGCCGACAACCGTTTCGCCGGCCCCAAGCATCAGCCAGCCATCGCTTGCGATACCAGTGGCCACGCGGTCAAACGCAGCGGACCGTGTCGCAGGATCGAAGTACAGCAATACGTTGCGGCACATGACCAGATCGAACCGGCCAGGCGATGGCGGATAGTCGAGGATATTGTGCTGCTGGAAACGCGTCATCGAACGGATCTTGTCGGACGCCTGCCATTGGCCTCCGCAATCCGCGAAGAAGTTCAGCATCTGCGCCACGCTGATGCCGCGTTGAATTTCGAATTGGGTGTAAAGGCCGCTGCGAGCAGTCTCGACGGCCTTCCCCGAAACGTCGGTACCAAGGATTTCTATCGTCCAGTTTTTCCAACGGGGCGACTGTTCGGCAAATATCATCGCGAGGCTGAGCGCCTCCTGCCCGGTCGAGCAACCGGCAGACCAAATCGATAGTCGCTTCGACTCGGCCCGGCTACGCGCCAGATCAGGCAGGACATGATTGGAAAGCTGCGAGAAATAGGCCTGATCGCGGAAAAAATAGGTCTCGTTATTCAAAAGCGATTCGACGACCTTCGTCGCCAGACGCTGTTCGCCAGGTCGTTCGAGCATGCAGGCGAGCTGGTCCACATTCTCGATACCCAGTTCGCGGAAGAGGCCGGACAAGGCGCTCGACACGCGCCAGCGACGGCCTTCCGTCAGTTGCTGACCGGTGCGCTGGGTAAGAAGTTCGCCGATGATGCGGTGCGAAGCATCATTTATTTCCACGCTCCGGCTCCTGCGTTGTCCACGAGCGCATCGGCCAGTTCCGCAGGCGGCAAGACGGCCGTCGCAAGTCCCAGCTCCGTTACCGCTCGCGGCATTCCCCAGACAGCGCAGGTTTCCGCATCCTGGGCATACATCGAGCCGCCTGCGTTTACGATCGACTGGGCGCCATCTGATCCATCGCGGCCCATTCCCGAAAGAAGCACCCCGGCGACTTTGCCATCGAACGATTCGGCAATGGTTTCGAACATGGGATCGACCGAGGGCATGCAGCCGCTTTTGACGGGGTGATAGGCGAGCCCGAGTACGTGTCGCCCGGCGGATTTGCGTACGACCATATGGCCGTGGCCCGGAGCGATATAAATCTTGCCGCGCAGTAGTTCGACGCCCTCGTCGGTCAGGATCGCTTCTCGACCTGCGGCCATCTCCATCTGCTTGGCGAAGACCGGAATAAAACTCGAAGGAAGATGCTGAGTGATCAGGATCGGGAGATCGAAATTCTTCGGCACGTTGCGCAGGAACAGGTTCAGGGCATGAATGCCGCCGGTCGACGCGCCTATGGCGACGACCTGGGGCGATTTGGTTGCGCGAGTGGAGAGAGGCTTGCGTGCAGCCGTAGCTGCCTCTGCTGGCCTGATCCCTTTCAGCGCGCGTATCTTGCCAAGCAGGCTCGCCTTGTAATCATCGTCGAAGCCGCCGGGGCGCGGCTTGAGCATCGTGTCGGCTGCGCCAAGCGAAAGCGCCTTTATGGTCGCTTCGGCTCCATCAGCAGTGAGCGACGATATTACGAGCACCTTGGTATCGGGTGCCGCTTCCATGATCTTGGGGAGTGCCTCGATACCGCCCATGCCCGGCATTTCGAGATCGAGGAGCATGACGTGCGGGCTGGTTGCGGCCAGCTCTGCAATGCCGCTTTCCGCAGTGCTGGCGGTCCCGACGACAATCATATCGTCTGCCAGCTTAATCATGCGAGAAAATACGGTGCGCACAGTCAGCGAATCGTCGACGATCATGACCCGCACCGGGTCGGCGCCAGGCCGGGAAGATGGATCCGCCATTACGTGATCGGAGTGGAGAAGCACGCCCATGTCACGCTACCTCAGGCCATGCCGACAAGCTGAAGCTTGATCTGCAGAGTCTCATGATCAAACGGCTTCATGACATATTCGTCGGCGCCGGCACTGATGGCTTCCCGAATATGAGCGACGTCGTTCTCGGTAGTGCAGAAAACCACCTTGGGCTTGTCGCCGCCTTCGCGCACACGCAGCTGCGTGATGAACTCGATGCCTGTCATGACCGGCATGTTCCAGTCCAGCAGAACCACATCGGGCATCGCTTCGGTGCAGCGATCGAGCCCTTCCTGTCCGTTCTCCGCTTCCTCGACCTGGAACCCAAGCGTTTCGAGAATGTGTCTCGATACCTTGCGGATTACGCGCGAGTCATCGACGATAAGGCAGGTTTTCATTTCAAATGACCTCTGGTGCTTTCACGCGATTCGTACTTTCGGGAGGTAACTATTCGCTTAAGCTGCCTGTGCGACGCGCCCCTTCACGAGCACTTCCACATCGATAAGCACGGCCGGGCCTCCATCGGTTTCGACCATGCCGCGTGCTGCGGCCTGCCAGCCCGGGCCGAAGCCGCCAGGAACATTGACTGGTTCGCTGCGCGCTTCGCCGACATCATAGGCCTCGTCCACCAGCAGCGCATAAAGATGCCCTTCGACATCGACGACTGCGGCGCGCCTTTCGGTGATATCGCCGCAGCTTTCGAATCCGAGCGCTGCCGAGCAGTCGATCACAGTCAGAGCCTGGCTGCGCAGGGCCGTAAGCCCGAGAATAAACGACGGCACGCCGGGGATCGGAGTGATCTCTTCGATTTCGATGACGGATTGCACGCGGATGGCAGGGATCGCTGCGCGATGCCCGCCGATGATGCACATCAACAAAAGTTCGCTCATGCTCTGGTCCCCGTGCGAGCTTGTTTAAGCGCGGCCAGCAGAGCATCGCGATCATAGCGATAGATGCTGCCGAGGTCATTTTCGCCAACCTCGGGCTCTGGTCGCAAATGGATCACGCGGCGTGCCGGTCCGAACACTTCTGCAGTGTTCTCCGCCAGACGGATCGCCACGTCCGTTTCCTCGCTCTCGTCGGTCGAGATGCGGTATCCGGCTGCTTCGACCAGGGGTTCAAGAATGGTGCGTACCCATTCGCTGTCGGTCGGAAGTCGGCATGACAGCGGCTGGCAAACACAGTCGGTGGGCCGATGAACGGAAAAAAGGGCGTGCCCATCGATCACGGGAACCAGCCCGTTATCGATAAGGGTCGTTCCTTCGATCAGCGGCTCGTCGTTCGAGGGAACGATCTCGCCATTAATGTTCGCTGCGTCCAGCACTTCGCGCACGATATAGGCGATTTCGCATTCAGCGTCCGACAGGCGCAGCAAACGGCATTTTTCCTCTGGTAACGCGCCAAATTCATGCCCGACCAGCGTAAAGATCGAGCCGTCGATGACGGCCTGTGCACGTGCGCCTTCGATATCGAGAGCATCTCGCGAGACAGTGTCTATTCGCCGCACAAGTTCCAGGCGAACGGCGCGCCGCCGTCCGTCAAGGCCAAGGAAGAGCATGACCGGGAGCGTCTTGCGCTGCTCGACCTGATCCTGCTCGGCCACTCGCGCCGTGCTTCGCATCTCGTTCACAAGGCGATGCGTCTGGGCGATATTCGGCAGGTCGAGAAGCATCATCGGCCGTCCATCGTCTAGCAGGGTCGTGCCGGCGTAGAGACCGGTTTCCATGATGGCCGGTGCGATGGGCTTAACCACTACGTCTTCGTGATCGTAAACCCTGTCGACGGCGAGGGCGAAGACATCATCGGTGGCAAGCCGAATGAGGACGAGTGTGGTGTTCTTCCAATCGACCTCATCGTTCGCTGCGGTGCCAAGAATATGGCCAAGCGACAGACACGGCACGCGTTTGCCGCGGAAGGTCACCAGACGACGGTCTCCTGCATCGGCAAAATCGACGTGGTCGCTCGATCCAAAGACGATTTCCTCAATGTAACTGCGTGGGATGGCATAGCGCTGACCGCCACTGGCGACGGTCAGGGCGGCAATAATGCTGAGGGTGAGGGGCAGCCTCAAAAAGAAGCTCGTCCCTTCGTCCGGCTTGCTCGACACGGCGATCGAGCCGCCGACGCGCTCGATATTCGCTCGTACGACATCCATGCCCACGCCGCGGCCCGACACGGAACTGACCTGTTCGGCTGTGGAGAGGCCCGGTTCGAAGATCAGATAATGTCGACGGCGCTCGGACATTTCGTCGACTTCGGACTGGGTGTAGATTCCTGCCGCGACGGCCTTGGCCGCAAGGCGGTCTGTATCGATACCGCGACCGTCATCGGTGATGACGATCGTTATCTGATTACCTGCCTGGCGCGCGGCAAATTTCAACAGACCGATTTCCCGCTTGCCGGTTTTCAGGCGTTCGCCCGGACCTTCCAGTCCGTGATCGATTGCGTTGCGGATAATGTGCGTCAATGGATCGCGCACCATTTCCACCATCTCGCGGTCGAGTTCGACCTCGCCACCTTCGAAATCCACCATGACTTGCTTGCCGAGTTCGGTCGACAAATCCCGCACCAGTCGCGGGAAGGTGGTGAACAGATGCTCCAGTCGCTGCATGCGCATGCGAGTGATCGATGCTCGAACATCGGCCAGGATGGCGCTGAGGCGATCGAACGGTCCATCGATGCCAGGCTGTTCGCCCGCTTCGCGCAACCGGCGGGCGAGGTCGTTTCTTGCTAGGACCATGTCGGAAACGCCCTTCATCACCTCGTCGAGCAATTCGGTCGAAAGGCGTATGGAACGCTGAACGGATGTGCGCGCAGTCTTGGGCGTGGATGGATCGTCGCTGATCTCGGCGGTCAGGTGATCCGTTTTTGCTGAGGCAAGATCACCTACGATGTCGATGGTTTCCCTAGGCTGCAGTGCGTTGATCAGCGCATCGTCGCCGCCTTCGGGAAACTCTTCGCCGGCCCCGATCGCATCGGTCATCTCGCTGATGCGATCGATGATGGCGAGGACTGCCGAAACGAGCGTGCTGTCCGGTTCGCGGCGCTCGGCGCGACATTCGGCCAAAGCATCCTCGGCAGCGTGGCTGAGCCTCTCCAGACGAGGAAAATCGAAGAAGCCGCAATTGCCCTTCACGGTGTGAACGAAACGAAAAATTGTATCGAGCCGCGTCCGATCCGTGGGATCGGCTTCCCATGCGACGATCTCGCCGCCGCTCGCTTCCAGCATCTCGCGGGTTTCTGCTACGAAATCCGCCAGCAGGTCATCCATCATGTAACGCCCCTCGTACGATCGGGAGAAGCTATGGACGACGATGGTTAACGTTTGGTTTGGCGCTGCCCGACCTTTTCGGGTCCGGCGCGAAGAATGCGCCAAACGATGAAGGCGGCCAGTGCGCCGCCTGCGAGATTGGCGATCAGTTCGGCGGCATAGATCGCGTCGGAACCATAGCTCGCTCTCAACAGCCAGCCGAAGGGCAGCATTACGAGAAAGACGCGTGCCGCGCTCTGCGCGAGGGCGAAACCTGCCTTGTCGACTGCATTTAGTGCACCGTTGGCTACTATGAGCAAGCCGAAGCCAGCATAGCCCCAAACCGAGATTACGAGATAGCGATCGAATTCCTTAATGACGGCTGGATTGTCGGTAAAGAAATCGGCGAACCAATTACCGGTTAGAAACAGAACGATGGCCGTTGCCAGCCCGTATACGACGCAAAACAGGCCCGCCCACCACATGGCTCTTCGCGCGCGGTCCGGTCGGTTCGCGCCCCAGTTCTGCCCAACGATTGCGCCAATCGAGCCAGAGAGCGCCAGTAGCGGCACGACAGCGAAGCTTTGCAGACGACCGGCAGCGCCAAACCCCGCAACTGCGGCTTCTCCCTGACTTGCAAGCAGGGCGGTGAGTACGGACAGGCCGACCGGGTTGATGGCGTTGGAGAAGGCGGCGGGGCCCGCGACTGCCAAGATCGCCTTGCTCGAAGCGCGCATATCACATTCGCGGATCGTGCCTGGATGGATCTGAAGCTGAGCGCCCTTGATCAACCACAGAGCCACTAGGATGGCGATGAAGAAGCCGATAATCGTGGCATAGGCTGCGCCAGCCACGCCGAAGCCTTCGAAACCGAATGCACCAGTAATCAGGATCGGGTCCAGTATCCAGTTGGCGACCGAGTAGGTCAGCGAAACGTAACTCGTTTTCCTTGCTTCACCCTGTCCGCGAAGGACACCGTTGAGGCCCATCTGGAGAAGAAGGACAGGGAGGCCAAGGGCATAGGGGCGCATATAGTCCCCGATCAGTGGCAACAGCGCGTCGGATGCTTGCATCAATCGGAATAGCGGATCGAGCAATACATACAGAACCAGCCCCAGGACGACGCCGGTAGCGAGTGAAAAGATTGCTCCGAAGTTCGCCCGTCGCTCCGCGCGCGCGACATCGCCTTCGCCGAGCGCCCGGGCAATGACCGAGTTGATTCCGACCATTACGCCGACGCCAAGACTGGAGAGCGCAATGGTTATAGGAAAGATAAAGCTGACGGCTGCAAGTTCGCGCGCGCCCAGCTTGCCGATGAAATACGCGTCGATGAGCCCGACCGACATGATGGCGGCAACGCCGAATATCATCGGCAAGGTCTGTCCCACGAGATGGCCGCGAATACTCCCGCGGGTGAGTTTGGCCGTCTCGCTCATCGGTCGGGGCGTTAGCGGGGTGCGCCAGGCTTGCCTAGCGCGAAGTCGGCTCGCTTGCGCAAAGGTGCGGCGCCATGCGATACAGGTCCCGAAACAAAACCTCTTATGGAGAGAGCGCCATGGCAACCCAGATGAAGACACGCGATTTCGAATGCAGCGATGCGGAATGGCAGGCGCGTCAGGACCTTGCGGCCTGCTATCGCATCTTCGACCATCTCGGCTGGGGCGAGAGCATCTACAATCACATTTCGGTTGCCGTGCCTGGCGAAGAAGACGTGTTTCTGATCAACCCGTTCGGCCTGCTGTATGACGAAGTGACGGCTTCGAACCTCGTCAAGATCGACGTGGAAGGAAACAACGTCGGCCAGTCGCAATATATGGTCAACAAGGCCGGCTTCACGCAGCACGCCTATTTCCATAAACATCTGGGCCGCCGCGCAGACGCGATCTGCCACGTGCACACTACAGCGACCATGGCGGTCTGCAGCCATAAAGACGGACTGGTTCCGACGAATTTCTATGCCTGCAACTTTCAGAACCAGATCGGTTATCACGATTTCGAAGGTGTCACGGTGCGCGCAGAGGAAGGCGAGCGACTTGTCGAAAACCTCGGCGATCATTCGATCTTGATGCTGCGCAATCATGGCCCGGTAGTCATGGACAAGACCATTCCAGGTATGTTCGTGAAAATGTGGGCATTGCAGCGGGCCTGCGAAATCCAGGTGGCTACGCTCAGCCAGGGCGAGGCGAACATCATCTCGCAGGACGTTGTCGATGTTCATCAACGCGACCTTTCGGTCATGGCATCGCAGGGCGGAGCTGGCGTGTTCGATTTCGAAGCGTGGAAACGCCGCGTGTCGAAGATCGACGATAGCTGGAAATATTGATTTGCTGAGCTAAGCCGGTTTCATGACCAGCATGACTGTCAATGGGAAACCGGTGCGTTTCCTACTGGAACCGGATACCCCGCTCCTATGGGCGCTGCGTGATGCGGCAAACCTGACCGGCACCAAATATGGATGCGGAGAGGGTGATTGCGGTGCCTGCATGGTACACGTCGATGGCGAAGCGCTGCGTTCCTGCCTGATCACCATCGCCGAAGCCGAAGGTCGCTTCATCACGACGATCGAAGGACTCAGCCGCGACCGATCGCACCCTGTCCAGCAGGCTATGGTGGCAGAGCAGGCGATCCAATGCGGATATTGCACGCCGGGGATAGTCATGGCGGCCAGCGCTCTGCTGGCGAAGAACGGTTCTCCGTCGGAGGCAGAGATAAAGGCTGCAATCCCCAACCTATGCCGTTGCGGAGTCTATCCGCGGTTAGTCCGGTCCATCCAGCGCGCGGGACGGGTCGCCCGGAGGCAGGAGATCATCAGCGCGGCACCGGCGCCTGGAATAAGCGCGAGCGACGCGGCACGCGAGATTCCGGCATTGTCGGACCCAAGCGAGAACTGAACAGAACCATGGAGATCAACGCGTGAAAGCGACCATCTGGCATAATCCGAAGTGTGGCACATCGCGGAAGACGCTGGCCATTCTTGAAAACCTGTCTTCAATCGATGTCGAAGTGGTGGAGTATCTGAAAGACCCGCCCAGCGCGGAAAAGCTAGCACAGCTGTACCGGGATGCAGGGATCGCACCGAGAGACGGTTTGCGAATGCGCGGGACCGATGCCGAAGAACGCGGACTTCCCGATGCTTCGGACGAGGAAATCCTGGCGGCAATGGCGAGCGATCCGATCCTGATCGAAAGGCCACTGGTGGAAACGGAAAAGGGTGCGCGTCTGTGCCGTCCGCAGGATCTGGTGCTCGAAATCCTCTAGCGGCGATCCTGTGTCAGCGTGCTGTCGGCCTGCAGAGCGGTCCAGCCGTAAACCAGTACGATGCTACAGAGCGCTACGATCAAGCCAAAGCCGAGCCAGTCGGAATGGTTGTAGAGCCAGACCCCTAGAGCCGGCGCGTAGATGAAGCTCGCACCGGCGACCGACGCCGTAATGCCGCCCGCTCGACCCTGCTCCGCACGGGTCAGGGCCAAGGATGTTCCGGATGTGGTACCTGGGCGAAAAAGTCCGAAGCCCAAGGAAGCGATGGAATAGCCGAGCGCGATCGTGTGCAGGTTCTGTCCCAGGGCGAGAACGATCGTGCCGACCGCGGCAATGGCGATGCCCGAAAGCGAAGCTGCCCGGGGGCCGAGATTGAGGCGCGGTATCAGACCCCATTGGGCAAGAAGCGTGGCGATCGCGCCGGCCATGAGGACCAGACCTACCGGACCCGCGCCCGCCATGGGATCGCTGCGGAGGCCCAACCTGTCGAGAACCAGAAACCCTGCAATGCCCAAAACCATTGCCTGGGCATGTCCGCCAAGAAGACCGCAGATGACCCAAGGGCGCAGCCGCGGCTCGAACCAGCGTAATTTGCCTGGTTCAGGCCCGTAATCCTCATCCTCGTCTTCATCGCGGGTTTCCTCCGTAACTTCGGATGTAGGGCTGCCGGAATAGGGCGATTCATACGCGCTGCCGCGAGCGGCGAACTGGGGTTCGTCGTTCGGAAGGCGCAGCCTCAGTGCGATCAGGGTGATTGCCCCGATCAGGGCAAAAACGAGAAACGGCCCGGCAAGGCCAAGCACCGGCATGACCATCAGGGGCGCGAGCGCGGGCCCGATCACCGTTCCAAGGCCGAAGCTGGAGGCGATAAGGGAAAGCGCCTGCGTGCGTTCCGACCTCGGCGTACGGCTAGCCACATAGGCCTGGACCGCAGGCGGCGCAGCACTGCCGAAACCGCCGTACAAACTGCGCGCTGCGGCAAACAGCAGCAGCGCCCAGAACGCGGGGAGAATGCCGGCAAGACCCAGCCACAGCATCAGCCCGCACAGCAGGAAACTGGCAATGAAGCCCGATATGCCGAGCGCCATCATCGCCTTGCGTCCCCTTCTGTCCGAACGTTCCGCCCAGATCGGAGCGCAGACCACCCAAAGCAGCGCCGACCAGCTGTAAGCCAGACTGATCCACACATCGTCCACGCCGAGCGAGGTGCCGATCGAAGGCATGACGGATTGCATGGCGGTATTACCCGCTGCCGTCGTCAGCATGACCATGAATAGCAGCGCCATGCGCGAACGCGGGATAGCGTGCGAACGCGACGCTGGAGGCGCGGTCCTGGTTTTCACGGGGTCGAAGTCGGCCATGGTACCGGCGGTACGCCGCCGTCAGCGACCTTGCAATGGGTTGGACAGGCTGGCACAGGCGGGGTTCGATGAAACAGTCACAGGGTACGCAATTTTGACCGGACATCACGGTGCTGGTGCCATCGCACGGCCGAGTTTGCGCAAGCGGGCTTCGCGGCTTTTCGGGCAGTGGGGCGTATTTTTTCGCGGGTTCGTCGAAGAACCGCGGATGGTGGGTTCAATTATCCCATCCTCGCGCTTTACGATCAACAAGATGCTGGCGCCGGTGGATTGGCAACGCTGCGAGGTGTTCGTCGAATACGGCCCTGGTGTCGGAACGTTCTGCCAACCTGTGCTCGACCGGCTTCGGCGGGATGGGTCGCTGATCGTCATCGACACAAACCCGCTCTATATCGACTATCTGAAGAAGCATTTCCGCGACAGCCGGTTTCATGCCGTACATGGCTCTGCTGCCGATGTAATCGACATCGTGAAGGCGCATGGTCATGACGGCGCGGATTACGTCCTGTCCGGCCTACCTTTTTCGACGCTCCCCGATGGCGTAGGCCCCGCCATCGCCGAAGCGACACACGAAGTCCTGCGTCCGGGCGGCGCATTCCTGGTTTACCAGTTCTCGGCCAAGGCGCGCGATTTCATGGCGAAACACTTTCGCAGGATCGACCGCGGTTTCGAGCTTTGGAACGTGCTCCCCTGCCAGCTCTTCTGGGGCTGGAAAGACGCTAAGGACTAGTCCTCCGCGCCTGCCGGACCATGGCTGGCAAATCTCGACAGCTGGGTGTGCACCGCCGCCATGACGCAAACCATGGCGATGATCATCGCCGCGTTTACAATGCCCGAAACTACGGCGTCGCCGAACAGGGCCGCCTGCTCGCCCGCAAATGCGAAGGCCAGCCCCAGTACGAGCGAAATGACCGCCGAGAGAACGATGAACGCGACCAGAAGCAGCAGATAGAAGAAAAACAGGCGAACGCTGTTGCCGCGTGTCAGCACCCAGGATCGCTTCAGCACCTTGACCGGGTTCAATTCCCCTTCGATTGCAATGATCGGTGCCGCTAGCGACAGTTTGACCACGACGTAACAGATCACGACAAAGGCGATTATGCCGCCCAGCGCCGCGAGCGCAGAGACGCCCGTCACCGCCCCGATACCAACGAGCAATGCGGCTATGATGGCGATCAGGGCCGTCTGCAGAAGCTGCGCAGCGATATAACTCGGCACCGATCGCAAACCGGTGGAGAGTGCCTCTCCCACGGTCGGATTGGCGCGGCGTCGCACCAGCGCGAGCATTGAAAGAAGTCCGATCCCCTGAAGAATCGCGATGATCAGGAATGCCCACCAGTAGGTTTTATAGAGGTCGGTGACAGCAGCCATCATGGCATCGACATTTCCGCTCGCCTGTGCCGTTTCGAGTTCGCCCATCCCGGGTAGCGCGATGGCGATCCCAGCATAGGGAATGAAGAAGAAGACCCCGGCTATGACTGCCAGAAGCCCGAGGTTCCGGGTCAACAGGCTGGTGGTGTCTTTCCAAGCGGTGTCGAGATCGAATTTCATGCAGCTTCCCTCTGTTTGCCCCTTGATAAGCGCTTCGTCAGTCGCCACGCAATCGCACATGTCGACCATAGCCCCCGAAAACGTCGAATGGCGGAGCGAGATAGCGCCTGTAGGCTATCGTGAAGCGCTAAACCAAATGACTGTACGCAACCGCGCCATTGCCGAAGGGGAGGCGCGGGAAATGGTGTGGCTGTTAGAGCATCCGCCCGTTTATACGGCAGGAACAAGCGCGACCGGTTCCGAACTGCTCGATCCCAGATTTGAAGTTGTCGAAGCGGGCCGCGGGGGGCGCTACACCTATCACGGGCCCGGTCAGCGGGTTGGGTATGTCATGCTTGACCTGAAGGAGCGCGGGCGTGACGTGCGCCGCTTCGTTCATGCGGTTGAAGGATGGGTGATCGACACGCTCGCCGACATCGGTGTCGAAAGCTGGCGCAGTGAAGGGCGGATCGGCATCTGGACGCGTGACATTGATGGGCGCGAGGCCAAGATCGGTGCCATCGGCGTGCGTGTCCGCCGATGGGTCACCATGCACGGCTTTTCCGTCAATCTCGCCCCGGACCTGTCGCATTTCACGGGGATCGTCCCGTGCGGCATTGAGGAGTTTGGTGTGACCAGTCTGCAGCGGCTTGGAATCGATCTTGCACCCGCAGCCTTCGATGAGGCATTGCGGGCGCGCTTCGCGGATTTTCTCGGAGCGCTCGATGGAAAGGCCTGTGCGCAGCCATGAATTATCGTTCGACACTTTGTCTCGTCGCAGGTGCGATCTTGCTGTCCGCCTGCGGCGACGATGCGCCACCTGAGGAAACCGAGGCGGAAGCCGGACGAGGTGCGAAAGGGGAAGTACTCGGCGGAACGATCAGCGACGCTATGATCCCGCTCGATCAACTGCGTTCTCAATCGCCGCCCATGCCGGAAACTCCGTCACGCTCAAGTGGAGAGACAGCGGCTGAAGCGAGCGAGTCTACAGAACCGGGTGTCGATCCGGAAACGGATGCCGCATCGGCGTCGATCGAACCGGATGAGGCTGCCGAGCCGGCCGAGGATTGAGATCCCCGACCGGCAACGGAGATCATTCTGCGGCGGTCTGCTCCGCTTCGCTCAACGCCGGATAATCGACATATCCTTCAGGCCCGCGACCATACCAGCTATGCGGTACGTTCACATTGGGGCTGATTTCCGCGCCGATCCGGAAGCGTGTCGGTAAGTCGGGGTTCGAAATGAAGTCCCGGCCCCAGCTTACCGCATCGGCACGTCCGGCATCGATATCGGCAGTCGCTTCCTCGGGCGAATAGTCGCTGTTGAGGATAAGCGCGCCGGAATAGATTTTGCGAATGAGCGGGCTCTGCTTTGGCACGTCGGTGCTACCAAAGGTGCCGTCTGGACCCGGCTCGCGAAGTTCCAGGAACGCGAGACCGAGCTCTTCTACGACCTTGGCAGCCGCACCGAAAGTCGTCGCGGGATCGCTGTCGTCGCAGCCTTGCGTTTCGCCATTGGGCGACAGACGGACGCCGACGCGATCGGCACCCCACACATCGACAAGGGCGGTCAGCACTTCGCGCAGGAATCGAGTGCGGTTTTCGGCACTGCCGCCGTATTCATCGGTCCGCAGATTGGTGCTGTCCCGCAGGAACTGGTCGACGAGATAGCCATTCGCTCCGTGCAGTTGCACTCCATCGAACCCGGCCTTTTTGGCGTTTTCTGCGGCGTGGCGATAATCTTCCACGATACGCGCGATGTCTTCCTTCGTGGCTTCGCGCGCCTGTTCGTAATCCTTACGTCCTTCGAAAGTATGCGCGTGGCCGGGCGCTTTGGTTGCGCTGGCGGAAACTGGCGGATTCCCGCCGAGGAACAGGGGGTGCACCAGTCGGCCCATGTGCCACATTTGCAGGACGATCAGACCGCCTTCTTCATGAACGGCACTGGTGACCTGCTTCCAGCCTTCAACCTGCTCATCGCTCCAGATACCAGGCGCAGCGGGCCAGCCAAGGCCTTCGACGCTGATACCAGTAGCCTCGGTGATGATGAGCCCTGCGCCGGCACGTTGACGGTAATACGTTGTCATCATGTCGTTGGGGATGGATCCGGGCTGGGTCGATCGACCGCGGGTCAGCGGGGCCATGAATATGCGATTAGCGGCCTCGAGCGAGCCCATGGTGAGTGGTTGAAACAGACTTTCGTGCATGCGGGGCAAATCCTTTTTGCTGGCGCGACTTGGCCTTTGAGCTAGGGGCGCGTCATGGACGAGACAAGCAGCCGGCCGGACAAGAATGGCTTTCAGGCAAGTGCATGGCACTTTGCAGCGTTGCTGGCGGGAAATGCGGCATTGGCGCTCGGCCCATGGCTGGTTCGTCTGTCCGATACCGGACCGGTATCGGCAGGGTTCTGGCGTCTCATCCTGCCGGTCCCGATACTGGCTTTTTTGGCCTGGAGGTCTCGTTCGCCTGGGCCCTTGGACAAGAAGCTGACAGTGCTTTGCCTGATCGCCGGAGGTTTCTTCGCGGTCGATCTGGCAAGCTGGCACATCGGGATCGAGCGAACCCGCTTGGCAAATGCCACATTGTTCGGAAATGCGGGCAGCATCATATTGATGATCTGGGGTCTGATCGCCGCCCGTCGCGCTCCTTCGGGAGGGGAGGGAGTGGGAGTGATTGCTGCCATTACAGGAGCAGGGATCCTGCTGGGCCGTAGCATGGAGATATCGGCAACGACCTTTATCGGCGACCTGTTCTGTCTAGCGGCCGGCATATTCTATGCGTTCTATCTGTTGCCTGCCCAACGGGCGCGAGCGGTCCTCGGATCCTGGTTTGTCCTGTTGCTGGTCAGCCTGACTGCAGCGCCGATATTGCTGGGCATGGCCGTCGCGACAGGCGAACCAGTTTGGCCCGGTGCCGCTGGATGGACACCCATTCTGGTGCTCGCCCTGAGCAGCCAGGTCATTGGCCAGGGGTTGCTGGTATTCTCTCTTCGAAATTTCTCACCGCTGGTCATCGGCATGGCGCTGCTGACCCAGCCTGCGATCGCGGCCACCGTGGGATGGCTGGCATTCGGCGAATTGCTCGAACCGCTCGATATTTTTGGTATGGTGCTGGTCGGCGCAGCACTTGTCTTGGCACGAGCCCCGGGCAAGGCTGGGCGCGTTCGATAGGATTACCAGAAGGCCTTGTTGAAAGTGCTTACGTGGCGTTCGAAACGGTCGAGGTCGGGCCCGACCAAAGATAGGCGAGCCTGACCTGCAAGCTTTTCCGCCTGGTCTTTCAGAAGGGCGCGACGGCGCTCATCCTGAACCGGGATGGCTGCGTTGGCGAGCGTATCGAGCATCACTTCTGCTGCAATCGGGGAATCCGCAACCGCGCTGCGGATCGCTCCGAAACCGCGACTAACATAATGGGCGAAATCGTCGGGCAGGGGGATGACCGGGCAAGCGTCCGCATCCTTACCACAGATGTCCTTACGGAGATCCCGTCGCCCGATTTCTGCTGTGGCTGCCCCCAGCCAATGCAGGGCTGTTATGGCGGTGAAGGGATCGTTAATCCCCGGCGATAAGGCCCGCAGCCCGATCTCTACCAGCTCGTCGATCAGGAATTGCGGATCCTGCTCGGGAGTGCGTGATGGGCCCAGGGTAAAGCATTTGCGAACCCGCTCCTCGACGTCGTCCGGGTTGCATCCGTCGACATCGATGAAGGGCATCTCGCAATGGACGAAATCGCCGGTACGTATGCGTAGCGAAAAGGTACAGCCGCATTCTTTGGCGATTTTTTCCAGATCTTCGAAATCGATCAGCTGCACATACCCAGTATGCCAAGCTCTCAGCGGCTCGCCGCCTTTCTGTTCAACCGCGTCGCGAAACTCTTCCTCGACAGGATATGTTTCCCGAATTGCCTTGAGTAATCTCTCTCCGATCCCCTCGAGAACCTTGTTGATGCGAATGCTGGAAGGGATGTGATTGAGGAAATAAACGAGGACGGCCACGCACATGCCCATGAGGGCATATGCAACGAGCAGTGATAATTGCGGTACGAAACCGGGAAGGGCCGTGGTTGCTGCATCGAGGGCATTCGTCGGCGTTTCGTCTTCTGTCCTAACAGCGCGCAGAACGACGAGAGCATAAACGAAACTGCCGATGAAGGTCGCCAGACTCAGTTGGTTGCCACGATCTTCCATGAAATTCGTGAGCAGCCGCGGACCGTAATTGCCACTGGCATAGGCCACTGCAGCGATTGTAATCGAAAATACGGTCGAAGCGACGCCGATCATGCTGCCAGCCATGACCGTGAGCATGTCGGACGCGCCCTTGGGACGCGCAGGGACGATCCAGCTTATGTCGTTCAGAAACTCCGCGAAGCCTGCGCGGTCGAGGGCGACCATAACGAAAGCCAGCACTCCCGCGACGATGGAAAACAACGCCGGATAGAACCAGTAATTCGCGTTAAGCCGTGCCCAGAAAAAACGTATGTCGGCGGTCAAGCGGCCATCCCCTGGCAATGTTGATCAGGGGATGAACGCTTCACCTGCAATTGCGTGCCTTAATCCACATCCTTGCCGATTTCCCGGTTCAAATAGGAGAGCAGCAGCGCCGCGCGCTTTGCGTCTTCTTCATGGTCGGAACCGACCGAATGCCCACCCTCGCGGTATTCGTGATAATAGAATGTCTGCCCGTACGCTTCGTGCTTGGCGGCAGCCTTGCGAGCATGGCCGGGATGCACCCGGTCATCCAATGTGGACAGATAGTAAAAGGCGGCCGGTACGTCGGGCCCGTCCGACATATTCTGGTAGGGGGACCATTCCTTCATGAAGGCCCAATCCTCGGGAACATCGGGATTGCCGTATTCCGCCATCCAGGACGCACCCGCGAGAAGCTTGTTGTAACGGCGCATATCGATCAACGGGCTTCCGCTGATGATGGCGCCGTAAAGGTCGGGCCGCTGGTTGGCGACGGCGCCCACCAGCACACCGCCGTTCGACCGGCCGCTCGCAGCGATGTGGCCCGGCGTCGTCAGACGGCTCGCCACGAGATCGTCGGCCACTGCATGGAAATCATCGAAACTGTTCTGCCGCTTTTCGCGCAGCGCGTCTTCATGCCAGCGTGGCCCGTATTCGCCGCCGCCCCGGATATTGGCGAGCACATAGGCATTGCCGCTTTCAACCCAGAACAGCCCCAGCGGCCCGCTTCGATAGGGTTCCGCCGTGAGGTACTTGGGTGTCTGCGCCGCGCGGAAGCCGCCATAGGCATGGATTAACGTGGGCAGCGGTCCTTGCGCATCTTTCGGCCGAACGAGGTAATAGGGGACCTTGGTGCCATCCTTCGAAGTGGCGAATTTCTGTTCGACCGTGAACTTACTTGCGTCGAACTGGGCGGGCTCGCTGGCAATGGCGACCGCTTCGCCTTCGCTGGGAACGGCGTAGAGCGTGGGAGGCGTGAGCATGCTCTCTACCTTGACGAAGGCGGTATCGCCCGTGCCGCTGGTTTCGGCAATCTGGACCGTGCTGTTCGCAGGCAGTTCCATGTCGCGCGCCGTCCATCCAGACTGGCCGGGCGAAAGTTCGATCAGCTTTCCTGAAACGTCATCGAGAACCTTGACCCACAGCTTTGTTTCCGAAGCGGCCACTTCTTCGATCGCCTGCGTGTCGCTCGGCCGGAAAACGGCGAACGGCGCAGGGTCGGAGCCGTCGAGAACGCTTTGGAGCGACCATGCAACCAAGGCTCCCGGCTCCTCGGTGCCGCCCGTCGTCTCGAGCGCGGAATTGAGCTTTGCAATGACAAGGCCGTTTAGCACCGCCTCGAATTCGGCATCCTCGGGCAAGGGCAGGGGAACCGTGCTGCCATCCTCTTTTACGAGGGAGATCTGGTTGGTCCAGAAGCTCGGGCTGCGATTGACGAAGCGCCAGCGTGTATCCCCGTCGAGCACCGAAAAGCCCGAAGCGCTGATATCGGCCTGCTCGCCTTCCGCAATCTGGCGCGCAGCGGAGAAATCCGTGCCACGATCCCAAAGTTTGACCAGGCGCGGATAACCCGAATCCGTCAGCGATCCGTCGCCTTCGTCCGTGCCGACGAACAGCGTATCCTCATCGAACCACGCGACGTTCGACTTCGCTTCCGGCAAGGTGAAGCCGCCATCGACAAAGCGGCCGGTGGTGACATCGAATTCACGGACGACATCAGCGTCGGTGCCACCGGGGCTGAGCGCGATAAGGCAGCGGGCGTATTCGGGGGCAAGGCAATTGGCTCCGTGCCAGACCCAGCTCTGTCCTTCGTCTTCGCCCAATTTATCGACGTCGATCAGAACGCGCCACTCGGGGGCCCCGGTCATATAGCTTTCCAGGCTGGCGATCCGCCACAGCCCGCGGGGGTTATCCGCATCGCGCCACAGGTTGGTCACCATGTCGCCCTGGATGGCATCGGGCAGGGCGATCTGGCGCGTATCGTCGAGGATCTGCTTCGCCCATGCCTTGGCAAGCGGATATTCCGGCTGATCCGTCAGGACGGCTTCGGTATCGGCGTTCCACTGATCGACCTTTGCCAGGGCCCGTTCGCCCTGAATTTCCTCAAGCCAGATATACGGATCGTCTGCGTCCGTATCCTGTGCGGCTATCGCCGTGGGAGCGAATGCAAGTGCGGCGGCCAGCGCCCAGCGTGCGACCATGATGTAATTCCCCTCGTACTCAGTTCAGACTTTGCCCAGATCGCCTTTGCCGATCGTTCCGCTGGCCATTTCCAGCATGCGGTCGAGGCTCTGCTTGGCTTTCAGGCGCAGGCCTTCCTCGATCTCGATGCGCGGTTCCAGATCCCGCAGGCAGGCGTACATCTTCTCCATCGTGTTCAGCGCCATATAGGGGCAGATGTTGCAGCTGCAGTTTCCGTCCGCACCGGGGGCGCCGATGAAATTCTTTTCAGGCAGCGCCTTTTCCATTTGATGGATGATGTGCGGTTCGGTCGCGACGATCAGCGTATCGCCTTCGAAGGTCTGCGCGAACTGCAGGATGCCGCTGGTCGAACCGACATAATCGGCATGATCGACGATCGTCGGCGGGCATTCGGGGTGGGCGGCAACCGGGGCGCCGGGATGCTGCGCCTTGAGCTTCAGCAGTTCAGTTTCGCTGAAGGCTTCGTGCACGATGCACACGCCCGGCCACAACAGCATTTCGCGGTTGAACTTGCGGCTCATATAGCCGCCCAGATGCCGATCGGGGCCGAAGATGATTTTCTGGTCTTCAGGTATCTGGCTGATAATCGTTTCTGCGCTCGAACTGGTGACGATAACGTCGCTCAGCGCTTTCACTTCCGTCGAACAGTTGATGTAAGTGAGCGCGATGTGATCCGGATGCGCTTCGCGGAAGGCTTTGAACTTTTCGGGCGGGCAGCTGTCTTCAAGACTGCAACCGGCGTCCATGTCCGGCAGAACCACGATCTTTTCAGGGCTGAGGATTTTGGCCGTATCGGCCATGAACTTCACGCCGCAAAAAACGATCACGTCCGCATCGGTATCGGCAGCCTTGCGCGACAGTTCGAGGCTGTCGCCGACGAAGTCGGCAATATCCTGAATATCGGCGGTCTGGTAATAATGCGCGAGGATGATCGCGTTCTTCTCCTTGCGGAGGCGGTCGATCTCGGCAAGCAAATCCTGTCCGGTGGGCAGGTCGGTCTGTGCGGTCATTGCGTGTCCCGTTGGTCCAATTGTGGCCTCTATAGACCGAACGGGCCGGAAGGCGAGGGCGTTCCGGGTTTCACATGGTAAAGCCAGGCGGAAGATAAGCCTCGATCGGGCGTTCGGCTCCGGGCGTGCCTGCAATCACCCAATTGGTGATGGCATAACCGGCCGGAGAGAAAGCCAGAACCATCGATGCGGCGAAACTTCCGACGAGAATCCCCATGCCCCACCAATAGGCAGGATGGACGCGCCCGAACTTGCGCTTGTCGGCCACCATGCCGATCACGGGAAAGGTCAGCGTCACGCAAAAGGAAATTGTCCACGCATTGGGTATCAGGAGGGGCATGGGCAAAAGCCGCCCGATACCCGGGCCGGTCAGAATGCTCATCGCGACCAGCATCAGCCGTCGGTGCCATCCCGTGTAGCGTTGGATTCTGAGCGCCCACCACGCCAGACCGCCAAAGGTCATCACTCCAACGAGATTGCCAATCAGAAATTCGCTGACATTGAAGAAGAATGGCCCACCGGTACGCCGAGCGACGAATATCATGATCGTACAGCCCGCTGCCACCATGGCAGGCACCCAGAAATAGGAGAGTTTGCCCAGCGATCTGTGCAAGGCCCATTGTCCACGCGAGGCAGTGACGTGTTGGGCTACATACAGGCCGACCCAACCCATGAAGATCATGGCATGCACATGAAAAACGATAGGCGATGCGAAGGTTGATCGGCCCATCGCCAGATTGAGCGAGAAACCGGCAACAATGACCGCCGCCATTGCGAAAGCCATTGTGGTGAAAAAACGCGTATTGCCGCGATCGACAAGAACCTGCGGCGCTGCAGCAGTGGCCATACTCGAAATCCTCAGGCGATGAACCGAGCGACCTTGTTCTGTGTGCGCAGATTTACTCCCAGAGGTGCCAGTGCGTCAATCCGGGATGGATCAGCCCGGCTGCTTCTCGCCATCGAACCGCACATTCACGGTGACATTGCCATACCCTGCCACTTCGAGTGGAATGGCGAGGTTCTGGCGCACCGCGTCCTTGGCCGCCTGGCGTGCCAGGGCGAGCACCTCTGGATTCTTGGCAAACTCCGCCGCCTTGCGTTCGGCCTGACGGGAATTGTTCCGTGCTAGATCGGCGCTGGCATCGCGGCTCACATAGGTGCCCTCGGTGAAGGTCTTCTGCTCGGCCTCGTCGAGATTGGGGCGCGAAATGCGCAACTGCGGCAACACCACCGTCATTGTGTCGTTGCTGTCATTCCATTCGAACCTGTCGCGGTCCATGGTCGAAAGATCGAGCCGATATTCGACTGTTGCGGGTATGATGGCCGCTTGCCTGCTCTTCAGCAGATCCACTCCCATGATGCCGCGTCGATCCTCGCTTTCCGCCACGACTTCGAAGCGGCTGGAGAAGACGGTCAGCGAATTCTGCTTCTCGAAGGCCAGCATGGCGCTACCCACCGGATCGCCTTCCTCGTGATAGAAAAAGGCACGCCAGCCGAGCCAGGCTGCCGCTGCGAGCAGCACGATGACGATCAGCCACGGCACCGCCTGCGTGCGAGCGAGTGACTGTTCGCGCCTGACTTGCGGCTCTACGGTGGTTTTGCGGGTCTTCAGATCGTCTGCCATATATCGCCCGAACGAGCGACTAGGCCACGCTGTTCCAGATCGATGAGATGGGCCGTCACCGACATCTCTGCTGCCTTGAACAGTTTGGGATCGAGACCCTTGTACATCTTGGGTATGAAATCGGCCGCCCGGTGTGGCCCTTCGGCAAGATGCCGAACAATCTGATTCTCCCGCTGGCGACGATGACCGATCATGCCGCGTACCAGCTGACGAGGCTTTTCGACCGCTTCGCCATGGGCAGGATAGAAAACCGTGTCGCTACGGGCGTAGAGCTTTTCAAGGCTCTTCATATAGTCGTTCATGTCGCCATCCGGCGGAATGACCACGCTGGTCGACCAGCCCATGACGTGATCGCCCGTAAACAGTGCGCCACTCTCCTCCAGCGCAAAGCACAAATGGTTGGATACATGCCCCGGCGTTGCGACGGCGGAAAGCGTCCAGCCCGGGCCGGTCATCTGTTCGCCATCTTCCATCACGCGATCGGGTTCGTACGTCCGGTCGAAGGCGGCGTCGGCACGCGGGCCGCTATCGTCCAGCACCAGGGGGGCACAACCTACGATGGGCGCACCGGTCCGTGCTGCGAGTGTTCTGGCGGCGGGCGAATGATCGCGATGCGTATGCGTGCACATGATCGCGCAGACATGCTCATCGCCAATGGCCGCCTCCAGTGCAAGGAGGTGCGCTTCCTCATCCGGTCCGGGATCGATAACCGCGCATCCATCGCCCATGCCGACAATGTAGGTCTGGGTGCCGGTATAGGTATAGGGCGACGGGTTCGGCGCGAGTACGCGGCGCACCAGCGGCTCGAGCTGCATTGCCTTGCCTGTGGGCCACGGTTTGGGAGGAGGTCCAGCCATGGTCTTGCATATGGGGGCTGGGGTGCGCCATGTCACGTCCAGCCTGATGCAAGGGAGAGAGCATGGCCGACTGTATCCTCGTCCTGGACGCCGGGACCACTTCCACCCGTGCAATGGTTTTCGCGGGCGATGGAACGATGGAGGCAGTCGCACAGGCCGAATTGACCCAGCACTACCCGCGGCCGGGCTGGGTAGAGCACGATGCAGGCGAAATCTGGGACAAGACCCTGAAATGCGCGCGAGAGGTCATCGGCCAGGATGCTCCGCGGATCGCCGCCATCGGGATCACCAATCAGCGCGAAACAGTTGTGGCCTGGGACCGCAATTCGGGCGAACCGCTCGCTCGCGCGATTGTATGGCAGGACCGGCGTACGGCGGATTTCTGCGCTACCATGAAAGCCGATGGCCACGAAGTGATGGTCCAAAAGCGAACCGGCCTGTTACTCGATCCGTACTTTTCCGGCACCAAGATGCGATGGATGCTGGATCACGACGCTGCGGTGCAGGCTGCCGCACAAAATGGTTCGCTCGCCTTCGGCACGATAGAGAGCTGGCTGGTCTACAAGCTATCCGGCGGGGCACATATCAGCGATGCCAGCAATGCCAGTCGATCGTTGCTGCTCTCGCTCGATGGGGCGCAGTTCGATGGCGATCTATGCGAATTGTTCGGGGTCCCGCCTGCTGCCTTGCCCGAAGTGGTGGATACGCATGGGAGGCTCGCCGATTGCGATCCGCAATGGCTGGGCGCCGCCGTTCCCATTTGCGGTCTCGCCGGCGATCAGCAGTCGGCGACAATCGGGCAGGGTTGTCTATCCTTCGGGGAAACCAAGGCGACATATGGTACCGGTGCTTTCGTTCTCACCAACAAGGGACGGGAGATTCCGCATTCGGATAACCGCCTGCTGGGCACCGTGCTCTATCAGGAAAATGGTGAGAGGACCTATGCGATCGAAGGGGCGTGTTTTGTTGCGGGCAGCCTGATCCAGTATCTGCGCGATCAACTGAACCTTATTGGCAGCGCAGCGGAAACGGAAGAACTCGCGCGCTCGATATCCGATAGCGGGGAGGTGGTTATTGTTCCGGCTCTGGCGGGGCTCGGTGCGCCGCACTGGCTGCCCGATGCGCGGGGGGTCATCTCCGGGCTCAGTTTTGCCAGCGGACGCGCGCAGATCGCCCGGGCCGCGCTGGAGGCAATGGCCCATCAGACGCACGATCTCGCATCGGCCTTCGCTGCCGATGGTGCTCCCTGGACGCATTTGAGAATCGATGGCGGGATGAGCGCCAACGACTGGATGGCGCAGGACCTTGCAGATATTCTCGAAATAGAAGTCGAACGACCGGACTTTATCGAAACCACAGCTCTCGGGGCTGCCATTCTGGCCGCGGTCGGATGCGGTCTCCACGCCGACCTCGAAACGGCAGCTCTCACCATGCGCAGTGAAACGACTACATTTTCGCCGAAGATGGATGGCGATGTGAGAACGTCGCGCCTTGCCCGCTACTCGAAAGCGCTCAGTGCGGCCTGATCAGCCTGTGGCAAACGCCTTGGCAATGCGGCCCTGTAGGGAGGCCACGGGCATCTTTACGGCAATATCTGCGCGCCTTTCGCGATCGAGTCGCGCGACCCGGGCATGCAGCCGTTCGCTCTCCTCGATCAACGCGCGCGTTTCCGGCTCCAGCCGGGCAAGATTGTCGGCATCGGCCTGTCGTTCTTCCGGCAAGGTGCCGCAATGCTCAAGCTGCGTATCGGACAATTCGCCGGCCATGTAGGCGCGGTGATTGAGAAGCCACGCCAGTACATGCATCAGGCGCGTGGTGGTGCGCAGACCTTCGATTGAAAGTGCAACGCGCGTCAGATCATTGCAGTCGGCTGCATTGTCCTGAAAGCGGAGGTCGAAGGCTGCCCGTGCGTCGTCCGCTAGGATCAGCGCTTCCGAATACAGTTCTTCGATGATTTCGTGATTGATATTACGTGCCGACATGGTGGGGGCCGATAAACCCAACCAGTCGAAGGCTCCAGCGGATTAATCTTTGTTGTCCCGGCCTGACGCACTCCGGCGGCGTGCGCCGATCCGTCTACGCGATGATATCGGGCAGGAGAACGTCTTCGATCGCGGCGATGCGATCCTTCAGGACCAGCTTGCGCTTCTTCAGTCGCGCCATTTGCAACTGGTCCACGAAGCCGCGCTGGTCGCCGGCTTCGGTCAGTGCGGCTATTGCCACGTCGAGGTCGCGATGCTCGCTACGGAGCAATGCGAGCCTCTTGCGCAGTTCCTGTTCGTTCACCACGACCTTCCCGGACAATCGCCCCAATCGACCGCCTTGCCGCATGCCCGCAAGATGACCCTTTGTAAATTGGCAATCCTATGGTTTCATGCTCTCCCGGCGGCTCGTTCCGCACAAGCAAACGAGTCGTTCCTAGGGTCGCACAAACGTCAAGGAGACAACCCGATGCAATCATCCCATGTCGACGCGCTCAAAGCCAAGCACGCCGGGCTCGAGGCTCGCCTGCACGAAGAACAGATCAGGCCTTCGCCCGACATTGCGATGATGCAGCAGATCAAAAAACAGAAGCTGCGCATCAAGGAAGAAATCGCTTCCTGCTGACTTTGACCAAAACGAAGCGGGGCCATGCGTCCCGCTTCCGCCTTTCGGTATATTTGCTATAGGCTGTAGCCATGTCAGCTGCAGCATCCGCCCGCCAGATCCTCACGCGCCTTCACGAGATCATGGCTGGGCGTACCCACGCGCAGCACAAGCTCGACCGGGTCGTCGAAATCATCGCCGAAAGCCTGTTGAGCGAAGTCTGCTCGATTTACCTGCTTCGTGAAGGCGCTCTCGAACTTTATGCCACGCAGGGCCTCAATCCCGAAGCCGTCCACGTCACGCGCCTTGCAATCGGCGAAGGCCTGACCGGTACGATCGCGAAGAATATCGAGACGCTGAACCTGGCAGAAGCCAAGGCGCACCCCGATTTTGCCTATCGCCCCGAAACGGGCGAGGAGAAATTCCATTCCTTCGCCGGTGTGCCGATCGTCTACCGGGAACGCGCCGTGGGTGTGCTGTGCGTCCAGCATGTCGACCCGCGCCGCTACGAAGAGGTCGAGATCGAGGCGTTGCAGACCACCGCCATGGTGCTGTCGGAGCTTATTGCCCACAAGGAACTGGTCGATGACGAGGAGCAGATCGACCTCGAAATCGCGCATGTCGAAAACGACGTGCTCGAAGGGCTGACCCTGGTGAAAGGTCTGGCGGCGGGCAAGGCGGTCTTCCACCAGCCCCGGATCGAGATCGATCAGGTCGTGGCCGAGGATATCGAGGCCGAACGCCAGCGCGTCTACCGCGCGTTCGACAAGATGCGCGACCAGATCGACACGCTCGGCAGGGAAGCCGAATTCGGCAAGGGCGGCGAACACATCGAGGTTCTCGAAACCTACAAGATGTTCGCTTACGACGAAGGGTGGAGCCGCCGGATCAACGAGGCGATCGACAGCGGCCTCACCGCCGAAGCGGCGATCGAGCGCGTCCAGCAACGCACCCGGATGCGCATGCGTGAAATCGACGACCCGCTGCTGGCCGATCGCATGCACGATCTGGAGGATTTGTCGAACCGCTTGCTGCGCATCGTCTCGGGCCAGCTCGGCACCGCCGCGACGCAAGGTCTGCGGCGCGATGCGATCCTGTTTGCGCGCAACCTCGGCCCGGCGGAACTGCTCGAATACGACCGGCGCCGCCTCAAGGGTGTGGTGCTGGATGAAGGGTCACTCACTGCCCATGTGGTGATCGTGGCACGCGCCATGGGCGTGCCGGTGCTCGGGCGCGTCACCGGGATCCGCTCGCGCGTCGCCGAAGGGGACGAGGTGATACTCGATGCCGACCGCGGCATGGTCACCCTGCGCCCGAACCAGCAGGTCCTCGAAGCGTTCGAAACACGCTTCGCCAAGACGCGCGAGAAACAGGCCGCCTATGCCGAATTGCGCGAGGTGGAGCCGTTCACCCGCGACGGGACGCGCATAACCGTCATGATGAATGCCGGCCTGCGCGACGATATGAGCGCGCTGGCGATGAGCGGTGCCGACGGCGTCGGCCTGTTCCGCACCGAATTCCAGTTCCTCGTCTCTTCGACCCTTCCCCAGCGGGACCGGCAGATGCGCCTCTATCGCGACGTGCTCGACGCCGCCGGCGACAAGCCGGTCGTGTTCCGGACCGTCGACATCGGCGGCGACAAGGCGGTGCCCTATCTCGACAATGCCGTGGCCGAGCGTGACGAGAACCCGGCCATGGGCTGGCGCGCCCTGCGTCTCTCGCTCGAACGCGAAGGCCTGCTGAAGGCACAGGCCCGCGCCCTGCTCGAAGCGGCAGCCGGGCGCACGCTGTCCGTGATGTTCCCCATGGTCAGCGAACCGTGGGAATTCGACGCCGGCCGCCAGGTCTTCGAAGACCAGCTGAAATTCCTGCGCGATCGCCGCAAGGTGGTACCCGAAACGATCGAATACGGCTGCATGCTCGAAGTACCCGCGCTCGCGGACGTGCTCGATCTGCTTGCGCCCAAGCTGTCCTTCATCTCGGTCGGGACCAACGACCTCACCCAGTTCCTCTTTGCGGCCGACCGCGCCAATCCCAAACTGGCGGAGCGTTACGACTGGCTGAGCCCCGCGATCCTGCGGTATCTGGCGCGCGTCTCGCAATCGCTGATCGGCCAGAACGTCAGGCTGGGCGTGTGCGGCGAAATGGGTGGCCGGCGGCTGGAAGCACTGGCGCTGCTCGGCATCGGCTACCGGCGCCTGTCGATCACTCCGGCTGCGGTCGGCCCGATCAAGGAACTGGTCCGCAAGGTCGACCTTGGCGAGATCACCGAATTCATGAATCGTCTGCTGGCATCGCCGCCCCCCAACATGCGCGCCGAACTGCAGCAGTGGGCGAACGAGCGGGATATCGAGTTCGACTGATTTCGTCTCGAATGCGCCTCTTTTGGTCGGTCGTTCGGATATGTGTTATTAAGCATGCTTGACAGTTGCCCGGCAGGTTCGCTTTGCGTGGCAACAGGACTACATGCGGAACAACCGCAGGATCGGATAAATCGGGGATCGCATGAGCGACGAAGAAACTCTTGAACACGAAGCGGTGCCAGAGGCTGGCGGCGTCGGTGCGCGGCTCAAGCGCGCGCGCGAACAGGCCGGGCTCGATCTCGAACAGGTCGCCGCCGAAACGCGCATTCCGCAGCGGCACCTGCTGACGATAGAAGAAGGCGCCCTGACAGATCTGCCGGCGCGCACCTATGCCGTCGGCTTCTCGCGTACATATGCCCGGCTTGTCGGGCTGGATGAACGCGAAATAGTCGATCAGGTGCGCGAAGAGCTGGCGCAGGGCAACGATCGCAGCGTCACCCCGGCCAAGTTCGAACCGGGCGATCCTGCGCGCGTACCCGGCCGTGGTCTTGCATGGTTTGCGCTGTTCGCCGCCGTGCTTCTGATGGGCGGCATCTACGCCTTCTACAGCAGCTATTTCGCGCCGGGCCTCGGCCCTGCACCGCTGAAGGGGCCCGAAGAACAGGTGGCGGCGAATGCCCAAGGCGCTGCCACGCCTGCCCCGGCGCAGACTCCGGCCGCGACCGGGCCCGTGGTCTTCACCAGCGAAATGGACGATACCTGGGTCAAGTTCTACGACAGCAAGGGTGATCGGCTGTTCGAAGCGCAGATGGCCAAGGGTGACAGTTTCACCATTCCCGCCGATGCCGAAGGGCCGCAGGTCTGGACCGGGCGTCCCTATGCCCTCGCAATTACGGTCGGCGGCCGCGCTGTTCCCAAGCTTTCTGAAGAGGACGAGATCATCAAGGATGTTCCGGTGACGGCAGAGGCATTGCTGGCGCGCGCCGATCAGCCTGCTGGCCCTGCGACACCGGCGCCCAGCGGCGGCTGAATCGCCCTTCTGTCGAAAGGGGATAAGCCCCTTCATGGCCTCGACAGCTTCGCGGCCCTAGTGCAGTTTTGGTTACTATAAATACTCGTGTGGAGCTTCTCCCGATGACTTTCGGATCGTTCGCCCGTCACCTCTCCTTCGTGGGTGCGGGTTTTGCCCTGCTGGCCACTTCGACGCCTGCCTTGCCGCAGGACGGCAATGACGAAGCGCGCCTGCGCCGTCTCGAATCGGAAGTTCGCGCGCTTCAGCGCAAGGTATTCCCCGGCGCCGACGGGCGCTTCTTCGAACCGGAAATCAGCGCACAGCCCACAGCGCGGCCGACTGCTCCGTCGACATCCACCACTGCGGTCACGGATATTCTGGCCCGGCTCGATGCGCTGGAAACGCAGCTCCAACGCCAGACTGCCCTGAACGAAGAAAACGGCAATACCATCCGTCTGCTGGCGGAACGGGTCGAAGCCCTCGAAGCGGCTCGCTCGGGCAGCATGCCGGCGCCTTCGTCGACTTTCACTCCGGTGCCCACCTCGACCTCGTCGTCCAGTGCCGGTGCGACGCCCGCGCCTGCTCCAGCCCCTGCGGCCCAGGCCGGGCCGACGCAGGAACGACTGGCGAAGGTTCAGGCCATCGCCAAACCCCAGACGGACGATCCGCTCGACGATGAATATTCCTATGGCTTCCGCCTGTGGGAAGCGAAGCTTTATCCCGAAGCGCAGCAGCAGCTGACCATGTTCGTGGAACAGAACCCCAATCACTGGCGCGCTACCTATGGCCGCAACCTCCTGGGCCGTGCCTATCTCGACGATGGGAAGGCCAAGGAAGCGGCCCCTTGGTTCCTTAAGAATTATCAGGACGACAAGACGGGTGCGCGCGCTGGTGACAGCTTGCTGTATCTGGCGGAATCGATGATCGCGCTGAACGATACGCGCCGTGCATGTATCGCCCTGGCGGAATTTGCAGAAACATATCCCGCGCTCGCCTCTGGCCGCCTGCAAGGCCAGTACGATGCCAATCGCGGCAAGGTGAAGTGCAATTGACGGATCGCTCGATCCGCCGCTGATCGAGCGTTTTCGGGGCGACCTCGCTCCCCTCTGGCCGGGAATGGACAGCCCCGGGGCCGCATTGGGCCTCGCTGTTTCAGGGGGCGGGGACAGCCTCGCCCTGCTCCTGCTCGCCCATGCGGCACTGCCCGGCAGGATAAAGGCGGCAACGGTCGATCACGGCTTGCGTCCGGAAAGCGCCGATGAAGCGGACGGGGTCGCCCGCTATTGTGCCGAACTCGGCGTGGCACACACGACGCTCACCGTATCCGTTACGCGCGGCAATACGCAGGAACAGGCGCGCAAGGCCCGTTACGGGGCGCTCGGCGATTGGGCCGAAGAAAACGATCTCGACGCCTTGGCGACGGCTCATCAGATGGATGACCAGGCCGAAACATTCCTGATGAGGCTCAATCGCGGCAGCGGTCTGGCCGGGCTGTCGGCAATCCGGGCCCTCGGCTCGGTACCCTCGGCTCCGGTCGGGCTTGTCCGTCCCTTGCTGCGTTGGCGCCGCGATGAACTGGCGGCCATCGTCGAACGGTTCGGATGGTCGGCTGTCGATGACCCGTCGAACCATGACGATCGATACGACAGGGTGCGCATGCGCCATGCGCTGGCTGAATGCGACTGGCTCGACATTTCGGCGATCGAGAAAAGTGCCGG
Source organism: Qipengyuania pacifica (assembly GCF_019711555.1). Classification (NCBI taxonomy): domain Bacteria; kingdom Pseudomonadati; phylum Pseudomonadota; class Alphaproteobacteria; order Sphingomonadales; family Erythrobacteraceae; genus Qipengyuania; species Qipengyuania pacifica. The sequence goes on along the minus strand of NZ_JAIGNQ010000002.1, from coordinate 769,194 downwards.
CTATCTTGCCGAAGCCAGCAACGCGATCGAATGGATGGTTGGGCGCGAATATGCCGAATGCGTGACCCCGGTCGACGACGCGGTTTGCTATGCGGCCCTGCGCACCGGCGTACCGCATGGCCTGATCAGGGCAGGCGTGATCCGCACGATCTACCGCCGGTTCGGCAAAAGCATCGGGCAGGGCGAGGCGGCGGAACTGGCGGACAGTCTGGTCGCCGGCAGAAAATCGAATGTCGGCGGCTTGCAGGCCCATGTGGAGGACCGTGGGGGCGAACGTCTGTGGGTCTTCCGCGCGGAAGTCCCGCGCCGGACCGGATGACCCGCATCGCTAGATGATGCTGTCGCCGTGGCTCATCCGCTGGCCATTGGTAATCACGACCTTGTCGCCCTTCTTGGCAATGGCGAACAGCCGCTCGGCGATCTCGTCCGGCACGCCGACGCAGCCGTGGCTGGCATAGCCGTTCTGGACTTCGCTACCGCCATGAATGGCAACGCCGTCGGATGTCAGGAACATGCTCCATGGCATGGGGGCATTACCGTATTTCTCGGACACATTGTGCCGCTGCTTCCACAGGATCGGGAATACGCCAGTGGGGGTCGGATGGTCGTCCGTGCCCAGCATGACTGCAGCCGCGCCGATTTCATAACCGCCCCGGAAGATCGAGATGACCCGCGCTTCCAGATCCACCGTGACCAGCAACGGGCCGTCTGGCACGCCTTCGTCGTCCCAGTGCCATTCGCCGTATTTGATCGGCCCTTCGATCGGAAGGATGCGGCGCACGGTATAAAGCCGCTTTGCATCGGCAATGGCCTTTGCAGCGATCGCACCATGGGCATGAACCGGTTTCGCCGCGACAGGCGCCTTGGATACGGATGCCCCGGCAAGCGGGTTTTCGGCGGACGCTCCGCTACCGATCGCAACGCCCGCCAGAACGAGCGCAGCCGCGACGGTTCCGCCGCCGATCCACTTCAGAATCACATCCATGGACAGGTTATGCCCGCAAAACGCTTAATGTTCCACTTTGCGCAAAAAGCCGTCCCATTGGGGCACGATGGAAAGCGGTCGCGCTAACCGCGCAGCGCGCAAGCCTCACGGGCAAGCTGTTCGACTTTGGCTTCATCTACCGCTCCGCGCGGCGCGACCCAGCTGCCACCCACGCAGAGCACGGGATCGAACGCCAGCCATTCTGCCGCATTGTCCAGCGAAACGCCGCCGGTCGGGCAGAAGCGACACTGGCCGAAGGGCGCTGCCAAGGCTTTGAGGGCCGGCAATCCGCCAGCCGCCATCGCGGGGAAAAACTTGAAATGCGTCAGCCCCAGATCGAGCCCGCGCATGATGTCTCCGGCATTGGCGATGCCCGGTAGAAACGGAATGTCGTCGCGGATTGCCGCCTTGCCCAGCGGCTTGGTCAGGCCCGGCGAAACGATGAACTGGCTTCCCGCATCGACCGCGCTGGCAAGGTCGCGCTCATTGGTCACAGTGCCTGCACCCACGATAGCACCTTCGACCTCGCTCATCGCACGGATCGCATCCAGCGCGACAGGTGTCCGCAAGGTTACTTCCAGGATGGGCAGGCCACCAGCGACCAGCGCCCGTGCCAGCGGCTTGGCATGTTCCAGATCGTCGACCACGATCACCGGGATTACCGGGGCGGTCTGCATGATGTCGGCTATGGTCATGGGTGTTCCCTGACGAAGGCTGCGGCAGCCCCGAAAAGGCCGGGCTGCGGATGAACGATGAGCTTGACCGGGATCGAGGCCATCAGCTCCTGGAAGCGTCCCTTGGACTTGAACCTTTCGGAAAAGCCCGATTTGAGCAGCGTGTCCCGGATGCGATAACCAAGACCGCCCGCGATCACGACACCGCCGAAACCGCCTTGGGCAAGGGCGATGTCGCCCGCGACACTGCCCAGCGACATGCAGAAACGATCGACTGCCGCAGCAGCAAGGCTGTCGCTGCCGTCCTGCCCGCGCTTCCAGATCGCGATGTCGTCTTCCTCGGCGACCGGCCGGCCTTCCATGGATGCCAGCGCCTGATAGATATCTGAGATGGCCGGGCCCGCCACCACGCGCTCGACCGATACCCGTACGTGCCGTTTGCGCAGACGAGCCAGGATGGCATCGTCGATCTGGTCGAGCGGGGCGAAATCGATATGGCCGCCTTCGGTCGCCGACACGCGGTATGTGCCGTCAGCTTCGCGATAGAGATGCGCCACCCCCAGGCCGGTACCGGGGCCGAGCACACTCAGCCGGCCCGTCGGTGCCAGCGGTTTGTCGGGGCCGGTCAGGTGGATGAACTGGTCCTCGTCCACACGCGCGACCGCATGGGCGACCGCTTCGAAATCGTTGACGATGCAGTATTCTTCGACGCCCAGCTTTTCCCTCACCAGTGCCGGGCGAATGATCCAGGGATTGTTGGTAAAGCGGATGACTTCGCCGCCGACGGGGCCCGCGATCGCCATCGACACGCGCGGCGGCAGGGATCCGCCCATCCGCCCGCGAAAATCCTCCCACGCCGTCTGGAAGCTGGCATGATCCTCGGTATGCAGCGTTTCCGGTTCGCTCAGGCTGATCGTGCCGTCATCGGCAACGGTCGCGATGGCGAAGCGAGCGTGTGTGCCCCCGATGTCGACGCTGACCAGTTCCATCGTCACAGGCCTGCCATCGCCATCATCGAAGACGCTCCCTGTTCGGCACCGTCGGCATTGCTGCGGAACATGGCGAACAGTTCGCGGCCCATTCCCGTTTCGGGTTCGGGCGCAGGGGCCGGCTCGCGTGCATCGAGATCGGCATCGGTCGAAAGCTCACCCGTAGCTGCGCAAACACGTACGATATCGCCGTCGCGCAGTTTCGACAGCGGCCCGCCGCCCAGCGCCTCGGGCGTGCAGTGGATTGCCGCGGGCACCTTGCCCGATGCGCCCGACATGCGACCGTCCGTTACCAGCGCGACCTTGTACCCACGGTCCTGCAGAACGCCGAGGGCAGGGGTCAGCTTGTGCAATTCGGGCATACCGTTTGCTCTCGGCCCCTGAAAACGCACTACAACCACTACATCACACTGTAGTTCGCCCAATTCAAACGCTTGATTGACATCCTTTTGCGTTTCGAAAACCCGGCAGGGCGCCTCGATGGTCCAGCGCTCGCGTTTCACGGCGGAGGATTTGAAGCAGGCCCTTCCTAAATTCCCCTGCACGAGACGCATGCCGCCGTCTGCCTGGAACGGGTCCGATGCCGGCCGCAGCATCTCCGTATCCCCCGACGGCCCCGGGTCGCGCCACGTCAGATCGTCGCCGTTCATGCCGGGTTCTTTGCTGTAGCTTTCGAAGCCGCCGTCCCAGATGGTAAGGATATCGCGGTGCGCCAATCCTTCATCGAGCAGCGTGCCAATCACATAGCCCATGCCGCCAGCCTCATGGAAATGGTTCACGTCGCCCGACCCATTGGGGTAAACGCGCGCTACCAACGGCACGGCGCTGGACAGCTCCGACAGATCGTTCCAGTCGAACCGAATGCCTGCCGCGCGTGCCATTGCCGGTATGTGGATCGCATGATTGGTCGACCCGCCCGTCGCCAGCAAGCCGATGGCCGCGTTCACGATGGCCTTTTCATCCACCACTCGCGCCAGCGGACGGAAGTCTTCGCTCGATTTCCCGATTGCGGCGAGGCGATGGGTAGCTGCGCGGCTCAGCTCCTGCCGCAATTTGGCGCCAGGCTGCACAAATGCTGCGCCCGGGACATGCAGGCCCATCATTTCCATCATCATCTGGTTGGAATTGGCGGTTCCATAGAACGTGCATGTGCCCGGCGAATGATAGCTGCCCATTTCGCTCGCCAGCAATTCATCGCGGGTGGCCTTGCCCTCTGCGTAGAGCTGGCGGGTGCGCTGCTTTTCCTTGTTGGAAATGCCTGTGCCCATCGGTCCAGAGGGCACGAAGATCGCTGGCAAGTGCCCGAAACGCAGCGCCCCCATGAGGAGCCCCGGAACGATCTTGTCGCAAATGCCCAGCAGCGCCATGCCATCGTACATTGCATGGCTGAGGGCGATCGTCGTCGACAGCGCGATCGTGTCGCGGCTGAAGAGCGAGAGCTCCATGCCGGCCTCGCCCTGAGTGACGCCGTCGCACATCGCCGGGGTCCCGCCGGCCACCTGCACCGTCGCGCCGACTTCGCGCGCCCAGATCTTCATCCGCTCAGGATAGCGATAATAGGGCTGATGCGCCGACAGCATGTCGTTGTAGGCGGTCACGATGCCCAGATTGGGGCCGCGCGCAGCACGTATGGCTTCCTGATCCTCCTCCGCCCCGGCAAAGGCATGGGCGAGGTTGGAGCAAGACAGGGAGCCGCGATTGACCTGCCGCTCACCCTCTCGATCCATCAAGTCGAGATAGTCGGCCCGGCTGTCCCTGGAATTCTCGATCACGCGCTGGGTAACGCGATGAATAGTATCGTTGAGCGTTTTATTCGTCATGCCAGCTCACCCCGTCCCGTTCTGCAAGAGCGATGGCGGCATTTGGTCCCCAACTGCCCGCCCCATAGGTTTTTGGCTTTATGCCTTTGTCTGCCCACAATTGGCGGATGGCATCGATCCATTCCCACTGCGCCTCGATCTCGTCACGCCGCACAAACAAGGTCTGGTCGCCCTCGATGAGGTCGAGCAGCAAACGTTCATAGGCGATGCGCCTCACGGTCCCGGAAAAAGCATCCGGCATGGCAATATCGAGCGGAATCTGGCGCAGCCTGATCCCTTCGCGATCGAGCCCGGGGACCTTTGCCATCATGGAAAGCTGGACATTCTCTTCCGGCTGGATTCCGATGACGAGGCGGTTGGGCTGAGTGGTCGCACCCCGGCCTTCGAAAATCGAATGCGGGACACACCGAAACTGCACGACGATCTCGGTTACCCGCTCGGGCAACCGTTTGCCGGTTCGTAGGTAGAAAGGGACTCCCTTCCAGCGCCAGTTGTCGACATGCGCCTTCAGCGCAACGAACGTCTCGGTATCGCTGTCCCTGCCTAGCTCTTCATCATAGCCGGGGACCGGGCTGCCATTGACTGCGCCTGCCCTGTATTGGCCGGTAACGGTTTCATCGGCAGCTACTGGACGAAGGGCGCGTAAAACCTTGACCTTTTCGTCGCGCACTGCGGTAGAGCCAAAGCTCGTCGGAGGCTCCATCGCCACCAGCGCCAGCAGCTGCAGCATGTGGTTCTGAACCATGTCACGCAACGCACCGCTATCGTCATAATAGGCTACGCGCGATTCCAGGCCGACGGTTTCCGCTACGGTGATCTGGACGTGATCGATATAGTTCGAGTTCCACACCGGCTCGAGCAGTATGTTGGCAAACCGTAATGCGAGAAGGTTCTGGACCGTCTCCTTGCCAAGATAGTGATCGATGCGAAAAATGCGGTCTTCGCTGAACGCCTTGGCGACTGCATCGTTTATTTCTTCGCTCGATGACAGATCGATGCCGAGAGGCTTTTCCAGACCGATACGAACATTGCCTTTGGTCAGCCCTGCGTGAACAAGACCGTCGATCGTCGCTTCGAACAAGCTTGGTGCGGTCGAAAGGAAGATCGCCAACCCCTTCACGTACTCGCCCACCTCGCGGGCAAGTTCGTCATAGCCTTCGAGCGTGGTAGCATCGACCGGCACGTAGCTTAGGCGATTGAGGAATTCGGCTACGCCGCCGCGTCGGTGATCCGGCAGGTATTTTTCGAGCGCCTCCCGCGCGAAATCCCGAAACTCCTTCGTGGACATTTCCGATCGAGCCGTCCCTACGATCTTGAGGTCGGGTTCGAGCAGCCCATCGGCGTCGAGAGCGCATAAGGATGGAAGCAGCATGCGCTGCGACAAATCGCCAGTCGCGCCGAACAAAAGCAGTCGATCTGCGGTCAAGGTCATGCCTAGGGCCACCCACTCACATCTTTTCTCCCTCGAGCGGCGGTTATCAGGGGCACGCAATGCATGCCAGTCGGCTGCATTCCTATTCTTTCGTAACGCGAACCGAACTTGAACGGAAATCATTGGCGCCGAAGCTTGTCAGAAAGCTGACATCGGCGGCGTCCCTGCCTACGCCGATCTTTATGGTTTCGGCGGGGTCGGCCATGCCCGTAGCATCCACAAGCTGCCATGTGCCCCCATCGCGCGTAAACGGATCGGCCAGGAAAACTTCCGCTACCGCGTGAAAGTCTGGCGGATCGACGCCAGGCGCGTAACACGCGACATAGCGGGCAGGAATGGTGCTCGCGCGCGCAAGCGTTACGAGCATATGCGCGTAGTCGCGACAGATGCCTTGGCGAGCGATGAAGCTTTCGGCTGCACCGGTCTTGGTCGTCGAACTGCCAGGAACGTAGCTGAAATGTTGGTTAATCCAGTCACGGATTGCCGCGATCCTTGCTCCACCGGTTGTATCGGCAAAGCGCGATTCCACGAATGTCTGAAAGTCGTCAGCTGGGCAATAACGGCTATCGAACAGATACTCGACCACATCTCCGGGCATTTCATGCGGGGAAAGGCGCGAGAGATCTTCCAGCGGGGATAGCTGTCGGTCGAGTTCGACCTCGGCCCGATACGCGACTTCGAAGTCGCCTTCGGTACGAATCCAGATCCTCTCACCGATGTCGTCTTTCGCAGGGACGCGCGCGCAATGGACACTGCTTCCCAGTCGAGTTTCGGTCGAAAGTATTCTCTGTTCCGGAATTTGCGCCGCTTCGAATTGCAGCAAGACATCTGTCGGGGCGCCGAGGTGAAAGGCGAAGCGGGTTTCTATGATGATCGGCATATGCGTGGTGAACGCTGCACGGGGGCGTTCGTTTCACCGGGCCCAGAAACGATAAAGGGCTCCGCAAGGGAGCCCTTTGAAACTCGTTAGTCAGACACTTAGTCAGCCGTGAACAGCCACTTCCAAATGCTCCACATGGTGATACCTCCTGTTGGTGCAGGAGTTAAGTGCCATTAACCATACTTGTTTGTAAAGCCTAAACCATGTTTGCGGCGCCTCTGGTTTGGTCTGAACTGTTTAGTTCCAGTAAGTTAGTTAATGAAATCGGACGCGAAAAAGCGAAGCCTTGAACCTGTTGGCACCCAATCAGCTCCAGCATGTCGATATCGTTAGGGTTTTCCAGACCTTCGGCTACGACATTGATTCGGGCCTCTCGACCCATCGCGGCGACGCTTGAGACGATGGCCCGGGCTTTTGGATCTTTCGCCATGTTCGATACGAAAAGGCGGTCAATTTTAATTTCGTCAAACGGCAACTCGTAGAATGCTTCGTAGCTCGCTGAGCCAATCCCGAAATCGTCCATCGAGACCTTTACGCCAACCAATTTGATTTCATCTAGAATACTTGCCGCAACGGCATAATCCGAAATGCGGGATGTTTCGGTAATTTCTAGTACCAGATATTCCGGATCGAAGCCTGTCGATTGAAGTGCATGTTGGATGATCCCGACTATTCTCATATCCCCGAGCAAAGTGGCCGAGATGTTGACCGACATCGTGATTTTACTCCCACGAAAATGAAGTAGCTTTCCGGCTGAGCAAGCAGTGTGCAAAACGTATCGAGTGAGATGTTCCATTCTTCCAGCCTTCTCGCACTGCTGGATAAAGTGGACAGGCGATATGAATCCGCGCGCCGGGTCGTGCCAGCGAACTAACGCTTCAACGCCCGCTAAATTCTTAGACGCTAGGCAGATTTTCGGTTGGTAAACGCAATAAATTTCGCCGACGTCCATAGCCTGATCGATGCGTGCACGTAAGGAAATATCCCAGAGAAGATCGTTTTGCGATCCAGTCTCTGCAAAAGTTATTGGATCATGGGCTTCCGAGGTTTCTTCCGCTGCTGCGACAGCCGCTGCTAATCTAACAGGGGGGTCCCCCTCAACCGCGGCGACGCCGAAGGTTATCCCGACATCAACTGAGAAACCGCCCACTTGTATGGGTGCTGCGAAAATCGCCCTTAGGCCCTCGAGATGCTCAATGACGCTTTCTGCATCATCATTTGCTACGTGCCAGCCAAGATGGTGACCTTCACTGTAGATAGCTAGTTTTGAGTCTGCGGCGCGCAAACGATCTACCAATTTGAGTACGTAAATTCCTTTGTCGTCCGATTTGAGGGTTTTTAGAACGCGCTCATAATTTTGTATCTTGGCAACCACTATATGGCCCGTCCCGACGTTCTCCTTGCCCAGGCGAGCTTCAAGAGCACGGAGCTTGGGTAGCCCAGTTTCAGTGTTAACCATCTCGACACGGCGCTTCCAGCGACTACGTGATCTGAATGCGGCGAAAGTTGCAAGCAAGGTCAGGGCGTACGATAGGTCTACACGTACTGCCAATTTTGAAGTAAAAAACAGCAATATTGGAGCAAATATTGCAATTGCGGTATACCCGACCCAGCGTCTTTTGCGGGAGTTTCCGAGTATTATTATAATACAGAGTAGCGCGGCAAAGATAAATAAGACAACCGCTCCTCGAAGATAGTTTGTATGCCCGGATTTAAGAGTCTCGCCGGCGTATATATCTACGAAGCTCAATGGAGCATCAATCATCATAGGTATGGGTTGCTGTGCCCCGGCAACCCGGTTGCTATGGCCAAGAATGGCCACCTTGCCAGTGACATCGACTCTCGAGGAATCGAGCGTCCCTCGAGAGTTGATGAGATCACCGATTGAAATGGTCGGGATTTTAAAATGTCCAAAGCCATAATCGACAGGGTATTTGGACGAGCGCTCTCCAATTGTGCCAGCTATAGCCGACCCAAATGCACGATAATCAGTGCCATTATACTTATATGTATGGTGAAGTTCCCAAGCAAAGCCAAACCAGTTTCGATCCGTCTGGTCGGAGATTACTCGTTCGGCTGAACCGGAAATAGATTTGTCGGTGGCCCGATGCGTTTTGTTGACACCGGAGGCAAATGCAACTCTATCCACAACGGTGATCCGAGCGCCCAAGTCGGCAATCGCGCGGGCTAGACGAGCATCGGCATTGGGATCATTTGATTTGGCAAAGGTCACATCGAGAAATACTTTCCCAACTCCGCGACGATCTAGCTCATCCAGGGCCTCGGCTACTTCATACCGCGCTTGGGGCTCGTCCGGATCATTCAAGGCCTCATCTGAAGATATGAAAACCACATCACCCGATGGGCTGCGTTCAGCTATTCGCGATTGCACCAGCCACAAGAACTGATCGACCGGTTCGAGCAGTAAGACGGCAAACAATGCGAGGCTTATGAAACCGGCCCACATCACGTGTCGCAGACGCTCTAACAGGCGCCCGCTAAAAAGCGAACGTGTCCGGGCAAGGAGATGCCTGGCAGGGTTCGAGGTGCGTGTTTCGCCCATCGATTACCCTTATGGAGGTCTTAAGTTTAAAAAAGGTTTGACGAAGGGTGAGAGAATCCACCGGGTTCGCAGCAAGCTGTGGGTTTCAGTGGTAAATTTGGCTTTAGGAATTACCGGTAAAGAACCTTGATCCGTTGAAAAGCGGTTGCGAACGCGGCGGCAAATTACCCTTGTTGCTGAACGGTATAAGGGTTGCGGTGTCGAAGGAGCGCATTCGGGCGACGCCCTAAATCCGCATCAGCCGCAGGCTGCTCCGAAAAGATCATGCGCATCGCTATCTTCGATCAGAACATCCACGATGTCGCCTGCCGACAGGTCTGGGCGTACGTTGCGAAGGTAAACCGCGCCGTCGATTTCTGGCGCGTCGGCCTGGCTGCGACCGGTTGCGCCAATGTCACCATCTTCGTCGGGCTCGCCTACCTCGTCGATAATCACGGGGATCGATTTGCCGATCTTGTCGCGAAGCTTCGCGGCGCTGATGCGCTCGGTCACTTCCATGATGCGGGCATAGCGGTCTTCCTTGACGGATTCCGGCACCGGATCAGGCAGATTGTTGGCCTGTGCACCATCGACCGGTTCGAAGCGGAATGCGCCTACACGGTCCAGTTGAGCCTCTTCCAGCCAGTCGAGCAGGTACTGGAAATCCTCTTCGGTTTCTCCGGGGAAGCCGACGACAAAGCTAGAACGAATAGCGATTTCAGGACAAATTTCCCGCCAGCCCTTCAAGCGTTCCAGCACCTTTGCCTCATTTGCAGGACGCTTCATTGCGCGAAGGACCTTGGGGCTCGCATGTTGAAAGGGTATGTCGAGATAAGGCGTCAGCAACCCTTCGGTCATGAGCGGAATGACCGCATCGACATGGGGGTAGGGGTACACGTAATGCAGCCGAACCCAAGGAGGGGTGCCGCCTCCAATGTCGAGCTGTCCCAGTTCCCGCGCAAGATCGGTCATATGCGCACGAACATCACGACCCTTCCAACTGCGGGTTTCGTGGCGTGTGTCGACGCCGTAGGCGCTGGTATCCTGACTGATGACCAGCAGTTCCTTCGTTCCTGCGGCAACCAGCTTCTCAGCTTCGCGCAGTACCGCATCGATCCTGCGGCTGGCGAGCTTGCCACGCAGATCCGGGATGATGCAGAAGGCGCAGGAGTGGTTGCAGCCCTCGGAGATCTTCAGATAGCTGTAATGGCGCGGCGTCAGTTTGATATCCGGCTGGGGGATCAGGTCGACATACGGACCTTGGGAGGGCGGGGCATAGGTATGGACCGCGTCCACCACCTGTTCGTACTGATGCGCACCTGTCACAGCGAGGACCTGCGGATGTGCAGCGCGGATGGCGTCGGCCTCCTCGCCCATGCAGCCGGTCACGATCACACGACCATTTTCCGCGATTGCTTCGCCGATGGCAGCAAGGCTTTCTTCCTTGGCCGAATCGAGAAAGCCGCATGTATTCACAAGGACCACATCGGCACCGGCGTAATCCGGGCTCATCGCATAACCGTCCGCGCGTAGACGGGTAAGAATGCGTTCGCTGTCGACCAGCGCTTTCGGGCAGCCGAGGGAAACCATACCGACCTTCTTTTGGTCGGGGATCGGGGTGGTAGTGGTGGTCATGATTGCGCGCGCCTCTACACCTCTATGCGCCATTGCGCTAGCGTCGTGCGTATTGCGCATTAGCGGAAGGATGGGAAATGGGCGAAATCAACTGGTTGGCGGTGGTGCTCGGTGCCGTGGCGTTCTTTCTGGTCGGCGTCATCTGGTATGGAATGGTGTTCGGAAAGGCTTGGCAGAAAGCGGCAGGCCTTTCCGATGAACAGTTAAAGCGCGGCAACATGGGCCTGATTTTCGGTCTCGCCTTCATCGCCGAACTGATGATCGCATTGACACTCGGACATTCGATTGCGCGTAGCGCGGCCAGTGATCGTGCTGTGATGATGATGGCTGTTGGCTTCGGCGCCACAATCATGGTGCCGGCGATCGGCATCAACTATCTTTTTCTGCGCAAAACGCTGACGCTCTTTCTTATCGATGCCGGGCACTTCATTGTCGGCATGGCAGCGATGGGCGGAGTTTTTCTGCTGTTTCGTTAGCCTATGCGTCGATCAGATCGTCGCGATCCCGCCCATCGCCATTGGTTTCGCCATTAGGCGTGGGTATGATTTCCACCACCACATCGCCGCTCTGAAGAGTTTGGCATTCGTCTTCCCAGAAACCGAGCGCCCGCCCGTTGCGATAAACGCGCAAACCGCGGCCGCCTGTTTTTAGCTCGCTGATGGCCAGGCCGCACTCTTCATCGGTAATCCGGCGTTCGACAAGCTGCACGCGGCCCGAAACGCTGGCGAGGTCGGCAAGATATTCAGCGATATGTTCGCCCTTTGCGCTTCCGGCGAGAAGCAGTCCGGTAAAACGAACGGGGTTGATCACATTGTTTGCGCCAGCCTGCCTGGCCAGGGATTCGTTATCGTCCGCCCGCACAACCGCGCTGATGGGCACATGCGGCGCAAGGGCGCGCACGGTCAATGTGATCAGTATCGTCGTATCATCGCGACCCGCGGATACCAGAACGTTCTGAGCTTCGCTGATGCGGACGGCCTTCAGCGTCTGATCGCGCGTCGCATCGGCGGCCATGATGTTGCAACCCAGGGCTTCTGCCTCGTGAAGCCTTTCCTCGCTTGGATCGATAACGACGATGCACGACGGGTCGGTTCCACGCTCGATCAGTTCACCGACCGCCTCGGAACCCGAAATGCCGTAGCCGAGCACCACGATGTGGTTGGAAAGCTGTTCCTGAATGCGGGCCATGCGCCATTTCTCCCAGCTGCGCTTGATGATGAAATTGTAGGCCGTACCCACAAAAATGAAGAAAACCGCGAAGCGAATTGGCGTGACGATCACCGCCTCGACCAGTCGCGCGCGATCTGAAATGGGGGCGATGTCGCCAAAACCGGTCGTGGTAATGGAGATCATCGTGAAATAGATGACGTCGAGAAAGCTTACCTCGCCGTCGAGATTGTCGACCAGCCCTTCACGGTCCCACCAGTGGATCATGACGACCACGAAGATGAGGAACAGCGCGAGACCGAGGCGGATACCAAGGTCCCCCCACACCGGTATCTTTAACGCGCGCCTTAGCGGTTGAAAGCGCGGACCGCGATAGGTGCGCACCGTGGTGCTGGCGGCAATCCGGTCGACCTGCTTATTGCTGCTCATGCTTACGCTAGGTGGGCGGGGAACGGTGCAAGGTCAACATAATCGCGCTTAGGAAGTAAAACGGTCTGCGAGCGCGCCGAGCGACGAGTGGTGGGTCAGGTCCAGCTGGAGGGGGGTGACCGAAATATAACCTTCGTCGATCGCCTCCAGATCAGTGCCATGATCCAGCGTGTGTTCAATCGCTTCCAGGCCAAACCAGTAGTATTTGAACCCTCGGGGGTCGCGGCCCTCGACTACGGTCCCGCGCGAATAGTCATGGAACCCTTGCCGAACTGCGCGGATACCTTTGACTTCCGCTGGGGGAAGGGGTGGGAAGTTGACATTGACGAGGGTGCGCTGCGGCAGCGGTGTGTCGAGCAGCGGCGCCAGCACCTTGGCACCCCATTCGATGGCGGCGCTGAACGGGACGTCCGCGCCCATGCCTTCTTTCGCATAAACCTGACTGAGCGCGATTGAGCGGATGCCGGCTAGTGCTCCTTCAATCGCGGCCGAGACAGTGCCGGAATAGGTGATGTCGTCAGCCAGATTGGCACCGCGATTGACGCCTGACAAAATCACATCAGGTTGCGCGTCCATGACCTTGCGCATGCCCATGGTCACTGCGTCGGTGGGTGTCCCGGTCACGGAAAAGCGGCGATCGTCGTGCTTGCGGAGCCGCACGGGGCGCGCGAGCGTAAGGGCGTGTCCCATACCCGACTGTTCTTCGTCCGGGGCGCAAATCCAGATATCGTCGCTGAACTGGCGTGCGATGCCTTCCAGAACCCTGAGGCCAGGAGCGTGAATGCCATCATCATTGGTGAGGAGGATACGCATCAGGATATCGCCTCCAGCCTGTCCACTCCGCCCATATAGGGCGTGAGCGCATCCGGCACGGTAACGCTGCCATTGGCGTTTTGGTAATTTTCCATCACAGCCACCAAGGTGCGCCCGACTGCAAGCCCAGAGCCGTTGAGAGTGTGGACGAAAGCGGTCTTCTTTTCACCTTCCGGGCGATAGCGTGCGTTCATGCGGCGAGCCTGGAAATCTCCCGTATTCGAACAGGAGGAGATCTCGCGCCAGGCGCCCTGGCCAGGCAGCCAGACTTCCAGATCATATGTCTTTCTCGCGCCGAAACCCATGTCGCCGGTGCACAACAGTATGCGACGGTATGGCAGATCAAGCGTTTGAAGTAGCTGTTCGGCACACTCTGTCATACGCTCGTGTTCGGCAGCGCTGTCTTCAGGGCGGCAGATACTGACCATCTCCACCTTTTCGAACTGATGCTGGCGGATGAAGCCGCGCGTATCGCGGCCCGCGGCGCCTGCTTCCGAGCGGAAGCACAAGGTGTGCGCCGTCAGGCGGATCGGTTGGGTGAGATCGGGCAGGATCTCACCCGCAACGGAAGCCGTCAGCGAAACTTCCGACGTCGGTATCAGCCAGCGGTCATCGGTCGTGCGGAAGCTGTCTTCGGCAAACTTGGGCAGTTTGTCGGTGCCGTACATGGCGTCGTCATTGACCAGGACCGGCGGGTTGCACTCGGTATAGCCGTTCTTGCGGGTCTGCGTATCCAGCATGAACTGCGCCAGCGCGCGGTGGAGCCGCGCCATGTCGCCGCGCAGGAAAGTGAAGCGGGCGCCCGACAGCTTGGCCCCGGTTTCGAAGTCCATACCCAGCGCAGGGCCGAGATCGGCATGTTCCTTCGGTTCGAAATCGAATGCGCGCTTTTTGCCCCATTGATGGACTTCGACATTGTCAGCCTCGTCCTTCCCATCGGGCACGTCGTCGGCGGGAAGGTTGGGAAGCGTGGCGAGCAGATCGTCGAGTTCGCTGCTGGCGGCACTGGCGGCATCTTCCCATTGCGGCATGCTGGCCTTGATGTCGGCAACTTCGGCCTTGAGCGCTTCGGCCTTGTCCTTGTCGCCCTGGCCCATGGCCTGTCCGATCGCCTTGGAGGCATCATTTCGGCGGCTCTGCGCCTGCTGGACCTTGGTGCTCGCTTCGCGCTTTTTCGCGTCGAGGGCGATAATGCGATCCGCCACAGGATCGGCGCCGCGACGTGCAAGAGCGGCGTCGAAAGCTTGCGGATTGGCTCTGATATAAGCGATGTCGTGCATGGTCGCGGCCTATGCCTTTTCGTACCATGATTGGCCAGCCACTTCCCGCGTGGACCTCCTTTTGCGGGCACGACTTGTCGAAGAATACGTTGAGGGGCACCTACCAAAGTTCGAGAGGCCCCACCTTGATCGACCAGCCAATCCAGCCGCCGCGACGTACGCATTTCATCGACGTGGCGGATGGCGTGATAAGAGCGGGTCGCAAGCTAGGGGCAATAGATCCTGCCCGACTGGATAAGAATGCACTTCTGGACGGTGCGATGCAGGCAACCGGTCTCGATGATTTCGGCGATGATTGGTTCGAGCGGCCCTTCGATGCGCTACTGGACAGCGTGAAGGGCGAAGCGCGGCTCAACGCGGCGGGCGACCTGTCCGCGATGAAGCAATTTCACCATATTTTGCGCGATCGGCTGTATGCGCAGATGTGGTTCAAACGGCACCCTGAAATTCTGGCTCGGCCATTGAGGAACCCGGTCGTTATCGTCGGGCCCATGCGATCCGGAACGACGCGCCTTCATCGTCTGTTGGCGGGAGACAAACGTTTCGCGCATCTGCGCAGTTTCGAGACGATCAGCCCGGTACCACGTCCGGAGTTCGAACAGGTGCTGGCCGGAGAAAAAAAGGATTTCCGCCCGAAGCTGGCCAGCCGGATCATGAAGGTTGCGCGGCTGGCCAATCCGCGCACTCTCTCCATCCATCCCACCGGCCCGTATGAACCTGAAGAGGAACTCGGTCTGCTGGTGGCGAGCATGTGGAGCATGAAGCACGATGCCCAGTGGCACGTGCCCTCCTATGCGCAGTGGTGCGAAGACGAAGACCCGGTCCCCGCATATCGTCACATGGCGAACCTTCTGCGTCTGATCGGCTGGTCACAGCAAGAAAGTTCCCTGCGCCCGTGGATCCTGAAAACGCCACAGCATATGCTCGACCTGCCAGCCTTGCTCGAAGTGTTTCCCGATGCACGGTTGATATTCACTCATCGCGATCCAAAGCAGTTCGTGGCCAGCGCAGCCTCGCTGGCCTGGAATCAGCAGATCATCTATTCGGATCACTGCGACGCTGCGCGTACGGGCCGGGAATGGCTGGGCAAGACCGCCACCATGATCGAACGGATGCGATCTTCGCGCGACCTGATTCCGGCCAACCGCATGATCGACATCCAGTACGAGGATATGGAAAGGGACTGGCGCGGAACGATGGAACGTGTCTACCGCTTCCTCGGACTCGATATGGCGCCGGCAATCCCCGCCATGCAGCGCTATCTCGACCGTTCGGCGAGGCTCAAGCGCCGACCGCACCGCTACAGTCTGGAGCAGTTCGGGCTAAGGGAAAATGAGGTGAGCGAACGGTTCGCCGATTATACCGAGACTTATGGTATTTCGACCGGCACGCCGATCAGCGATACGAAGCGTCTTCGGTTAGGCGCATGACGAAAGGGGCGGAGCAATCGCTCCACCCCTTGCATTTACATCCCGCTGAATTCTCGTGTGGTCAGAATTTGACCTGTCCAGTCACGAATACGCGGCGCGGATCGCCGTAGAAGGCAGTCAGGTTCCCCTCCAGCCCAAGGACGGATCCGGTGACGAAATCGTATCCGGACACGATGTAGCGCTGATCGAAGAGGTTTTTCCCATGGATCCCGATGGACCAGCGATCACTGTCGTCGGTGTAGACGATGCTGGCATCGACCAATGCATAACCATCCTGGTCAAGCGGCCCGGGCAGTTCGAACTGGCTCGCGTCTGAGCGCAGCGAGACCGAACCGAGGAAATCCACGATCCCGCTGGCCACGGGAATGCCCAGATCGAACCCGGTATTTACGGTCACATCGGGGGTGTTCTGGAATACGCGCTGATCCGCAACGTCATTGCCGAGAGCGTC
Source organism: Qipengyuania pacifica (assembly GCF_019711555.1). Classification (NCBI taxonomy): domain Bacteria; kingdom Pseudomonadati; phylum Pseudomonadota; class Alphaproteobacteria; order Sphingomonadales; family Erythrobacteraceae; genus Qipengyuania; species Qipengyuania pacifica. The sequence goes on along the minus strand of NZ_JAIGNQ010000002.1, from coordinate 752,667 downwards.
GATGAATGTGTTGTATTTGGCATCCAGCACGCCCAGCGCCCAGTTGAAGGTCAGGCGGCTGCCGGGTCCGGCAAAATTGCGGCCGACAACGGCCCGCCCTTCGAATTCGACGCCGTTGACGTCCGCATCGCCCGCATTGGATGTGATGCCCACGAAGCTGTCGCTGATGCCATCGCCGTTGCTGTCGACGCCGACCGAGCCAGGGATCTGCACGTCGGTGTAATCGCCTTTGAAAGCGGCCAGGCTGATGAACAGACTGTCGTCGAGCAGGGAGGCTTTCCAGCCGATTTCGTAGCTGTCGACCGTTTCGGGCGCGAAGCTGAGAAATTCATACTGGTCCGCATAGTCGATATCGCCATCGCCATCGAGGTCCGGCGCCTGGCTGGTCTGGCCGCGCGGATCGAAACCGCCGCCCTTGAAGCCTTTCGAATAGGTGGCGTAGAAAGTGTGATTAGCGTTCGGTTTGAAAGAGAGCGAGGCGCGCGGGGTGAATTCCTTGAACGTAGCACTGCCGTTGAAGTCGCTCGTGACGGCAATCGGGACCGCGTCAGTCGGCGGGAAGAGATCGGAATACCCGCCGACGAATGTGGTGCGCAGAATGCGACTGGTCCGCTTGTCCCATGTATAGCGGCCTCCGACCGAGAGACTGAACTGATCGGTCAGATCGTAGGTGAAATCGCCGAATATCGACCAGGTCTTGGTGTCGACATCACCCAGCGTCTGCGCATTGAGGCCGGGTAGTCCAACCGCCGGAAGAGCGCCCGTCGTGAACAGTGCGACATCGAAAGCAGTGAAGGCACTGGCATCGAGATAGTAGGCACCAAGGACGCCCGACAGGCGATCACCTTCGTAAAGGAACTGGAGTTCCTGGCTGAATTGCTTGTTGCGGTAGATGGCGGGCACATCGAGATCGGCCTGGGGCAGGCTGTCGAAATCGATGGGAGTGGTCGAATGATCCTTGCGATAGCCCGTGATCGACTTGACCGTCATGGTGTCATTCAGTTCATACGCGATGGTCAGGCCGCCGCCATAGGCTTCGACCTCCTGATCCACGACATCAAGCCCGGCGCGAGTATCATAGACATCGTCGAGGACGGGGGCGCCGGAAAATGCACTTGGCAGCAGGCGGTGGCCCTGGCGGGGGTCCGAATTGTCTTTCACATAATCGCCAGACACGCGGATGAAGAGAGGGCCATTGTCGAATTCGATCGTGCCGCGGGCCCCCCAGACATCCTTGTTGTAGTTTTCGACACCTTCCTGAACCAGATTGTCGCCGAAACCGCCGCGCGACAGCCGGGCACCGCTGACGCCCACCTTCAGGCTATCGGACACTGGTGTCGATGCGGTGACGATCAGATCTGCCTGATTATAAGATCCGTAGGTCCCACGGACTTTGATCTCGGTCTCGTCGGGCAGGGCGGCCGTGACGTATTTGATCGCGCCGCCAATCGTGTTGCGGCCGTACAGAGTGCCCTGCGGTCCGCGTAGAACTTCAATCCGCTCGACATCGTAGATATCGAGCACGGCGCCTTGCGGGCGGTTCAGGTAGATGTCGTCGACATAGAGCCCCACTCCGGCTTCGAAGCCAGCCACAGGATCCTGCTGACCGACGCCGCGAATGAATGCGGTCAAGGTTGTATTGGTGCCGCGGCTGACCTCGAGCGTGAGGTTGGGCACTTCCTGCGCTATCTCGGTGATCTCGAGCGTGCCATTTTTGGCCAGTGCTTCGCCGGAGATGGCAGTGATGGAAAGCGGTACGTCCTGGATGCTCTCCTCACGCCGGCGCGCTGTCACCACGATAACGTTATCGTCATCCACGACAGGGGCCGCCTGGTGTGCGTCCGTGGTCTGGGCAGACGCGGGCGCTGTAAGGAACGCGGCGGTTGCGGCGCTGCCAAGCAGGCCCGCAACGAGGAATCTGGTGGCTTTCATAATGTGGATCTCCCTCCCAATTTCTTTATATGCCTCCCTGATACTGAAACCTGAACCACCTTTCAAGTTTGTTGTTGCGTCGAGTGGATGGCATCGGTAGCGTCGAGCCATGCGAGGGGGATCGAAATGAAGGCTGAGCAGGGGCCAGACCAAGCCAAGGCGCCCCGTACGGAACGTGGGCGAAAGACGCTGCGCAAACTGCTCGATGCAGCGACGAGGGAGTTCGCAGATCACGGATTTCACGATGCGTCGATCAGCGGCATTACCCGCCGTGCGGGGGTGGCGCTGGGAAGTTTCTACACCTATTTCGATAGCAAGGACGCGATTTTCCGGGCGCTGGTTTCGGACATGAGCGAAGGCGTGGGCCGGGCCGCGCGCCAGGCGCTCTCGCCTTCGATGGGGGCGCTGGAAATCGAACATGCGGCGCTGCACGCGTTTCTTTCCTTCGCGTCGGAGAACAAGGAAATCTACCGCATTATCGACGAGGCGGAATTCGTCGATCCCGACAGCTACCGCGCACACTACGAAACCATCGGCACGCGTATTGAAGAGCGGCTGAAGGCAGGCGACGATAGCGGCGAGTTCATATCCGGTCTCGGCGCGCCGGAAGCCTGGGCGGTTATGGGGATGAACGTATTTCTGGGGTTACGCTATGCGATATGGGCGCGAGAGGGCGACCCGGCTTTCGAAGAAATCGCGCGGCGCGCCAACGATTTGCTGGCGCATGGCATCGCTTCATCCGGGGATTGATCCGCGGAACTCCCGACGGGCCAGACCGTTCAGTGCCCAAAGGAGAAATCGACATGATCGGCAAGATTATCGGAGCAGTCGTCGGCGACAGGGTCGCCAAGCAAACCCGCGGTGTCGGAGGACCGGCAGGTGCTGCGCTCGGTGTAGTGGCCGCCACGGCCATCCGCCGTCTCAGCCTGCCTGCAATGGTGGTACTGGGCGCAGGCGGCTATTTCGCGAAGAAGCATTTCGACAAGCGGACTGCGGAGAACGAAGCAACTACGCCTCCTGCGACATCGACAGCCCCTCACAAGACCAAGTCCGCAAAGTCCGCGAAAGTCGCCTGATCTATCGACGACGCGATGCGGCGGTATGTCCAGCTTCGTGATGCGCAGACTGCTGAGCCGAATTAATTTAAAATGCTAATCAGCCATATGTTGAGCAGATCGCGTGGTAGCTTTCTATTCTAACAGCGGTCACCGCGGAGTCAGTCAGACAAAGATGGAACCTATGGTCGGCAAACTCGCGCCAATGGCAGAATTTGGGCCGCTTGCTGACAGACTGCTGACGGCAAACTACGTCCTGAAAACCGTTGAAGGGCGGAGTTTGATCGGCAGTAGTGAAATGGCTGGTGCTTGAGGCACGCTTTCCCAGGCGTTAGGCGGGGCACATGCGACGACAATCGCCAACTCAGAAGCGCTGCTTAGTGCTGCTGCTGTCAGCAATTATGCTGATGATGACCAATGTCGTCCCCACAGATACTAGGCGGACCGCCTGTTTGAAAGGCCAGCTGTTCTTCGCGATAGCCTTCGAGCAGTAGCAGGCCACCGCGCTTCAGCGAACGATGGATGCCATCGAAGATGTCCTCACGCAGTCCGGGACCAGCAAATTGTCTGAAGATGCCGACGACCGCATCGAAAGCTTCCGCCGGCCATTCCCATTCGGCCAAATTTACCTGCCAATATTCGACTTCGACCCCGCGCCGCTTCGCGAGAGCTCGCGCTTTATCGAGCGCCCTTGCCGAAACGTCGGTCGCGACGACCCGATGTCCATGCTGGGCCAGGAACACGCTGTTTCGCCCTTCGCCATCGGCGATCGCCAAGACTTTCGACCCGGGAGCCAAGCCATGCACCTCACGCGCTAGGAATGCGTTCGGTGCAGTCCCGAACAGATATTCGCCCGTCGCATAGCGCTCATCCCAGAATGCTGCCTGATCCGGTTCAGCCATGTGCCGCTTTCCACGCACCCATGGAGCCGAGATAGACGTCCAGCTTTTTGAAGCCGCGGCTCGCGAGCCAGCCGGCAGCCACGGTGGCGCGCATGCCGCTTGCGCACATTATCGTGTAGTGCCGCGCCGGATCGAGATCGCGATAACGCTCGTTGAGCTCGCCCACATAGATATGCTCGGAACCCTCGATCGCGTTTTGCGCGCGTTCGTCCGCATCCCTGACGTCGAGCAGCGTCCAGCCATCCTCGCCGCCTTCCAGGCGACGCTCGACTTCGTCCGTTCCGACCATCGGAATGGTCCGCATCGCCTTGCCCTGCGCAGCGGCAGGAACGATGCCGACATAACCGCCTTCGATATTGTCGAGTGCGATCCGCACGAGATGCGTCATGGCGGCTTCGAGTTGGTCTTCATCGGAAGCAACGAGAACGACACTCTCGCCTTCGCGGATGAACCATCCCGCGAATGCTGAGATCATGCCAACCGGCAGGTTCATGGAACCGGGAATGTGGCCTGAGGCAAAGGCAAGCGGTTCGCGCACATCCACCAAGTGGTCGACCTCGATGTCGCCCAATTCGGACAGCGACAGGCGCTTGGGTTGCATCACACGAGGCGCAGCCTCACCGCCTTCGAGGTTAAGGCGCTCCATCAGCCGGAAATAGGGCGGCTGGTAGTGGTTTTCCTCCACCTTGAAGTCGATGAAGGCATCGCGGCTTTCGAACTGCAGGCGCGGATTGTTCGATCGTTCGTGGCCGAGGGTCGAGAACTCGCGTTCCGCCATTCCCGACCCGCAAACAGACCCCGCTCCGTGCGCAGGATAGAGGATGACCTGATCCCCAAGATCGAGGATCTTCTGGAGGGAATCGTAGAGAAGGCCTGCGACCTCGCGCTTACGATCAGGATAGAAGTCCGTGCGACCGACGTCGCCGACGAACAGTGCGTCTCCCGTGAAAACGCCGACCGGCCCATCGGGATAGGCAGTGTCGTGCAACACAAAGGCGAGGTGATCGTCCGTGTGCCCCGGCGTTTCCAGCACCCTGATTTTGAGCTGGCCGATTTCGAATTCGTCACCCTCGTGCGCCGTTTCGGCATATTCGACTGTACCGGCAGGATTGGGACCGTGCAGGACGCGCGCGCCGGTCAATACTTTCAGGATCGGCGCTCCCGACACCAGATCCTCGTTGCGGTGCGTCTCGAAGATATGGGTGATTTCCAGCCCTTCGGCGCGTGCCATTTCGACATAGCATTCGCAGTCGCGGCGTGGATCGATGACGGCCGCATTCCCGCCCGAACCGATCAGGTAGGACAGGTGGGAAAGGCCGGGTGTCTTGATTTTCTCGAGCAGCATAAATCTGTTTCACCTAATTTAGGGCGGTTGCGCGAACTTGAGCACGTGCACGTGGTTTCCTCACCAAACGTCGCTTTTGTCTAAGGCTGGCACGCAGATGAAGGCCCGGCCAAGCTTATCGTTTGGGAACCGGATAACGATTGACCGATCCAGCCATAGGGCATCGAAAGCTGGAGCGGAGGTCGAGCCTGTTCTTGGGAGATCGGGAGAAAGCCAACTCGCTTGTAGTATTCCGGGTCGCCGTAAGTGATTGCGATGTCGACACCCTCATCTCTAAGCTGATCCAGGGCGGCCAGGATCAATTCCTGTCCAATACCTTGGCGTTGACAGTCGGGATCTACTGCCATGGGGGAAAGAAGGAAGACCACCTGATCATCGTCTTGGTAGGTCAAGCGCGTAAAGATAGCTGCGCCGACTATGCGATTGCCGTGATACGCGTAGAAAGTGCGAAGATCGCCAGAGGGCGTATTGCTCAGAAGATCACGGACAAGATCGCCTATAACGCGACCTTCTTCGACGCCCTCGGATTGCGTGAAAGTAGCGGTAAATAGCTGCTCGACAGGCTTTTCCTGACCTTTCGCTCCTGAAACTAACTTCATCTTCTCTCCGTTTAAATTCGTTCAGGCGTCGCTTTTCGCAACTTAACCCGCCCCAAGATTATTCTTCGAGGGGCAGGCCGAGTATTATGCTAGTCGATTTTTACTGTGCGCAGGTAGGGGCGAAGCGTGGTGAAGCCCTGCGGGAAGCGTGCTTTTGCATCCTCGTCGGAAACCGACGGCGGAATGATCGCATCCTTACCTTCGCGCCAATCGGCGGGAGTGGCCACACCATGCTTGTCGCTGAACTGGAGCGCGTCGATGGCGCGCAGGATCTCGTCGAAGTTCCGTCCCACGCTCATGGGATAGGTCATCGTCAGGCGGATTTTCTTGTCCGGATCGATGATGAACACCGACCGCACGGCCGCCGTCTCACTCTGATCCGGATGGATCATGTCATAGAGCTTGGCGATCTTGAGGTCGGCGTCGGCGACGATCGGAAACATCAGGTTGGTGTTATGTGTGTCGTTGACATCTTCGATCCACTTGGCGTGTTCTTCCGCTGTGTCGGTCGACAGGCCGAGTGGCTTCACATCGCGCTTGTCGAACTCGCTGGCGAGCTGCGCGGTGCGGCCCATCTCCGTGGTGCAGACGGGGGTAAAGTCTGCCGGGTGGCTGAAGAAGAACACCCAGCTGTTGCCAGCCCAGTCGTGCAGGCTGATTTCGCCGTTCTGAGTGTCGACGGTGAAATCGGGGGCGGTGTCACCAATGTGCAGGCTCATTTCAATTTCCTTGTTCCGTGTGGATGCATCCTTCGTAGAGAGATCCAGACACTTCACCCAATTCAAATTATCGATTGCGCTAAGTGATAAACCAAAATGACGGAGTTTAGAGCCGGAAAGCGGACTCTTCCGCCTTATGATGGCGTCATCACTTAATGAAATGCCATAAATGCGTGAAGTATTGATAGCGTCAATCACCCTTTGAGCCAGAACTTGATGACCGAAGCGACGAGGCCCAGCACGGTTATGCTGGCGAGCCAGATCGCGAACATCCAGCCTAACCGCTGCCAAAGCGGGCGATCCTGCGGCTCGTCCATCAATGATATCCTTCGTCCGCCACCTTGCCGCGGAATACCCAGTAGGCCCAGGCGGTATAAGCGATGATGAGCGGCATGGTGATCGCGACGCCGACTAGCATAAAGATCTGGCTACGTTCGGGCGCGGCGGCGTCCCATATCGTGAGGCCTGGCGGAACGACATAAGGCCACATCGTGACGCCCAGGCCGGCCATGCCGAAGAAGAACAGCGCAAGGCTCAGCCAGAACGGCTTGCTGTGCCGGTCGACCGAAAGAGCTTTCAGCAGCATGACGGCAATCACCGCCGTGAGGATCGGGACCGGCGCCGCGAAGTAGATCTCCGGCGCCGTCAACCAGCGCTCGGCATATTCGGCGTTCAGGAACACATTGTAGAGGCTAACGCCGCCCATCAGCACCAGCGTTGCCCATGCCGCCCGCTTGCCCAGCTTTCGGGCATGGTGCTGACTCTCCCCGTCCAGCTTCCACACCAGCCAGGTCGCGCCAAGCAGAGCGTAGCCGGCAACCGTGCCGAGGCCGGTCAGCAGGGTGTAGGGCGTAAGCCAGTCGAACCAGCTACCCGCATAGGATCGATTCACGACTTCGATGCCTTGGAGAAGCGCACCGAGCGTCATGCCCTGCGCCATCGCTGCGACCAACGAGCCGCCGGTAAAGGCCGCGTCCCAGTATCGACGATGCCCCGGATCGCGCCAGCGATACTCGAATGCGACGCCCCGAAATACCAGCCCGAGCAGCATGGCGATGATAAGCGGATAAGTAGCTGGCAGGATGACAGCATAGGCCATCGGGAAAGCTGCGAACAGGCCGCCGCCGCCCAAAACGAGCCATGTCTCGTTGCCATCCCACACGGGCGCAATCGAGTTCATGGCCCGGTCGCGCTCCGGGCCGACATCGAAAGTTGGGAAGAGGATACCGATACCCAGGTCGAACCCGTCCATCACCACATAGGCGAAGACGGCGAAGGCGATTATGAACGCCCAGATCGTCGTCAGGTCAACGTTAACGGCCATCGATCGCCTCCTCATGATCGCGCGGCATTGTTTCGGGATCGCCCGGGTTCTGCGACGGACCAGGTGTAATGCCGGCGGTCCGGATCGGCCCGGTGTCCCCGCGCTTGACGCCGTATTCGCCTGCGTGTGGCGGCTTGTGCATCAGGTGGAGGATATACCATACGCCCGCGCCGAAGACTGCGAAATAGACCACTACGAAGGCCAGCAGCGAGGCGGCAACTGCGGGAGCGTCTAACGGGCTCGCCGCATCTGCCGTTCTCAGAAGATTGTAGACGACATAGGGCTGGCGACCGACCTCGGTGGTTATCCAGCCAGCGATGACAGCGACAAATCCGCTCGGGGCCATGACCAGCGCTGCTCGATAAAGCAGGGGCCAGTCGTAGAGTCTGCCGCGAACGCGCGCGGTCAAACTCCAAAGGCCAAGCCCCAACATCGCGAAACCGATCCCGACCATGATGCGGAACGACCAGAAGACAATACCCACAGGCGGTTCCTCGTCGTCCGGGATCGTATCCAGTCCAGCGAGTGGGGCATCAGGGTCGTGCTTCAAGATCAGCGAAGACGCCTTGGGAATCTCGATTGCATAATCGACACGCTTTTCCTCGCTGTTCGGGATACCGAACAGGATAAGCGGGGCGCCATCCGGGTGGCTTTGGAAGTGACCTTCCATTGCCATTACCTTCTGCGGCTGATGCTCGAGAGTGTTGAGACCGTGCGTGTCGCCGAGGAATATCTGCACGGGTGCAACCACCGTCGCCATCCACATTGCCATGGAAAACATCTTGCGGGCATGCGGGTTCATTCGATCGCGCAGCAGATGCCAAGCGCCGACGCCGCCGACCACGAATGCGACAGTGAGGTAGGACGCAGTGACCGTATGCATCAACCGGATAGGAAAGCTCGGGTTGAACACGATCGCCCACCAGCTGGGACCGGGGAGGAATTGTCCGTTGGCGCCCAATTCGAAGCCCGCTGGCGTTTGCATCCAGCTGTTGACCGAAAGAATCCAGGTCGCGGAAATCAACGTGCCTAGAGCAACCATGCAAGTGGCCGCAAAGTGCAGGCCCTTGCCGACCTTGTTCATGCCGAAAAGCATCACACCCAGGAACCCCGCTTCGAGGAAGAAGGCGGTCAGCACTTCGTAGGCCATTAGCGGCCCTACTACGGGACCGGTCTTGTCGCTGAATACAGCCCAGTTGGTGCCGAACTGGTAGCTCATCACGATGCCGGAAACGACACCCATTGCGAAGGCGATGGCGAAGATCTTGATCCAGTATTTAAACAGATCGAGATAGATCGACTTGCCGGTCTTGAGCCACAATCCTTCAAGCACCGCGAGGTAGCTCGCCAGGCCGATCGAGAAGGACGGGAAGATGAAGTGAAAGCTGACTGTGAAGGCGAACTGGATACGGGCGAGCACCAGCGCATCGAAATGTTCGAACATACTCTACCTGAATAGATTTGCAGCGCACGCCTTGCGCCAGTGGTAAAAGGTTTTCTCGGATATCCCGACCTCGCGGCAGCTTTCGCAGACGCCCCGGCCGCTCGCGATAAACGCCTCGATCTTCCGACATTTCGCGTCCTTGTCGGGGATCTGCGTCACAGCGCGTTCCAGCTCTTCCAGAGCATGTAGAGCGCGACCACGAATATCAGGCCAGCGAACACTGTCTTGAGCTGGCCTCCACCCGACAATCGTTTGGCGAGTCGGGTGCCGAAATATCCGCCACCGATACCGCCGAGAATGAAGACCGCCGCGAGCGCCCAGTCGACAAGACCCGACAGCGCATAATTCGCCGCCGTGGTAAGTCCAAAAGCGGTTACCGCGATCAAGCTGGTGCCAACCGCATTGATCATTACCATGTCGGTCGAGGCAATCAGGCCCGGCACGATCAGGAAGCCACCGCCAATGCCGAAAAAGCCGCTGAAAGCACCTGTGCCGAGACCGTAGCCGAGAACCTTGGGCGCGTTGCGGCGATTGCACGCAGCCCCCGGCGTGCCTTCCGCTTTGCGGCTGCGGAGCATGAGCGCACCGACCACGATCATCAGGAGAGCGAACAGGAACAGCAGTTTCTGGCCGTCGAAGTTCTTCCCCAGTGTCGATCCTGCCAAAGCGCCGAGGATGCCTGCGCCTGCATACATGAAGCCGCACCGCCACCGTACATTATGGTCGCGGGCATGCTGCAAAAGGCCAGTTGCGGCATTGGCAGCGACAGCCAGCGCACTTGTGCCGATGGCGACATGCGGGCTGTTCACACCCACCAGATAGACCATCAATGGAACGGCAAGGATTGAGCCCCCACCGCCTACCAGGCCAAGGGTAAATCCAACAAGTCCGCCAGACAGTGCGCCAAGTCCCAAATGCAGAGCGTCGATCATGTCCTGTTACGCTGCCTTCTTGGTATGCGGCTTGGCCAACCATTCGTGGCCCCTGAGCATGCCGTTCCAGTAGATCCACGGAAGCGCTTCCGATTTCAGGACCCAGCTCAGCTTGCGCGGTTTCGTGCCGTCGATCACCCATTTCGGGAAACTTGGCAGAAGCTTTCCGTCATATCCGAATTCGGCGAGCACGATCTTGCCGCGTTCCACGGTCAGTGGGCAGGAGCCGTAGCCGTCGTAATCTGCCACCGGTTGCTTCGCATTGAGCTGGGCAAGCGCATTGACGGCAACGATTGGCGCCTGCTTGCGCGCGGCGGCCATTGTCTTCGCATTAGGAGTAGATCCTGCGTCGCCTATGCCGAACACGTTCGGGTAACGCACATGCTGGAGTGTGAACTTGTCGACATCGACAAAACCGCTTTCGGCATTCGCGAGTGGGCTGTCTGCAACGAACTGCGGTGCGACCTGCGGAGGAACCGCGTGAAGCATATCGAATTCGACCGTTTCTTCTCCGCCCTCGGTCTTGAAGACGGCTTTCTGGCCCGGACCATCCACCGCAACCAGTGTCTGGTTCAGCTTCATGTCGACGCCATATTTCTCGATGTATTCCATCAGCGCCGGGACGTATTCCTTCACGCCGAACAGACCACCACCGGCATTGCGGAACTCGACATCGATATCGCCGAGGACGCCGCGTTCCATCCATGCATCACACGACAGATACATGGCCTTCTGCGGCGCGCCTGCACACTTGATGGGCATAGGCGGTTGGCTGAAGATCGCGCGGCCCGATTTCAGGTTACGCACCAGCTCCCAGGTGTAAGGTGCAAGGTCATAGCGATAATTGGACGTGACGCCGTTTTTGCCGAGCGTCTCCTCCAGACCGTCGATCTTTTCCCAGGCAAGCCGGATTCCCGGAGCGACGATCAGAACCCGGTAGGTGATCGTCGTTCCGTCCGCGAGAGTGACTTGGTTGCTTTCGGGCTGGAAGGAAGCGGCGGCTTGCTTGAGCCATTTTGCCTGCTTCGGCATCACGCTCGCCGTGGTGCGGCGCGTGGCGGGAGCATCGAAAACGCCTCCACCAACCATCGTCCAGCCGGGTTGGTAATAATGATCCTCGCTCGGCTCGACGATGGCGATGTCGAGCGATGGACGCCGCTTGAGCATCGACGATGCAGTTGCGATCCCTGCCGAACCGCCTCCGATGATAACGACTTCGTGGTTTAGGCTTCGGGCCATGACAAACTCTCCAATATCTCTTCGTTATTCGCCGAGCCGATCGCGCAAGCCGGACAGATCATAGCCGGCGCGCTGTGCGCGCTCGATGCGCTCTTCGGCACTTTCATTCTCGATGTTGGCGAGTGCATCGAGCGTGATGGAGCGCGTGCCGGTCCGGCAGAAGGCAAGCACCTTGCCGTCCGCTTCTCCGCGGATCTTGGCGAAAGCCTTGATCGCAACCGGCGGAAACTCGCCCCCCGAGACCGGGATATGATGGAAGTCCAATCCGGTGGCTTCGGCGGCGTCTTGCAATGATGCGACCGTGGGCTGGTTCGGCTCTTCGCCGTCCGGCCTGTTGCAGATCACACCCTTAAATCCAGCATCGGCAAGCCCGCGCATGTCGCTGGGTTTAAGTTGAGGAGAGACGGCGAACGTCTCGCTTACATGTGCGAGCTTCATGACGATGCTCCTTCAAAAAGCCGGACAACAGCCATGCCTGCAAGCATCGCAACAACGAATATCGCGGCCGCCGCAGGTTCGATCACAAGAGCAGCAATTCCAGGGCCCGGACACAGTCCGGCAATTCCCCAGCCAATACCGAACAGGGCTGCCCCGCCTATAAGACGAGGGGTGAGATCGGATTTGGTCGGCAGGTGAAACTCTTCGGCAAAAATTGGTTCGGCCAGGCGCGGCACGATCCGCCACGCGATCGCCATGACGATAACGGCTCCGCCCATCACGAAGGCCAGCGTGGGATCCCAGTCTCCGAAGATGTCGAGGAAGCCGCGCACGCGGGCTGGGTCGGTCATACCGCCTAGGGCCAGCCCAGCGCCGAAGAGGACGCCGGAGACGATCGAGGTGAGAGCGATCCGCATCACAACACCTCCAGTCCGAAGGCGTTCAGGATCGCGACGGTCGCAATACCCGTGGCCATGAAGGTCACAGTGGCGGCGATCGATCGCGCCGACAGGCGGCTGACGCCGCAAACCCCGTGCCCGCTGGTGCAGCCGCTGCCGAGGCGCGTGCCGACGCCCACAATCAGTCCGGCTATCGCAAGCGGGATCGGGCTGGCGAAGGTGGCGTCAATTCCACCCGATGCCAGCATCACGATCAGCGCACCCAGCGGCAGACCGACGATGAACATCCACGCACCGCCCCGTGCAATGCCGCTGCCGCCAAGCCCGACTGCCTTTGCAGCTAGGCCGGAAACGCCAGCGATCCTGCCGAGGACGAGCAGCATGATTGCCGCGGCAAGCCCGATCAGGACTCCGCCCGCCAGCCCGGCAAGCGGTGCGGCTTCAGGAAACCCGGGCAGCGTCATACCGCGTTGACCGGAATCTTGATGTAGCTGACGCCGTTCTCTTCCGGGTCAGGCAGCCGGCCGCCACGAATATTCACCTGCACCGAAGGCATGATCAGCTTGGGCATGGAGAGCGTCTTGTCGCGGTCGGTCCGCATGGCCACGAAGTCCTCTTCGGTGACGCCATCCTTCACATGCACGTTCTCTTCGCGCTGCTGCTTGACGGTAGTCTCCCAGGCATACTCGTCGCGGCCCGGCGCCTTGTAATCGTGACACAGAAACAGGCGGGTCTCGTCCGGAAGCGAGAGCAGTCGGCGAATGGACTGATAGAGTTGGTGCGCATCGCCGCCGGGGAAGTCGGCCCGCGCGGTCCCGAAATCGGGCATGAAAATCGTGTCGCCCACGAATGCTGCATCGCCGATGATGAAAGCTACATCAGCCGGCGTATGGCCAGGCACGTGCAGGGCGATGCCTTCCAATTCGCCGATCTTGAAGGTCTCGCCATCATCGAACAGCTTGTCGAACTGCGAGCCGTCGCGTTCGAAATCAGTGCCCGCATTGAAGAGCTTGCCGAACACCTCCTGCACGCGAATGATATCGCGACCGATGGCTAGCTTCCCGCCGAGCCGTTCCTGCAGGTAGGGTGCGGCGGAGATGTGATCGGCATGGGCATGCGTCTCAATCAGCCACGTCACTTTAAGATTATTCGAAGTGACATACTCGATCATGCGATCGGCTGAGCCATTCGAAGTCCGCCCGGAGGCCGCCTCAAAGTCCAGCACCGAGTCGATGATTGCCGCTTCGTCCGTCTTGGGGTCGTGCACGACATACGATACCGTATTCGTCGCTTCATCGAAAAATCCTGCAATCGAGGGGCGCAAGCATTTGTCGGCCTGCGCGCGTGCGATCTGTGCGGTGGCGCTGGTGAGGGTTTGATCGTCGGCCATGGATTGATCTCCATTAAATTACATAAACTGTTTATATGTGTTGCTATTGGTCTGTCAAGTGGTATGAGGAACGTATGACAGAGATGATCAAAGCTGATGCCGAGCGTGCAGCGCCCTGCGCCGGACTGCGCATCGGAGATGTCGCCCCGGACTTTTCCGCACGCAGCACCACAGGGGATGTCCGCCTTTCGGATTACCGGGGGCGGTGGCTGATCCTGTTCTCGCACCCTGCGGACTTCACGCCTGTGTGCACGACCGAGTTTGTCGCACTTGCCCAAGCGGCCAGTGAGTTCGAGCAGCGCGACTGCGCGCTAATGGCGCTTTCTGTCGACAGCCTGTTTTCGCACTTCGCTTGGCTGCGGCTGATCCGCGATCGCTACGACATCGAGGTGCGCTTCCCGATCGTTGAGGATCCGACACTCGTGATCGGGCGGGCATACGGAATGGTGGCGCCAAATGACAGCGACAGCGCGACCGTTCGGACGACGTTCTTTATTGATCCGCAGGGCGTGATCCGCGCGATGACCTGCTATCCCGCGAACGTGGGCCGTTCGACGCCCGAAATGCTGCGGACTCTCGATGCTCTTCAGGCAGTCGATGGTGGGCCTGTTCTCGCCCCTGCAAATTGGGCACTTGGAGAAGCGCTGCTGGCTCAGCCCGACGCATCGCTGGATACTGTTTTCTCCGCCAAGGGTCAGGCCGATTGGTTCATGAAGGAAACCAAGCGAGGATCTCGCAAATGACCGACGAAGAGCTCGTCGATGCTTTGAAAGCCCTCGCGCATCCCGTGCGTCTTCGCATTATGCAGGCACTTACTGGTATGGAGCGCAATGTCGGTGAGATCGACGACGCAGCGCAGATTGGGCAGCCTACGCTTTCGCAGCAGCTGGCGGTCCTTCGAAATGCGCGCCTTGTGAAGACGCGCAAGGACGCAAAGCTCGTTTATTATCGGATCGACGAAGGCACGCTGGCGCAAATCGTGGATGCCACGGGTGAACTTGGCGGACTGTCCGGTAGAACAGTTCGCCATTCGCGCCAGCCAGCCACTGGGGTAGCCAATTTCGCCAAGCTGGGGTGAGGCCGGCCGACATAGGGTGGAGGTTGTTGGTGCCCTCTAATGGCATGATAAATCCTGCCAGCCCGTCGTGCTTGAGACGGGTAGATCCTTCGCGGCCGTAGTGAAGTGCGTGTCGACCGAAACTGGGCCGTTAGCGGACAGTCCACTCTGTCTTACATACCGGATCGCATCAGACACTCCGCCCTAGGTTCACAGCTACACGATAGCCCACGCCTGGTTCGTTCACGATTAGCCGAGGATTACTCGGATCTTGCTCCATCTTCCGCCGGAGCGAGCGGATCGCGACCCGCAGATAATCCAGATCGTGTCGGTGTGCAGGCCCCCAGACCGCGTCTAGTAGGCCCTCATGGGTGACTACGCATCCTGGGCGGTCGGCCAGCGCCCAGAGCAGATTGAACTCGCGCGGCGTCAGTTCGACTTTCTCGCCGCGTAGACTGACGGCATGCGCCTCGCGGTCGATCGTGCCATCGGCGAATTCGCGCAAAGCGGTGTCGGCGAGCGGGCCTGCCTTGCGTCGCAGCGCGGAGCGGACACGGGCGAGCAGCTCTTCGCTGTCGAACGGCTTGGTCACGAAATCGTCGGCCCCCAGATCAAGCGCGGCAACCTTTTCCTCGGTCGCGTCGCGCGCGGTCAGGACGATCACCGCGAGGCCCAACGCGGCAAGCTGCGGGACGATCTCGAGCCCGTCGCGATCGGGCAGGCCAAGGTCAAGGAGCGCGACCAACGGTGCCGGCTGAGCCTTTGCCAATCGCAGCGCTTCCCCCGCGCTCGCCGCCTCGGCATGGCTGATACCGCTGCGGTCGAGCGCGCCGACCAGCAAACGCCGGATCGCGGGCTCGTCGTCGATGATCAGCACGTCACTACGCATGGTCGGCGGTCTCCCCGGACACGACCGTAGCCTGTGGCAGCCCGATAGCGAACACTGCGCCGCCGCCCTCGCGATTCTCCGCGGCGATGGAGCCACCCACGGCCTCAATGAAGTTCTTCGCGATCCACAGACCAAGGCCCGAGCCGCCCACGCGATCGGTTCCTTCGAGCCGCTCGAACCGGTCGAACAGCGCGGCAGCGTCCGGCGGCAGGCCCGGTCCCCGGTCGAGCACTCGCAGCGCCACGTCATCGTCTCTGCAATCGAGCTCGACCAGAATCTTGCTCGACTGCGGCGAGAATTTGAGCGCGTTGTCGATCAGGTTGATCAGCACATGTCGGACAAGCAAGGGGTCCGTGCGCACCAGCGGGCAATCGGCATCGATCGCGGTCACGACCCGCGTATCGGGGCCGGTCTGCCGCAGATCGCGCAGGACTGCGGCGATCACATCGGTCATGTCCACGCTCTCCATGCTGGGCCGGATCGCGCCATGCTCGATTCGCGAGGCTTCGAGCAGATCGTTCAGGAAACGCTGCAACCGTCGTGATTCCTCGCGCGCGATCAGCACTTCACTGGCAAACGATCCCTCAGAGGGGATCGCCTCGGTCGCGGCGATCACTGCGGTGAGCGGCGTGCGTAGATCGTGCGCGATACTGCCCAGCAAGGCGCCGCGAAGCTGGTCGCGCTGCTGCAGGGCATCGACCTCGCGCGCACGCCCTTCCAGCACCAGACGCTCGTGCGCCAAGGCGGTTTGATCGACCAGCGAGGCGAGCAACGTGGCGTCGTCGGGGCGGATTACGCGCTGTTGCGACGGACGTGCGATGCCCAGCACACCCATCATTCCAAGCGCGGTCTTGAGCGGGTGGAACTGCCAGTCGGCCGCATTCAGCGTGCCGGTATCGCGGCCAGCCGGATCGCCGTTTTCGAGCGTCCACTTCGCAGCCGCCTCATCGACCATGTCGAGCTTGCGATAGTGCTCGTTGCCGCGCACCACCAGCCCGTCATCCTCGATCGAAACGATGATCGCCTCTACATCGAGCAGGCCGCCGATCTCGCTGCACGCGACGCGCGCAGTCTCGTCCCGGTCTGAGAGCCCGCCCATCAGCCCTGCGAAGCGCGCAAGCGAGGCGTTGAGCCGGGCAACCCCCGCGCTAGTCTGCGCCTGGCGGCGCACTCGCCCGGCCAGCGCGCCCACAACGCTCGCCACCAGCGCCAGCACGCCGAAGGTGATGACGTCGGCGGGGCTGTAGATCGTGAGCGTGTGATAAGGCTCGGTAAAGAAGAAGTTGAACGCTAGCGCCGCCCAGACCGCCGACCAGATGGCCCCGCCCATGCGCAGTAGCGTGGCAGAGAATATCACTGGCATTAGCAACAGCAGATCGACCGCGCTCGGCGAGATCCACGGCAGAGCCACCTCGATCAGTCCGACGGTCCCGCCCACGAGGACCAGCGCCAGCATGGGATCACGATAAGGATGCGGATCGACCGCTCGCTGCGGCTTTTCGTCCGCTTCGTCGACGGGGACGACGTGGACCGAAACGCCCTTGGCCTTACGGATGACTTCCTGCGCGATCGAGCCGTGCCGCCACTCGAACCAGCGGCTGCGGCGGCTTTTGCCGATCACGATCTGGCTCGCTCGCAATTCGCGCGCCTGATCGACCAGCGCCTGGCCAACGTCGGTCGCCGCGACCGTCATCAGCGAGGCGCCGAGCGACGATGCGAGCGCGAGATTGTCCGCCAATTGCTCGCGCTGCGCGCCGTATACCGCGCGCGCGCTGCCACTTTCGATCACCACCGCGATCCACGGGGCGTGCAGCATGTCGGCCAGCCGCTTGGCCTCGCGAACGACCTGAGCTCCGCCCTTGCCGGGGCTTACCGCCACCATCAGCCGGTCGCCGGAAACGAATGCGCGCGCTTCGCCGCTGAGTTCGAGCTGGTCGCTTAACCGTCGATCTACATTGCTCGCGGCATAGCGCAGCGCGAGCTCGCGCAAGGCGGCGAGCTTGGTTGGTGTGAAGAAGTTTGACAGCGCGCGTCCGGCGGTCTCCGGCAGGTAGATTTTCCCAGCCTCGAGCCGCTCGATCAGCGCTTCGGGCGGTAGGTCGACAGCGATGATCTCGGCATGTTCGAGGATGTTGTCGGGCACCGTCTCGCGCACGCGGACGTGGGTGATTCCGGCCACGATATCGTTGAGGCTCTCGAGATGCTGGATATTGATGGTGGTCGCAACGTCGATGCCCGAGACGAGCAGTTCGGCGACATCCTGCCAGCGTTTGGGGTGGCGGCACCCGGGTGCGTTGGTGTGCGCGAGTTCGTCAACCAGAATGAGCTGTGGATGCCGCGCCAGCGCGGCATCGATGTCGAACTCTTCCAGCCGGTGGCCTTCGTGGGCGTAATGGCGGCGCGGCATCACCTCCAGCGGGTCGAGCAGCAGCGCGGTCTCGCTCCGTCCGTGAGTTTCGGCGACGCCGACGACCACATCGATGCCGTCGGTCCGCTGCCGGGCCGCGTCCTGCAGCATGCGATAGGTCTTGCCGACGCCGGGTGCCGCGCCGAGGTAGACGGTCAGGCGACCGCGTTCTTCGGCGCGAGCGAGCCGAAGGAACCGAGTCGCATCGCTGGTTGGCTGATCTTCGACCATTGCCTGTCTCGCCTATTCTTCCAGGCGGTCGAGCGCCAGATTGAGTTGCAGCACGTTCACGATACGCTCGGGCGCGAAGATTGCGCCCGGCGCGGCAGCCTGCTGCTCGATGAGGTCGCGCACGCGGACCGGATCAAGCCCGCGCGCAACTGCGACCCGGTCGGCCTGATAGAGCGCACCGTCGAGCGAGATGTGCGGGTCGAGCCCGCCACCCGATGCCGCCACTAGGTCCGCCGGAACCGGGTTCCCGTCAGTGGCGCCGTAACGGGCGACGGTCTCTGCAGCGCGCGCGGCGAGTTCCGCGCTGGTTGGCGACAGGTTGCTCCCCGTCGCGCCCATACCGTCGTAACCGGCGGCCGAGGGGCGCGGCCAGAAGTAGCGCGGGCCGGCAAATTCCTGCGCGATCAGTTTGCTACCTACGGCGCGGCCATTCATTTCGATGATGGAGCCGTTGGCTTGGTAGGGCGCGAAGGTCTGAGCGAAGGCGAGCACCAGACCAGTATAGCCAACCACGCAGACGAGGATCGTTACCAGCCACAGGCGGAGCGAAGGGAGGACATAGTTCATCGTATCGGATCCTTGGTTACGGCTGCGGTCAGCGCATGAAGGTCAGGTGTTCGGCTACGGGGCCGAGCGCGGCGGCGGGGAAGAAGGTCAGCGCGCCGAAGATCAGGATGGTGATCAGCAGCATCACGCCGTAGGTGCTGCTTTCCACGCTCAGCGTGCCCGCGCTTTCCGCGCTGCGGCGCTTGGCCATCAGCGAACCGACGATGGCCAGCGGGACGATGATCGGCAGGTAGCGACCGATCAGCATCACGAGGCCGGTGGCGATGTTCCACGGCACGGTGTTGTCGCCCAATCCTTCGAAGCCGGAGCCGTTGTTGGCCGCGGCCGAACTGAACTCGTAGAGGATCTCGGAGAAGCCGTGCGCGCCGATATTGTTGAGCGTGTCCTGCCCCCAGGCAGTGGCCGCGAACAGCGCCGTGCCGCCGAGGATGAGCACCGGGTGGCTGATGAGCGCCAGCACCGCGAGCCGCATCTCGCGCCCCTCGATCCGGTGGCCGAGATATTCGGGCGTGCGGCCGACCATCATGCCCGCGACGAACACCGCGACGAGGATGTAGAGGAACATGTTGATCATGCCGACGCCGACGCCGCCGAAGGTCTCGTTGAGCCACATGCCTGCCATGGGCACGAGGCCGGTCAGCGGGTTGAGGCTGTCGTGCATCGCGCCGACCGAACCATTGCTGGTCGAGGTGGTAAGCACCGCCCATAGCGGGCCGGTGGTGGCACCGAGCCGCAGCTCCTTGCCTTCAAGATTGCCGACATCCTGCGCCACGGGCAGGTTCAGGAACGCTTGGGTCGGTGCAGTCTCGAACCCGGCCGACGCGGTAATCTTGATCAGCAGCAGCGCCGCCATCACGCCGAACACGACGATGGCATGCCTTGGCCTGCCGATGATCCGGCCGAACATCCATACACAGGCCATCGGGATCAGGATGATCGCGACCATTTCGAACGCGTTCGACCAGAAGGTGGGGTTCTCCAGCGGATGGGCCGAGTTGGGGCCGAAGAAGCCCCCGCCATTGGTCCCGAGCTGCTTGATCGCTACAAAGGCAGCCGCCGGGCCGCGCGCGATGGTCTGCGCCACCCCTTCGAGCGTGGTGACCTGCGCCGCGCCCTGCAGCGTCATCGGCACACCGTTAAGTGCAATCCCAGCGGCGACGATAATTGCCAGCGGCAGCAGCACGAAGAACGAGGCGCGCTGCAAATCGACGAAGAAATTGCCCATGGTAGGCTTCCCGCCGATGCCCCGGGCCAGCGCGGCAAGGGCCGCGATGCCGGTCGCCGCCGAAACGAATTGGAGCCACATCAGCCCGCCGATCTGGGCGAGGTAGCTCCAGGTGCTCTCGCCCGAATAGTGTTGCAGATTGGTGTTGGTGGTAAAGCTGGCCGCAGTGTTGAACACCAGATCCAGCGTTGCCGCTCTCTGACCGTCGGGATTGAGCGGCAGCATGTGCTGGGTCGCCAGCAGCGTAAAGACGAACCCGAACATCACGATGTTGAAGGCGATCAGGGCGAGCGAATACTGCTTCCAGTCCTGTTCGGGCGCCCCGCCGACCGTGCGGGCAAACAGCCCGTCGGTGCGCGCGAAGCGGCCCGAGAATAGCCCGGCCATATATTTGCCGAGCGGCCACGCCAGCAGCGCGGTGCCGCCGACGATCAGAATGATTGTGAGAATGGCGGAAAGCATGGATATGTCCTTTCGCAGGCTTACGCGAGGCCGAGGCCTGCGACGGCGAGATCGATGAGCTTGATGCCGACGAAGGGAGCGATCACGCCGCCCACGCCGTAGATGCCGAGATTGCGCAGCAGCTGGCTGGCAGCGGGCATCGGGCGATACGCGACGCCTTTCAGCGCCAGCGGCACCAGCAGCGGAATGATGATCGCGTTGAAGATGATCGCGGACAGGATCGCGCTCTGCGGGCTTGCGAGCCCCATCACGTTGAGCGCACCCAGCGCGGGGTAGAGCACCACGAAGATCGCCGGGAGGATCGCGAAATACTTCGCAACGTCATTGGCGATTGAAAAGGTGGTGAGGCTGCCGCGCGTCATCAGCAACTGCTTGCCGATGCCGACGACCTCGATCAGCTTGGTCGGATCGCTGTCGAGATCGACCATGTTGCCCGCTTCGCGCGCTGCCTGCGTGCCTGTGTTCATCGCCACGCCCACATCGGATTGAGCGAGCGCGGGGGCATCATTGGTCCCGTCGCCGCACATTGCCACCAGCTTGCCCTCGGCCTGTTCCTTGCGGATGTAGGCGAGCTTGTCTTCGGGAGTCGCCTCGGCGAGGAAATCGTCAACGCCCGCCTCGGCGGCGATGGCCGCAGCGGTCAGCGGGTTGTCGCCGGTGATCATCACCGTGCGAATGCCCATCCGGCGCAGTTCGACGAAGCGCTCGCGAATGCCCGCCTTGATGATATCCTTCAGATGTATCGCGCCGAGCAGGCGGCCGTTCTCGACCACCGCCAGCGGCGTGCCCCCGGCCTGCGCGATCCGATCGGTGATCTTCTTCAGCGCCGGCACGGTGTTTTCGGGATAGTCGCCAAGCTTGAGGACCGCATCGACCGCGCCCTTGCGGATGCTGCGGCTAGGTAGGTCGACCCCGCTCACACGGGTCTGTGCAGTAAAGGCGACCGGTTCCGCGTCGCTTGGCAGCAGCGCGTCGCCCCCCGCCAGCGCCACGATGGAACGACCCTCGGGCGTCGTATCGGCGAGACTGGAAAGCCGCGCAGCCTCGACCAAGTCGGCCTCGGCGATACCGGGCAGGGTGACGAACTCGCTCGCCTGCCGGTCGCCGATCGTGATCGTCCCCGTCTTGTCGAGCAGCAGCGTGCCGACATCGCCCGCCGCCTCCACCGCGCGGCCCGACTTGGCGAGGACGTTGAAGCGGATCAGCCGGTCCATTCCCGCGATCCCAATGGCGGAGAGAAGCGCGGAAATGGTCGTCGGGATCAGCGCCACGAACAGTGCGATCAGCACCGGCACCGTAATCGCACCTCCGGCGAACTTGGCGAAGGCTGGCAGCGTGCCGACCGCGACGAGGAAGATCAGCGTAAGGCCCGTCAGCAGGATCGTCAGCGCGATCTCGTTCGGCGTCTTCTGACGGCTCGCGCCTTCGACCAGCGCGATCATCCTTTCGAGAAAGCCGCTGCCCGGCTCGGCGGTCACCTTCACCCGGATTTCGTCCGAGATCACGGTCGTGCCCGCGGTTACTGCCGAGCGGTCGCCGCCTGCCTCGCGGATCACCGGCGCGCTTTCGCCGGTGATCGCCGCTTCGTTGACCGACGCGACCCCGGCCACGACTTCACCATCGGCGGGTATCTGCTGACCTTCGCAGACCAGCACGATGTCGCCGTATCGTAGCTGCGTTGCGGGGATCTTCTCGGTAGCACCATTCTTGCCGACCCTGAGCGCGACGAGACTTTCCTTGGTGTCGCGCAGTGCCTTGGCCTGCGCTTTGCCGCGCCCTTCGGCGAGCGCTTCGGCGAAATTGCCGAACAGCACGGTCAGCCACAGCCAGAACACCAGCTGCGCCTGGAAGCCGATATCCCCCGCTCCGCTGACGATCCCCCGCAGCAGGATTACGGTCGCGGTCGCCGCGACGATTCCCGTGACGAACATCACGGGATTGCGCACCAGCGTGCGCGGATCGAGCTTCACGAAGGAATCGCGGATCGCAGGGACGATCAGCTCGCGCTGGAACAGCCCGGTTTGGCCAGAGGCAGCTCGCTCCATCAGAACCGCTCCGGCCGCAGGAGGACCGCGGTGAGATAGGCCAGCAGGCCGAGCGCCACGAGCCCCACGAGAATGAGATCGAATGTCATGCGAAACAGCTCCCTTGTTCGGCAGCCGCTCTGGACCTAGCTCGCATGAAAATTCGCCGGGGGATTGTCTACCGGCGCATTAAATCCGCATGAAATCGGGCTTGGCATGCCCCGCTTTCACGCAGATTTCACAAGCCACCCCCGCGATCCGCATGGCGATTTAACTGGCAGTGGGAGGATAGACCTTGCGCATGGCGCGGCGACGGTTGCCGCCCTTTCCTCAAGGATAATCTTTCCGATGCGCATGATCTGTCTAGCCGCGCTTGCGGCCTCGCTCGCCACGGCTACTTTCGCCCAGGATGTACAGGAGGAAACCGACCAGACCGTGGTCGACACTGTCACAGTCTCGGGCGGAACGGCGCTGGTCTCCTCCTACCGGTTTCGCGGGATCGACCTGTCGGACAAGAAAGTGGCGGTGCAGGGCTGGGCCAGCATCACGCACCAAAGCGGCCTCTATGCTGGTACTTGGGCTTCGAGCATCGACGGGTTCGGCGAGCTTGGCGGCTCCAATCTCGAGCTCGATATCTACGCCGGCTACAAGGTCGAGGTCGCCGATGAAGTCACGTTCGATGGTGGCGTAATCTACTATGCCTATCCGGACTCGACCGGCGGAGAATACGAGTTCTTCGAGCCGTATGCCAAGCTCGGTCTGGCAGCAGGCTTCGCCGCTGTTACGCTCGGCGTCGCCTACGCACCCCCCCAGGATGCGATCGGCGGCAAGAACAATCTCTATGTCTCCGCCGATGCCGCGCTGCCTATCGAGGGCACTCCGTTTGCGCTGGACGCACACGTCGGCCGATCGGAAGGCGAGACCACGCTCACCCGTGGAGGGGGCTATACCGACTGGTCGCTCGGCGCGAGCGCAAGCTGGAAAGGCCTGACCGCGCGCGTCGCCTATTTCGACACTGACATCTCCGATTTCAGCGCGCTTGCAGCTGGCGCGACACCCGAGATCGTTGACGACGCCGTGGTTGTCTCGCTCACGGCCGCCTTCTGAATTCGACCCGTGCACCATCCCCGAAAGCTGCCGTCGCTATTCTAAATAATGAACACACTTTAAACTTAACGGGCAGCGCTGAGAGGGGCGCCGCCCGTTAAGATAATTGCTCAGAAAGAGAAACGGACGCCGCCGAAGATCGATCGGCCCGTTCCAGGGTTGAAGATTGCCGAATTCTCGTCGGCAACACCCGCAATGGCCACCGTCGAAATGTAGGCCTCATCGGTCAGATTGCGCCCGTCGATATAAGCCGACCAGTTACCTCCGACGTCGAACCCTGCCTTGAAGTTGAGCAAAGCGTAAGCGTCGACGGTGAGGCTGTTCGCGTTATCTGCGAAGTAACGTGTGGGTACCCATTCGACGTTTGGCCCGGCATAGAAACCCGAGCGATGTTGAAAGAGCATTTCTCCGCGCAATAAGTGGCGTGGCACGCCGGGAAGCTCGTTATCGCCGTAAAGCGTGTCCGCATCGAAATGGAAGTCGCTGAAGGTATACGCAAAGTTGAACGCGACTGCGTCGCCCGAACCTGCCAGTGGAATAGACCCGCCTAAGCCAGCTTCTACACCTTGATGCACCGTCCTGTCAGCGTTGATTGCGCTACAAGCGCTGAACGGACCCGTCGTCAGGCACTGTAGTTCGTCCTCGATCTCCGATCGATAGAGCGACAAGTCCCATTCGATCGCGGAAACCTTACCACGCGTTCCGATTTCGTAGGTCGTCGCGCGTTGTGGTTTGAGCTGCGTCGGATTGGTGAAGATATTCACGTCATAACTTGGGACCTCGACGCTGCGTGATATATTGGCAAAGACCTGCCATTCGGGTTTTACGGTCCATAATACCCCGGCTTTGGGGCTCCATAGATCGTAAGTTTCTTTGCCCGATTGATCCCCGTCCGAAAGAAAACGGTCACGCCGGTCACGGCTGGCATGGAGATACTGTAGCTCAATGATAAGTGCGACGTCCGGCTGCACGAACAAGGCATTGTTGCCGTAGATCGAGAAGTTCTTCGATTTATCGAGGGTCGATCCAACAATGGCACCTTTTTCAGCGGCCACGTTTACGAACTGTTCGGTATCGATGGTGCCGTTATGTAAACTCGCGCCAAGCGTCAGACGATTGCGAATTCCGCCGATTTCCCGATCGTCCATCGCGCGCGCAAACCCGCCAAAGTCGTCCACGGTAAAGTCGAGATATTGGAAGATCGGATGGTCGACAGTGCGATTGTTGTAGAAGGCCCCAAACTCGACCTTCGTCGGACCGAAACGTAAAGTTGTCTTATTGGCGAGCCGTATGGAATCGACATTTCGCTGCTGGTCCTGTGCGACCCAGACCGGGTTGGCCGATCGCGGTGAGTTAAGAGCCTGATCCTTCGTAACTTCGCCCGGAATTCGCTGGTTGGTCGAGGTTGCATAGGCATAGAAGCGCGTGTCAGCATCCGGCGATACACGATAGCCGATGTTGATATTCCCGCGGAGCGCGTTGCCATCACTATGCTCGCGATAACCATCAATGGACTGCGCAGATACGGTTGCGAAGTAATCCAAACTGCCTGAAACGCCGCCAGTGCTAACCTGGCCCTTCACATAACCGAAGCTACCAGTGTCGAACCGTCCGGCCAGCGCCGAAGCATCGCGTCCTGTCGGCGTGACAAGATTGATTGCTCCACCAAGAGCGTTTGCACCGTAACGTAGCGCATTGGCCCCCTTGTAAACCTCAACATATTGATAGGCGCTTGGATCAATCTCGAAGAAATCGAGCAGACCGTCGGAGGTATTGAGTGGGATACCATCGATATACATCGCGATCCCGCGATTGCCGTATGCGCGCGATAGGCCAGAACCGCGAACAGATACACGCGCGTCATCGCCCATACGTGGCTGCACAATGACGCCCGGAACGTATTCGAGAATATCTTTGATGTTCTTGACTGGCGTATCACGGAAGTCCGCAGCGGAAACGAGCGCGACGCCGCCAGGCGTTTGCTCGATATCCTTCTTTGCCGCTTCGACTGTGAGGGTGCCGGTCACGACGATATCGGATTTGGAGGCCTTTGTAGCATGCTCTTGAGCGATGGCCGGCGATGTAATCGCGACGAGAGAAGCCGCGGAAAGTAGAAATGCTATTCTCATGTTATTACCCTGTTCCTGAAAGTCGCGATCTGACTGAAAAGTCTAGCGAGAACCGTTTTGTTTGCGCGAGATGCCGGCAGGTGGCGGCGCTGGCTTCGAATGCGACGGCTCCAGGAAATCCCGAGCCTTCATCCACCCTACGAACTGATTGAACCAGGCATCGCTGGTTGCCCCCGTCGGCCGTAGATCGAAGCCATGCCCGCCCTTTTCGTAGATGTGCAGTTCTGCGGGCACGTCGGCAGCAGCCCAGGCACTGAAGGCGCGAAGGCTGCCGTCGGGCAAAAGCTCGTCGTCGGCAGCCGCCGCGATGAACGCAGGTGGCGCATCGGCAGGGACTGGATTTCGCAGCCCGCCGTAGAGCATGCCGACAAAATCGGGGCGGCTGTGCTCACGACCCGTGGCCAGGTCCGCTGCGATGAATGCTCCTGCCGACAGACCGAGCATGCCAACTCGCTTCGGATCTACGCCCCATCGCGCAGCGTGGTCTCGAACGAAGCGCACGGCCCGGGAGCCATCCTCGACACCGGCTGCCTCGCCTGCGAACGCCGGGATCGCCTGCGGACTCCCGGATTCCGCACGCGCCATCAGCGCGGTCATCTCGTCGAGGTGGACTTGCGGAATGTCTTGAGGGTCGCCCGAGCTCTCGATGGTGCGATATTTCAGGATCAGCGCTGTGATCCCGAGCTCTGCTAGCCTGCGAGCGATCGCCGTCCCGCCCTGTTCGTATCCGATAGCGACGAAGCCACCGCCGGGCGCGACGATCACCGCCGCGCCGTTGGATTTCTCCGGCGCGGGGCGAAACAGCTCCAGCGTCGGGGTGCTGACGTTGAAGATCAGCGTTTCGCCCATTTCTTCGACCCGCACCTGCGTTTCGGGCACGCTGAGGGGGGCCATGTATTCCTCTTCGTAGAGGGGGATCACCCTTCCGGTCTCTTGCGCTGACAAAGCTGTCGAATACACCACTGCCATGGCGACGACGATGGCCAACCGTGCCATCACCGCCTCAATCCTGCCAACCATCATCAGATCTCCGCCTTGAGCGTGACGAAGGCCGAGCGCGGCTGATTGGGCGCAACGATAGCATCGCCGAAATAGGAGAAGGGATCGAATGCCTCGCGTCCGCCGAGATTGATGACCGACACGCCGAGCGAAAAGCGACCCAGATCGTAGGACGCCTGCGCGTCGATCGCGGCATAGCCCGGCACCGCGATGGTGTTGGGCAATGTGAGTTCACGCGACGTGAAAGCAGTGATGCCGGCACCGAACGAGAGGCCGGAGAGGGGGCCATCGAGCACACGATATCGGGCAGCGATGCGCCCGCTGCTTTCGGGCACGCGGGTCAGCCCATCGCCCGGAGCCGCGCCATCGTCGCGGGTGTCGGTATAGGCATAGTTCGCCAGCAACGAGAACGCCGGGCTCGGCTCCCAGACCAGATCGACCTCAAGGCCGCTGGCGCGCTGCCGCCCACTTTGGATGAAGAAACCGAGATTGTCGGGATCGGAAATGGTCACGTTCTCGCGAACCTGGCGGAAGGCGGCGATTGTGCCGGACACGCCTGCTCCGGAAAGCGCCAGCTTGATCCCGCCCTCGATATTGTTCGAGGTTTCGGGACGCGGACTGTCGAAGCCGAGGAAGCCGAACGGCGCCCGGAAGGCAGTGGCGTAGCCCGCGTAGAGGGCGATCCCGGCAGCGACGTCGAGCGTTGCCCCAATCCGCGGAGACAGCCGCGTATAGGTGGAATCATTGTCCACTCCGATATTGCTGTCCTCGATGAACTTGAGCGACGTGAGCCGCACGCCGCCTGTGAGGTGCAGCGGGCCGTAGGTCGCCTGGTCCTGCAGATAGACCGCGAATGTCTCGAACCGGTCGTCGGTGAAGGAATTCACCGGAACCTGCGGCGTATAGATCAGATCGTATTCGGAATCGGCCAAATCGATCGTCCCCGAAGGCGTGTTG
The DNA here is from genome assembly GCF_019711555.1 of Qipengyuania pacifica. Taxonomy (NCBI): domain Bacteria; kingdom Pseudomonadati; phylum Pseudomonadota; class Alphaproteobacteria; order Sphingomonadales; family Erythrobacteraceae; genus Qipengyuania; species Qipengyuania pacifica. Next base: position 724,896 of record NZ_JAIGNQ010000002.1, on the reverse strand, counting down.
CTGACGAACAGGCCCATGGCACTGTAAAAGCTCGTCCAGTCATAGCTCGCGCCGAACAGGAGCGTGTGTTCCCCGCCGAGAACCTGGGTGCGCAGCATCAGGTTCGCGTCGAAAGTCGCTTCCTTCGTGCGCGTGTCCATCGTCACCGGGGCGACCGGGTAGACCGTGGGGCTCGCCGGATCGGCCGGGAAGAAAGAGGGCGAAACGAAACTGCCGAATTCGTCGATCTCGCCGGAGTAATATCGTCCGGTGACATTCAGCACGAGACCGTCCGAAAAGGCATAGCGCAGGCTGGCGGTGCCCATCCGGTTGTCGTTCTCGGTTCGCGGCTGCCCGACCGGCGAGCCAGGAAAGGCATTGCGATCGATCTCGCCCGCCAGTGCTTGCCCTGCGGGAATGCCCGAATACTCGAGACTGCTGCGATGGTTGAGCTGGCCCTGCAGCACAAGCTCGGTATCCGGCCCGGGCCGGAACGAGACGCTGGGCTGCACCGACCAGCGCTCTCCATCGACAAGATCGATCCAGCTGTCATTGCTCTGGTATTCACCCGCTATCCGCGCGGCGATGCCTTCGCCGAGCGGCAGATTGAGTTCGCCATAGGGATTGATGGTCGAAAAGCTGCCGGCTCGCAGCGCGACATATCCGCCCATCTCATCGTCGGGCCGCGCCGTGACGACGTTGATCAGCCCGCCGAGCGGCGTTCCCAAGCCGCCTCCATACAAAGTCGCGGTCGGCCCCTTGAGCACTTCGATCCGGCGAACACCGACCAGACTGCTGGGATCGTAGGCCTGCTGGTTTCCGGCAAAGATCGGCAAGCCGTCGAGATAGACTTCGGCCGGAAAGCCCCGCACGATCGGCGAGATGAATACGTTCTCTTCGGACCGGGTCGGCGTCACCCCGGACACATTGATCAGCGCCTCGTTCAACTGGCGGCGATCCTGCTCCTTCAGCAACGTGTCCGTGATAACCTGGACCGATTGAGGGACCTCGATGAGCGGGGTTTCCGTGCGCGTCGATGCCGACGAAGATGGAACGGCATATCTTTCACGCGCGCCCGTTACGACGATTGTGTCGGCGAGCCAGCTACCGGCCTGTTCCTTATTATCTCCTGCGACATCCTGTGCTGATACTGGCGCAGCCAGAAAGCTGGTGGTGAGTAGCGATGCTATGATAGTGTTTTTCATGTAAACTTGTCTTTCAGGTTCAGCCGACCAGCCGCTCAAGCTTCGCGAGCGAAGCGGCCGGGCTTTCGTGGTAATCAATGATGGACTGGAGCTTGCCGTCGGCACCCATCAGGTAGACGGCAGCGGTGTGGTCGATGGTATAGTCGCCGCCTTCGACCGGCACCTTTTCATAAAAGGCGTGGTAGGCGTCTGCGATATTGGCGATGGCCTCATCCGAGCCGGTCAGGCCGATGATCGGCGTGCCGAACAGGTCGACATAGCGCCCGATGTCCTCGGGGCTGTCGTATCCGGGATCGACCGAGACGAAGACGATCTGGAACTTCTCTCCGTCCTCTCCCATTCGCTTGCGCAACTGGGCCAGCCTGGATAGCGTCGTCGGGCACACGTCAGGACAGCGGGTAAACCCGAAAAAGATCGCGAAGGGCTGGCCCTTGAGGGTTTGGTCTGTGACCGTAGAGCCATCAGGCGCTGTCAACGAGAAGGCGCCACCGACAGTATCGCCATAATCTACCGGTTCATCTAGCGCCGCTTCCGGTTCGGGCCCGACCAAGTAAAACAGCGCAAATCCTGCCAGCAGGGCCACTAATAGCCAGAGAGCCAGGCGAATATGCTTTAGACGCGAACGCGCCTGCGCGGCTTCGGTAGAATTAGACATCATCTGCTCCCTTCGGTTTCGCCACCGGACCTTGCGAGCCAACCGGTTGAACCGTCAGCTCGACCTCGATTGGTTCAGCCTTTTCGAATGTCAGAGTGACCGGGTATCTCTCTCCGTGCTGAAGCGGGCGCTTGAGCTTCATCAGCATGATGTGAAAGCTGCCCGGCTTTAGTGCGACAGTGGCGCCAGCGGGGATTTCCAGCCCATCAGTCAGCTGGCGCATACGCATGACGCCGCCCGTCATATCGACGGTGTGAACCTGAACTTCGCCCGCGACAGGTGTTGATCCGCCGGTCAGACGGTCGGCGGAGGTTCCGCTGTTGGAGAGCATCATGAAGGCGCCGCCCGCATCCTGGCCCACGGCGGTTTCACGCGACCATCCGTCTGTGACGGCGATCTGGCTAGTGACCGCTTCCACTTCGGTAGGCGCCTCCGCTTCGGTCGCGGAATCGCAGCCCGCAAGCAGAATCGAGCCGGCAAGGGCTGTAGCGGTGAAAATGTTACGAATGGTCATTAGATCGTCTCCGCACAGTGTGTGCACCCGCAAGCTCCGCTGGCATGGGCAGCGGTTTGTTTGAGCAACAAGATTTCGGTTTGGAATGGTTGCGCAATCGCGAGCGCGAGATGCGTAGCGAGCATAGCCGCTATCGCACCCCAGGTTAGCCAGCGGATGCGCAGCAACGTCCCTGCTTGTTGGTGAGTGAGGCTAGCGCTGATCATGGACGGAGGGCCGCCAATTCGTGGTGGATCAATGCGGCGACCGCGCGCTTCTCTTCGAGGCTGAGTCAGCGCCCGATCTCGATCCGCTGCCACTGGGTCTCCAGAAAAAGCCGCATGCGAGCCGGGACGGCCTCATCCTGAACCAAGCGCGTTGCCCGCACAGGCAGATCGACAGGATCGCCGCGATTGCTGGTCCAAAGCAGACGGTTCTTCTCGATCGCCAGCCACTCGGCAGCTGGCTGCGAGCGCTGGTGCCATTCGATGGCACCAATCAACAACGTCATGGTGCCGAGCGCGAAGATCGGAACGAGCAGCTCGCCCTTGATTGCGGGCAGGATCGCCATGGCCATAAACAGGCCGATGAGGGCGGTGAAAGCGACGCGCGCTTCCTGTGGAAGGTACGAGCGGTTTTCCTGCAAATGCAGGATCAGGTTCGCATGGCACTGGTGGCGGATGGACAGGTCCGCATTAGGCTGCCCATCCGGGCAGCCATGAATCGAATACATTGTTGAAACTCCGACAGACCGGCGCGCGCAAAGAAGGCGCGAGCCAGCTGGGCCGACAAATCAGGCGTGGATTGTCAGGTTACTGCCGGTGGCCCGCGAAGCGGCGGGCGAAGATACGAAAACTCTCGAAAAGGCAGGCGCGATATCGTCGCAAGTCCGAGTTCGAGTATGAAGGCGAAGGCCAGCGCAAGCAGGATGACATCGGCGCCAGCTACAGCAACCTTGGCGAGACCAGAAAAAGCACAGTGTTCGCCTTTCTTTGCCCCGTCGTGATGTTTGCTGCCTCGATCCTTTGATGGAAGCACTATCTGCGCCTGCTTGAGACCATCGGATCCATCGGCACAAATTGTGACCGTCAGCACGGTGTCCGGCGACGCCGATACCATGAAGCCCGAAGGAATGGCTGCCTTGATGCAGAACGCCAGCAGGAGCAGCGCAAGAGCGAGATGGCGGTGGTCTCGAATCAAGGCGCGCAAAGGTTGCATGTCTGCGAGCGCCTTAAACATCGTCTTCGCAGTTGTCAGCCGGTTACGCGTGAAACGCTACTTGGCTTCATGCACCCGCTCCGCCAACGAATGTCCGCTTTAAAGCCGACGTAGTAACGGGCTACTGTTGCATCCGCCAGAGGAGCGCCTTCGACCGTCAACGCATACTTTTATCTGGCCACTTTCGCTCCGACCAAGCGCTCTATGCTTTCAACTGTAATTAGCGCACGGGAGCCGACTTTGGTTCTGACTAGGTCGCCTTCCCGCATCAATTGATCAACCTTGGTGCGACCCAAACCCGTGGATTGCATGGTCTGTGCAATTGAAGCCGTTAGGTCCCCAGCTTTGATTGGAAGCACTGCCTCCTGAGTCCGTTTCTGATCTTCCGACGATGGTTTAAGGGGCTTCTCTTGAGTTGTCGGGCTAGCCTTAGGTGGGGCAGCTGGGCTGCGAACGGACGAATCCGCGCAATAGCGATCTAGTATTTTGATCAGCGACGCTTCGGAGAAGCTTATACCGGTTATCCGGATTGCCGGTAGTCCCCCCGGCAGCTTGGACCCGTCCAGTTGAATTGTGCCACCGTTCAAAGCTGCCATTATATTGTTTGAAGCGACGATACGAGCCCATTCGTCTTGCGGAATCTGGGAATCCCTGACTGTCTTCGTCGGCCCACCCACAGGCCTTATCTCGCGCATCAGCGCATAAGTCTTGATCAGTCCAGCAGCCGCGTAATCGGCCAGAAGTTCCTCTGGCCCATCGAAGTGGCGGGATTTGACAAGTTCGATGGCCTTGCCGGGGAGGATAGGTCGGTGAAATGACATCATTCTTCTCGCTCTTTGGCGATCAGACCTGCCAGCGAAACGTGAAATAGGGGTAACTCGTTGGATCCGGCCCTAAATCGAATGAAATAGGCTCAGCCAAAAAGCGTAAGTTTAACACACGAAAACCACCGCCGATGTTCGCGGATGTCCACCCAAGTTTTTCATGTTTTTTTTCATGGAAGCGCAGCCCATCTCTTCTAAGTCTTTGAAAAGATGGTGGGCGCGGCAAGGATTGAACTTGCGACCCCACCCGTGTGAAGGGTGTGCTCTACCACTGAGCTACGCGCCCGCCCGCAAGAGCGGCTTTTATGGCAGCCGCAGGGCAGGGGCGCGCCTTTACTGTGCGAATCGATGCGTGGCAAGCCGCCCCTTAGCCGGTCACGGATGCCAGGATCCGCGCAAGCCAGCTTTCCGAGATGGTCGACCGGGGTTGGGTCGCCTTGGTCGGAGGGCACGCCAGACAATAGGCCTGTGCGCCGCGCGCGCCCAGCAGACGATCCCCGTCGGCGGCAATCTGCGAGACGATTGCCGTCTGACCGCGCGCCATGCGGGCGAATACATCACCGCCCATATCGGCATCTTCGCTACCGCCGACCAGCATCTGGCGCAGTAGAGTGTCATAGGTTGAAGGCTGCGTACCGAGATATTGCACGTGCCAGTCGTCACCGAGCTTGGCCTTAGCTGCAGTCCAAGCGAGGGCTTCTTCCATACCGCCATATTCATCCACCAGGCGCAACTGACGTGCCGTGCCGCCGTCCCAGACGCGGCCCTGGCCTACCGCATCGACCTGGTCGCGCGTCATGCCGCGTGCGGCGCCGACGCGGCTGAGGAAGTCTTCGTATCCGTTTTCGATGAAGGCCTGCATCATGGCGTCAGCCTCCGGCGTGAACCCGCCGATGAAGTCCGGCTGGCCCGACAGGGGCGTGGTGCGCACGCCATCGGTCGTCACGCCGATCATGGCAGCGGTTTCTTCGAATGTGGGGACGACCGCAAAGATGCCAATCGAGCCGGTGATGGTTTCGGGTTCTGCAAAGATGCGATCGGCAGGTGTTGATACCCAGTAGCCACCGCTGGCCGCAACATTGGCCATGGACACCGCCACTGGGATCTTGCGCGCCTTCTGACGCAGGATCGCTTCGCGTATGACTTCGCTAGCGAGCACCGAGCCCCCGGGGGAATCCACGCGCACGACCAGCCCGGCGAGATCGTCATCGAGCGCGTCGTCCAGAAGGGCTGCGATCCTGTCGCCGCCGGCCACGCCGGGACCCGCATCGCCATCAACAATTTCCCCGGCCACGGTGATCACACCGATCGACTTGCCCTTGGTCGGCAGGGGGTTATCCGACAGCCACGTCGCAAGCGTAGTGTGGGGATAGGCATTGGGTCCTTCACCCCATTCGTCGTCACCGACCAGTTCGACGACGCGTTTTTCAAAGTCCGCACGACTTCCCAGCTTGTCCACCAATCCCGCTTGCAGCGCTGCCGTCGCGAGATCGCCGCGAGCTGCAGTCACCCATTCGACTGGCTGGGTCGTGACGCGTTCGATGTCGGCGCCGGGACGCGCCTTCTTCATATTGGCACGGTACTCTTCCCAGAGCGTAGCATAGAGCGCGCGGGCATTTTCGCGGGCCGGTTCGGACATGCCGGTGCTGTTGTACGGTTCAACTGCGCTCTTGTATTCGCCCACCTTGTAGACCCGCGCATTGACCTTCAGCTTGTCGAGGAGGCCGGCATAATAGAGCCGTTCGCCGCCAGGACCTGCGACCACCGCGCCGCCCAATGGATTGACCCAGACTTCGCTTGCATGGGCCGCGAGCAGCATCGAATCGTCCGTATAGGCCGTCGCATAAGTAAGGACCGGCTTTTGCGCTGCCCGCACACGGTCGAGCGCTTCGCCGACTTCCTGCAGATGCACCTGCCCGCCGCCGACAAAACGGTCGAGATCAAGCACTACAGCATCGATTCGGTCATCCTCGGCCGCCTTGTCCAGAGCGTGGACCAGGTCGCGGGCCTGATATTCGCCCATCGGTGCCTGTCCGGAAAGAAGCGCGGCGAACGGATCGACTTCGGTACGTTCTTCCACGATGGCGCCGTCGAGTGCGAGAAGAAGTGCCCCGTCACGAACGGAAGCCGGGCTCGGCCGGGCGGTGAGGACGGCGAAGAGCGCAGAAAAGAACAACAGCATGAAAACGAGCACGAGCCCGTCCTTTATGCCTACCAGCAGGCGCCACACTTTTCCGGCAAATCGCATCCATGAATCTCCTGTTGTCGGGGGGATTAGGGAACCCTGCCGTGCATTGCCACTGGAAAGCGCTTGAGCGGGCGATAGGCCTCGACTAAGGGCGTGGTCTCAATGACATCGACGCCAAACTCGCCGCACGCGGCCCGCTATCCAGCGGGCGCGCTCGCATTTCCGCACCGGGACCTTATCGGTATCGGCCAGCTGGAACGGCACGAAATCCTGTTCCTGCTCGATGAGGCGGAGCAGTGGGTGAGATTGAACCGTCAGGCATCCAAGCACGAAAATCTGCTATCCGGCCTGACCGTAATCAACGCCTTCTTCGAGAACTCGACCCGCACCCTGCTAAGCTTTGAAATCGCGGGCAAACGTCTTGGCGCGGACGTCGTCAACATGCACGCTGCGCAATCGAGCGTGAAGAAGGGCGAAACGCTGATCGACACGGCGATAACGCTGAACGCCATGCATGCCGACGCCATCGTCATCCGGCATGGATCGAGCGGAGCGACACAATTGATCGCCGATAAGGTGGACTGCCCGGTCCTCAATGCCGGTGACGGTCAACACGAACATCCAACACAGGCCTTGCTCGACGCGCTGGCCTTGAGGCACGCCCTGCGGGATCGGGGCGAAGCATCCGAAGATTTCACCGGATTGAAGATCGTCATTTGCGGTGACATTTTGCATAGCCGCGTGGCGCGTTCGAACCTGCTGTGCCTGCATGCATTGGGAGCGAGCGTCCGCCTATGCGCACCCCCTGCACTGATGCCTGCGGGTATCGAGGCGATGGGGGCCGAGGTTTATCACGATTTCGATGCTGCATTGGACGGCGCGGACGTGGTCATGATGCTTCGACTTCAGACCGAGCGCATGAGTGGGCAGTTCATCCCTTCCGCCCGGGAATATCATCACCTTTACGGCCTGACCAAGAAACGCCTGGCGCAAGCGGCCGAAGATGCCTTGGTCATGCATCCGGGACCGATGAACCGGGGCGTGGAAATCGACAGCGAGGTAGCCGACATGATCGATCGCTCGATCATCACCAGACAGGTGGAAATGGGGGTCGCCATTCGCATGGCAGCGCTTGACGTGCTGACCCGCCGTTCACGCTGCGTCGATGGATGGGGAGCAGCGGCATGAGACAGCAGCGCCCGATTACCATTACTGGAGGAAAGCTGGTCACGCCCGATGGTGTGCGCGACGCCGCTATTCGGTTCGTGGATGGCAATATCGTCGAGATCGGCGGTGAGGCGTATGATGGCGATCTGACTGTAGATGCGAAAGGGCTGCTCGTTGCACCCGGCCTTGTCGATCTTGGTGTTTTCGCCATCGACAAGCCGGCGTTTCACTTCGGCGGTATCACGCGGGCCGCTCTGATGCCCGATCAGTCGCCGCCCTTGGATCTGCCCAGCCGGATTTCCTACATCGCGAAAAGCGGCAAACCCGATTTTTGGGTGCACCCGCTCGCAGCGGCTAGCAGGGGTATGGAAGGGCGAGAGATCGCCGAACTGGCACTGATGCGCGATGCCGGAGCGCGTGGGGTTGCGACTGGACGCCAGTGGATACCGGATTCGGGCGTTATGCTGCGACTGCTGCAATATGCGGCTATGCTGGACATGGTCGTCATCGTCCATGCCGAAGATGCGGCACTGGTTGGCGGCGCTGTCGCAACGGCTGGCGAGATCGCAACGCGGCGCGGTTTGCCAAGCGCCCCAGCAGCAGCGGAGTCCATCGCCTTGGCCCGCGATATTGCGCTGGCTGAGCTGGCCAATGCGCGAATTCATTTCCGACAGGTCACCACGCGCGATGGTCTGGAGATCGTGCGCGCAGCAAAGGCACGCGGGGCGAAGGTCACCTGCGGTATCACCCCCGCACATTTCATGTTGTCCGACCTTGCGACGGTCGACTTTAGAACTTTCGCACGGCTATCCCCTCCATTGCGCAGCGAGGATGATCGGCATGCCGTGCGCGAGGCGATTGCCGATGGGACGATCGATGTGATTGCCAGTGGCCATGACCCGCGCGGCCCGGAAGACAAGCGGCTGCCGTTTTCCGATGCGGAACCGGGCATGGCAGGGGCGGAAACATTGCTCGCCATGACTCTCTCGCTGGTGCGGGACGACGTTATCGACATGGGACGCGCTTTCGAACTGGTTGCCGTCACGCCGGCCGGTATCCTGGGCGTAGATGCCGGCGTCATCATGGAAGGGTACGAAGCCGACATCGTTCTGGTCGATCCGGATAAACCTTGGGTTATCCAGAGCGCTCGGATGGAAGCGACGGCAGGCAACACGCCTTTCGACGGTCAGCCAACGCAGGGGCGCGTAACCGCAATGTACAAGGGCGGCGTCGAGATAGATATTTAAGGCACGAAAGACCCCGCCCGGATCGCTCCGAGCGGGGTCCATCGAGGGTCTGGTTAGAAAGGGTTGCGGATCAGCGAGCTGCGACCCGCACGTCACCGCCGACTACATCGATTGCGCCCGGCAACGGACGGCTCGACGCGTAGGCGATGCAACCGCCACCTTTGCCTTTGACGCTGTTGCACATGGACTGAGCGGAAGCCTTGGCAAAGCCGGCCGCCGCAACGCGATAATAGATCTTACCGTTTACGCGAGCCTTTGTGATCACACGTTCGGCATCGCCGAGTTCGGGGTAGCGCTTGCGAAACTGCTTCCACGCTTCATTGGCGTCGGACATGGAAAAATACGAACCGAGCTGTACGTTGTAATCGCCACCGCGAGCGAGGCTGGCAGGGGCGGTACTCTGTTTCATGCGGGACACTGCCGGTTTGCTGTCTGCAATCGGCATGGCTTGCACAACCTCGTTGCTTACGAAGCGGATACCCCCCGCGGTCGGTACGAGGCCGGCATCTGCAAGACTTGCATCCGCTCTGTCCATACTGACGCTGGCTGAGCCTACTGGCGGGAGCTCGGAGGCAAATGCAAAATCGCGCTGTGCGGCGCTCGCGACCGGTTCTTCCATTTCGGCCGCGGCGAGCATGTCCACGCTCGGATGATTGGCGAGGGCGAGCATCTGCGGTTGGCCGGGATCGGCCTGCGGGCGCACGCCGATCAAGCTCGCGATGCGGGTCGTGAAAGCTTCGGGTTGGATCATCGCGGCCCATTGAGAGATCCGATCGCCCACCTCGTTTGCCGGTACGTCTTCCGAAACCATTACGCGCGCTGCGCGCCAATTGCCTTGCAAGGCATAGGCATAAGCAAGATTCTGGCGCACCTTCGGGGTATTCTGGCCCGAACGCAGTGCATTGCTCAGCACGTTGACCCCGTGATCAGGACGACCGGCGAGCGCAGCGGCTAGACCGAAATCGGCCGGATCGAGCATGCTGTCGAATTGCTGAAGCGTGCCAAGCGCTCCAGCCTGGTCGCCGATAGCAATCTGCGAGAGCGCATAACTGATAATCGTCCGGGGCGCGGTGTCACCCAATTCGATCGCTTCTGCAAAAGTGGTCGCTGCCGAAACGAAGCGTCCGTCTTCGAGATAGGCGTTGCCCAGGAGAGTACGGGTATTGGCATCGCGGGGCGCGGCAAGCACAGCGGCTTCGGCATACTCGACGGCCTTGGATGCCTTGCCCTTCAACAGTGCCGTTTCGGCATGTTCCGCCGAATATGCATGGCTTGGCGCTACCTTCCCCGTGCATCCGGTCAGTGCGGTGGTAGCCAGCGCCGTTGTGACGGCGAGCTTTACGAACCGCTTGCTCGTGGCTTTCGTCTCGATGCTCATTCTTACCCCCTTGACGGCGATCCCACGACGTCGGTTTTTACTTGTTACCGTGCTGCACCTGGGCAGCGAGGCTTGCGATTTCCGGCATTTCGGCGAGCAGTGCGTCGAGCGCATCGGTCACCAACTGCTGCGCACTGCGGCCGCGCACGGTACAGGCCAGTCGCAGCATCAAATGGCGTTCCTGATCGAGCCGGAGCGTGAAAGCTGCTCGCTTGCCCTGTAATTTGGCCGACTTGCGTACGACGGTCTTGCTGGCCCGCTCCGGCTTTTCCAGATGTGCCTGGATGCGATCCAAGGATTCGCGCACCTGGTTTGGTGCGTTGTCTTCACCGACAGGGCGGCGTGCGCTTGGCTGCGGGGCAATGGCCACAACCTTGTCCTGCAGAGGCGCGGCCGCCGTGGTCTTTTCCTGAAGAGGTGAATGCGCCGCGAGTTCTTCCTCGCCCATATCGTTCCAGCCCAGATCTTCGAGATTGGCCGCAGCTTCTTTGCCGTCGACCGGTCCCGGAATTCCAGACTGAGGACGCATGGCAGGCTTCGCGCCGCCCTTGCGTGCCAGCAGGGTGGAGGAGAGAGAGGCGAAATTGGCGTCAGACATACGGCAGTCTCCGCCCCAAGGCTCTTACTGTGCCACGCGGCGGCCGAAGCCGCCGGCGGGACGATGGGTACCGGGCATCACGTTCTGTGCGTTCGGCGCGGCGAAGATCGTGCGACGGAAATTCTTTTCCAGACGGTCGGCGATGTACTTCCACAGGGCGGTAACCTCGGCCGCCGAACGGCTTTCCGGATCGACTTCCATCACTGTACGACCGTCGATCATCGAGGCGGCGAAATCCGTGCGATGGTGCAAGGTTATCGGCGCGACCGTGCCGTGCTGCGACAAGGCGACAGCGGCTTCGGAAGTGATCTTGGCCTTGGGCGTCGCGGCGTTGACTACGAATACCAGAGGCTTTCCGGCCCGTTCGCACAGATCGACCGTGGCGCCAACGGCGCGTAGATCGTGCGGGCTGGGGCGGGTCGGCACGACGATAAGTTCGGCAACGGATATGACCGACTGGATCGCCATGGTGATTGCCGGCGGCGTATCGAGCACGGCCAGTTTGAAGCCCTGCTGCCGCAAAATGGCAAGATCAGTGGCAAGCCGTGCAACCGTGGTCTGGGCGAAGGCGGGATATTCATCCTCACGTTCGTTCCACCAGTCTGCCAGCGAGCCCTGGGGGTCGATATCGATCAGAACGACCGGCCCTGCTCCGGCGCGTTGGGCCTGAACGGCCAGATGTCCCGAGAGTGTGGTCTTCCCCGATCCACCCTTCTGCGATGCCAATGCCAGTACACGCAAGACTTGGTCCCCCTGGTTTGCGCCTGTATCCAATTTACCTTTGCCGCAAACATCTGCAGCGGCCTTGGCATGGCAATCGCAGACCAGCCCTAATTTTAAGTTAACCGGGCGACATCAATGCCGGCCGAGAACTGGATGTTTGCCTGGCAACACTTTGCTAATAGGTGATTTACTATAGGATGCCTCGGATAAGGTGTGCTCCGGCGCGCCGACGACTATCGAGAGGTTTCATAGTGCATATGGCAAAGACGATCTGGTTCGCCAGCGTGGCAGCCGCTGCAATCGGATTTTCCGTAGCAGCAAACGCCGATGTCAAGGCGGGCGTCGATGCCTGGACCGATGGCAATTTCGCCAATGCCGTACGCGAATGGGCAGGGCCAGCCGAACAGGGTGATCCCGACGCACAGTTCAACATGGCCCAAGCCTATCGGCTGGGACGCGGTGTGGATCAGGATGTCGTGCAGGCAGAGGCACTTTACGCAAAGGCGGCAGCGAAAGGACACGTGAGAGCTGCCGATAATTACGGGCTGCTTCTGTTCCAGCGGGGCGCACGCGAGGAAGCAATGCCATATGTGACGGCAGCGGCGCGGCGGGGTGATCCGCGCGCTCAATATCTGCTCGGCATTGCACATTTCAACGGCGATCTGGCCGAAAAGGACTGGCGCCGGGCCTATGCCCTGCTGACGCTGGCCAACTCTACCGGCCTGCCACAAGCCCGCGCGGCAATTGCACAGATGGATGAATATATTTCGCTGGAAGAAAGGCAGGAAGCACAGTCGCTTGCCGCCACTTTGAAGGCGGAGGCTGAAGCTGCCCGGGCCCGCGAACTGGCGGCGGTCGATCTCGCGTTGGGAACCGACAATCCGTCGGTAGCGAGCACACCTTCCCGACCCTCAAAGCCAGGCGTGGATTACACCGTAGCGGCGTTGCCGCCTGCAAGTGTACCGAGGCCATCCAAAGATGCGCCTTATCGTGGAGCAGTGGCGTCATCGGAAAGTACAACTGCCCCCGCTGCTGCTGGACGAGCATCGGCGACGGCCGCTTCGGTAAAGCCGCAGGACGGACCATGGAAGGTGCAATTGGGTGCCTTCGGTGTGGCTGGAAATGCAGAGCGACTGTGGGAAAAACTCTCTGACCGAGCGGAAATCAAGGGCCGATCCCGTCTGCTGGTCAAATCCGGCAGACTTACGGTCCTGTCGGCTGGGGGATATCAATCCCGAAGCGAGGCTGAGGCAGCTTGTAGCGCTCTCAAGCGTGCCGGACAGGATTGCCTCGTTGCGCGTTAAGCCGCGCAGCTTGGCAACCGAACTGGCACTGTTAATGCGGTCCTGAACAGGGAGCCGTGATGCAGGATAATCAGGAATTGGCGCCGGATATGGGCGGAGGTGCGCGCGCGGCGCCGACGCCAGATGTCGGATCGGGCAGGATCGCCAGCCTGGATTTCATTCGCGGCATCGCGGTCATGGGAATTCTCGCAGCGAATATCGTGGCTTTCGGCCAGCCGATGACTGCCTACATGTTCCCCGGCGCGTTCACCGTTCCGCACAGCGAGGCGGAAAACTGGATGTGGGTGGCGCAGTTCGTTCTGATCGACGGGAAGATGCGCGGCCTGTTTTCCCTGCTATTCGGGGCGGGCATGTACCTGTTCTTGGAAAAAGCCTGGGCACGCGGGGCGGGCATCTGGCTGCAGGTACAAAGGCTTTTCTGGCTCGGCCTTTTCGGGCTGATCCATTTCTTCTTCATATGGCGCGGGGACATCCTGTTCCTCTACGCCTGTGCGGGGCTGGCTGCGTTGCTGTTTGTCGGCCTATCGCGACGCAAGCAATTGGTCTTCGGTCTGCTCGGTTATTTCGGCGGCGCGCTACTGTATACAGCTTCGGTGGGGTTTCTGCCGCTTGTCGCCGACACGGACATGGGCGCTCAAGCAGGGTACGCCCAATTGGCGAATGAACTCGAACAATCCAAGCAGGACGAACTCGCCGATGGCCGACTTGAGACAGACCTCATCTCAGCTGGCCGTTACGCAGAATGGGTGCATCATAATCTGACTGCCCACGCCGACGGGCTACCTTCTTCCCTCTTTCTGTTCTGGTTCGAAACGTTGCCGCTGATGCTGATCGGTATGGCGGCGTATCGCTACGGACTTTTCGATGGTCGGATTGCAAGGCGACAGCAGCGCAGATGGGGTTGGGGGCTGCTGTTGACCGGCGCTGTATTCACCTTTCCAGTAGCGTTGTGGGCGAAAAGCACCGGACTGACGTATTACGGGACGTTGGCGGCTATGGTTGGCTGGTCCATGGGCCCGCGCCTGCTGTGCGTATTGGGCCTGGTCGCCTTGCTCGCGCTCTGGGGCCGGAGCGCTGGAGGCTGGCTGGCAACACGTGTGTCGGCTGCCGGGCGCGCAGCCTTTAGCAACTATCTCGGCACTTCGATCGTGATGCTGTTTGTGTTCCACGGGTGGGCCGGCGGTTTGTTCGGAAGACTGGGCCGCAGCGAACTTTATCTCGTCATGTTTGCAGGCTGGGTGCTGATGCTCTTGTGGTCGAAGCCGTGGCTCGATCGCTATCGGTTCGGCCCGCTCGAGTGGTTATGGCGATGCTTAACCTATCGGCGGCCTTTTCCGATGAGACGATGAATGCCCTTGCTAATGCGAACGACTCTCACTAGAAATGAGTTTGCGAGTCAGTCGCAGGAGCCTTCTAGTGTACATTTGCATATGCAATGCCATCCGGGAAAGCGAACTAAGACGCGCCGCTCGTCATGTGTCCGGCGACGCCGAAGCCTGTTATGCTGCCATGGGAAAGTCACCATGCTGCGGCTGCTGCCTCGATGAGGCGGACTGCATTCTCGAAGATGAGCGCGAACTCGGCTACGTGCCGGCGGCAGCCTGAATCTCCGCTAACGCAAATCGCTCGCAAGTGGCGGAATTCTGCCATTTTTTTGGCTTTTCACTTGCTAATCGGCTGTTGGCGTGGGCATAGGCCTGCAACACGTTAATGCAATGGAGCCACCGCGATGAAGGGCGATGAAAAGGTCATCGAGTTCCTGAACAAGGCACTCACAAACGAATTGACCGCGATCAATCAGTATTGGCTCCATTATCGCGTCCTGGCAGATTGGGGCGTGAGCAAACTTGCCGAGTATGAGCGGCACGAATCAATCGACGAGATGAAGCACGCGGATGTGCTGGCCGAACGGATCCTGTTTCTTAACGGCCTTCCCAACTTTCAGGCGATCCACAAGCTGAAGGTCGGCGAAACGGTCGAGGAAATCCTCAAGGCCGATTTGGCGGTCGAAATGGAAGCCATCCCGCTTCTCAAGGATGCCATCGCGCACTGCGAGGAAGTTCGCGATTTTACGACGCGCGAAATTTTCGAACGCATCCTCGAAAGCGAAGAAGAGCACGTCGACTTCCTGGAAACCCAGTTCGACATGATTGCGCGGATGGGCCTCGAAAACTACGTCCAGCTTAACAGCAAGCCGGCAGGGGAAGGCGAAGAAGGCTGAGTGGAAGCCCCGGTGGGTTAGTTCACTCGCCAGAAGGTTGCGTAGACACCGCCATGTTTGGACAGCTTCGCAAGACGCTGCTCTCCATCCCAGATTTCGGCGTCCCCATTTCCGACATTGATATCGGCGATCGTGAGAGCGGTCGCGATATCGGGAGCTTCGAGGGCAAAGTCCTCGTTACGGAAATCAGTCTTCGCATGGATAGCTACACGGAGCTTGGTCATATCTTGTCTCCTGCCCACCAAGGGCAGCTATGCCATACGCATATGAACACTGGCAGACGGTTTTCTACCGATTGTCGCAGAATCGGCTTCGGTTGGTCGCAACCTCAAGAAAAAAGCGTCAGGACGCTACGGAATCGCGCCGTTCCCGCATACGCTCAAGGTTGCGACGGGCGGCCGTCCGCGTCTCCATCAGGAAAGATCCAAGGCCGGCGACCAGCAACCCCATTGAAATAATCCAGGTCATCGCAACGAGTGTACCGAGCGGCGCATAAACGAAGGCACTGATGAACAGCAAGACGATGACGACGCTGATTGCCAGCGCCGATGCCGTGCTGAACATCACGGCGCGCTGGGCGAATACACGCCGTTTTTCCAGTGCAGGCAGTTCCCAGCGCATTGCGGTGACATCTCCATCCTCGCCTGCATCGAGGATGCGTTCGATCTTGTTCGCGACCCAGATCAGTCGATTGGTCATGACATTCATGACGGCGCCGATACCAGCAAGCAGGAAGGCCGGTGCCAAGCTGAGCTGGACGACCTGCTGGACGCGCAGGCTCGAACTGGTCCGTTCGAGCAGTTCGCTTCCGGGAAGAGTAATCAAGACGTCCAGCAGCACTGCGTTCAGTCCTTTTGATACGGATTCTTGGGACTTTTCAGCACCACACGCACAGGCACGGCATCGAAGCCAAGCTTGTCACGAATACCATTCACCAGATACCGCTCGTAGCTTTTGGGAAGCATGTCGAGCCGCGTGCCGAACACGACGAAACGCGGAGGACGGATGCTTGCCTGAGTAATGTAGCGCAGTTTGATGCGCTTGCCCTTGGGAGCTGGAGGCGGATTGGCCTCAAGCGCGTCGTCGAACCAACGGTTGAGCGCTGCTGTTGGAACCCGGCGGCTCCATATCTCCCGCAACTCGAATGCCGCGCTGATCATTTGGTCCAGGCCCTTGCCGGTCTTGGCGCTCACTGCGATCAGCGGCACCCCGCGGACCTGTGCAAGACCTTCGTTCAACGCAGCCCGAATGCCGTTGAAAAGCGCGCTGGCATCTTCCGCAACATCCCATTTGTTGATGGCGATCATCAGCGCGCGCCCTTCCTCGAGCACCATACTGGCAATCTTGAGATCCTGTGCTTCAAGCCCGCGCGTCGCGTCCAGCAGCAGCACGACGACTTCCGCAAAATCCACGGCGCGACGGGCATCTGCCACCGACAGCCGTTCGAGCTTATCGACGACTTGCGCCTTCTTGCGCATGCCGGCGGTATCGATCAGCCGTATCTCGCGGCTCTCACCGTCCCTCGGGTCGGTCCAGTCCCAATCGATCGCAATGGAATCGCGAGTAATGCCCGCTTCAGGACCGGTAAGCAGGCGGTCTTCTCCGAGCAGGCGATTGATCAGCGTCGATTTGCCGGCATTCGGGCGCCCGACGATCGCCAACTTAAGCGGACCAGCGAGCAGAGCCTCTTCGTCTTCTTCATTGATCTCGGCCTCGATCTCGTTCGCTTCGGACTTTGCTCCTATGATTGGCCACAGCCGATCGAATAGGTCCGCAATGCCCTCGCCGTGTTCGGCGCTGATTCCAGCCGGTTCACCAAAACCGAGGGAGAAGCTTTCATAGATCCCGGCATCGCCCTGGCTGCCTTCAGCCTTGTTGGCGACCAGCACAACAGGCACTCTCTGTCCGCGCAACCAGCGCGCGATTTCTTCATCCAGTGGCGTCAGCCCGACACGCGAATCGAATACGAAAAGCGCCGCATCCGCACCTTCCAGGCTCACTTCGGTTTGCTTGCGCATGCGACCGGGCAAGGTGTCGGGATCGTCATCTTCCCACCCGGCCGTATCGACGATCTGGAAATCCAGTCCCGCAATCGTCGCATCGCCGAACCGGCGATCGCGCGTAACGCCAGGTTGATCGTCGACCAGCGCCAGCCGCTTACCTACAAGGCGGTTGAACAGCGTCGACTTACCGACATTGGGCCGGCCAATGATGATCACTGTCGGTTTGGAAGATGAGGGGTGCATGATGGCTCGGCAAGTGGCGCTTTGCGCGTCGCATTGCAAGCGGATGCGGTTTGCCGCGTAAGCAGGCAGGCGCGTTTGTAAAAAATTAACCCTCTCTTTTTAGCGTGGAACGTATGAAGACAGCACTCGCCATGCTGATACTTGCAGCGTCCGTTCCGGCGGCAGCCGATAGTGGCCAAGCCCTTGATCGTCCCGGAAACGAAGAACTCGCACCATACATTCAGTGTGCGCCTTATGCGCGGCAGGTTTCCGGTATTCAGTTATTCGGGGAAGCGCGCACATGGTGGGAGCAGGCCCAGGGCCGCTATGCGACCGGTTCGCGGCCCAAACCGGGCGCGGTCATGGCCTTTCACCCACATAGGGGAATGCAATCCGGTCACGTAGCCACCGTCAGTCGAGTGCTCGATTCGCGGCGAGTGTTGTTAGACCATGCCAATTGGTCGCCGGTTGATGGTCGCCGCGGACAGGTCGAGCGGGAAGTGCTTGCTATCGATGCATCGCCGTCGAACGATTGGAGTGAGGTGCAGGTCTGGTATGCCCCCTTGGGTAAGGTGGGCACCACCCGCTGGCCCATCGACGGTTTCATTTACGCGGACGGACCACCTCAGATAGCGGCGCAAATAGCCGTTGCTCCGCAGCGCGCAAAGGCATCGAAGCGCTTCGCGCATGCATTCGCGGAT
This sequence comes from Qipengyuania pacifica, assembly GCF_019711555.1. Lineage (NCBI taxonomy): Bacteria > Pseudomonadati > Pseudomonadota > Alphaproteobacteria > Sphingomonadales > Erythrobacteraceae > Qipengyuania > Qipengyuania pacifica. Next base: position 706,770 of record NZ_JAIGNQ010000002.1, on the reverse strand, counting down.
TTTGCGGAATAGTTTCAGTCAGCCTTGGCGATGGGTGGGTTGTCGCCAAGGTCCTCAAACCAGGCTTCGACTGGCCCATTCAGCTTGAGCGTTAGCGGGTTGCCGCGGCGATCCACGGTCTTGCCTGCTTGCACACGCACCCAGCCTTCCGAAATCGAATACTCTTCGATGTCTGTACGCTGCTTCCCCTTGAAACGGATGCCGACCCCGCGCTGAAGCACCTCCATCTGGAAATGCTCGCTCTTCGGGTTGACCGAGAGGTGATCGGGCGGCGTCTGACTTTTTGTTTCTTCGCTCATGCCGCGCGCCGATAATGCGGAGGATGGGTGCGGGCAAGTTCAATCGGGCGGTGGGGGAGTTTCCATGGGACCGCGATCAGGATCGTCATAATCCGGCTGGGGCGGTTCGAACCCTGGCGGCTCCTGCATCGGCGCCTCGTCAGGACGGCTGTCGGGCGGCATTTCATCGGGTGACCCGGGATTGATGGTGTCGGGAATGATATCTGGTTGGGTAGCCATGTTGTGAATTCCTCTCGGTTTGATCAGGATTTATCCAGCGCTGCTTCGCCGGCACCTTGTTCGCCGCCGTCCTGAGCGGCGCTCAATGATTGTTCGACTTTCTCGTCGGCCTCGTCCGAAGGACGGTTCTGGCCTTTCGTACCGCCCTGTGCCGTCGTTTTCGGATCGATGACGGGCGGGGTGTCGGCCGGAGTGGCTGGTTCATCATAATCACGCATGGCAAAAGAACGGTTCGCACCGCGAAGCTGTTCCTTCACCTGTCGCCGCGCTTGCGCATTTGATCGCATCCTACTAGAGGCACGCGCCTACACGCGGAGGACTAGCGCCTTTCGCGCAGCTTCGTTCGGGTTTGCGGGCGTGGCGGAACTGGTAGACGCGCTGGTTTTAGGTACCAGTATCGCAAGATGTGGGGGTTCGAGTCCCTTCGCCCGCACCAGTTTCGCCCGGCGTAAGGCCCAATCGCATATATCGCTTTTGGAAAGTCACGAGTTCATCCATGCAGATCAAAGAGACCACCAACGAGGGCCTCAAGCGCGCCTACACCGTCACCATTCCGGCCAAGGAAATTGACGAGCGCGTCAACAGCGAAGTCAAGAAGATCGCACCGCAGGTGAAGATGCCGGGCTTCCGCCCAGGCAAGGTTCCTGCCAACCTCGTCCGCAAGATGCATGGCGAACAGCTGCATGCGCAGACCCTTAACGACATGATCCGCGAATCGGTCGACAAGGTGATGGCCGACAACAAGCTGCGCCCTGCAATGCAGCCCAGCGTCGAGCTCGATGAGGGATATGAGGAAGGCAAGGACGCATCACTGTCCGTCCAACTCGAAATCCTGCCGGAAATCGATGCACCGGAAGTAGACGGTCTGGCACTTGAACGGCTGACCGTTCCGGTGACCGACGAGCAGGTCGACGAAGCTGTTGAGCGCATTGCGTCGAACAACAAGAGCTACAAGGATGCCGCCAAGACCAAGAAGGCGGCCGATGGTGATCAGCTGATCATCGATTTCGTGGGCCGGGTCGATGGAACCGAATTCGAGGGCGGCAAAGCGGAAAACACTCCGCTTACGATCGGTTCGGGCCAGTTCATCCCAGGGTTCGAAGAACAGCTTACCGGCGTGAAGACGGGCGACAAGAAGACGATCACCGTCACATTCCCCGAAGATTATCCCGCTGAAAACCTCAAGGGGAAGGAAGCGGAGTTCGACGTCACTGTTCAGCAGGTCAAGGTCCCGACCGACACCAAGATCGACGACGAGTTCGCGAAGAACCTCGGCCTCGAAGGCCTCGACAAGCTGAAGGAACTCCTGCGCGGACAGCTTGAACAGGAAACGTCGGGCCTTACCCGTACGCAGATGAAGCGTCAGCTTCTCGACACGCTCGCCGCCGGACACGATTTCGCAGTGCCGCAGGGTATGGTCGATGCCGAATTCGAACAGATCTGGGCCCAGCTCCAGCAGGAAGCAGCGCGTTCGGACGATGCCGAAACCATGCTCAAGGAAATGGAAGACGAAAAGGACGATTATCGCAAGATCGCCGAACGTCGCGTTCGCCTTGGACTGCTGCTGTCGGAAATCGGACAGAAGAACGGTGTCGAAGTGAATGCCAATGAGATGAACATGCTCATCCAGCAGGCTGCACAGCAATATCGCGCCGAAGACCGTGAGCGGTTCATTCAGTACGTGCAGCAGGAACCGATGGCCGCTGCCCAGCTGCGCGCACCGCTGTACGAAGACAAGGTTGTCGATTTCCTCTTCGACAAGGCCGAAATTACCGACCGCGAAGTAACGCGCGAGGAACTCGAAGCTGCAATCGAGGCGGAAGAGACGACCGAAGAGAAGCCGAAGAAGAAGGCCGCGGCCAAGAAAAAGCCTGCTGCCAAGAAAGCTCCGGCGAAGAAGGCCGACGATAAGGACGGCGACGAAAAGCCCGCTGCGAAAAAGGCCCCCGCCAAAAAGACGGCGGCGAAGAAGCCTGCTGCGGAGAAGGCCGACGACAAGCCGGCCGCTAAAAAGCCCGCCGCCAAAAAAGCTCCGGCCAAGAAAGCCGCACCGAAGAAGTAACGCTCGCTGGACGAGTAGCGAAAAGGGGCGGCGAACTCAGGTTCGCCGCCCCTTTTTCGATTTCGGCAGACGCATCAGTCGCCAGGTGACCATGGTTGCAGTGACGGCTCTGGGATCGTCGCAGTACGAGCGCTTTCGTATGCTGCCCCTGCTTTCAGCACCAGGTGGTCCGACCATTTCGGTCCCATAAAGCTTATCCCCACAGGCAGGCGCTCCACCGAGCCCATTGGCACGGTCAGGTGAGGGTAACCTGCGATGGCAGCGAGCGAGCCCGCGCCAATGCTGCCGTCGAAGTTATCGCCGTTCACAAGGTCGCTTGTCCATGCCGGCCCACGGGTAGGGACCACCAATAGAGCGACCTGGTTTTCTTCTAGCAGGCGATCGATGCCGCGATCTGCGGCGAGACGCAGCGCGTTCTCGCGCGCTGCGCGGTAAGCCTGCTCGTCGGTACGCTCGACTGCCATTTCAAACAGGCCCTGGTCGAACCAGCGCATTTCTTCAGCCGCGTTCGCTCTGTTGAAGGCGATAAGATCGGCAAGGCTGCGCGGCATATCCTTTCCCGGAAGTGTGGCGAGATAGGCATTCATGTCGGTGCGCAGTTCGTAAAGCAGCGTCGCGAACTCGTCGCGACCCATCTCGTCGTTCGGCTCGAATGCGATTTCGACCAAATCGGCGCCTGCACGGCGCAGATCGTCAAGCGCGGTTTCAAAAATCGCGCGCACATCTTCGCGATCGCCAATCTGGTTGACGAGCACGCCGATACGTACGCCCTTCAGAGATGCATCAGCCAAGCCCGTAGTGAAATCGGTGACATGAGCATCGGCTTCGGCCGTGGCGGGATCGGCAGGATCGCTGCCGGCTATCGCGTTGAGCAACAATGCCGCATCGGCCACGCTTCGCGCCATGGGGCCCGCGGTATCCTGCGAATGGCTGATCGGGACGACATGCGTGCGGCTGATCAAGCCGACCGTGGGCTTGAACCCGACGACACCATTGATGCTGGCGGGACACGTGATCGATCCGTCGGTTTCGGTGCCGATGGCTGCCCAGGCGAGATGCGCTGCGACAGCCGCACCACTGCCGGCGGATGACCCACAGCTATTACGGTCGGTGGCGTGCGGATTGCGGGTCAACCCGCCGACCGCGCTCCACCCGCTGGTCGAATTGTTCGAGCGGATGTTGGCCCATTCGGAAAGGTTGGCCTTACCCAGAACCACGCCGCCTGCCGCGCGAAGATTGGCGATCAGCGGAGCGTCCCGCCCGGTGTTATTGCCGGCCAGTGCGAGGCTACCTGCCGTGGTAGGCAATTCGCGGGTTTCGATATTGTCTTTTACCAAAACGGTCCGGCCCGCCAGTGGCAGTCCGGCCGCTTCCGCCACTCTCGCTTCGTCCGGCGCATTGCGATTGACCGCAATGACCGCATTCAGTTCGGGCCCTGCATCGTCGATTGCGGCTATCCGGTCGAGATAGGCGCGCGCATCGTTCTGCGCTTCCTGTGCCGAGAGCGGCGTTGCGGGGGTTGCCCCCAAGGCGATGGCCGCGAAGGCGAGGCTTGGCTTTATCATCGACGCAGAGTGCCAGCTTGCGGCCGCATTACAAGTCCCCGTTCAGAAATCTCCGCTGATCGTCAGGCGAAAGATCGGTCCGATGCGGCGGTCCGCAAACTCGTGGAACGACACCTCGCCATCCGGGCGCGGACCGTCGTATACCGTTCTTCGAAAGTAATTACGTGCGCCCAGCAATGTGTTGACGGCCTGCGCCCTGACAGTGAGACCGAAGACATCCTTGTGTTCGATGAAGAAGGCATCGAAGAACGGTCCTTCCCATTCACGCCCCTCCTCGTATCGCCTGGCGTAGGGCGCATTGTCGAAATGCTCCACGGTTGCGCCCCAGGCCCAGTCGGTCGAGGGAATATCGTGGCGAAAGTCGATCTGCAGGGCGCCCTCCTGATCGTAGGAAAAGCCGCGCGTGATACCGGTGAAGGGATCGTCGACATACATGTAACGCTTGACCGCGACGATGTCGAAACGTGCGCCCTTCCATCCAATTGGGTCCATTTTCAATGTGGCGTTGGCCTCCAGATGAAGGCGCCGTGCATCGCCGATATTTCCGCGGGCTTCTCCGCCGTCAGGTAGCGGGAAGAAATCGATGAAGTCCTCGAACCATGCCTGTCGGGCTTCCAGCTTCAGCGAACCCCAGGGGCCGAACGTCTTGTTCGCTTCCAGCTCGACGTTCCAGCTCTGATAGGGCACCAGTTCATTGTTGCCGCCATTTTCGTTATCGTTGTTGAGCGAGACGCTGGCGAGAAAATCGCCGAACGACAACTGGCTGACGCGCCGGGCCAAAGTCAGCGAGACATCGAAGTCGCTCGTGGGTTTCCACGTCGCCGCCAACGATCCCTTGGGGCGCTTGAAGCTTCGCGAATTGGGCATCGCACCGGTTTGCTCGATCTTCGAAAATTCCATCGTCCCGATGGCCTGGACCGATAAGGTGGGCGAGACGGCACGCGACAAGCTCAGGCTCGTTTCATAGCGATCTTCGCGCACCCCGCCCGTTCCTCCAGGAAAAGGCAGCGAGACAAATTCCCCATCGGGTGCAAGATCGAACAGGGCCGAACTGCGATCCAGCCGGTTGAACGCAGCTTCCCCGGACAATTGCCAGTCGGCCTGCCACAGTTTCCAGCTATACTCCGCTCTCCCGATGCGTTCGCCGTAGCCGTTGGTTTGATCAAAACGAACTCCGGTAGCGGCGCTGCCGTCGTCGAAGCGATCGACCAGCGTCTGGGTGAAATTGTCCCGTTCGTAATTTTCGAGGCCGATCAGCTTGAGCGTTCCGGGGCCAAGCGGAAACTGAATATCGCCGCCAATTTCGTATTGCGGGCCGTCTTCGTGGGTACGCACCTGGCGTGTGCGGATAGGACCAACGACGGGAATGCCGATTTCCGGCTCCCTGCGATAATAGAAATCTTCCGCATAATTCAGGTTGAGGTTGGCCTGTACGCCGCCGCCGAAATCGTAGGCGAGGGTGGTAGCCAGCTTGGGTTCGTCCGATTTGCCGGAGAAGACCGAATATTGCGTTTCGATCAATTCCCCAGCCCCATCGGTGATCGTTATGGGGCCGTCGGCGCCGAAGCGATTGTTGGGATTGGACAGCGCGACGGTGTAATTCAGTTTGCCGGTCTTGCCGGTGACCGAGATTTCGCCGCCGAAGAGTTCAGCCGCCGTGTTGTGAGGCCTGAAGCCGGTCGTCCAGCGGAACTGGCCGGAAGCCGCATCGCTTTCGTAAACGACATTGGCGACCACCCCGGTCAACCCGGGAATATCGAGCGTGTTGCCGTCGACCAGCTCGATACGCACGACGTCGCTTGCCGGGATGCGACGAAGCTGGTCCGCTACGCTGTCAGATTTGCTGGACAGGCGCTCGCCGTTTACAACGACGTTCTGCGTTGCCTGGCCGAGACCTCGCTGGCCCTGATCATTGCCGCCCGTTATTATGAAGCCCGGAATACGCGTAACCATGTCGAGCGCATTGCGCGGGGCGAACTGTGCGAAATATGCAGGATCGAAGGTCCGCGCGGAGCCGCCAGGAGCGTTCGCGACAGGCGTCGCATCCTCTGCCGTAGCCGCATCCTGGGCGAGGGCGGGCGATGCGATGCTGCCGGCGATGACGATGGTGGCACTAGTAAGCAGCAGTCCGTGCAAACGCATGAAGATTGTCCAATCCCTCTAAAGTTGGACTTTGCGTTTACATCTGTAGGCGAAACGGCCTACGCCGGTTCGACCGACGTCGTTTAACTGCCGATCAACGAATTTGATCGACAACCCGACCGGACGAACGACTGTTGCCGAAAGTATCCCCCGCATTACCAAGCGATGCCTCTTGAACATCGCTCGTTCCATGGCGACATAGGCGGCCAACCGATCCGACGAGAGGACTTTTCATGATCGACCTGTTCGGCAGCGATGCGCCAGAGACCCGCTTTGGTGCCCAGGGCCAGTTCACCACCGATCCCATAACCGGCGCGCTTGTGCCGGTGGTCGTAGAACAGACCAGCCGCGGTGAACGTAGCTTCGACATCTTCAGCCGCTTGCTGCGTGAACGCATTGTATTCGTCACCGGTCAGGTGGAAGATGGCATGGCTTCGCTTATCACTGCGCAGCTGCTGTTTCTGGAAAGCGAAAATCCCAGCAAGCCGATCAGCATGTATATCAATTCGCCCGGTGGCGTGGTGACAGCCGGTATGGCGATCCACGATACGATGCAGTACATCAAGCCGCGCGTGTCCACCGTCTGCATGGGCCAGGCTGCAAGCATGGGGTCCTTCCTGCTCGCGGCGGGCGAGCCCGGAATGCGTATTGCTCTGCCCAACGCTCGCATCATGGTTCACCAACCATCAGGCGGTGCGCGTGGCATGGCCAGCGACATCGAAATCCAGGCGCGTGAAATCCTGCGGATCAAGAAGCGGATGAACGATCTGTATGTGAAATATACCGGTCAGAGCCTCGATGAGATCGAGAAGGCGATGGACCGCGACACATTCCTTGAAGCCGACGAAGCGATGAAATTCGGAATCGTCGACAAGGTTTTCGAGACCCGTCCCGAAGCCGATGGCAGTGACGCCGAAGGCAGCGGTGGTGCGCCAGAGTAAGTAGAACGGCAGCTGCCCGCGCCGGAAAGTGTTCCTGCGCGGGACTGTTGCAAGAATGTCGTAGGATTTGAGCAACCTTGCCGCTTCAGCTTATGGCAAGGGCAGCTCGCTACCTAGGATATTGACCCAAACCACGTGTCCCCTAGAGTCGGAATTCTCCCAAGGGGCGCGCGGGGAAGACGTTTAGGATATGACCAAGTTGAGCGGAACCGACAGCAAATCGACCCTATATTGCAGTTTCTGTGGCAAGTCGCAGCACGAGGTGAGGAAGCTCATCGCGGGCCCCACCGTGTTCATCTGCGACGAATGTGTCGAGCTGTGCAATGACATCATTCGGGAAGAAACCAAGGCGGGTCTGACCGGCAAGAAGGAAGGCGACGTCCCGACGCCGGCCGAGATTTGCGCCACTCTTGCGGATTATGTCATCGGCCAGGAGCGTGCCAAGCGCGTTCTTTCCGTTGCGGTTCACAACCATTACAAGCGGCTCAAGCACGGGGCGAAGGCCGGCGATGTCGAACTCGCCAAGTCGAACATCCTGCTTGTCGGGCCCACCGGCTCGGGCAAGACGCTGCTGGCTCAGACGCTCGCCCGCACCTTCGATGTTCCTTTCACCATGGCCGATGCCACCACGCTGACCGAAGCCGGTTATGTGGGCGAGGACGTTGAAAACATCATTCTCAAGCTGCTTCAGGCTTCCGACTACAATGTCGAGAAGGCGCAGCACGGGATCGTCTACATCGACGAGATCGACAAGATCACGCGCAAGGCGGAAAACCCGTCGATCACGCGCGATGTGAGCGGCGAAGGTGTGCAGCAGGCTCTCCTCAAGCTGATGGAAGGTACAACGGCCAGCGTCCCGCCCCAGGGCGGACGCAAGCATCCGCAGCAGGAATTCCTCCAGGTCGATACGACCAATATCCTGTTTATCTGCGGCGGCGCCTTTGCCGGCCTCGACAAGATCATTGCCGATCGCTTGCAAAAGCGTTCCATCGGCTTTGGCGCGCATGTCGCCGATCCGGACAAGCGCCGCGTTGGCGAGTTGCTGGAAAAGAGCGAGCCGGAAGATCTTCTGAAATTCGGCCTTATTCCGGAATTCGTCGGCCGATTGCCGGTCATTGCCACGCTCCACGATCTCGATGTCGATGCACTCGTGACGATCCTGCAGGAACCGAAGAACGCGATCGCCAAACAGTACCATAAGCTGTTCGAGCTCGAAGACGTTGAGTTGACCTTCACCGATGAAGCGCTGCGGGCGATTGCCGAGCGCGCGATCAAGCGCAAGACCGGTGCACGTGGTCTGCGTTCGATCGTCGAAGCGATCCTGCTCGACACGATGTTCGACCTGCCCGACATGGACGCGGTGACGGAAATCGTGATCGATAAGGATGTGGTCGAAGGTAAGAAAGAACCAATCCAGGTCCACGGCGGGAAGAAGGCCGAGGACAAGGAAGAAGCTGCCTGAAGCGCGAGTTTCTTCGGTAACGGATTAAGAGATCAAGCCCGCCGTCACCGGCGGGCTTTTTCGTTCCGCGATCAGCAGCCTGCAGCGCATGCGGAGAAGGTTAGTTCTATCTGAAGTGTCGTGTGGCCGATGCGATGATGGTGTTCAAGATCGTGAGCGACATCGCGCAGGAACTGGTCGCCGGGATGACCGGTGGGGATTATCAGGTGCGCAGTAAGCGCCGTTTCGGTGGTGCTCATCGGCCAGATGTGAAGGTCGTGGACCGCTTCGACGCCGGACAGGCTTTCGAGATATTCGCGAACGCCGCTTTCAGAAATCCCCTTGGGCACCGCGAGCATGCTCATTGCCACGCTGTCTTTCAAAAGGCCCCACGTCCCCCAAGCGATGACCAAAACGATGGCGAAGCTGACAGCCGGGTCGATCCAGCTTTCCCCAGTCCACATGATTGCCAATCCGGCAATAACCACTCCGGCACTGACAAGCGCGTCCGCAGCCATGTGCAGGAAAGCGCCACGTATGTTGATATCGTGCTGCCCCCGCATGAACAGCGCGGCAGTCCCCGCGTTAATGACTATGCCGATCCCTGCGACGATGGCCATCGTTTCGCCCTGTACCGCGGGGGGCTCGGCCATACGATTGAGCGTTTCGAACAGGATCGCACCGATGGCTATCAACAGGAGGCCGGCATTGAGCAGGGCTGCAAGAATCGTTGAACTCTTAAAGCCATAGGTGAAGCGTACCGATGCCGGGCGCTTGGCAGCAACGCTCGCCCCCCAGGCCAAAAGCAGAGCAAGGACATCGGAAAGATTGTGGCCTGCATCCGCGATCAGCGCCATCGATCCGGACATCCAGCCATAGACCGCCTCGACAATTACGAACCCAGTATTGAGCAAGATGCCGATCAGAAACGCATTGCCGAAATCGGCTGGAGCATGGCTGTGCCCATGGCCGCCATCATGACTGTGCTTGTGACTTACGCTCATGTCTTCGCCCGTTGCCCTGAGTCAGGTCCCTATGCGAAGCAGAGTACCGTACAGATCTGTCAAAACACAAGAAAAACGATGAAAAACAGCAGGATATGCAATATCATAGCGTGCATCGTTCACCTGCCGGATCGTCAGTGGTCGGCGCCTCATTACAGGATATGTAGCGCCAGGCGCTGCGGGTCAGATACAGCTATCCAGCCCATCGCGACGGACGGCGCCGATACGTGCCGCGATCGTATTGCCGTGCCGGGCCAGCCACCCGCGAGGATTCTTTACTGATCTTTCTTTGGGCAAAGGCAGAGCCGCCGCCATGCGCGCGGCTTCGATCGGGCTGAGGGATGCCGCCGACTTGCCGAAATAGCGCTGCGCTCCGGCTTCCACGCCATACGTGCCAATGCCCGTTTCTGCGACGTTGAGGTACACTTCCATGATCCGCCGCTTGCCCCAGATCTTTTCGATCAGGAAAGTGAACCAGGCTTCAAAGCCTTTCCGAACGTAACCGCCGCCTTGCCATAGAAAAACGTTCTTGGCGGTCTGCTGACTTATGGTCGAACCACCACGAATACGTCCGCCGCGGGCGTTGCTTTCGATCGCCTTCTCGATGGCTTCCCGGTCGAAGCCATCGTGTGTGCAGAATTTTCCATCCTCCGCGGCAATGACTGCGCGAACCATGCTGCGATCGATGTTCGAGAGCGAAGTCCAGTCCTTGGTGATTCCATTGGCATCCATCACCATGGTCGCCGTCACTGGAACCGGCACGAACTTGAACAGCACCACGAGTGTAAGACTTAGGCCGATAAAGCCGACTACTGCCTTCAGCAAAAACATGATCAATCGTTGCATGACGGACGCCTCTACGGATGGAAGGAGCCGTTCGCAATCGGCGGGTCAGCGTCGGGCATCATAACTCGCTCGCGCTTCTTCGATCTTGTCGATGTTCGCTTCCGCCCAATGCCATACGCCGCAAAATGCCTCGCCCAACTCGAAGCCGAGGTCGGACAAGGCATATTCGACGCGGGGCGGGACTTCCGGGAAGACAGTCCTCAGCACCAGACCTTCACGCTCCATACGGCGAAGGGTCTGGGTCAGCATCTTCTGGCTGATCCCCGGCACTTCGCGGGAGAGCTGACTGAACCGCTTCGGGGCGCGGTCTTCGAGTGCTTCGATCAAGAGGAACGTCCACTTGTCCGCCACCCGTGCGATGGTTTCGTTAACCAATTGGTCGATTTTCTCGTCGTCTGCATAACTGGTGACTGCAGGATTCGCCATTTCTAACCTTTGGGTAAGTACCGCACGAAAAAGTGCCTTCTTCCGAAATGAAAGCAAGCCACTAACTGGATTGCATGTCCAGCCAGAAGGAGACACGACATGCAGACGAGCGGAAACACGATCCTCATCACCGGTGGTGGAAGCGGTATCGGGCGCGAACTGGCGCGTAAATGGCATGACCTTGGCAATACAGTCATCGTAGCAGGGCGGACACGGGCCTCGCTGGATGAGACTGCCGCGGGACATGACAATATCCATACGATGATCGTCGACGTCGGTGATGCCGAAGATATTGCTCGCTTCGCCAAGAAAGTTGTTGAAGTGCATCCGGCGATCAATGTGTTGGTGAACAACGCCGGGATCATGCGGTTCGAAGATATTACCGAGGAGCGTGAGCTAGGCGACGCGGAGGCAACGATAGCCACAAATCTACTGGGGCCCATCCGGCTGATCGACGGGCTTATCGAGCATCTGAAGGCACAGGAGAACGCGGCGATCATCAATGTGACGTCGGGACTCGCCTTCGTGCCGATGCCGCGCACGGCGACCTATTCGGCAACCAAGGCCGCCATGCACAGCTATACGGTGTCGCTGCGCGCCAAGCTTGAGGGTAAGATCGAGGTGATCGAGCTTGCGCCGCCTGCGGTTCAGACCGAACTGACGCCCGGCCAGTCCACGCGTGAAGGTTATATGCCGCTAGACCAGTTCATCGAAGAGACGATGCTTGGTTTCACCGCAGAAGAAACGCCTCAGGAGGTGCTGACCCAGAATGTCCTCTTCCTACGTAACGCCGAGGCTGAGGGGCGTTTCGACAAGGCGCTGGAAATGACCAGCAAGTTCTGATCGAAGCCGCCGCAATGAACAAGGGGCGCATCCAGTTAAGGATGCGCCCCTTTTCTTCGTTCAGAGCTTAGGCTTCAGGCGACGCCTGGCAGCAGCTTTTCCCCGGCGATGGTTTTCATTGCCTTTTGCAGCTTTTCGAATGCGCGCACTTCGATCTGGCGGATGCGTTCGCGGCTGACATCGTAGACCTGCGAAAGTTCTTCCAGAGTCTGCGGATTTTCCGTCAGGCGGCGTTCGGTCAGAATATGCTTTTCGCGGTCATTGAGGCTATCCATCGCCTCGACCAGCATATCGTGACGCACTTCCGATTCCTGCGCATCGGCGACCAGTTCGTCCTGCAACGGACCGTCATCGCTAAGCCAGTCCTGCCATTCGCCGGAGCCTTCTTCGCCATTGCGCATCGGAGTGTTCAGCGAACCGTCGCCGCCCATGATCATGCGGCGGTTCATGTTGATCACTTCCTGCTCGGGCACGCCGAGATCGGTGGCGATCTTCGTCACATCGTCAGGATGAAGGTCGGTATCCTCGTAGGCATCGAGGTTCTTCTTCATTCTGCGCAGATTGAAGAACAGCTTCTTCTGTGCCGCAGTGGTCCCCATTTTCACGAGGCTCCACGAGCGAAGGATATATTCCTGGATGCTCGCCTTGATCCACCACATGGCATAGGTCGCGAGGCGGAAGCCGCGGTCGGCTTCGAACTTCTTCACGCCCTGCATGAGACCGACATTGCCTTCGGAGATAAGGTCAGACACCGGCAGGCCGTAACCGCGGTAGCCCATGGCAATCTTGGCCACGAGCCGCAGGTGCGACGTCACAAGCTGCGCGGCAGCTTCGGTATCGTCATGTTCCTCGTAGCGCTTGGCGAGCATATATTCCTGCTCTTGCGTCAGTACGGGAAACTTCTTTATTTCGGAAAGATAGCGGTTGAGGCTTTGCTCCCCGCCGAGCGCTGGAACGCTCAAAGTTTTGGTATTGCTCACTTGTACCCTGACCTTTCTAGCGTCGACCACATATGGCGGACCCCTGCTGGGCATCCGACTCTCGGGCCACGTCGGTTACGTATAGCTGACGCCGGCGAAAATGCACACGCGTTTCATCGATTTCAACGTGCGGTTTCGTCGATCAGTTCCCGCATATCGGAGGGCAGTTCGGCGCAGAAATCCAAGGTTTCAGCGCTGATAGGATGTCTGAATCCCAACCGTGCCGCATGAAGTGCCTGACGCCGAAAACCGAGGTCCTCGAGAAGAGCCCGGAGGCACTTTGGAGTGCGTCCGTAGACAGGGTCTCCCAATAGCGCATGACCGATTGACGCGCAGTGAACGCGTACCTGGTGCGTGCGCCCGGTTTCCAGTCGGCATTCGATGAGCGAGGCGTGGTTCAGGCGTTGGCGAACCTCGTAATGCGTGACGGCATGCTTGCCGCGCGTCGCATCGTCGGGAAGCACCGCCATTTTCTTGCGATCGCGATCGGACCGGCCGATGCGGCCCGCAATCGTGCCGGAAGCCGGGTTGGGATGTCCGGCACACACGGCGAGGTAGCGACGGATGATCGAATGGTCGGCAAACTGCTTCGCCAATCCTTCGTGGGCTGCGTCCGATTTGGCGACGACCAGGAGACCGGACGTATCCTTGTCGATCCGGTGAACGATCCCGGGGCGCGCCACGCCATTGATGCCGGACAATTGCCCCTTGCAGTGAAACAGCACGGCGTTGACCAGCGTACCGTCCGGATTGCCCGCTGCAGGATGGACTACCATCCCCGCAGGCTTGTTTATGACGATCAGGTGCTGATCTTCGAAGACGACATTCAGCGGAATGTCTTGCGGTTCGGCTGCCAGCATTTCGGGAGGGGGAAGGCTGATGGAATAAGCGGCCCCTTCCTTCACCTTTGCCGAACCGTTTCGTGCGGTCGTACCGTCGATCTGGACAGCCCCGGCGGCAATCAAATTCTTTACCCGCTCCCGCGATAGATCTGCTGCACCTGCCAGCGCCTTATCCAGGCGCCCGGCGATCGTGATTGTTCCAGTGATGATTTCACCATCGGGCATGCTAGAGCCATGCGCGATGGCAACCGAAGTCTCAAGCAATGTAATCGAGCGCCTGTTATTCGAAGCGAGGCGCGCCCATCCGCTGGAATGTTGCGGCATACTCCTGGGACATGGCGAAGAGATAGTGCAGGCCAGGGCTGCGGCGAACGTCCACCCGGATGCGCGACAGCATTTCGAGATCGATCCGCAGGCGCTCATCGATGCGCACCGCGCCGCGCGCGATGGCGATCTGCAGGTTCTGGGCTATTACCATTCACACCCCAATGGTCTGGCCGAGCCATCTGCGACCGATCGAGCTATTGCAGCACCGGATGGGTCGGTCTGGGCGATAATCGCGGCGGAGCGAATCAGCTTCTGGCGTTCGGGGGATGCAGGGTTCGAAGCGCTTCCCTATGAGGTCGCCCCTCGCTAAGACACAAAACCAATCTTCACTATTCGGGACCCAAATGGACGACCGCCAATCGATCGATCTTGCCGCGATGCTTTGTTCGCGCCTGTGCCACGACATGCTCAGCCCAGTAGGGGCCCTGTCAAACGGGCTCGAGCTATTGGCCATGGAAACCGATCCTGAAATGCGTGCCAATGTGATGGAGCTGCTCGAACAAAGTGCGCTCATCAGCACGAACAAGCTGAAGTTCTTTCGCCTCGCTTTCGGCGCAGCGGGCGGCTTCGGCGAGCAGGTGGAAATCACCGAACCGAAGACTCTGATCGAAGCACTGGTTGCCGACAAACCCAGCGTGTCGATCAACTGGGCGCTCGCCGAACGGACCCTCGCCAAGCCGGCGGTCAAGGTGCTGCTGAATTTTGCGCAACTGGCCATCGATGCGCTGGTGCGCGGCGGGACGCTCGATATCGGTGCGGAAGTGCGCGATGGCGCGTGCGAAATCGTGGTTCGTGCCGCGGGTCCCAAGATCGCCTTCGACGAGACGATTGGTAAGGCACTGGACGGTTCGCTCGACCGGTCGGATCTGACCAGCCGCACGGCGGCAGCGCATATGATACATCTTCTGGCGTCGGAAAACGGCGGCGGTTTGCAGTATCATAAAGGCGCCGACGCATTGGTGCTTGGCGCGGTTCTGCCGCAGGGTGAAGGAATGATCGGTTGAACTCCGATTTCGGCAAGGTCGGCGACGGGCTGCCAGCCAGCAAGGACGAACTCGTCGACCGGGAGGTCCTTTCGCCGAACCATGACGAACGCAGCTCGCCCATTTCCATGCTGGTCATCCATTACACCGAAATGGAGGACAAGGGGTTCGCAATCGAACGGTTGTGCGATCCGGAAGCCAAGGTTTCGGCGCACTACCTCATCGGCGAACAGGGTGAGGTCGTGCGACTGGTTCCCGAGGAAAAGCGCGCCTGGCATGCAGGCGTATCCTACTGGCGCGGACACAAGGATGTGAATTCGGCCAGCATCGGTATCGAGCTCGATCATCCCGGCCACAGATATGGCTATCGCGAATTCAACGATGCACAGTTCGAAGCGCTGGTGCCCCTTGTTGCGCGCATCGTGAAGGAATATGACATCCCGCGCGCAAATGTCGTCGGACATTCGGATGTGGCACCTGCGCGCAAGATCGATCCGGGTGAGCTTTTCCCCTGGGACCGCCTGGCCGAATACGGCCTGTGCCTGCCACGCCCGGAAAAGCTCGAACGCGGCGATCCGTTCGACAACGATGCAGCCTTCTACCTCGCGCTCGAACGTTTCGGTTACGACATCACCGACGGTCGCAAGGCGGTCGAGGCGTTCCAGCGCCGCTGGCGTCCGGAAAAGATCAACGGCGAAATCGACGGTGAAGTTCGCGCCATCCTGTTCCAGTTACTCCTGGATCGCGATCGCGGACACACTCGGTAGTCGCACCGGTCGCAAGTCGATGCAGCTTCCCGATCCGGAAGCACGCACATGGACGCAGCCGACCTAAGGGTGGGCGGTTGGAATTGCCCCTGCCACTTTGATGGCGTACAGATCAGCTATGGATCAGTACGACATCCATACCGTGTTCGGTCGTTTGACCGATAAGCAGGACGAGGTCTTGCGGCTGGCTTGCCAGCATCTGACGTCCAAGGAAATTGCAAAAGAACTGGGCCTTGCGCCAGTCACGATCGACAAGCGCATCGATGCGGTGCGAGCAAAACTTGGCCACATGCCCCGCGTCGAAGTGCTACGCCATTATCGGGCATGGGCAGAACAGTATGATCAAATCATAGACGATCCGGCGATACTAACCAATTCTCCACCCAATGCTGCACCAACGATCCCGCAGCCACCCGGGCAATCCTATACGTTCGAAGATTCGCTCACATTCGATGGAAGAGCGGCTTGGGACCGGATGCCTCAAGGGCTGCAGCCGGGGATTAAACCTTCGGATCTTGGAATCGGTGGCAAATTGCTGCTGATGCTCGTCGGCGCGGTGGCAATCATGATGGTCGCCGTGCTGTCGATGGCCTTCGCAAACGCGCTGGGCACCATGGTCTAGGTTGCAACCTCTCCTCGGCTGAAACGCCTGAGGAGAAATCAATGTCGCTTGATCTTACTACTGCTACTGCCCGTATTGCTCGTGAACTGGGCGAGTCCGAAGTCGCCATCGCCGATGCGTTGGCGAAAACAACTGCTCTCCTTCATAGTGCGGCGATGGCCGGCCGCGATGTGCCCGGCGCTCCTGAACTGGAAAGTCAGCGCGCGTTGCTTCGCCTTCAAAAGATTGTCGGCGGGCTTATCGAAGCTCGCGGCGAGGCGGCTAGGGTCCACGATCAGCTTCGCAAGATTGCCGTTGAAACCGGCGCAGGAGAAGAACCAACCTGCCCGGATAAATCGTTCACCTCTGCCGAGCATGTAACGACGATCGCTGCCTGACTTGCCTAAGCAAGAGCGAGGGCGCAATTGCATGAGCGATGACCCGGTTTCTGATCCAGGTAGCGCTCACGCTCGCAGTCCTCGCTTTTGCTTGGAGCAGGGGCGGAAAGCCTGAGAAATATGTCGCTACAGTCTATTTCGTGCTGGTCTTTGCCGGGATTGCCCGGTGGCTGGCCACGGGTACGTGGAGTCAGGACGGCTACGGCTCACTGCAAACCTTTCGCTTCCTTATTGACGTCTGTGCTCTGGTTGCGGTTACAGCCGTGGCGCTTTCATCCGATCGTTGGTGGACCTTATGGGTGAGCTCGGCGCAAACCATCGCCGTGGTTTCCCACCTGCTGCGCGCAGCGCATGCGCCCATCGAGCCGCTCGTCTATGCAATAATGGAGCGGTGGCCGGTCTGGCTGGCGTTAATCATTACAGGCATCGGCACAATGGCCCATTCCCGACGGATGCAGCGCACCACCACCTGACCGCGCTCATGACTCCGCTATCTGCGGAGCCGAACGAACTTGCGGACCGGCTCTTGCATCGCTTCGGTTCGATCAGCGCCATTTCCAATGCCGATGAAGCGGACCTGCGCGAATGTGCCGTGCATGGTGAGCACTGGGTCGAAGCTCTTCTGGCGGTTCGCCAACTGCTTCATGACGGGAGCCGCGAAGAGATCGTACGGACACGTCTCGGTGACGATCGCTCCTCACTCGATCGCTACCTGATCCAAAGCATCGGCGGGCTGCGGCACGAGCGGATGATCGCGATATTGGCGGACGAGGCGGGGTTCGTGATCTCAGAAGAGACTATTGCCGAAGGTCAGGAAGGGCAGGTTGTGCTGTCGGCGCGTCGGTTGTTCGGACGCGCGCTCGCACTGGATGCCCGACAGATGCTGATCGCCCACAATCACCCTTCTGGGGATGCTACGCCTAGTAATTCCGACATACGGCAAACCAAGGAGCTTCTGGCACAAGCAAAATGCCTTGGCGTTACTCTCATCGATCATCTGGTCGTAGGGCGCAGGCGCGTGACCAGCATGCGCGAAAGCCGCCTGATATGACGCCGATCGAAGACGCTGTGCGGCGCAGTATTGCGGGGCATGTAATCTCCATAGCCGATTGGCAGCGTGCCCTCCTTTTTCTAGGCGATAGGGGGAACGCCCCACACGGTGACGAGTCGTTCGCAAATTACCAATTCAGTGGAGCAATGAACGAGGAGATTTGGGATATTCTCGCTTACCTCTTCGTCATGAGGGCGAACGACAGGTCAATTTTTTTCCCCGAATGTTGTCAGTCCGCCCGTGTGCCGCGCGAGCGTTTCCTGGCGCATTTGAATGGATTGGTCGAACAGAGGTTTGTGCTCTGCACACCCGATCGATCCGATTCCGATGACTTTAATCTGCAGCTATCGCCGCGAGGCAGGGAGATTGTCGAGGAGGCAATATGGGCAGCCGATAGCGAAAGACCTGGTGGCATCCTTGCCGCCTCTGCGTGGCACTTGCCGGATGAATTTATCAAGAATGACATCGCACGCAGTCTGAATGTCAGCTCAAGCGCAGTTGAGCGGCATCTGGCCAATTTCAGGGAGTAGCCCCTCTAGACATCCGCCAATTTGCGACAGTCTAAGCTTCTTTCAGTCCTTCTCCGGGTTGGGCCAGGATCGCTGCGTGTGCGCCAGCCGCAATGGCACCGGCCATGGCCACGGCGAGGCAGGTGGGGCTCGCAAACGTCCGCTCGATGTCGAGTTCGGGCAAAGCGACGGTGGCGATGGAATTGCCCAATTGGGAGCGTGAGGTCAAAATACCGGCTTGTTGCGTCGTCAGCAAAAGTATCTGCTCGAGAGCATCCGCATTGAACAAGGGATCGGCAACGGACTTGATAGGCGGTGTGAAATAACGCTTGAGAAATTGCGGTGCTTTTTGAAGCAGTTCGCATAGCTGCTGCACCAGTGCCCGCGATATGTCGCGGGTAGGAGCAGTCACCATAGCGCAGGCGCGCAGGAATTCATCGAGCTCTTCCTGCCGCAGCGTTGGGGGTAGTGGCGTGTCCAAGCTCTATCTCCTTGACGACAGGAGAGGGTAGCGCGCGGCTGGAGTCAAGTAATACGCAGTTCCAGTTGGAGCAGATGAATCGGTTTCGGATCAAACAATCTGTCTCACTAAGGGAGAATTTGGCCTTCTCGATTGCCGGCTTGGCAATGTGCGGCGCCTGATCTATCGCGACAGGCGCCAGGGGGCTGGGCAGCCGCGTGCCGCATGGTACGAGGAAAGTCCGGGCTCCACGAAACAAGGGTGGCGGGTAACGCCCGCCGTGGGCAACCACAGGGAAAGTGCCACAGAGAGCATACCGCCGATGGCCTGCCGAGGTTCGCCAAGGACAGGATCAGGCAAGGGTGAAAGGGTGCGGTAAGAGCGCACCGGGGCTTCGGTAACGCGGCCCGCATGGCAAACCCCACCCGGAGCAAGGCCGAATAGGGGCGGCGCGCTGGAAACAGCAGGTGCGTTTCGCATCGACCGCCCGGGTTGGCTGCTCGAGCTGCGGAGCAATCCGTGGCCTAGACGAATGGCTGCCCCCGCGCGGCAGGTGTGCAAGCATACCGCGGGCGGGACAGAACCCGGCTTACAGGCTCCCTGGCAAACCTGTCGCACCCGGTAACAGCGAAGGCTGGGGCGCCTTCTCCGGAACGAGTTGTCCGTCGACTTCGAGCCCTTCGAACGGCCGGCAGGCTTCGTTCATTTCGTCAGAATGAAGATGAACCTTCATCATGGGGTCGGCCGTGCTCCAATCGGTGTGGGGATCGTCGCGGACCACGCACAGGGCGCGCCAGGCGATCGGCAGTTCCTGCAGCTGTTCGATGGTGGGCAAGCCTTCGATCAGAACCTCGTGTCCCGAATAGCTGCCTGTCGCGTGGCCGATGAACTTGGTTTCCGTGCCGCGTATATGGATGCGCTCTGATCCTTCGTCGATACGAGCGAAGGTGTCGAGCCGGATGGAGAAGGCCGCCCAGATCGAAATGCCGATCAACAGGACCAGCGCCACCATGGTAACGACCACGGTCCACTTTGCGGCCGGGTTATCCAAACCTTCAGAATGATCGAGCGACAAAGGTCATACTCCTACGGAAAAACAGGTTGGGAAACGCTCGCTGGGGCATGATCGGTCCCGATCCGATCGCTTCGAGTGTCGAAAAGGGTTCTTCACCAGGAAAATTCCGAGTGCACGGTAGTCATATCTCCGTTCACGTCCCGCGCCTGAATGACACGGCGGGTGTCGCCTTCCAGAACCAGTGCGGTGAGATTCCCGGTGCGAAAGGCGCCCGTGTCTATGCCGATCCGGTGATCCGTATGTTCGATCTCTTCGAAGATCGTATGCCCGTGGACAATTACATGGCTGAAGGGTTCGTCATGCTTGAGAAACCGTTCGCGGATCCAGCGCAGATCCGACTGTTTCTGATCGTCGATCGCGCGTTTGGGATTGATGCCCGCATGGACAAAAACATAGTCGCCGGCGACGACCATATTCTCCATGCGTTCCAGAAACTTGCGGTGCTTCTTCGGGACCAGATCGTTCAGCTCGACCTGAAGTTCCTTCATGGTGAGTTCGTTATAGCGTTTACGTTTGATACCGTAACTCAGCACTGTCTCGCGCCCACCATGCTTGAGGAAATGGCGTAGCATCTCGCGGTCCGTGAAACTCTCGAGAAACATCTCTTCGTGGTTTCCGGCGATACAGTGAACGCGTCGGCGCTTTCCCCATTTGCGCGCAGTTTCGACCACCCTTGCACTTTCCGGACCGCGGTCGATAAGATCTCCCAACAGGATCACCGTACTGTCGGCAGCTCCCGATGCAGCGTCATCCCGCTCGATAGCCTCGATCAACTGGTCCAGCAGGTCGCAGCGTCCGTGTATGTCGCCAATAACGTAATAGCGTTCGCCGTCGGGGACGCTCGGCCGACGTGTGGGCTCGCCACGCCGACCAAAAAGCTTCGCAAGATTGAACATGGTACCTGAAAGAGACCCGGGTAGCGCAAATTGAGTGTTCGGGAGATACGCCCTTGTCTCGCAAGGAGCAACTGACGGCGCGGGGCGCTCATCTTCGCAGTTGCGGAAAAAGCACACCTATTGCTGCGTATGCGAAACGTTTTTGACTCGATCTTGCGCAATGCTTCGCTTTTGGGCAGGTTTATGAGCGTATCTGGACGAGAAGCCTAATAAAATGGCTCCGCCGGATTCGCAGGTGGGACGAAGCGACACTCGTACAGGAGTTTGTGATGCTAACGTCCTTTCGCGGCCTAATGGCCGCATCGCTCGCTATGGCGAGCATCTCTCTCGCAACGCCGGCAATGGCTCAATCGGAAGATGAAGCCGCCAGCAGTTCGATTACCGCGTCGGCCAATGTTGCGCTGACGACCGACTACCGGTTCCGCGGCATTTCCCAGTCCGGGGGAGACCCGGCTCTTCAGGGCGGGTTCGATGTCGCCCACGACAGCGGGTTTTATGTTGGAACCTGGGCATCTTCGATCAAGGGCGGGCCATCCTATGGCGATCTTGAACTCGACATCTATGCCGGGTGGAGCGGCAATCTGACCGAAGCGGTGAGCGTTGATCTGGGGGTCTTGTACTACATCTATCCCACGGAAGATCTCGGCCTTGATACGGACTATTGGGAACCTTACGCGTCGGTCAGCACCACGCTCGGGCCTGCCGCGGCGACCTTTGGAGTGGCCTACGCGCCCAAGCAGGATTCGCTGAGCGGACAGGACAACCTATATCTCTACACCGATCTCGGCTTCGGCATTCCGAACACGCCGATCAGCATAAACGGCCATCTTGGATATACCGATGGCGTGCTGGCACCTCCCTTCGTGGCGGGTACTCTGGACGATACGGGCTTCGACTGGTCGCTTGGTGCGAGCGTGGCGAAAGGCAATTTCGAACTCGGCGTGGCCTATGTGGGCGTGGAGGGTCCTTCGATCGACGGCTATACCGACGATGCTATCGTGGCGACCCTGTCGGCCAGCTTCTAACGGCGGGCGCCAAGGAAGTACGGGGCGCACCGGTCGGTGCGCCCCCTTTTTCCCCCTAATCGAGGGCGAAATCAACAGTCGTCACGACGCGCACCTTCTTGAACGGCGTGTCGCCCACGCCCCAGCCACCCGCTTCGCCATCGCGCGCCTCGATTGAAAAATATCCCTGCGTTGCTTTGCGAATGCCCCCAACATCCGCACCGCTGTCCTGGGCAAACTGTTCGGCAGAGGCGCGAGCATCTTTCGTCGCCTCGGCGACCATTGCGGGCTTGATCGAATTGAGGCCGGTAAAGGTGTAACTGATACCCGATCCGTCTTCGAGAACGACCCCGTTACGGACCAGTTCGGCCTGATTTCGCACGGCGCGCTGAGCGCGATTGATATCTTCGGTCCGAAGAACGATACGTTGCCGCACGGTGTAAAAGACCGTCCCGTTGTCGGTGTAGTTCGAGACATTTATCCCGGCAGGCGTGAGCGCTTCTGCAGGAAAACCCATGCGCTCGAAAAACTCGCGCACCGCCACGGCGTCTTTATCGGTGCTTGCCTGCGCACTCTGCAAGTTTGTGGCGGTCGACGCGAAGGACAAAGTCCATGTTGCCAGGTCTGCGGTCACTTCGCGTTCGGCAAGTCCGCGAACAGTCACTGTGCGCTCGGCCGCCTTCATGCGCACGAGCCCATCGCCGAGGACGAATCCGCCGATGATCAGACCGGCCGAAAGTATGCCGGCGCTCGCAATCCAGCGTTTGAAAGTTGCATCCCCGCGCCTGTGCATGGCACTTGGCGCTACCGTTTTGGGTTCGTCGCACATGATCGCGTTCCTCTCTGGCCAGTCTGGCGGAGCGTAATCTAAACCGTGCTCGGTGAACCGTGCTTTAATATAGATGAATGGAGTTCGAATTGACCAAATATCTTCACACGATGATCCGCGTGACCGACCCGGAGGCCACTATCGCGTTTTTCAAGCTGATCGGGGTGGAAGAAACGCGCCGTTTCGATAACGAAGCAGGTCGCTTCACGCTCATTTTTCTGGCGGCCCCGGGTCAGGAGGGCGTCGCGGAAGTGGAACTTACCTACAACTGGCCCCCACAGGACGGCAGCGATCCGGAAACCTATTCGGGCGGCCGCAATTTCGGCCATCTCGCCTATCGGGTCGAGAATATTTACGAGACCTGCCAGGCCATCATGGATGCCGGCCATGTCATCAACCGCCCCCCGCGTGACGGGCACATGGCCTTTGTCAGGACGCCCGACGGCATTTCGATCGAGCTGCTGCAGGAAGGATCTCTCGAGCCATGCGAGCCTTGGGCAAGCATGGAAAATACCGGGAGCTGGTAGGCCGCGTCAGTCGATATATGGGGAGCGCATATCGTCGGGATGCTGCGCGGACATGCGCAGGATGGTGTAGCCGACTATTGCCGAGATCAGCGAGCCGAGGAGGATGCCGATCTTCGCCTCGTTGATCAGCAATTGCTGGCCGGTAAAGGCAAGCCCGCTGATGAACAGCGACATGGTGAAGCCGATCCCGCACAGGATGGAAACTCCCCATATTTCGGGCCAGCTGGCTTGATCCGGCCGTGGCGCGAAGCCGATTTTGTCGGCAACGAAGATCGCCGAGAATATCCCGATCTGCTTGCCGACGAACAGGCCGGCCGCGATCGCAAGCGGGAGCGGGGCGAAGACCTGTTCCAGACCCATGCCGGCGAGCGGCACCCCGGCATTGGCAAAACCGAATACCGGAACGATCAGGTAGGCGCTCCACGGGGCAAGCCCGTGTTCCATACGTTCGACCATGGTCTGGTCGTCGGGGCCGACCATGGGAATGCACAGCGCCGCGACGACGCCCGCGATGGTGGCATGGATCCCCGAATTGAGGACGAAGTACCACAGGACCAGCGCGAGCAGGATATACGGCCAATATCGTGCCACGCGCATCTTGTTCAGGACCATCATGGCCACGACTACCGCGCCGGCAGCAGCGAGCCAGCCGAGTTTGATCTGCGCGGTATAGAACAGAGCAATGACCATCACGGCACCGATATCGTCGACGATCGCAACGGTGAGGAGGAACAGGCGCAGCGATGCCGGGCAGCGATTCCCCAGCAGACCCAGTACGCCCATGGCAAAGGCAATGTCCGTCGCCGCCGGAATTGCCCAGCCGCGCATCAGTTCGGCATCGCCGCCGACCACGCCGACATAGACCAGGGCAGGGACTGCCATGCCCGCAACCGCTGCTAGAATTGGCAGGCGGCGGGATTCAGCGGTCGATAGCTGTCCTTCTATCCATTCGCGCTTAACTTCGAGTCCGACGACGAAGAAGAACAGCGCCATGAGTCCGTCGTTGATCCACAAATGCATGTCGTAGAGTTTTGGGATCGGCGTCCAGGGCAATTCCCCGTAGAAAAGCTGCTCGTATTCCCCTGCAAGCGGCGAGTTGGCCGCCAGCATCGCGGCGATCGCCACGAGGATGAGCAGGATGCCGGCCGATGCGTCGCTGACGAAAAGCGCGCGAACGGGGGCAAATACGAGGCGGATTCCTGAAGGACGTTGGTTCATCTTGGCGACGCTCTCTCCCGTAAAGCGTCCCATGTTGCAAGTCTTGAAAGCGGAGGTTAACGAAATAGGCAGGGGGTGCCGTATGGTACTGGGGTCGTTTACTTTCGCGGAATGGTTCGTGCTCGTGCAGCACGAATTACTGCTGTTCGCGGCAGCATTCTTTGCACTCGGCATGATCGACGAGTTCGCTCTCGACTGTACTTATGTCTGGATGCGTCTCACCGGACGTATCGCGACACCTCGCCTGAAAGAAGGCGATCCAGAGGCTATTACAAGCCTGGCCGGCCCTGCTGCCGTATTCATTCCGACCTGGCGCGAAGAAGCTGTCATCGGCCCTACGCTCGTGCATATGCTGGACGTCTGGCCGCAGCCGGAAGTGACTATCTATGTCGGCTGTTATCGCAACGATCCCTATACCATGGCGGCCGTTATCGCCGCGACGCGGGGCGATCCGCGCGTACGGCTGGTAATCCACGGTGAAGATGGACCGACATCGAAGGCTGACTGTCTCAACCGTCTGTACCGGGCGCTGGAAGAGGATGAGGCGCGATCGGGACAGAAAGCCTCCATGGTCGTGCTGCACGATGCGGAAGACATGGTCGATCCCGCCGCGCTTTCCCTTCTGGATCAGGCGTTATGGCACGCACAGTTCGTCCAGCTTCCGGTACTCGCTCTCCCGCAGCATCGTTCACCTTGGATCGGCTCGCATTATTCGGATGAATTTGCAGAATCGCATGGCAAGGCTCTGGTTGTCAGAGACGCATTGGGGGCAGCCATTCCAGGTGCCGGTGTCGGCTGCGGGATCGCGCGCAATGCCTTGGCAGCCTTGGCGACGCGGGAAGGCGGCAGCCCTTTTGCGCGAGAATCCCTTACCGAAGACTACGAACTGGGTCTCAAGATCGCCCAGGCTGGAGGAAGAGGCCGGTTCATTCGCGTACGCGGCTGCGATGGCCGCTTGATTGCGACGCGCGCGTTTTTCCCAACCGGCCGCGACGAATCGGTACGTCAGAAGACGCGCTGGATGCACGGCATCGCCTTGCAGGGGTGGGACCGGCTGGGCTGGGACCGGAAGCCGGTCGATCTCTGGATGCAACTTCGCGACCGGCGCGGGCCGCTCACCGCCATACTTCTGGTGCTAGCCTACTCGCTGCTGGTGGGCGCCGCGATATCCATGATGCTGAGTGAACTGAATATTGTGGCACTTCCTGCTGTTTCACCACTACTTTCAGCATTGCTCTGGCTCAATCTGTTCGGGGTGGCGATGCGCTTTCTGATGCGTGCCTGCTTCACTGCGCGCGAATATGGCTGGCGTCAGGGATTGATCGCCATCCCGCGAACTTTCGTATCGAACATCATTGCGATCATGGCTGGGCGGCGCGCTTTGATAGCCTACATCAAGACCCTTCGCGGTGCCCCGGTGATATGGGACAAGACGGAACATTGGGATCACCCGGCGCTGCTGAAAACGGTCGATAAAGCCGGTGCATAATCTGATCGCGCAACGTCAGGGGCAACCGGTTCTTTTCCTATGCCTGCTGACGGCTGGATGGCTTTTACTGCGCGCGGCGACGTGGGAAAATCCGTTGCTGCCACCAGCCATTACGCCTGACCTGGTAATGATGGGGCTCGACAAGATCGAAAGCGCACCCGGACACACGGATCATCGAACCGGCAATTTCGGTCCGCCGAGCATTCCAGCGGGAAATGGTGGCACCGGCGCTCCCCGCGTCGCTCGTAAAACCGGGCGCCTAAAGCAGATTGGATTTGCCGCACTGGTGCGCAGCGGGAAAGCTGGATCGGGGGCTGGTAGCCTTCATCTTGAGCAGGCGGTGGCTCCGCGACTTGGAGAATCGCTTGGCGAGTTGGCGGTCGCCAGCACTCGAGACCAATTGCCCGAGCCAACCGATCGACCAGTTTCTTCTGTGCGAGAGGATACTCGACCGGCGGGCTCGGCCTGGCGGATCGACGCCTGGCTGGTCGCGCGAGAGGGTAGATCCTTGCCGACGGAAGGCGGATCGCGGCCGGCCAGTTACGGGGGTAGTCAGGCCGGCGCTGTGCTGGCGTATAGTCTCGATCGATCCAGCGCCCGCCGACCGGCGGCATATTTCCGCGCCAACCGCGATCTCGGCAGCGACGGACAGACGGATACAGCCCTTGGCCTGCGTGTCCGCCCTCTCGCGAAGATACCGATCGATCTTCACGCTGAAGCGCGGGCGACGCATCGCGATGGATCAACCGAATTGAGGCCTGCAGCCTTCGTTGCGGGGGGATTCGAGCAGGGGAGGCTGCCGATGGAGGTGACGGCGCGAGCCTATGGGCAGGCTGGCTATGTCGGCGGCGATTTCGCAACCCCATTCGCAGATGGCGCTCTCGTCGCGGAACGCCGCGCGGTGACTTTTGATTCGGGTGGTCTGTCGCTCGGAGCGGGCGCCTGGGGCGGCGCCCAGAAAGGGGCGTCCCGGGTCGATGTGGGACCCGCAGTGACCCTCAATCTCTCCGCCGGGGGCGCGCCTGTTCGTCTGGAAGCAGGCTACCGCGTGCGCGTTGCTGGCAATGCAGCGCCGGGAAATGGTGGCGTTCTGACGCTTTCGACCGGCTTCTGACATAGTCCGGCTTCCAACCGTCCCCCCGCTGCGATAGGGCGAGGGCATGGATGTCTATCTCCCAATCGCGAACCTGTCCGTAAATGGACTGTGGATCGTCGCGTTGGGAGCTTTGACGGGCATTCTTTCCGGATTGTTCGGTGTGGGCGGCGGGTTCCTGACCACTCCGTTGCTGATCTTCTATGGCATCCCACCGACCGTGGCGGCCGCATCGGCATCGACGCAGGTCACCGGTGCGAGTGTCACCGGCGTGCTGGCGCATGGCGGGCGCGGCGGTGTCGATTATCGCATGGGGATGGTCATGGTGGCCGGGGGTATCGTCGGATCCGGATTCGGCGCGCTCCTGTTCCGGTTTCTGCGCTCGATCGGCCAGATCGACGTGGTCATCAGTGCGCTCTACGTGATTCTGCTTGGCACGATCGGCATGTTGATGGCACGCGAAGCGGTGCAGACGCTGCGTGGCACCGGCAGTTCGCAGGCGGCTCGAAGGCGGCACCACCCCATTATCGCGAGCCTGCCCATGCGCTGGCGTTTTTACCGTTCGGGCCTCTACATTTCCCCGATCGCGCCGCTGGTTGTGGGCGTGGCGGTCGGTGTCCTGACCATGCTGATGGGCGTGGGTGGCGGGTTCATCCTTGTTCCTGCCATGCTCTATATTCTGGGCATGAGCGCAAATGTCGTCGTCGGCACCTCGCTCTACAATATTTTGTTCGTGACCATGGCCACGACTCTCATGCATTCGCTGACCACCAAGGCGGTCGATATCGTGCTGGTGTTCCTGTTGCTGGTGGGTTCGGTGACGGGCGCGCAGATCGGCTCGCAGATCGCGGTCAAGGCAAAGCCCGAGATATTGCGCCTCATCCTCGCTGCGATCGTCCTGCTTGTGGCGTTCCGCATGTTCCTCGGCCTGTTCTATCAGCCGGACGAAATCTACACGCTGTATCCGTTGTGAGGGCGCTTCTTCTCATCCTCTTCGCTTTTGCGCTGATGGGTCAGCGGGATCCCATCCTCGTGCCCGAAGTGAGTCAGCATGAAGTGCGCGTACGGCAGGGCTTTACCGGAACCGAGCTGCTGCTTTTCGGCGCGGTGCTCGATCCGCTGGGCAGGGCGGCCGGCAGTGACTACGATATCGTCGTGGTTCTCAAGGGCCCGTCCGAACCGGTTCGACTGCGCGAGAAGGAGCGTTTCGTCGGCGTGTGGGTCAACGCGGCGAGCAGCGATTTCCGCTCTGTCCCGTCCTTCTTCGCCGTCGCCTCTTCGCGCCCTGTATCGGAGATCGTCGATGAGAAGACCGCCGCGATCTACGAGTTCGGAACCGACTACATCCAGTTGTCACCGAGCGGCGTGATCGATCCGGAAGAACAGGCGCGCTTCAAGGCCGGGCTTGTCGATCTCAAGACGCGCCAGCAGCTCTACAAGCAGGATTTCGAAGGCGTTCAGATCAGCGAACAGGTGCTCTACCAGTCGCGCATATCGCTGCCGTCCAGCGTCTCTACCGGCACATATACGGCGGAAACATTCGCTGTTCGCGATGGGCGGGTCATTGCATCGGCTCAGGCGGAAGTCGAAGTGAAGAAGGTCGGCTTCGAACGGCTCGTAGCGGAATATTCTCAGGAATGGTCGCTGGCCTACGGCCTGATGGCGGTCGCTCTTGCCGTGGGAATGGGCTGGGCAGCAGGCCGGTTGTTCGCGTTGATGTGATCCTTTCTGGCGCGGCGGCGTTGACCACATCTTAAGCAGTTTCGGGCAGGCGATACGCTGGCGCAAATGGGGCGTCATACGTGGGGCACAGCTGACCGATGACCGAAATGGGCAATCCCAACTACCGTACCTTCGACCCGGCGATGGAAGATGGCGCAGAGCCGCCGCAGCCGCGCAGCAATTCGCTACGTGACCGGATCAGGCGCAGCGCCGAACAATCCGCTCCATATGTGTCCCCGTCAGGATATGTTCACCAGCCGCAGCCTTGCGCGGATGTGACATCTGACCAACCGGTATCTGTCGAACCGATTGCGCCTGCCGAACGCTTTACACCAACGCTGGGAGACGCACCGCCGCGCCCGTCGGACCTTGCGCCGCAGCGCGAGCCTGCGAATGCGGTTGAAGGCCCCGCAGAAGAAGAACCGGTCAGCGAGAATGCCACCCAACCCATTGGCGTGGTGCTGGAGATCGCCGGCTCGGGTTCGATGATTGCCATCGACCTGCAACGCCTCAACGAGTGCACCGAAGATGACGATCCATCGATCGCCATGGCCGGACAGGTCGGTTCGCAGGTCAAGATCCGCGTCGGCAACAGCTGGCTTCTCGCCAGCGTTCGCAATCAGCGCCAGGATCGCAAGGCAGGGTCCATCCTCGCGAATATCGATTTTCTCGGCGAAGGGATCGAAGAGAAGCTGACCGGAAAGCTCCATGGCTTCCGCCGCGGTGTGACGCGCTATCCCGTTCCGGGCGGGATGGTCTATCCCGCGTCGACGCAGGACCTCAAACAGGTCTATGCGAGCGACGGACGCAGCGCGGTAACGATCGGCAAGGTCTATCCCACGAAGGACATCCGTGCGGGCATCTATATCGATGCCATGCTCGGGAAGCACTTTGCGCTGCTGGGTTCGACCGGCACCGGCAAATCGACCAGCGCGGCCCTGTTGCTGCACCGTATCTGCGAGGCGGCGCCCGAGGGGCATATCGTCATGATCGATCCGCATGGCGAATATTCGGCGGCGTTCCGCCATACCGGCGTTATCCTCGACGTCTCGAACTTGCAGATGCCGTACTGGATCATGAATTTCGAGGAGCACTGCGAAGTGCTGCTCACCAGCAACGGCAATGAGCGCCAGGTCGATGCCGACATTCTGGCGCGCTGTCTGCTCAAGGCCCGCCAGAAAAGCCGCCTTGCCGAAAGCATGGGCAAGATCACGGTCGATTCCCCCATTCCCTATCTCCTGTCCGACCTCTCGAACGAGATTCAGGACGGGATGGGCAAGCTCGACAAATCGACCAACTCCGCCCCTTACATGCGGATCAAGAACAAGCTCGACGAGATCAAGGGCGACCCGCGGTACCAGTTCATGTTCTCCGGCATGCTGGTGGCCGACACGATGGCCGATTTCATCGCCAAGATCTTCCGCATGCCATCCAACGGCAAGCCGATTTCGATCATCGACGTGTCGGGCGTCCCCTCGGACATTACCGCGACGGTGGTGGCCGTGCTCAGCCGACTGGTCTTCGACTTCGCCATCTGGGGCCGCGAGGAGCGTACATCGCCCATCCTGCTCGTGTGCGAGGAAGCGCATCGCTACGTTCCGAACGAGAAGAATGCCGATGGCAATTCGGTCGGCACCATCCTTAGCCGGATCGCCAAGGAGGGCCGCAAATACGGCATCTCGCTCGGCCTGATCACGCAGCGCCCGTCCGACCTTGCCGAAGGCGTGCTGTCGCAATGCGGCACGATCATTTCGATGCGCCTCAACAACGACCGCGATCAGGAATTCGTGCGGGCCGCCATGCCGGAAGGCGCGCGCGGGTTCCTCGATGCGATCCCGGCCCTGCGCAATCGCGAATGCATCATCTGCGGCGAGGGCGTGGCCATCCCGATGCGCGTCAGCTTCGACAATCTCGAGGAATCGCGGCGCCCGGCATCGGAAGACCCGAGCTTCGTCGAGCTGTGGAACAAGACCGGCGGCGAAGAGGAAACCGTCCAGCGCACCGTGTTGCGCTGGCGTTCGCAGGGCTGATCCGACCTCGCGGCGTTACATGTCGGGCTTGAACCGCCCGACCGCTTCGCCATTCGTATTGACCTCCTCCGCCGCGCGTTCCGGCGAGATGGCGCGTGCCTTGAGGCGCCAGCCCTTGCGGCGATAGGCGACGATCGCCAGCGCAACGCCGACGAAGGAGCCGAAGGGGAAGCTCAGCCACAGGGCATCCTGTCCCAGCGTCCCGACCAGGGCGTAGTAGAAGCCGAGCCGCGCCGGGAACAGCGCGATCCCCAGCACGATCAGCGGCGCATAGACGACGCCGCCAGCGCGCATGGTGCCGAACAGCACGATCGTCACCCCGAAGATGATGAAGCTCCAGCTCGCCAGGAACTGGATGTGGCGGGCCAGCGCCACGGCAGGACTTTCGGGACCAAGGAACAGAACCAGCGCCGCGCGGTCGAACAGCAGCAGCAGCGCGGTCATGACGCCGGTCAGCACCAGGTTCGTGCTCACCCCGGCGCGGCTGATCTGATCCAGCCGGTCCAGCTTGCCCGCCCCGATGGCCTGCGCCGCCATGGCACTGGCCCCGGCCCCGATCGCCATCGCCGGCATTTGGAGATAGGTCCATAATTGCAGCGACGCGCTGTAGGCGGCCGCCGCAAGCAGCCCTTCGCGGTTGACGAGGCCGATGAAGACGATCCCCGCCGAAGACACCAGCAGCATCTGTGCCCCCATCGGCAGACCCTTGCCCAGGATATAGCCCATTTCGGCCCGCCGCGGGATGAGATAGCCGATTTCCCTGCCGCGCAGCCGCAGCGGCAGATCGCGCCAGTAGACATAGGCGACCAGCCCGGCGAGCGAGACATAGCCCGCAATCGCGGTGGACAGCGCCGACCCGGCAATCCCAAGCCGCGGGAAAGGGCCGATCCCGGCAATCAGCAGCGGGTTGAGCACGATATCGAGCACGACCGTCAGCGCCATGAAGATGAAGGGCGTTCGTGCATCCCCCGAACCGCGCAGGCCCATGGCGATCATCATCGTGGCCATGGAACCGGGGATCGCGATGAAGATGACGCGCAGATATGACAAAGCGAGCGCGTAGGCCTCTTCCGGTGTGCCCAGCGCCTGCAGCAGGGCGGGCGATGCCAGCCAGCCCGCAATCGCCACGATCAGCGCGAGCGTAAGGCAGAACCCCATGGCCGTGCCGAATGTGCGCCGCGCCTGATCGGTATCGGATGCACCGAACGCCTGCCCCATCTTGACCGTTGCCGCCATGCCGAAACCGAAGACGGCGGCGAAGGTGAGGAACATGATGATATTGGCATTGGCGGTTGCAGCCAGTGCGGCTTCACCCAGCAGCCGCCCGACCCAGATCGAATTGACCGAGCCGTTAAGCGACTGGAGCAGATTGGATGCGAGCGTGGGCAGGCTGAACAGGACCAGTGTCTTGAGAACCGGTCCGCTGGTCAGATCGCGCGGCTTGGCTGGCGTCGGAGGTCTCATGTGGCCCGTGTGTCTCCGAACAGGTGGATGTGCAGGCGGTCGCTCAACCGGAATCCATGGCGCACGCAGAGCGGCGCGAGCCATTTCTCGCGCTCGCGCAAGGTCTCGCTATCGGTGCCTTCGGCCATCAGGAACACATGGCCGGGCCTGAAGCGGTACCGGTCGCGCAGCGCCAGGACCTCGTCGACGTCTGCAGGTTCAGCGATCACGAATTTGAACCACGCGCGCGGATCGGTGGCATAGGCATCGAGCCGTTCGGGCAGCAGCGCCAGTTCGGCGGGATTGCCGCTATGCGCGAGCTTGGGGCTGACGTTGAACTGGTCGATGCGGATATCGAGCGGGGCAGGTGCCTTGGTCGTCCCGTTGGTTTCGATCTCGACCGACACATCGGGCAGCAGCTCGAGCAGGCGGCCAAGGGCAGGGGCCTGCAGCAAGGGTTCGCCCCCGGTTATCACGAGGCGGCTTTGCCCCAGCGCCATGATGCGCGCGGCGACTTCATCTTCCGGCAGCGAGAGCTGGTTGGCCTTGCGGTCGTATTCCACGCCGCCGCGATGCGGGCGTTCGTCGCCCTGGAAATGCCAGGTATAGGCGGTGTCGCACCACACGCAGGCAAGGTTGCAGCGCGACAGGCGCATGAAGGCGACCGGCATGCCCATGCTCGGCCCTTCGCCCTGAACCGACGCGAAAATTTCCGGCCCGCCTTCGTCGTCGGTCGCGAGTATCAGCGCCATGCCAGTCCTGACGGGTTTACACCGACCCCATGCAAAATAGAAACTCCGGCAGGCCGCGACGCTGCGCTCAAACTATTGTGAGAAAACAGGAAAGTTGGCTTTTCCCAATTCGAAGGTGTCACCTTTCGCGCAGGCCCCGTCACGATGATTTCCCACATGCGTTTCGCGCAGATACTGATGGGCCGGGGATTCATATCCCCGGCATAGGCAAAATGTCCCCGTGTAGGAAAGAGCTACCTTACCCCAGCCGCGCCAGCGCAGCAGTCAGGCGTTCGACCTCTGCGGTGTGATGGGCGTGATCGGCGCGGGCCTTTTCGACCGCTTCGGGCTTGGCGCGATCGACGAAGTTCGCGTTGGACAAACGCCCTTCGAGCGACTTGGCTTCCTTGGTGGACGCTTCGAGCGCCTTGGAAAGGCGGGCTTTCTCGGACGCAATGTCGATCACACCTTCAAGCGGGATCACGAAGGCATCCTCGCCGGCTGCGATCTGCATGGCGGCACCGGCGGGGGCATCGGCCATGTGGATCGGGGTCAGGCGGGCAAGCCGCTCGATCGCGGCGCCATTGGCCTCGACTACCGATTTCGCCAGCGCGCTGGGCGCCGGGCAGAAAGCTTCGAGCTTGGCGCCCGGCGGAATGCCCAATTCGTTCTTGGCGGTCCGCACTGCGCTGGTCAGCGCGATCAGCCAGTCGATTTCCGCCTTGGCCGCCGCATCGATCTCGGCCTGCGGATCGGGCCATTG
This sequence comes from Qipengyuania pacifica, assembly GCF_019711555.1. Classification (NCBI taxonomy): domain Bacteria; kingdom Pseudomonadati; phylum Pseudomonadota; class Alphaproteobacteria; order Sphingomonadales; family Erythrobacteraceae; genus Qipengyuania; species Qipengyuania pacifica. The sequence goes on along the minus strand of NZ_JAIGNQ010000002.1, from coordinate 673,244 downwards.
CGCGGTGATCAGCGGGTAATCGGGACGCGCGGCCTGCTTGGACCACAGCTCTTCGGTGATGAAGGGCATGAAGGGGTGCAGCATGACCAAAATCTGGTCGAGCGCCCAGCCGGCGACGGCCTTGGTCTCGTCATCGAAATTGCCCTTGATCAGTTCGATATACCAGTCGCAGAACCGGTCCCATACGAAGTGATAGATGGTATTCGCGGCCGCATCGAAGCGCAGTTCGGCCAGCGCCTTGTCGAGCGCGTCTCTGGTTTCGATGACCTCGCCGATGATCCAGCGATTGACCGCCAGCTTGGGGGATAGCCCTGGGCCGGTATGATCGCCGATGCCGCCGACGATCCCGTTGGACTGGCAGAAGCGCGTGGCATTCCACAGCTTGGTCGCGAAATTGCGGTATCCCTCGATCCGCTTGTCATCCATCTTGATGTCGCGGCCCTGGCTTTCCATCGCCGCCATGAAGAAGCGCAGCGCATCGGCGCCGTACTGGTCGATCAGGCCCAGCGGATCGACGACATTGCCCTTGGACTTGGACATCTTCTGCCCGTCTGCCGCGCGGACAAGGCCGTGGAGATAGAGCTTGGGCCAGGGGTTCTGGCCGGTGTTGTACTGCCCCATCATCATCATCCGGGCATCCCAGAAGAACAGGATGTCGAAGCCGGAGATCAGCAGGCTGTTGGGGTAGTGCTTTTCGACGAGATCGGTCTTGTCCGGCCAGCCGAGGGTGGCGGACGGCCACAGCGCGGAAGAGAACCAAGTGTCGAGGACGTCTTCGTCGCGGGTCAGCGCGATGCCGTCGCCAGCCTGTGCCTGCGCCTCTTCTTGCGTCATCGCGACATAGGCTTTGCCGTCGGCGTCATACCACGCCGGGATCCGGTGACCCCACCAGAGCTGGCGGCTGACGCACCAGGGCTGGATGTTTTCCATCCAGTTGAAGAAGGTCTTCTCCCAGCTCTTCGGCACGATTTCGACTGCGCCGCTCTTCACGGCCTCGATCGGCTTCTTCGCCAGCGTTTCGGCATCGACATACCACTGGTCGGTCAGCCAGGGTTCGATCACCACGCCGCCGCGGTCGCCGAACGGCGTCGCGATGGTGCGCGGTTCGGCATCGTGCTCGACTGCGTTGCCTTCCTTGTCCTTCGTGACATGCGGAATGAGGCAATCCAGTTCCTTCAGTCGCCGGACGACCAGTTCGCGGGCGCCGTCCACGCCGTCGCGCTTGAAGCGGTGAAGGCCGAGGAATTCCTCCGGCACCAGCCCGTCGGCTGTCTGGCAGACATTGGCTTCGCCATCGAGCATGTTGAGCATGTCGCCCGGCTTGAACCCGGCGCGCTTGCCGACTTCGAAATCGTTGAAGTCGTGGCCCGGCGTGATCTTCACCGCGCCCGACCCCAGCTCGGGATCTGCATGTTCGTCCGCGACGATGGGCACGCGGCGCCCGGTGATGGGCAGCACGACATGCTTGCCCACGACCGACGCGTAACGCGCGTCGTCGGGATGCACGGCAACCGCCATGTCGGCCAGCATGGTTTCGGGCCGCGTGGTGGCGACTTCGATGTAATCGCGCCCGTCCGCCAGCGTCACACCGTCTTCGAGCGGATATCTGAAGTGCCAGAAACTGCCCTTCACATCCTGCGTCTCGACCTCGAGATCGGAAATCGCGGTCTTCAGCTTGGGGTCCCAATTGACCAGCCGCTTGTCGCGATAGATCAGCCCGTCCTTGTGCAGGTCGACGAAGGTCTTGAGCACGGCCTGCGAAAAATGGTCGTCCATCGTGAACTGTTCGCGGCTCCAGTCCATCGAACAACCCAGACGGCGCAGCTGGCGGGTGATCGTGCCGCCGCTTTCTTCCTTCCACTCCCACACCTTCGCGATGAAATCCTCGCGCGAATAATTGGTGCGTTTGTCCTGATTGGCCTCGAGCTGGCGTTCCACCACCATCTGCGTGGCGATGCCTGCGTGATCGGTGCCGACCACCCACAGCGCATCCTTGCCGCGCAGCCGTTCGTACCGGATCATCACGTCCTGCAGGGTGTTGTCGAGCGCGTGGCCGATATGCAGGCTGCCGGTCACATTGGGCGGCGGGTTTACCATGGTATAGGGTTCGGCCTGCGGGCGGTCGGGGCGGAACAGGCCCTCTCCCTCCCAATGCGCGTACCAACGCGCCTCGATTTCGGCGGGATCGAATGTTTTCGGTAGCTCGGTGCTCATGGCGTCGCCTTTGCCAGCGCCCTTGTTGCGATGCAACGCTGCAGGTGATGTGCGGCGATAGTCGCTTGGCAAGCGACTCATTTCCCCTCATACCCGCCCGCAATGGGTGGTATTGCCGAATATGAGCTGGTCGAAGGGGATGACGGGGGCAATGTGCTCGTCCTGTCGGGCCCCTTCCTGGTGTCCACGATCGGCCAGGTCGATCACGATCTGCGCGCGCTGGACGGCCAGATAACCAAGGTCGACCTGTCCGCAATCAGCGAAATCGACACGGTCGGCGCCTGGGTCGCCTGCAGCATTTCCAGAGAATTCAACGCCGACCTGACCGGGGCGAGCCCGCGGGCGGAACGCCTGATCGAAGCGCTGAAAGACACCGGCTCGAAGGAAGAAATCGGTGCTCCGCGCCTGCCGGTGTTCGAACGCGTACCCGAAGCCATCGGCCAGAAGATGCTCAATGCCCGCAAGGGCGTTTACGGCGTGGTCGGCTTTCTGGGCGCGCTGCTGCTGTCCATCGGCAGCCTGATCCGCCATCCCAAGCGGTTCCGCTGGCTGGCGCTGGTCCGCCAGCTGGAACTGGTGGGTATTTCGGCCCTGCCGATCGTGGGCCTGATGAGCTTCCTGATCGGGATCGTCATCGCGCAGCAGGGGGCAGTGCAGCTGGCGCAGTTCGGGGCGGAAACGCTGACCGTGAACCTCGTCGGCAGGATTACCCTGCGCGAACTGGGCGTGCTGATGACCGCGATCATGGTCGCGGGCCGTTCGGGCAGCGCCTTTGCCGCGCAGATCGGCACCATGCGCCTGACCGAGGAAGTCGACGCCATGCAGACCATCGGCATATCCCCGATGGAAGCGCTGGTCGTGCCGCGAATCATGGCCGCGGTGCTGATGATGCCGCTGCTGGGCTTCTACGCCGCAGCCGTCGCCATCATCGGCGGCGCCGTGGTCGGCCAGTTCATGCTGGGCATACCGTTCTGGACCTTCCTGAGCCGCATTCAGGATGTCGTCCCGATCTATGATTTGTGGGTCGGCCTGCTCAAGGCGCCCGTCTTCGGCCTGATCGTGGCGCTGGCTGGGTGCTATCACGGCATGCAGGTGAAGGGGAATTCCGAAGACGTCGGCCTGCGTACCACCATGGCGGTGGTTACCGGCATCTTTGCCGTGATCGTGATCGACGCCTTCTTCGCGGTGTTCTTTACCAAGGTCGGGTGGGCCTGATGGCACAGGACGAAACCGGCCGGCAGCTCGAGCGCCACGAGCGTTTTCGCGGCGAATATCCGATCGAGGTGGAAGGGCTTACCAACCGCTTCGGCGATCAGGTCATTCACCAGGATCTCGATCTGAAGGTCAGGCGGGGCGAAATCCTCGGCGTGGTCGGCGGCTCGGGTACCGGCAAGTCGGTGCTGATGCGCTCCATCATCGGGTTGCAGCACCCTGCGGAAGGGGACATCCGTGTGTTCGGCCGTTCCGTGGTCGGCACCGATCCCGAACAGGATATCGGCATCCGCAACCGCTGGGGCGTGCTGTTCCAGGGCGGGGCGCTGTTCAGCACGCTGACCGTGGGCGAAAACGTCGAAGTGCCGCTGAAGCAGTTCTATCCCGAAATCGATGCCGAGCTCCGCCATGAAATCGCGCGCTACAAGACGATCCTTTCGGGCCTGCCGGAAGAAGCGGTGAGCAAATATCCCAGCGAACTGTCGGGCGGGATGAAGAAGCGCGCCGGTCTGGCCCGCGCGCTGGCGCTCGATCCCGAACTGCTGTTCCTGGACGAACCGACCGCGGGGCTCGACCCCATCGGCGCGGCGGCGTTCGACAACCTTACGCGCGAACTGAAGGAAACGCTGGGTCTCACCGTTTTCCTCATCACCCACGATCTCGATACGCTGCACGAAATCTGCGACCGCGTGGCGGTGCTGGCGGACAAGAAGGTGATCGCGGTCGATACCGTTCCCAATCTGATGGAACTGGACCACCCCTGGATACAGGAATATTTCAACGGGCCACGCGGCCGCGCGGCGCTGACGGCGCAGGCGCTCGACGAACTGCGCAGTCACATGGACAAGCCGCTCGCGGCGAACGTGGTCAAAGCGTTGGACAAACCGCCTGCGGGCAAGGCATAGGGCGAAACCAATGGAAACGCGGGCAAATCACGTTTGGGTGGGGGCGGTGTCGCTGCTGATCCTCGGCGCGCTCGCGCTGTTCATCGTCTGGCTCGCCAGGCTGGGCGGCGGCGCGCAGGACGAATACGACATCTTCTTCAAGCAGTCGGTATCGGGGCTGGCCAATGGCAGCGGCGTCGATTTTTCGGGCGTGCCGGTCGGCCAGGTCACCCAGATCGAACTGTGGGACAAGGACCCCGAATTCGTCCGCGTCCGCATCAAGGTGAAGGACACCGTGCCCATTCTCGTGGGCACCACCGCCACGATCCAGGGCAGCTTCACCGGCGTATCGACCATCACGCTCGATGGCGCGCGCACCGGTGCGCCGCCGATTTCGTGCGAGACGACCGCCTGCACCGAAGGCGTGCCGATCATTCCGCCCACGGCCGGCGGTGGCTTCGGCGCCGTGCTTGCCAGCGCGCCGCTGCTGCTGGAACGGCTGGCCACGCTGACCGAGCGGCTGACCGTCCTGCTCAGCGATCGCAACCAGGAACAGATTTCGCAGATTCTCGCCAATGCCAATGCCGCCAGCGCCGGCTTCGCCGATGCGGCCCCGCAGATGGAACGCACGATGGCGGAACTCCAGGTGACGCTGCGCGAAGCGGCGGAAGCGCTCGACCAGTTCGAAACGGTCACCCGTTCGACCGATCGCATCATCAACCAGGAAGGCGAGGCGATCGCGCGCGATCTTCGCTCGACGCTGGAATCCGCCAGCGGTGCGGCCAAGGCGCTGGAAGACACGTTGAACGATGCCCGCCCCGCGACCAAGCAGCTGACCGAAAGCACGCTGCCCGCGGCAGAAGCGACGCTGCGCGATCTGCGCGCCACCAGCAAGGCGCTGCGCGACGTGACCGAGAAGATCGACGAAAAGGGTGCAGGTTCGCTGCTGTCGAGCCAGCCATTGCCTGATTACAAGCCGTGAGGGGCCTGAGCATGAAAAGCACCATTAAACTTGCCGCGCTGGCTCCGGCGCTGCTGCTGGGCGGCTGCCTCAGCTTCGGCGGCGAAGCGCCCGACAGCCTGTTGACGCTGACGCCCACCGCTATGGTTCCGGCCGGGGCAGGCGCGCCCATGTCGCAAAGCAACGCCATCGCGCTGGTCGAATTCGGATCGACCAAGGCGATCGACGTTACCCGCGTTCCGGTCCAGGTGACCGACACCGAACTGGCCTATCTGCAGGATGCCGTCTGGGTCGATCGGCCCGCGCGCCTGTTCGGTCAGCTGGTTGCCGAAACCATCCGTTCGCGTACCGGCCGCATGGTCGTCGATGGCGACGATCCCGGCGTCGGCGCGATCGACAGGCTGCACGGCACGCTGCGCAGCTTCGGCTATGACGCGCGCAGCAGGGATGTGGTGGTCGTGTTCGATGCGGTCCGCAACGGCGCTTCGTCCAATGTGACGACGCGGCGGTTCGAATCGCGCGTTCCCGTTGCAGCGCCGGAAACGGCCTTCGTCGGTCCGGCGCTCAATCAGGCGGCCAACGATGTCGCCGGGCAGATCGCCGACTGGGTCGGCCAGGGCGCCTAACGCGTCGCGGCCAGCGTCGTAAAAGCCTGCGCGGCCGAGAAATCGTCGGCCCGGCGTTTGCGGACGGCTTCCGCCTCCTCGTCCCGGCCCCATCTGTCGGCCTGCCATTCTTCCTCGAGGTTGGCGTCCCGCCACAAACTCATGGGATCGTTGACGGCTTCCTCGCTCGCCAGCAGCGCAATGCACAGCGACGCGGCAAGCGAGGCCATGGCCGTCACGCCTGCCAGCGCGAAATCGTCCAGCGTTTCCAGATGATGGCGCAGCGCCGCCAGCGTTTCTTCCGCCTGCGGGCGATGGACGATTCCGCTCACGCGCTGGAACCGCATGCCGAACCGGTCTTCCAGATGTTCGACCAGCGGCTCCCACCGGTCCTGCTGATGGCGATACAGCGCATCTTCGGGATCGGCGCGGTAACACAGCGTGTCGGTCTCGGCATAACCGATCAGCTTGTCGATCGCCGCGTCCCGGTCCGCCCGGACGATGTCGATCGCGAAATCCGCGTGGTCGCGAAACAGGAACAGCCCGGGGTCGATCTTGTCGCCCTGATCCTGCCATTCGCTCGCCAGCGCATCCGCCAGAACGCGGCTCGGCACGATCTGCGGCTGCTTGCTGCCCTGCGTCCGGATGGCCCGGCCATCCAGCGAAACCTGCCAGCCATCAGCTACTTCGTCGACGGAAACGTCCTTGTAGAACCGCTTCACTTGCGGCTGCTCCACCGCTTGGCGAGCGTGGTCGGCACGATGAAAACGCCCACCAGCCCCAGCGCCATGAACAGGTAACCGAGCATTTCAGGGAACGGCAGGACTTCGCCCAGGATCAGGGCCCCGACCACGCCCAGCAACAGGCCGGACAGGCGCATGGCCTGAATCGCAAGGAACCGGGTTTTGGCGGGGTCATGCTGGTCCACGGATCATCTCTCCTAATTGCGCTGCCGTATCGGCCACTGCGCTGGCCCCGGTGTCGAGCAGTTCCTGCGCTTCGTGATAGCCCCACGAAACGCCGATCGCGCGCACGCCCGCGGCCACTGCCATTTCCATGTCGAAACTCGTATCGCCGATCATCACGGCCTCGCCCGGCGCCACTCCCGCTTCGACCAGGGCGGCTTCCAGCATCGCCGGGTGGGGCTTGGATGGATGGCGGTCGGCCGTCTGCAATGAAATGAAGCGATGGCGAATGCCATGCGTGTCGAGGCATGAATGCAGGCCGCGATCGCTCTTGCCCGTCGCCACGGCCAGCAGCCAGTCTTCGGCCGCCAGTTCCTCGATCAGTTCGGCAATTCCGGCAAAAAGCGGCTCGCGCAGTCCGCCCGACTGGCGCAGGTCGCGAAAGCCGGTCTTGTATGCTTCCACCACCGCATGGCGCTGTTCGTCGCTGACATTCGGCGCCAGTTCGCGCAGCGCATAGGGCAGGCTCAGCCCGACCATCCGGCGCACATGGTGCCGGTCGGGTGCGGCCAGTCCATTGCTGGTAAAGGCCAGTTCCATCGTCTCGCAGATTGCGGCCTGGCCATCCACCAGCGTCCCGTCGCAATCGAACACCACCAGCCTGCTCATACGGCAGTCCCGCCAATGGCTGCGGCCAGCGCTTCGTTACCATTCCCGGCAAGACCGGCGACGATCGTCTCGCGCTCTGCCGGGGTGCGCTTCTGCGATAGTTTGAAGGTCGGGCGCCATTCGCGCACCTCCATTTCGAAACCGACGATGGCCTTGAACAACCCGTTCCACATCGGTTCGCTCGCCTCCCCGGCGCTCCAGCGTTCGCCTTCGATACGGCGTTCGTGCATGTCGATCAGATCGTAAAGCAGCGTGTCGAGTTCGTCATCCGCGATGCGCCGCACCGGGCCTTCCATCTCAATCGCGACATAATCCCAGGTCGGCACTGTATCGCGGTTGTCGTACCATCTCGGCGAAACATACCCGTCTGGCCCGTTGACCACGGCGAGGGCGGTTGCTCCCTCCAGCGAACGCGTCAGGTCATTGCCGCGGGCAAGGTGAAACTGCAGCCGGTTCTCGTCGCGCATGATGAAGGGGGTATGGGCAACCCGCGGCCCTTCGGGTGTGGTCAGAAACACCATGCCGAACGCCGCCCGGCCGATCCATTCGCGCATCAGCGCCTGATCCTCGCTTCTGAAAAGCGGGTTGGGATGCATCAGCGCTTGCCCTTGGGCTTCGGCTTGCCGCTGGCTGCACCACGTGCGCGCCGCGGCGAACGCTGCGACTTGCGGAAGTTTTTCGCGTGCTGGCGCGCCTGCTGCTTCTTTTCCTCGCGGCTCTTGGGCGGCGGATCGTCGCGCATGGGGGTGGCGTCGCTGGCGTTCACATCGAAACCCAGCTGTTCGAGCGATGCGGCGAAATGTTCGGGCAGTTCGGCCGTGACGTCCAGCTTGCCGCCATCGGGACTGTCGATGATCAGGCGCCGCGCATGCAGGTGCATCTTGCGGCTGATGGTCCCGGTAAGGAACGCATCCTTGCCGCCGTATTTCCCGTCGCCCACGATCGGATGGCCCATGGCCGCGCAATGGACGCGCAGCTGGTGGGTTCGCCCGGTCATCGGCTGCAGTTCCAGCCAGGCCGCTTTCTTGCCCGCGCTGTCGACCACGCGATATTTGGTCTTCGCAGCCTGCCCATCTTCGTGGTCGACATGCATCTTCTCGCCGCCCGAACCGGGCTGCTTGGCCAGCGGGGCCTCGATCACACCTTCGCGGATATCGGGCACGCCGATCACCAGCGCCCAATAGACCTTCTTGGCAGAACGGCCCGAAAACCGCTTGGAAAAGAACGATGCGCTGCCCGGTGTGCGCGCCACCAGCAGCACGCCGCTGGTGTCCTTGTCCAGCCGGTGGACCAGCCGCGGGCGCACCTCGTCCTCACCCGGCGCATAGGCATCCAGCAGGCCATCGACGTGGTTGAACGTGTTGGTTCCGCCCTGCGTGGCAAGGCCCGGCGGCTTGTTCAGCACCAGCGCGCCCTTGGTCTTGGTGATGACCATGCCTTCGGCCTGCTCGATTTCGGCAGGCTTCAGCTCGCGCTTGGTCTTTTCCTTCTTGTGCGGCGCATCGCCGCCCGGGGGCACGCGGATCTGCTGGCCCTGTTCCAGCCGGTCGTCGGGCTTCACCCGCTTGCCGTCGACGCGCACCTGCCCGGTGCGGGCCCATTTGCTGACCGTGCCGAAGCCGACCTGCGGCAGGTGGCGCTTGAACCAGCGGTCCACCCGGATGCCATCGTCATCGGCCTCGACCGTGAAACTGCGCACTTCGTCGGAAGTCTTCATCCTGCCATCCTCATTACACCAAGGCCTACCATCAGTCCGGTGATGCCAAGCGCGATCGACAGGAAGGCGTAAAGCAGGGCGAACAGGTACTGACCGCGTTCGATCAGCAGCACCATTTCAAGGCTGAAGGCGCTGAAAGTCGTGAAGCCGCCCAGCAGGCCCACGCCCAGCAGCAGGCGCAGCTGTTCGCTCCCGCCCGATCCGTGACGCGCCAGCCATCCGGCCAGCAGGCCCATGAACAGGCTGCCCGCGGCATTGGCGGCAAGCGTAGCGAACGGGAAAACGCTGATGATCGGGGCGCCCAGCCAGCTGGTCATGGCACGGCCAAGCTGCCAGCGGAGCACCGCACCGACCCCGCCGCCCAGAAAGACGTGCAGCGCTGCGACGAAGGGAGAAAAGGAGGACATCGCCGGTGCCCTTAGCCGCCATTTGCGCGTTCGTCATCCCGATGCGCGCGCCCGCATCTGCGATTGCTACAAAGACTTGCCATTTACGGAGCGAATCCGTATGTGCGCACCCGTTCGAGCCGATCCGGAACGGATTCGGCGCGTATTTCGTTCTATTGGCGAAACCGTTTCAAGGAGGCAAAACCCGCTGCGCGGGCTCTGGCCCGCAAGTTGAGGTATTGAAGTTTATGCAGATCATGGTTCGCGATAACAATGTCGACCAAGCTCTCCGTGCGCTCAAGAAGAAGCTGCAGCGTGAAGGCGTATATCGCGAAATGAAGCTGCGCCGCCACTACGAAAAGCCCAGCGAAAAGCGCGCCCGCGAAAAGGCTGCCGCCGTTCGCCGCGCCCGCAAGATGGAACGTAAGCGCATGGAACGCGACGGCATCAAGTAAGTCGCTATTGCGGCTGCCACGAAGCTAAGCCATGAGGGCGCGGAGAAATCCGCGCCCTTTGCGTATCAGGACACTTTTTCATGACCGAGATTACCCGCGTTCCCCTCCAGCCCATCAAGAAAGGCTCGCTGACCAAGCTCTGGCTCGGCGTCGCGGTGGCCGTTTTGCTGGGTGCAGGCCTTGCCTGGGCCGCCATTCCCAAGGGGCTGGATGTCGAAACGGTAACCGCTGGCACGGGCGATTCGCCGAAAATGGGCGACGTGGTGTTCGTGAAGTATGTCGGCAAGCTCGCCGACGGGACAGAATTCGATCGCTCGCAGCCGCTGCCGATCCCGCCCGGCCTGTTTCCGGAAGGTAATCCGCTGCTGCTCGAAGAAGGGGCGATCATCGATGGCTTCATCGAAGGGCTGACGCAGATGCAGAAGGGCGGCAGCTACGTCCTCACCATTCCGGCGGAACAGGCCTATGGCGCCGAACCGCCTCCCGGTTCGCCGATCCCGCCCAATGCCGATCTGACCTTCGATGTCGAAGTCGTCGATTTCATGAGCCGGGACGATTTCCAGGCGCGTGCCAATGCGCTCCAGCAGATGATGGGCCAGCAGCAGCAGGGCCAGCCGGGCGAACCCGGCCAGCCGGTGCCGCCGCCCGCCGAATAGCCGATACGGGGAGGTCGCATGAGCCAGCCCAGCGATCCGCATACGTCCTCCCTCCATTCCGACTGGCCGCTTCGCCCGTGGGGCCTTGCCGCCCTCCTGGGGCTGGCGGGCCTCGGCGTGTATTTCCTTGCCGAATGGAATGCGGATGTGTGGGCGCCGTGGCGTGCCGCGCTGACCGCTGCTTTGGCTTTCGGGTCGCTCGCTCTCGCTTTCACCGTCGATCGCGGCCGCTGGAAACAGCCGCTCGCCTTTGCCGCCATCGTGGCGCTGATCATGGGCGGGATCGCCTGGCGCGTCGCGCTGGCCAGCGAAACCCATGTCGATGCGCCGTTCTGGTTCGCTGCCGGGATCGTTGCCATCGCGCTTGCGCTGCCGCTGTTCCAGGCCGGTTTTCATCGCCGGCGCTGGCGCACCTCCTACGATGAAACGCATTTCCACGTCTGGACCGATGCCATTTGCGTGGCAGGGGCTCTCGCCTTCGTCGGGCTTTCGTGGCTGCTGCTGTTTCTCCTCGCTCAGCTCTTTGCTGCCATCAAGATCGATGTCCTGAAGACGCTCGTCGATCAGGGCTGGTTCGGCTGGATGTTTTCGGGCGCTGCATTCGGCGCCGCGCTCGGCGTTCTGCGCAATCAGCTCAGGATCATCGGCACGCTGCAATCGGTCGTGATGCTGGTCTTCTCGATCATCGCCGTGCCGCTGGCGGTCGCACTCGTCATATTCCTGCTGGCCGTCGTGGCCAGCGGCATTTCGGTGCTGTGGAATGCGACCGAAAGCCCCACGCCGCTTCTGCTCTCATTCGCCGCGGCCTGCTTCGTGCTGGTCAATGCCGTGGTCCGCAATGGCGATGCCGAAGCGAGCGGTAACCGCGTGCTGCGCTGGGCGGCGCTGGTCCTCGCGCTGGCGATCCTTCCGCTGGCGCTGCTCGCTGCGATCTCGACCGGCACGCGTATCTCCGAATACGGCCTCAGCCCGGAACGGCTGTGGGGTGTCATCGCGGTGGCGGTGGCGGTGGCTTACGGTGTCGCCTATTTCATCGCTCCGATCCGCGGCCGGATGGCGGGGGCCCTGGCTGGCTGGATGGACGGCGTGCGAACCGCCAATATGCACCTTGCGGTCGGCACCTGCGTGCTCGCCTTCATCCTTGCCCTGCCGCTGTTCGATTTCGGGGCGATCTCCACGCGCAACCAGCTCGCCCGGCTCGAATCGGGGGCGGTCGCCGTGGACGACTTCGATTTCGCTGCCTTGCGCTGGGATTTCGGTGACGCTGGCCGACAGGCGCTGGCTCGCCTTGCCAAACGCAGCGGGCAGGTGGGGGAACTGGCGCAGGCCGCTGCCGCTCGCCAGACCCGCTCTTACGGGCGGGCCGATCCAGACCCCGAACTTCGCATGACTTTCGACGATCCAGCGCTTGAGTCGCGCCTCCAAGCGTATGTTCGGGACCATTCATACAGTTGTTTTGACATGTGTATCGGTGTCGATTTGGGCGAAATCGGCGGAATGCGGCAGGTCGCCCTGCTCCAAGGCTCCACCTATACCCGCCTCATCGTGCCCGCTTCCGGTCCCCTCACCGAAGCGCCGCCTCCCGCGCCGACGCCCCCGATTTCCGCCGATTCCGCGGTGGAAGTGCGCCCGGTCGAGCGCCGCTACATCGTCGTTGACGGCCAGCCTTTCGGCCCGCCGCTGGACTGATGCGCGATGCCGCTTGAAGCAGGCCCCCCGCACCGCTAACGCGCGCGGTATGTCAGTTACACGCGAAGAAGTGGCCAAGATCGCCTCGCTCGCCCGCATCAAGATGGGCGAGGATGAACTCGAACGCATGGTGCCCGAACTCAACGGGATCCTTGCCTGGGTCGAACAGCTGGGCGAGGTCGATTGCTCCGGCGTCGAACCGATGACCGCGGTCATCCCCAATACGTTGCGCCTGCGCGACGATGTGGTCGATGCCGATCCGAAGACCGCAGGCGGGCGCCGCGACGATGTGCTCGCCAACGCCCCTGCTGCGGAACACGGCTTCTTCGGCGTGCCCAAGGTGATCGAATAATGAGCGATATTATCGACTTAGGCGTCAAGGACATCCGCGACGGGGTGGTCAAGGGCGACTTCACCGCGCGCGAAGTGGCAGATGCTTTCAATACCGCCGTCGCTGCCGCGAGCGAACTCAACGCATTCATCGTGACGACGCCCGACCACGCCACGGCGGCCGCCGACGCGGTCGATGCGCGGCGCGAAAAGGGCGAAGATCTCGGCAAGATGGGCGGCGTGCCGATCGGCATGAAGGACCTGTTCGCCACCAAGGGCGTACAGACCACCGCGGCAAGCCACATCCTCGAAGGCTTCACCCCGCAATATGAAAGCACTGTGTCGCAGAACCTCTGGGATGCGGGCGCGGGCATGCTGGGCAAGCTCAATCTCGACCAGTTCGCCATGGGTAGCTCGAACGAGACCTCCTATTTCGGCAATGTCTCGTCTCCTTGGAAGAAAGACGGCACCAATGCCGCGATGAGCCCGGGCGGGTCGTCCGGCGGATCGTCCAGCGCCGTCTCCGCTCGCATCGCACCGGCGGCGACTGGCACTGACACCGGCGGATCCATCCGACAGCCTGCTGCATTTACCGGCATCTGCGGCATCAAGCCGACCTATGGCCGATGCAGCCGCTGGGGCGTCGTGGCCTTCGCCAGCAGCCTCGACCAGGCCGGCCCCATGGCGCGCAGCGTCGAAGATTGCGCAATCATGCTCGAGGCAATGGCCGGTTTCGATCCCAAGGATTCGACTAGCCTGCAAATGGATGTGCCAGGCTGGGAGGCGGGCCTCGATGCCGACCTGAAGGGCAAGAAGATCGGTATTCCCAAGGAATACCGCATGGATGGCACCGACGAAGAAATCCTGAAGAGCTGGGAGCAGGGCAAGGAATGGCTGCGCGATGCGGGTGCCGAGATCGTCGATATCTCTTTGCCGCACACCAAATATGCGCTGCCTGCCTATTACATCGTCGCACCCGCCGAAGCGTCGAGCAATCTGGCTCGCTATGACGGCGTCCGTTATGGACTGCGCGATCTCCCCGACGGGGCGGGGTTGCAGGATATGTACGCCGCCACCCGCGCCGCCGGTTTCGGAGATGAGGTCAAGCGCCGCATCCTGATCGGCACCTATGTGCTGAGCGCCGGCTTCTACGATGCCTATTACACGCAGGCGCAGAAGATCCGTACGCTCATCAGCCAGGATTTCTCCGCAGCGTTCGGCGAATGCGACGCGATCCTTGCACCGACCACGCCGACGGCCAGTTTTCCGCTGGGCGAAAACCAGGACGATCCGCTGGCGATGTACCTGAACGATGTGTTCGCGGTCCCGGCCAGTCTCGCCGGTCTGCCCGCGATGAGCGTTCCGGCCATGCTGAACGCCGACGGTCTTCCGCTTGGCCTGCAGATCGTTGGCAAGCCCTTCGACGAACAGGGTGTGCTGAATGCCGGGCTGGCGATTCAGCAGCGCGCCGGGTTCGAGGCAAAGCCGGAGAAGTGGTGGTGAACGAGGCGATCTTCACACTCGTAGCCGCCGTGGCGGTTCTCGGCGTGATGGCGGTGCCCGCAATCCTTTCGAGGCGCATCAGCCACGGCGAGGCACGTTTCAAGAGCGACAATGGAAAGTCGAAAGACGATGACTGATTATCGTATTCAGGGCGCAACGGGCGAATGGGAAGTCGTGATCGGCCTGGAAGTCCACGCGCAGGTCACGTCCAACGCCAAGCTGTTCAGCGGTGCCAGCACGGCTTTCGGTGCCGAGCCCAACTCGCAGGTCAGCCTCGTCGATGCTGCGATGCCCGGCATGCTTCCGGTTCCCAACCGCGAATGCATCCGCCAGGCCGTGCGTACCGGCATGGCAATCGAGGCGCAGATCAACAAATACAGCCGGTTCGATCGCAAGAACTACTTTTATGCCGATCTTCCGCAAGGCTATCAGATCAGCCAGCTCTACCATCCGATCGTGGGTGAAGGGCAGCTGCTGATCGATGCAGATGAAAAGGCCGGCATCCCGGAAGACAAGGTCATCGGGATCGAGCGCATCCATGTCGAGCAGGACGCCGGCAAGCTGATGCACGATCAGCACCCCACCATGTCCTATGTCGATCTCAACCGCAGCGGCGTGGCCTTGATGGAGATCGTGTCCAAGCCCGACATGCGCAGCCCGGCCGAAGCTGGCGCCTACGTGCGCAAGCTGCGTTCGATCCTGCGCTATGTCGGCTCATGCGATGGCAATATGGAAGAAGGTTCGATGCGCGCCGACGTGAACGTCAGCGTGCGCAAGCCGGGCGAGGAATTCGGCACGCGGACCGAAACGAAGAACGTCAATTCGGTGCGCTTCGTCATGCAGGTCATCGAATACGAGGCGAACCGACAGGTGGATGTGCTGGAGAACGGCGGTACGGTCGACCAGGAGACGCGCCTGTTCGACGTGGCGAGCGGCACCACGCGGACCATGCGCAGCAAGGAAGATGCGCATGACTACCGCTACTTCCCCGATCCGGACCTGCTCCCGCTGGAGCTGGAAGACGGCTTCCTCGACGAATGCCGTGCGAGCCTGCCCGAACTGCCCGATGCCAAGCGCAAGAGGTATGAGAATGAGCTCGGTCTGACGCCGTACAACGCGCGCGAACTGACGGCGGAGGTTGAGACTTTCGCCCGGTTCGAGACCTTGCTGGCCGCAGCAGCAACGAAGATCGGCAAAAGCGAGGCGCAGGTCGCAACGCAGGTGGCGAATTGGGCACTCTCGGTTGCGCCGGGGGTGATGAAATCGCTCGGTGACGAAGCCGATCCAGCCAATGCAACCGCACAGGCGCAGGCCGGCATCCTCGCCATGCAGGACAAGGGCGAGATATCGGGTGGCCAGGCCAAGGAAATCTACGAAATCGTCCTTAAGACTGGCCGCGATCCGGAAGAGATCGCCGATGCCGAAGGCCTCAAGCAGGTCAGCGATACCGGTGCGATCGAAGCCGCGATCGACAAGATCATCGCAGACAACGAGGACAAGGTCGCCGAATATCGCGGCGGCAAGGACAAGCTCTTCGGTTTCTTCGTCGGTCAGACCATGAAGGCGATGCAGGGCAAGGCCAATCCTGCGGTGGTCAACCAGATCCTGAAAGACAAGCTGGGCTGACGCGAACGTCGAAGCGCGTCATGGGCGCTGTTTCAGGACGTTTGCGGACAGTCCGGATTGTCCGCGACTTCCCAGATGCGGTCCGATCGTCCGTCGCGTTCCCGCGCATAGCGAGCAAGTTGAACCAGTTGTTCCTGAGTATCCGGACGGTCGTTGTCGCAGACTACGGCAAGGACCCGGCTTTCCAGCGCTAGGTCCGGACTGGGCTCGACGGCTGAAGGGCCGTCGCTGCCGTCGTCCGCGAGCGAGCAACCGGCCAGTCCGGCGACGAGCAGAAAGCATATGGCTGTGTGTTTACCCAGCATGTTGCGGAAGGTGCGCGCCTGTTTTGTTCATTTCAAGGCAGCCACATTCGTCTGATCCCTTCCCAGAAGCCGCTCGTCCTGCTTGCACCGTTCTGCGGCTAAACTTTGTGTGTGGTCAAAGCCATGGCCTCGCTTGAACGGTGCAGCCAAGCGGACTAGCGATATCGGCGGGACGCGCGTTCGGCGCGCTGGAAGGGATCGTACCTATCATGTCAAAATCTGTTTTTGCTGCGGCGCTGCTCGCCGGCGCGGCCACATCCACTCTGTCGCTGGCAGCGCCGCTCGCTGCCAAGGAAGGGATGTTCACGCCCGGACAACTGCCCGAGATCGCAGACGATCTGCGCAAAACCGGCCTGGAAGTATCGCCCGAAGCCTTGTCGGACCTGACGGGCTTTCCGATGGGCGCCATTGTCCAGTTGCAGGGTTGTTCGGCAAGCTTCGTTTCGGACGAGGGGCTGGTGGTTACCAATCACCACTGCGCCCGTGGATCGGTTCAGTACAATTCAACGGCTGAAAACAATTATCTCGAAAACGGCTTCCTCGCCAAGGCGAAGAGCGAAGAATTGCCCGCCGCACCCGGATCGCGTGTGTATGTCACCACCGATATCAGCGATGTGACGGCGCGCGTCCGCGAAGGCATCGACGCCCTTTCGCCAAATGAGCGTTACGATACCGTCGATCAGCGGGTGAAGGATATCACCGCGGAATGCGAACAGGACGCTGGATATCGTTGCCTGGTCGCCAGTTTCTATGGCGGCGAGGAATACACGCTGATCAAGCGGCTCGAGGTGAAGGACGTACGGCTGGTTTACGCGCCGGCCGATTCTATCGGCAAATATGGCGGCGATATCGATAACTGGATGTGGCCGCGTCACACTGGCGATTTTTCATTCTATCGCGCGTATGTCGCGCCGGATGGGACCTCTGCCGAATATTCGGAAGACAATGTCCCGTACCGTCCCAAGCATCATCTCAAGGTGAGTGCTGCCGGTCTCGATGACGGCGATTTCGTTATGGCTGCAGGCTATCCGGGATCGACCAATCGCTACACGCGGCTCGGCGAAGTGAAGAACACGTTCGAGTGGACCTATCCGACATTCGTCACACTGCTGAACAACTGGATCGACACGATCGAGGAAGCCGCGCCCGAAGGTTCGGACGCGCGCGTGAAGTATGAATCGCGCCTCGCCGGTCTCAACAACTACGAAAAGAACCTGCGCGGCCAGATCGACGGCGCGCGCCGGGTCAATCTCGTCGGGCTGCGCGCAGAACGCGAAGCTGAGCTCGATGCCTGGATTGCTGCCGATCCTTCGCGCAGCGGCTATGGCGAAGCGATCGCGGCCCTCGATGAACTGTCGGAAGAAAGCGCCACGGCGGCCCGCACCAATTTCTGGTATGGTAATGTGACCAACCCACAGTTGCTCGGCACCGCGCAGCGTCTCTATCGCCTTGCGAAGGAAAAGGAGAAGCCCGATGCCAAGCGCGAGAGCGGGTATCAGGAACGCGACATGGCGTTCTTCCGGCAGGGATTGCAGGCGCTTGACCGGCGGTACGATGCTTCGGTCGACAAGGCTGAATGGCTCCTGTTCCTGAACGGTTATCTGGCTCAGCCTGCGGCCGAACGTGTTGCCGTCTTCGATCAGGCGACAGGTCTGGCAGGCGTGACCGGTGCCGCGCAGGCCGAGCCGATCGTCGATCGGTATTACGCCAACACCACGCTGGGCGATACTGAAACGCGCCTCGCGCTGATGGATGCAAGTGTAGCCGATCTGGAAGCGAGCAAAGACCCGTTCATGCAGCTCGCGGTCGCTCTTTACGACTACGGGATCGATCTGGAACAGCAGAGCGAGGAACGGGCAGGGCGCGCGCTGGTGCTGCGTCCGGCCTATATGCAGGCAATCACGCAATGGCAGCGCTCTCAAGGCATCGCCACCTACCCTGATGCCAACAGCACGCTCCGCGTCACATATGGCAAGGTTCTTGGCGGTAGTCCGCGTGATGGCATGGCCTACCTGCCGTTCACCACGCTGGAAGGCATACTCGAAAAGGACACGGGCGAAGACCCGTTCAATGCGCCGGCCAAGCAACTGACCGAAATCCGTGCGGGCGATTATGGCGACTATGCGCTCGACAGTATCGGATCGGTGCCGGTCAACTTCCTGTCGGACCTCGACAGCACCGGCGGCAACAGCGGCTCCGCAACACTCAACTCACGTGCCGAACTCGTAGGCCTGTTGTTCGACGGGACCTTCGAAAGCGTCAATTCGGACTGGTATTTCGATCCGCGCACCACGCGCACGATCCATGTCGATACCCGTTACATGCTGTGGGTGATGGACAAGGTCGATGGTGCACAGGCACTGATCGAAGAAATGGACGTAGTGCGTTAACGCATTGAGAAGTATGAGGGAACGAACGGATGGGACTTCACGGTCTCGTTCGTTCGTCTCGCGATTACACACATGATTTGCACCGGGGGGAGCAATATGAAGTTCTGGACAGTCTTGATACCGTGCGCGCTGGCAATGTCGGCGCCGCTTTGCGCTGAAACGCTTACCAATGCCGATGTCCTCACTCTGCTCGATGCGGGGCTGGGGGACGAAGCCGTCATCGCCAAGATCGAAACCGATCAAGGCAGTTACGCCACCGATACGGCGACCTTGCTGGAATTGAGAACCAAGGGAGTGTCCAGCGCCGTGATCGCGGCGATGGTCAAGAAGACATCCGTCGCACCGGCCATGTCGGACAGCGCAGCCGATCCGCTGGCTCCACATTTTCCCGGCGTCTATCTGTACGACGACTGGTCGGCTGAGCCGCGGATGTGGAAGATCGACCCGACATCTTCCACACAGACAAAAACGGGCGGCATTTTCGGATATGCGCTGACGGGCGGAATCGCGAGCGCGAGCGTGAAGGCGGTCATTCCGGGGGAGGAAGCACGATTTGTTTCTCCCAAATCCAACCCGGTATTTTATGTCTATCTCGGCAATGCCAACGGCGAGGGGAGCGGAACGTTTTCGACGGGGTTCGGCGCATCGGTCCAGTCGCCGAACGAGTTCTCGCTCGTGGAACTGGAGCAGAAGAAAGGCCGCCGCGAAGCGCGTATCGGCAGTATGAACATCGCCGGTGCCAAGGCGGGCGTGATGGACAAGGACCAGATCCCTTTCACCTACGAGCAGGTGGCGCAGGGAGTGTACAAACTGACGCCGGAGACTGCGCTGGAGAAGGGCCAGTATGGCTTCATCTTCGCTGTTGGCGGAGGGGCCGGCCCCGGCCTCGCCGGTAGTGCGGGTACAGCCGGCGCGCGCGTTTTCGCCTTCGGCGTGGGCGAGTAGGTTACGCCGAAGGACCCGGTTCGCGGCAGGTACAATAAAAGGCGCCGGGAAATCCTCCCGGCGCCTTTGCCATTTATCGGTTTGCGCTCAGCCCTGGCGCTGGCCGGTCAGCGGCATGTCGCCGAAGGCGCCTGCATTTACCGTGCCAGTCAGCTGGTCGCCGTTCACGTTGGCGGTGCAGTTGAGGGTCATCGGCATGGGGACGGTCATGTCCATCGCCCAGGTAAGCGTGTCGCCATCGATCTTGCCGTCCTTGACGTCCATGGAGCCCATGCCGCCAGCCATCGATCCGGTAAAGGTGTTCCCGTCGTCGCCGGGGACTACGGTGAAGGTGCCCTTCTGTTCGCCCATCGGGCTCTTGACGACGGTGTCATAAGTACCTGCTACGGACATGAAAATTCCTCTCTTCGGTTAGCAATCTGGAGTGGCCGCTAGATCGCCCTTGCTGACATCAATGTCAACAAGGGCGATCTCGATAGCAGTCACTGACCCATCTGTACGACTTCGACATCGAGGCCGAGCTTTTCGAGCTGCGGCTCCACGACAGTTGCATCGCCGACGACGACCCAGACAAACCGGTCGGCATCGATTGCGGCGCGCACCGCTTCGTCCAGACTGCTGCGGGTCTGCGAGCGATACCGGTCTGCGAGCAATTCGTAGTAATTGTCCGGGCGGCCATACATGGCGTTGTTCTGCATGGCTCCGAGCACGGCGCCGGAGGTTTCGAACTGGCCAGGCAATTCGCCGATTTCTGCAGTGACGATCCGGTCCAGCTCCGCTTCGCT
Organism: Qipengyuania pacifica; assembly: GCF_019711555.1. Taxonomy (NCBI): domain Bacteria; kingdom Pseudomonadati; phylum Pseudomonadota; class Alphaproteobacteria; order Sphingomonadales; family Erythrobacteraceae; genus Qipengyuania; species Qipengyuania pacifica. Next base: position 653,007 of record NZ_JAIGNQ010000002.1, on the reverse strand, counting down.
GACGCCGCGGGTGTCGAGGAATTCCCCGGTCTCGCGGATCAGCTCGGCCAGCGCATCGCCGGTACGATCGGCCTGGACTGGAGCCGCAATGTTGTAAGCGACGGCCTTCTCGCGTGTCTGCGGAAAGCCGCTTACGCCATAGCTCCACCCCTTTGTCTCGCGCAGGTTCATGTTGAGGCGTGCGAGGAAATTGCCACCCAGCGCATTATTCCCATTGAGGAAATCGACGTAGGTTTCATCACGCGCATCCACCGGCGTCCGCTGTCCACCGAGAATAAAGCTCTGCGGCGAGTTCGGTCGATTGACCAGAACGATACGAGCTTTTTCCGGCACGGCGGCCATGTCGCCGAAACTCTTGGTTCCCTTTGCTACTGTAGGGGCCTGCCAGTCGCCGAACACCTTGTTCAGCGCGGCAGTGATTTCACCGATCGGGCGATCCGAAACGACGAAGATCTGACCATTGTCGGGGCGGATCCAGCGATCCTTGAAGCCGGTGATGTCGTCACGGGTCAAGGCAGTGACCGAAGCCACTGTGCCACTGTCGGCACCGCCGTAGGGGCTGTCTTCCCCGTAAATGATCGGAGCGAGCGTCCGCGCCGCGATCGACTGCGGCGTGCGCAATTCCTGCTCGATACCGGTGATCTGCTGTGCACGCACGCGCTCGATTTCAGCAGGTGCGAATGCAGGGTTGCGTACGATGTCAGACATCAACTCAAGCGACGGCGTGAGATTGGCCGACAGTGTCGACAGGGTGAAGCTGGACCGGTCGAAACCGCCGCCAACGGAGATCGATGCGCCGAGCCGTTCGCTGGCTTCGGCGATTTCCTGCGAGTCCATCGTCGTGGTGCCTTCGTCGAACAGGCCGAGAGCCAGCGCTTCTAGACCGCGTTTGTCCACCGGGTCGGAAGCGGTGCCGGCGTCGAACGACATCGTTATATACGTCGCGGGGACCGCGTCCCGCATAGCGTAATGAAGCTCCATCCCATTTGCGAGCCTGGTATGCTGGACGTCGGGGAAATCGAGCGTAGCGGTCGTCGCGATGGGCGGCTTTGGCCGTTCCTTCGTTACCGTGATCTCGCTCGCCCCTGGGGCTTCGTCAGTGGCCGCGGTGGCAGAGGCAACCGATGCCGCTTCTTCATACTCGCCTTCGCGCTCGCCCGGTTCGAGAACCAGCGTCAGGGCCGGCCGGGTCATCCAGCGCTGCATTGCGGACTGAACTTCGCGAGGCGTCAGCGTGGCAAGGATTTCGAGCTGGCGGGCGTAGAAATCCGGATCGGCGGCTAGCACTTCCCCTGAGGCGAGCGTCACAGCCTTGCCGCCGAAGCCGCCTACCTGCTCAAGCCCACGGATCGTCTGGGAGACGGTCGACGTGGCTGCGCGGCGCACCTCGTCCTCTGTCGGGCCCTCGGCAATGAACTGTGCAACGAGTTCATTGAGCCGGGCTTCGACCACGGCGGGGTCGACACCAGGCCGCGCGGTTGCGCCCACGTTCAACACGCCGACGCGCTGCCACGAATAATTGCCGGCTGAAACGCCGACGGCTAACTGCTCGTCACGGACGAGGGTCTTGTCGAGACGGCTGGAAGACAGGCCACCGAGGATCTGCGTTCCTACCGTCAGTGCGGTAAGCTCACGGTCGGTAATCCCGGGAGCGCTCCAGTATTTCGAAATATTGGTGGCTGCGACCTGATCCTTCATCACCGTGCGCACATCCTGCGCCAGTTCGGGGACGTTCGCCTGAGCAGGATCGTTGACCGGTCCGCGGGAAATCGGGCCAAAATACTTTTCCACCAGCGTACGGGCTTCGGCGGCAGTTACGTCGCCGGCAAGCACTACCGTCGCATTGTTCGGACCGTAATTGTCGCGGAACCAGTTCTGGACGTCGGCCATGCTGGCCTGATCGAGGTCGGCCATAGAACCGATCGGCGTATGATCATAAGGGTGCGGAGCAGGGAACAGCGTCTTCACGATTTCATAGAAGACCAGACCGCCTGGCTGATTGTCGCCCTGCCGTTTTTCGTTCTGGACAACGCCGCGCTGGTTATCGAGTTTTTCCTGCGTGATCGCGCCCAGCAGATAACCCATGCGGTCGCTTTCCAGCCAAAGAGCGCGTTCAAGCGCCGGCTTGGGAACGGTCTGGAAATAATTCGTACGGTCGAAATTGGTCGTGCCGTTGTAATCCGTCGCACCCATTTCCTGCAGATACTGGAAGTAGTCTTCCGGTGCGTTTTCGGATCCGTTGAACATGAGGTGTTCGAACAAATGGGCGAAACCGGTCTGGCCCTTCGGTTCGTCCTTGGAGCCGACATTGTACCACACGGCCAGCGCGACGATGGGCGCCTTTTTATCGGTATGCACAATGACATCGAGGCCATTGTCCAAGGTGAATTTTTCATAGGGAATCTGGACTTCGTCGATCAGCGTTGCGAGCGCTGCGGGCTCGTCCAGAGTGCCAGCTTCGGCAACGGGCGCTGATGCATTGGCCATGGACTGGCCATTCGGCGTTGTCGTGCATGCTGCCAGAACGAGCGAGGCGACGCCCGCAGCAAGTACCGATTTCATTTTCATGTAAAACCCCCTTCGATCAAGTCGTTCGATTCGACTCGATATAACAGACAGATGGCAGGCTAACCCGTCATCGAGAATGCGTCACGACCTTTCGGGACGCGGAATTGGCAAGCACGTCTTCACGCCAGAAATGGACCGGCTTCAGGCGGTGCTGGACGAATAACGTCGCTTGGTCGGTGTAATGCGGCGACGCAGGCCGCGTCGTGGCCGCGCCGAATGGCTGGATGGAGCGTGAGGAAACCCGCTGGCCGGGAAGCCATTCCACCCACTGGATGAAACTGTCGCCATGTCGAACCGACAGACGGCCATCGTCGTCGACATCCCATAGGGTCGAGGCACGCAGCGTATCCGACCCACCATCCAGCGGCAGATCCACATCGCCCTGGCGCAGACGCAGCAATTCGCTCATCGGCGGATCGATGCGGCCGAAATGGTCCTTGAGATGAGCGACCTGTTTCGCCAGCTCTTCGCGGACATCGGGCCAGGGCTTGTTCTGATAGCTGGAAGCCATGAACTCACGGATCATCAGCAGTGCCAGCGCATCGGCTTCGCCGACGTTGTTGGCGGTAAAATCCCAGTTCATCAGCATGTCGCGCGCGCGCGCAAACTCGGCGTCATCCGAAAGATCAAGTGCAGCCAGATCGTCCCACAGACGCGCGACGTAGCCTTCGCGTTCGTAGGCGGTATCGTATTTGATCTTCTCCAGCGTCGCCCGGTCGAGCAACTCTGCCTCGCTCATGAGCTTCCACGCCCTGCGGGAACGGTTGGTCTGCTTGAGTTCGACGCCGAGTTCGGGGGCAAAATCGTCAGGCGACAGATCGCTGCCTTCCCCTGCGGCCGTGTAGGGCGCATTGTTCGCATTATAGAGCCAGCCGCTCGCCGGGTTCACATATTTGGGTAGTGACTGATAGGGCACCGGGCCAGACCAGATCGCGCGCGGATCGTCGCCCGGCAGGATCTTGCGCCAGTCGTAACCCTTCGCACGGTCGGGCAGGGCAGCATTGTAAATGAAGGCGATGTTGCCTTCCTTATCGCCATAGATGAAATTAGTGGACGGAATGTCCATCCGCGCAAGAATGGCCTGGAATTCGTCCAGATCGGTTGCCTTGTTAAGGCGATAATAGGCGTCGAGTTGCCCCAGATTTCCCATCCCGCCATAGCGGACGGCGAAATAGCCATTGTCGTTCTTGATCACCGGGCCGTGAACACTTCGATAGATCGTGCGACGGATCGGCAGTGTGATGGGCCCCAGTTTTACCGGCAGGGTCACAGTCTGCTTTTCCAGATCGCGCCACTGGTCACCGATGCGGTACTGTGTCCCGTCATCGTTCATGACCAGCCTGTAGATGTCCACCATGTCAGGCGTGTTGACCGTATTGGTCCAGCCTAGATGTTCATTGTGGCCCAGGAAAGGGAAGGGGCTACCCGGGAAGTTGGCACCGGCATAATGCCAGCCCTCGTCGCTTTCGACCACCAGTTCGTACCAGGCGACGCCGCCGCGCCATGGCTGGTGGCTATTCGATACCAGAATGGTCGGCCCGCCTGATTTTTCGGGCATTACGGCAAAGGCATTCGATCCGGCCAGCGCCCCGTCCTCGCCCCATGGCAGGGGGCGCGCTTTCGTCTGCCTTGGCGGCGCAACTTCATCGTCTCGGATGACTTCGACGGCATCCGTCGCCGGCGTGGCTTCACGGCTGCTGGGCGGGATCGCAGGGCCATGCTCGGGGCGCAGTTCCTTGCCGTCTACCAAAGGCCCGATGACGTCCCCAAGGCCGAAGAAGAACGGTTGGCGGAGCGCGAAACCCGCGGCCACGTCGACACCGTCGACGGGAAACAGATTGCCGAGCTTGACCTCGTCCGGATGTTGAAGAGCATAATCGTTCAGGCCCGTCGCATAGGCATCGAACAGCGCGCGCGTGTCTTCGGGCAGCCGCGGGTAATTTTTCTCCGCCGTGCCGCGCGCATCGAGCAGGTGATACGCATAATCGAATGCCGCACCGTCCTGCCCGGCGATCGCGCTGTATCGCCCACGGCTCATCGCAACCACATCCTGAAGGGTGAAGAAATCGTCCTCCGAATGGGCGATGGCGACGCCATAGGCGACATCGGCATCGGTCTTGCCGTAGATGTGCGGTACGCCGAATTCGTCACGACTTATTTCAGCAGTGTAATCCCGATCGGGCAGGACGATGTCGTCGCGTTTCGCCCAGAAGGGCTCCCACGTGGCCAGCACGATGAATGTTGCCAGCACAAGCACCAGCAGCGCAAAGCCGATGCGCCCCAACCATTTCTTCATGAAATCCCGTCCTCTCTTGCAACGGGGTTAGCGGCACCGGGCCGAACTCGCAATGCGATTGGGCAAAACCCTTCGGCAGCTGTTTCCCGATCCGGATTCGGCTGTCTAACCCGCCAGCAGTGACAGCGCAGATCACCATCGGCCACGAATCTTCCGGCAAACCGGTCGAGTTCGACATCGAGGAACTCCTCGCAACCCGTTTGCTCGTGCAAGGCAATTCGGGAAGCGGCAAATCACACCTGCTGCGTCGCCTGCTCGAAGAGAGCGCCGGCATGGTGCAGCAGGTTGTCATCGATCCCGAAGGCGACTTTCCCTCGCTCGCGGACAAGTTCGGCCATGTAGTCATCGACGGCGCGGCCTATTCGCCGCCCGAAATCGAAGCGCTTGCCCGTCGTATCCGTGAACATCGTGCCAGCGTGGTGCTCGATCTCGATGGCTTGGAAGTGGAACAGCAGATCCGCTGCGCCGCACAGTTTCTCACTGCTCTGTTCGATGCCCCGCGCGAACATTGGTATCCCGCCCTGGTCGTGGTGGACGAGGCGCAGATGTTCGCCCCTGCGGCGGCGGGCGAGATGGCTGAGGATACGCGCCGCATGACGCTGTCGGCGATGACCAATCTCATGTGCCGCGGCCGCAAGCGCGGACTGGCCGGGGTAGTCGCGACCCAGCGACTGGCGAAGCTCGCCAAAAACGTTGCTGCCGAAGCTTCGAACTTTCTGATGGGGCGAACCTTTCTCGACATCGACATGATCCGTGCAGCCGACCTGCTCGGGATGGAGCGTCGGCAGGCGGAGCGTATTCGTGAACTGCAGCGTGGCCATTTCCTCGCGCTCGGGCCTGCCATCACCAGGGTCCCGCAGGCGGTGAAGATTGGCCCGGTGAAAACCGGTCATACAGTTCGCAGCGAAGGCCTGATGGCGCTGCCTGACACGGCGCCCGAGGATATGGCGGCGCTGCTCACCACCGATCTCGCGAGCGAGGTGGCCAAGGCGCCCCCGCCGCCCGCGCCGCCACCCGCGCCGCGGATCGACGAAATGGAAGACAGCATCGCTCATGCAGAAGAACGGCAGGTCGCCGCACCGGAACCGATCGATACGTCTGCCGTTGCGACACGGATCGCGGAGATTATCGCAGAGCTTGCCGGGGAAGAGGGCATCGCATTCCAGTCTGCCAGCGCACAGTACCAGACGTTTCTCACCCGGTGCCGCCGTGAACGCCTGATTGGGCCCATGCCCGACATGCGCGGTTTCCGCCGCCGGTTCGCAGTTGCCGGGGCGGGGCTCGGCGAACTGGAAGAATCCGTGCAGGCGAGGATCATGCAACTCGCCGGGACCGTCGAAGAGGATTTGCTCGGGCCCTTCCTGGTCATCGCCAAGGCTGCGCATGCCGGTGAAACGCAGGTTGACGAACATGCGCTTGCACGGGCCTATGGCACCAGTTCGCCCGGCCGCATCCGGCGCCTGCTCGATCACCTCGAACGGCAGGGGCTGGTCGTAGTGCGCGAAGATTTTGGCGGCGACCGGACGATCATGGTGCCGGGACTGGAACCGCTCACCCAGGGTTGATGACCCTCACGGTGCTGCATAAGTCCGCGCGATGGACTATGCAGACTTTACGCACTTCGCAGCGCTCGACATTCGCGCCGGCACGGTAACGCGTGCCGAGCCCTTCCCGGAAGCCCGCCGCCCCGCTATCAAACTGTGGGTCGATCTGGGGCCCGACATCGGCGAGCGTAAAAGCTCGGCACAGATCACCGAACACTACGCCCCTGAAAGTCTCGTCGGGCAACGGGTCATGGCAGTGGTCAATTTCGCCCCGCGCCAGATCGGGCCTTTCATGTCGGAGATACTCGTGCTCGGCTTCCCGGACGCAAACGGCGCGATCCTCCTCGCACGGCCTGAAGCCAACGTAGCCAACGGTGCTCGTCTGGCTTGATTGCGTACAAAACTGTAAAGCTACACGCGCCGGTCAACCGTTCGCCGACGTTTAACTTCGGAGATGGGATGACACTGACGAACGGCGCGATCTCAGCCCGGTCGTTTTACACCGCGACCGTCAAAAGAGGACTTCGTCGAAAATAACGACCTCGAACTATTGTGTTGTATATACGTCACACCATATCGCGTTGGTAATCACACGGGGATATCCATGAATCTCGAAAAGTTCACCGACCGGGCGAAAGGCTTTCTGCAGGCTGCGCAGACGGTTGCCATCCGCATGAACCACCAGCGCATCTCGCCTTCGCATCTGCTGAAGGCGTTGCTGGACGATAGCGAGGGCATGGCTGCCCAGTTGATTCAGCGTGCCGGGGGCAATCCCGGTGTGGCGATTACCGAGGTCGATAACGCTCTGGCCAAGGTGCCGGCCGTCTCGGGCGGCGGGGCGCAGCAGACGCCCGGGCTCGATAACGATGCGGTTCGTGCACTCGATCAGGCCGAACAACTGGCTGAAAAGGCGGGCGACAGTTTCGTCCCGGTCCAGCGGGTTCTCCAAGCGCTGACGATGGCCGATAACGATGCGGGCAGAGCGCTGAAATCTGCTGGGATCGATGTCAAATCACTGGAAGCGGCGATCCAGGACGTGACCAAGGGGCGAGCCGCTCACAGCGCGGGCGCGGAGGAAAGTTACGACGCCATGAAGAAGTATGCGCGCGACCTCACGCAGGCGGCGCGCGACGGCAAGCTCGACCCGGTGATCGGCCGAGACGAGGAAATTCGCCGGACGGTCCAGATCCTCGCCCGCCGTACCAAGAACAACCCCGCTCTTATCGGCGAACCTGGAACGGGCAAGACTGCGATTGCCGAAGGCCTTGCCCTGCGTATCGCCAATGGCGACGTGCCCGACAGCCTTAAAGGCCGAACATTGATGGCGCTCGACCTGGGTGCATTGATTGCGGGCGCAAAATATCGCGGCGAATTCGAAGAGCGGCTGAAGTCGGTACTCGACGAGGTCAAAGGCGCCGAAGGGCAGATCATCCTGTTCATCGATGAAATGCACACGCTGATCGGGGCTGGCGCATCGGAAGGCAGCATGGATGCCGGCAACCTGCTCAAGCCTGCGCTTTCGCGGGGCGAATTGCATTGCATCGGTGCGACCACGCTCGACGAATACCAAAAGTATGTCGAGAAGGATCCCGCGCTCCAGCGTCGGTTCCAGCCGGTTTATATCGATGAGCCGAGCGTTGAAGACACGATCAGCATATTGCGCGGGATCAAGGACAAATACGAACTGCACCACGGCGTGCGCATTACCGACGGCGCAATCGTGGCAGCGGCGCAATTATCAAACCGCTATATCCAGAACCGCTTCCTGCCCGACAAGGCGATCGATCTGATGGATGAGGCTGCCAGCCGCATCCGCATGGAGGTCGAAAGCAAGCCCGAAGAAATCGAGGGGCTCGACCGCCGGATCATCCAACTGCGGATCGAAGAGCAGGCGTTGCAGAAGGAAACCGACGACGCTTCGAAGGACCGTCTCGAAAATCTGCGCAAGGAACTGTCCGAACTCGAACAGCAGTCGAGCGAACTGACGACACGTTGGCAGAACGAACGCGACAAGATCCATGCCGAAGCCCGGATCAAGGAAGACCTCGACCAGGCGCGTATCGAACTCGAACAGGCACAACGCGGCGGCGATCTGCAGAAAGCCGGCGAGCTGCAATACGGCAGGATTCCGGAACTGGAGAAGAAGCTCGCCGAAGCGTCCGGGCAGACCGACAACGCTCTGCTCAAGGAGGAGGTGACTGAAGACGATATCGCTGGCGTGGTCTCGCGCTGGACGGGTATCCCTGTCGATCGGATGATGGAAGGCGAGCGCGAGAAGCTGCTCGACATGGAGAACATCCTATCGCAGCGGGTCATCGGGCAGTCCCAGGCGATCGACGCCGTATCGAAGGCCGTACGCCGCGCTCGGGCGGGCTTGCAGGACCCCGGGCGCCCGCTGGGCAGCTTCCTGTTTCTCGGCCCGACCGGCGTTGGCAAGACTGAGCTCACAAAGGCATTGGCGGGCTTCCTGTTCGACGACGACAGCGCCATGGTGCGCATCGACATGAGCGAATTCATGGAGAAGCATGCGGTCGCCCGTCTGATTGGCGCGCCTCCAGGCTACGTCGGCTATGAGGAAGGCGGCGTCCTGACCGAAGCCGTCCGTCGGCGACCGTACCAGGTGGTCCTGTTCGACGAAGTCGAAAAGGCGCACTCAGACGTGTTCAATGTGCTGCTGCAGGTTCTCGACGATGGACGTCTGACCGATGGGCAGGGCAGGGTGGTCGACTTTTCCAACACGCTCATCATCCTGACCAGCAATCTGGGCAGCCAGTACCTGGCGAATATGGATGACAATCAGAAAGTTGCGGATGTCGAACCGCAGGTGATGGATGTCGTACGCGGCCATTTCCGGCCCGAGTTTCTCAACCGGCTGGACGAGATCATCCTGTTCCATCGCTTGGCGCAAGAACACATGGCGCCAATCGTAGATATCCAGGTCGAGCGCGTGCAGAAGCTGCTCAGGGATCGCAAGGTCACGCTCGAGCTGAGCGATGCGGCAAAGAAATGGCTCGGCCGTGTCGGCTATGATCCTGTTTACGGCGCCCGCCCGCTAAAGCGCGCCGTGCAGCGTTACGTTCAGGACCCGCTGGCCGACATGATCCTTTCGGGCAAGGTGCCGGACGGGTCGACCGTGCAGATTGACGAAGGGGATGGGGAACTGGAGATGGTGGTCGTCTAACGCTTCATCGTTTTCGAACGACACACAAAAGGGCCCCGGTTTCCCGGGGCCCTTTATTTTTACGCTAGGTATGTTCGGATTAGAAGTCGATCCGAGCGCCGGCGTAGAAGTAACGCCCGAACGTATCGTACGGATCACCTGCCCCAACGCCCAACTGACCAAACGGAGGCTTAGTATCGAACAGGTTGTCGACACCGACATACATGTTGAACGCGCGTTCTTCATCGACCGTGAAGTTCACGCGTACGTTATGATAGAACCTGTTCGGGAAGTACGGGTCATCGAACTGATCCACGTTCGCCGGATCGAGAGTGGTGAGCTCTCCCGGAGTACAGGCCCGTTCGGTAAACCCGGTTACACCCGATGTGGGGCAACGGCCCGTATACGGGAAAGCGTTCTCATATGCGCTCTTGGTCATCTTATCCAAGAAGCGCACCGACCAGGTCAAATCGACAGGACCGAAATCGTAGTTGGCGTTGAACGAGGCTGCCCATGCAGGATCGCCCAGTTCGCTCTTTACGCGGTTCGGGACTTCACCATCGGTTGGATCTTCGTAGAAATTGAGATCCAGCAGATGGGTCGCAATCGCCCGAAGCGTCAAGCGGTGGTTGTTGTCGAACGTATGCGCATACTGAAGATCGAAATCGATACCGCGGGTTTCACGGCTAGCGAAGTTGATCCCGCTGGAAAGCACAGCTGGTTCGATGAACAGTCCGGTTGCCGGATCGCGCTGTACAGTAGCGCAAAAGACATTGTTCACACCGTTCGGGTTGTCATAGCAGTTGTTCAGGATCGTCTGGGCGCCCAGTACGGCAATCTGGTTTTCGATCTCGATATCGTAATAATCGACCGTGAACGTCAGGCCAGGGACAAACCGCGGCTGGAATATTACCCCCAGCGTGAGCGACTTACCTTTTTCTTCCGTCAGTTCAGGGTTGCCGCCAGAAAGATAGCCGGTCGACGCCGAGCGAGCGAGGCAGTTCTGGAACGGCGTGCCCACCGCGCCATTGAATGCGGTTCCGTTACAAGCTTCAAACACAGCCTGATTTACAGTCGTCGGAACACCGGCCGCGGCGCAGTTGGCAGCGCGGTTTGGATTGTTCGTGATGTTCTGCGAATCGCACGGATCGGCCAACTGCGCGAAGTTTTCCGACGGAGTCGAGAAAAGGTCGCTCTGGGTCGGAGCACGAACCGAGGTGGCGTAGCTCGCACGGAAACGAATATCCGGAATTGGTGCGTAATAACCGTTCAGATTGTACGAAAACGTCGTGCCGACATTGGTGTTGTAATCGGACACGCGACCGGCTGCGCTGAAGGTCAACTCATCCGCAAACGGCATATTGGCCAGAACAGGAATGTTCAACTCGCCGAATGCTTCCTTAACCGTGAACTTGGGCGGCGCGAACGGCTGGATGGCATTCAGGAACGTGCCGCCTGACTGAACGAGTTCATCATACGCACTGTAAGCAGTTTCTTCGCGATACTCGGCGCCGATCGCAAAGCCTACCGGACCACCTGGAAGTTCGAAAAGCTGCGACAGGTCACCGGCAACCGATGCCAACGCTACGAACTGTTCAGCCCGTTCCTCGCGGGTCGTGGTGGTGTTGACAAAGTCGAGCGCCTCTCGGCTCGGCGCACCATTACCGAAAACGTTGATCGGTACGCAGTCCGGGCGATCATTGGTGGGATCGGCATCAGCGTTCACACCGCAGACGATCTGGCCGGCTGCGTTACGACGCGCATCGATGGCGAGAAGGAACCCGTCAAGGTTGCCCTGAGTGTCGAAAAGAACGAGGTTGTTCAGCGAATTCAGATTGGACTCGAAGCGACCGTAGTTCAACGACAGTTCGTAATTCCAGTCACCGTTGAAGGTACCCTCGACACCACCGACGATGCGGTAGGTTTCACGAGTTTGTAGTTCGCCGCGTCCGCCGAAGTCGACATTGAAGCGTGAAATATTGAACGTTCTGCCATCCGGAGTTGCTCCGCAGAAGCCTACGGCCGTTAACTGGCCGAATGCCTGTGGATTCAAGAACGGATTGTCGCAACGCAGATTTTGAATGGCATCGAACTGTTCTTGCGTGTTGGCTAGGTTCTTGAGCGAGCCTTGGAAGAAGCTGGGCTGACCTTCCTGGAGTGCTTCAACGTGAACGTATTTCGCTTCGACAAACGGGCGAAACGCATCGCTGACGTCGTAGTGCGCGAGAAGGTTAATGTTGTACCGCTCAAGGCCTGCCGCCAACTGACCTGTGTTGCGTAGCGTTGAGCCGGTGCCGCCGATAACGTTGCCGGTATAGCTACCAAGCGGATCATCCGGAACGTCGCGGAAAATGTTGCCGTTACGATCAAAACGCAATGCGCTTCGGTCAGCGAACACGCCCAGCGTGCCGCCATCTGAAATCGAATTGTTGCGAACCCCACAGAGTTCGCCGTTGTCGGTGATACCGTCCGTGCCGAAAGGTTCGCCAGCAGTGGGTTCGACCAGGTTATACTGACAGCGACCGCTATATGCGCCGGTCAGTTCGTCACGCTGATTGAAAAACAGCGGATCGGTCTTCGCATATTCGGCAGCGACCGAGATATTGCCGCGACCGTCTCCGAAGTTCTTGCCGTAAACGCCGGCAATGAAGCGGCCAGCGCGGTCTCCGCGCTCGGAAATCCCGGCTTGGCCACGAAGAGAAAGACCTTCGAAATCGCGCTTCAAGACGAAGTTCACGACACCCGCCACAGCGTCAGAGCCGTAAACAGCCGAATTACCACCGGTAACGATATCTACGCGCTCGAGCAGATCGACGGGAATAGTGTTGGTGTCGACGAGATAATCGCCTGGTAAGGTCGTAACGTGCCGCTTGCCGTTGACCAGCACGAGGGTGCGGCTGACGCCCAAGCCCCGGAGGTCGAGCAGGTTGAGCCCGGCTGTACCGATAAAGCGAGTGGAGTTGCCTTGGCTGTAGGTCGTGCGCAACGAGGGCAGATCGTTGAGCGCGTCACCGAGGGAAAGTTCACCCTGATTGGTAAGCTCACCTACGTTCACGGAAGTCACGGGGACCGGCGAATCAAGGTTCGGACGCGAAATACGGCTGCCGGTTACCAGGATCATATCCCCGGCGGGCGCAGCGTCTTCAGCCTGCTCTTCCAAAACGTCGTCGCTCGGATCGGTATCGGTATCTTGCGCCAGCACTGGCGAGGCAAAAGCGAGAGCGGCGAGCCCTGCGCTGCTGAACAGTGCGGCCCGTCCACCAAAGGCGGAAAAGGTCTTTTTCATCTGATTTAGTCCCCTACTAGAACCGGAGGAACCGGCTCATAGGGGGGTTGAAGCAAGGACAGCCCTTTTGAGCAAGACATGGAGCGGCAGAATTAACGCAATTGTCGCAGTTACATGGTCGCCGTATCAAAAATGTCACATTAGGCCGTGGCCAATTATCGTACCCTGCTTCCTTTCACGCCACTCTGGTCGCCAATCCGTAGATAATAAGCAGACAGGGCCCCGCTTTTGATTGTCAGCTTGTCACCCGCCTTCGGCTCGAGGAGGCGGCGTGGTACATCGGAGATTCGCCAAACTGCGCCTTCAGCCGTGCGGATCGTATAACTGGTGCCGTAAGTGCCGCTCACCGCTGCGATCGTCGTTTCGATCTCATTGATCTCTTCCTCTTTTTCGCCATCCCCTTTCTCAAATATCCCCAGATCGGGGAGGGAGAAGCCGAAGAGACCGCGGCGCGTTTTGCGGACAGCCTCGCGATCGACGACCCGAAGGTCTCCTGCCGCCTCTGCACTCAATATCTCATTTGCAGCGCGGTCGAAACACACCAACCGGGCAGACGAGTCGGTTTCGGCCTGACACGCTCTCAATGATTGCAGAAAAGGATTGTCAGCCTCGCTATCCTGAGCATTGGCCGGCACCGAGACAAGCGTAAGGGCAAGTGCCATTGCAGCAACGCCGCCTCTGGCTGCCGAAAGTTTCCAGGCGGTGCGGTCGTTGGTAGTCATTTGTTTTCTCCCTACCGTTTCGCGAGGCTCTAGCCCAAGACGGCGTTGCTCGGGAAGGCCGATTAGGGTTTTCTGAAAAGTCGTGATATCAAGGTATTGCAATTTGGAGGATCGCAAGATGAAGTTTGCCGCAGCATTTTCAGCCATCGCAATATCAATTGCAGCGCCTAATGCGCTTTTCGCACAGGATACCAATAAGGTTAGTAGCTCGACTGAGGAACTGACTGTTGGGTCGAACAAAGAGAAGGTAATTTGCAGACGTGATAAGGTTGTTGGCTCGCGTCTGAAGTCTGAACGCATTTGCAAGACGGCCCAGGAGTGGCAACGCGAGAGGCAATTGCAGCGTGAGCATGTCGAACGCGGACAGAACCAACGTACTGCTTCCGCCGGCGGTTAACCCTTCGGATATATGGGTTATGTGTCGGCATAGCCCATTTTATCTACCCAAGGTTTCAGGATTGGCATGACCGGCCGCAACTGCTCATTATATCGTTTCCACCGTCCTGTAGCACGGGTATAGAGCTCTTCGCCTATTTGCGAATAGCTGGCCGTGCGAACTCTACCTCGCTGACGCGCTGTTTCGGTATGGGCCAGAAGCCGGTCATCCCATTCGAGACCGAGCCAATCGATCAAAGGCTCGAGTTCTTTGCGAGGATTTTCAACAAGCCTCTCGTATCGTACCGACGTCCAGTCGATCGGAAAAAGTTCGATGGCTCGCGTCCATGACGAAAAAGCTGCATCATAGGTTTTCGCCGCTTCCTCGAGGTCCGTGAAGCTGCGCATTGCGTGGTTGAGATTGAAATTTGCCATGAAGGTGCTGAGTACGACGTCATATGGGTGCCGTTCAGCCAGAATGATGCGAGCATTTGGGAATAAACGATGGATAGCGGGCAAACGAACCATGTTCAGCGGATGCTTGTCGACGATCCATCTATCTGTGTCCGCGCCAAACCGGCGGGCGTCCGCAAAATAGTTCTGACGCAGTTCGGCTATGGTCGAAGCTTCCAAATGACCCGGATGATGATCGCCCATGTTGCGGACTACACCGGCCATCATGGGGCGTTCCTCCAGAACTGAAAGCTCTTCAATTCCCATTAGCATGGTGTCGAGAAGCGTGGTGCCCGAACGCGGGAAGCCAACTATAAAGATGGGATCTCGCAATCCGTCTTCTAGGCCGGTAATCTCTGTGAAGTTCTCAGCCCAGTCCGATGTCCATTTCTCAAGTTCGGCTTGAACCTTCTGCCGGAAGCTGGGGCCCGTAGGAGGAGGGTAAGCTTTGAGTGATTCCGCATTCATGCGAGCGAATGCATCGAAAGCCGCAGACGAATTGCCCAAACGATCTTCGATCCCGGCAATGAGGTGAAAGCGAGCGATGGGATGAACGGTCTCCGGAATCGCGGTGGCATGCCGTGCTGCTTCGTCAAATCGACCATCGCGACGAGCTTTCCAGGCCCAGAGAAACTCTGCTTCAGCTGGAGCGTCCGCCGTATTGTCGGCCTCTACCAACTCCGCCAGATCTTCGAGAAGATTAAGCGATTCGTAAATCAAACCGAGTTCGATCTGCGCGGGGCCAAAGTCTGGCGACAGTTCAATGGCTCTCTTTAGCGTGGTGATCGCGGAATCGAAATCTTCGACGCGGGCATAGGCAATCCCGAGTTCCGTTAGGACAATCGGGTTGTCCGGGGCGATTTCGCGTGCATCCGTCAGGACCTTTAAATGGGGCTCGCGGCGGTCGGCGTTGCGCAAGACCTCTGCTAGATTGAGATAAATCGGGATGTCGGCAGGAGCCAGGGTGATCGCGCGTTCAAATGCCGCAATCGCTTCCTCGACTTCGCCCAGGTTTGCCAGCACATTACCGAGATTGTTATGCGCTGCGAGATCGTTCTCATCTGCCTCGACGCATCGACGGTATGCAGCAGCTGCTTCTGCCAAGTGACCTTTTTTCTGAAGCACGAACGCTTCCACGCGCGTTAACCGCGGATCGCTCTGATCCTTTGAGAGGGCAAGCGCAGCGTCGAGATCCCCCGTGGATACCAGCGCGTTAGCCAAGTTGACTCTTGTGGCGATATCGCCTGGGTCGATCTTCAGCAATTGCTCGAGGTGCGGAATCGCTTTGTCGTGATCTTCCAGCCTTTGCGCAGCCATCGCAGCGACCGCGTGCCACGGACCTTCTTCGCCAACTGGCCTGGGGCCGCGATCGATAAGGGACAGGACACCGTCATTGTCACCTTGGCGAAGCTTCATCATCACTGCCATCATTTGCGAAGACGGCTGTCGCCTGGTTTGGGTCATCCTGCTTTACTCTGTCTTGGGCGAGCAACGTCGAACGCCACACTCATGCGTTCGCCGCTCGGGAAGGGCCGCGTACCATGCCACATGGTGGAGGGGAACAGTACCAATTGCCCAACTTTCGGCTCGACGAGCTTGTATGGCGCAAGCGAAGGCGCAAGTTCGCGGCATTCTCCGAGGGTAAGCCAACCGTCATGCTGATCAGCGGTGGTCGATTTCGGGGGCAACGCGACATAAAAAGCGGAGCTTAGCCAACCTTGGCTGTGAACATGATCCACATGATGCCCAGTCTGACTCAATCGGACTGACCAAGAACCCGAAATTCGCCGTGGCTCACGATTTTTCAGTAAGGTTGGGTGATTGGCTTGGAAGGCCGGGAGCTGCCGAACATGTTCGTCGACGGCTGCCATCAAAGCGCGGCGCAAGCGGCGAAACACTGGCTCTGTCCGGAGGAGAAGATTGCCATCCGTTTGCGTGCCGCCCCGGACTGACTGGTCGAGCGGTTCGGCCTTGCTTACGTGTAGTTCGCGCAGTCGCTTTGCGAGACCGTTCATGTCGCCAAACTTTTTCGCGATGTTGTAGGTCCCTATCAGCCTGGGATCTCCTTCCAGCCACTGCCAGCGCTCGTCATTCAACAGACGCCAGGCAAGCGACAGATAAGGCCAGAGCATGTGATCGCGGTCCATGCCGACTAGAGGTTCAAGCAGTGATGCGGCTTCTCGAGGGCGCGAGGCCCTTATCAGATGTCGCGCATAGAGCGACGCATCTTCGATATTCGTTGCTAGATTGCGTTTGCTAAAATTCGCATCCGCCTCGGCGATCCAACCCAGTTCAGATTGAATATGGCCGGAAAGGATCACTAGCCAATCTTCCTCTCCGAAGTTCGCAGCTGCTTCGGCAACTGTTGCCGAAGCGAGCTCAAGGTCACGCGCTTCCAGGGAGAGAGTGATGAATAAACGTGTGAGTTCGCGGGACTGCCGCAGTTCAGTACTTTTTTGAGCAAGCCGATGAAGCGGCGGGAGGCCCATCTGACCGCGCAAATGGGCCAAGTCGCGTTGCCCCTCTGACCAAAGCGGGTTTGCGTCAGTTATTCGCTCCAGAAGGGCAATCGCTTCTGAGGAGCGGCCTTCGTGAAAAAGGGCTGATGCCAACCCTTGAAGGACGGTTCCGTCTTGCGGTGCAAGTTGGCTGGCTCGCTCAAATAGGGATATCGCAGGATTACCGGCCTCCAAGGCAGCTCGAGCATATGAATGCGCCATCAGCGCATTGCTGGGCGATATCCGACAGGCGTCCCTGAACGCAGATAACGCAATATCGCTATCCCCGCAGGCGCGAGCGGCCAAGCCTAACAGCTGATGCATGCGTGGGTCGTTCGCAAAATTCTTCGAGAGTTTTTGAGCAATCGGCAGCAACAACTCGGGGAAGTCTGCCTTCAATAAACGAACGCCGGTGGAGAAGGCCGCGTCTGGGTCGGAGTTTGGAAATTGGCTGACGATATCCATTGCTTCCTGCTTGGTCATCGCACTTGCTTCCTAAGCCCAAAAGAAAATGGCGGACCCGAAGGCCCGCCATTCCTTTTCTAGATGTCGGTACGCTTAGAAATCAAGCGTAACGCCTGCGTAGATGTAACGTCCGAGGGCGTCATACACCTGCGAGAAAGTGTTGCCGTTACAGAAACCAGCTGGGCAGGCCTGCTGACCGGTAAGCGGCGGCGACTTGTCGAGGATGTTGTTCGCACCAAGACGGAAGTTGTAGTTGTCGCCAACTTCGAAGGTGAACGCCAAGTCGAAGTAGTTCTGAGCATCGAACCCAGCGATGCCCGGAGGCGTCGTAGCGCTCAGGTTGTCCAGATCGACAGCTCCGAAGTGCCTCCAGCGAACCGAAGCGCCTACACCGTTGGTGAAATCGAACCCAACGCGGGCCTGATGGCGCCATTCCGGGGTCGGCGTACCGCAGATGTTGCCGTACAGACCAACGCATTCGGTGTCTTCGAGACCGGGCACGCCCGGATTGAACCGGTTCGAATCCAGCCAGGTGCCAACGAACGAGAACGACAGACGACCAGCGCTACCGATCTGACGGTTATAACCGGCCTGAACGTCGATGCCCGAAGTGGCGAGCTTACCAATGTTCTGCGAAAGGTCTTCCACATAACCGTTCGACGAGCGCCATAGCGATCCCGAACCGTCACGAACTACCAGTCCGCAGAAGAACGGGTCAGCAGTGTCGCGGTCGCACTGTTCAAGGATCGTGTCGGCACCGATGCCCTGGATCGCGCCTTCAACCTTGATGTTGAAGTAGTCGACCGAGGCACTGAAACCCGGCAGGAAGGTCGGCTCGACAACCACACCTACGGTGTAGGTATCAGCGATTTCCGGAACGAGGTCAGGGTTACCACCGATCAGGCCGTTGTACTGGCTGGCAGGGTTCGGGGCAACGATATCACCAACTTCCAAGCCGGAGGCAAGACAGCCGATGTCTCCGGCCGCAATCGGAGCGCCCGAGCACGGATCGGTCGAACCGTCCAGAGCGACACGCTGCGGAGCGAACAGATCCTGCACCGTCGGCGCACGCACCGCACGGTTGTAGCCGGCGCGGAAACGGATGTCGCGGATTGGGGCAAGTTCACCTTCGATCTTATAGGTGTCGGTCGTGGCTCCGGTGCTGTAGTCCGAATAGCGATAACCACCAGTCAGATAGAATTCCGACAACCAGCTGTCCTGAACGATCGGCAGACGAACTTCGGTGAAGAATTCCTTCACGTCGAACGATCCGGACACGGGAAGCGTCGGTGCACCCTGGCCAGCGAGATCGCCAGTCTGGAAGGAGATGTCGGACTGGAAGTCTAGGCTTTCCTTGCGGTATTCCGCACCCAAAACAATCCCGACGCCTTCCGATGCCCACGGCGACTGAATGCCATAGTTTCCGAGAGCACCCGAAACATAGGCCGACGCAACCTGTTCACTGACGATACCGCGCGAGAAGCCCGGGACTGCCAGATAGTTGATTGCATCTGCCGACGGAGCGGAAGTGCCAGGCGAGAAGATGTCGTAGGGTACGCAGTTGGGATCGGTCCCATCAACGACAGAACGACAAACTGCATTGCCAGCACCATCATCCACGACGTCGAGAGCGCGCTGGAGGCGCGACACCGAGAAGTCGTTCAGATAGGTCTGAGCGAAATTGGTCCGGCCGTAGAGGTAATAGGCATCATACGACCATACCGGATCGAGATCACCACGCAGACCAAGGACGGCGCGGTAGCTGGTGTGCTGGAGATCGTCCTGACGCGGGCCACCTTCGACGTTACGACGCAGGATCTGTGCCGCACCGCGCTGGTAGGCAGTGCCAGTCGCGTCCACGAATGTGAACGGCGCTTCACCCGTATTGCCAACGACGTCGAACGCACGGTCCGGATCGGGGCTGACGAGCAGGTTTTCGGTGTCGCAGAATACACCCAGTTGCTCAGCCGAAAGAAGCGGATTGTCGCAGTTGATCGAAGTCGTGTTGCCGAAGTTACCGGATTCGGCAATCTGCGCTACCGTACGGTCATCCATGAACATGAATTCCATGTACGGATGCAGGGCGGGCGAGATTTCGTAATCTGCAAACACGCCTGCCGTGTAACGTTCGTCCGGACGCTGATAATAATTGCGCGGAGCGAAGTTATAAGCGGTCGTGCCAGGGAGCAGCGTGCGGTTGGGACCGAACTGACCGGCTGTAGACGTGAAGTCCGGATCGCCAGGAAGACCCGTTGGGCTGTCGAAATAGAACACGCTGCCGTTCGGCGATGTTGCCGAGCCACCACAGGTGTAGCCACCTGCCGCTGCACCGGACAAAGCGCAAGCGGAATAGTCGCGCTTGTTCTGCGTGACCGGGTTGATCTTACGGTAGCCGACATAGCCCATCGCATGGCCACGACCATCGTCGAAGCTCGAGCCAAAAGCCAGAGTTGCGTCGAAGGTGCCGCCGTCAGCGCCCATGCCGCGCGGATACGGGAAGCCGCGTGCGTCAAGCGCATTTGTGACGTCCGAACCGGCACGGTTGTTGTGATTGTAGAACGAATATTGCGTGTCGAACTTGAAGCCTTCGAATTCGGTATCGAGAACGAAGTTCACAACGCCGGCAACAGCGTCCGCACCGTAAACCGATGATGCACCGCCGGTCAGTACGTCTACTCGCTGGATCATTGCAGCCGGGATGACGTTGATGTCGGCAGCCGACGTGGACGGGTCACCCGGGACGAGGCGACGACCGTTGACGAGAACCAGCGTACGCTCGGCGCCGAGTCCGCGAAGGTTCAGCGTTGCGGTACCCGTTGAGCCGTTCGAAACCGTTGAGCCCTGGCCGGCGAAAACCTGCGGCAACGAGTTAACGAGGTCTTCCACGCGGGTGGTACCCGTCTGGGCGACTTCAGCAGCGCCAACCACAGTCACCGGGCTAGCCGATTCCAAGTTGGGCTGCTTGATGCGCGTACCGGTTACGAGAATCTGGTTTCCAACTGCACCGTCTCCGGTAACTTCGGCGCCTTCGACCGGACCGACGACGGTCTGATCGTCGCTGTCCTGCGCCATCGCCGGCTGCGCAAGAAGCGCAAGACCGAGAACGGCGGGTGCCGCACTGGCTTTGAAATAGGTTTGGAGTTTCACTCTGATAATCCCTCTATTGATCGACCGACCCCTGAGTGTCGGATCTCCAAGGAACCCCTGCGAGGAAATTAGAACACGTCAGAGCAGCGCTCCTACGTATATCCACTCCCTCCAGCGGATTGCGCCATGTGCCTTTATGGTCGCGCCGAATGCAAAGGTTTTGTTACATTCAGGGCGGTTTGGCGCCAAGGGTGTGACGCCGATGTCACACACGGTCCAATGGGCGTTTTGGTCGAAAATTTCGCCGAAATAAGCCGTTGCGCAAGACTCGATAAGTTGACCAGTGCGCCGGTTGACGTTCACGTAAGGCGGCCCTAGGAAACCGGTTCCTAATCGAAACCTAACGCTGTTACAGTTGTATGACGAGAGGATGACAATGCCCCAAGCCTACATAGTCGAAGCCGTCCGTACCGCCGGGGGGCGCCGCGGGGGTCGTCTTGCCGGGGTGCACCCGGTTGATCTCGCTGCGAAATCGCTGGACGCGATCATGGAGCGCAGCGGTCTCGAGGCCACGGCCATCGACGATGTGGTGATGGGCTGCGTCAGCCAGGGCGGCGAGCAGGCGATGCAGGTCGGGCGCAACGCGGTGCTCGCGTCAAAGCATCTGGGCGAGGGTGTTCCTGCGGTCACGATCGATCGCCAGTGCGGCTCCAGCCAGCAGGCGATCCAGTTCGCCGCGCAGGCGGTGATGAGCGGTACGCAGGATGTCGTGATCGCAGCAGGCGTCGAAAGCATGAGCCGGGTGCCGATGGGTTCGACCGCCATGTTCCACATGAAGGAGGGCCTGGGTAACTACAAGTCGCCGGGTCTGGAGGAGAAATATCCCGGCATCCAGTGGAGCCAGTTCATGGGTGCCGAGATGATTGCGCAGAAGCACGGTTTTTCGAAGGACGATCTTGATCGCTTCGCCTTTGCCAGTCATCAGAAAGCGATTGAGGCCACCAAGTCGGGCGCATTCGACCGGGAAATCGTCGGTGTCGAGATCGATACGGCCGAGGGCGAGGAATGTCACACGGTCGATGAGGGCATCCGCTTCGATGCGACGCTCGATGGCATCGCGGGAGTCAAGCTGCTCAGCCCGGAGGGTAAGATTACCGCGGCCACCAGCAGCCAGATATGCGACGGCTCCAGCGCGGTTCTCGTCGTGTCGGAACAGGCGCTGAAGGACTACGGCCTGACGCCGATGGCGCGGATTCACAACCTTACAGTCACTGCCGGCGACCCTGTCATCATGCTCGAAGAACCGCTGTTTGCGACCGATCGCGCCCTTCAGCGCGCCGGTATGAAGATCGGCGACATCGATCTCTACGAGGTGAACGAGGCATTCGCCCCTGTCCCGCTCGCCTGGCTTAAGCATACCGGAGCCGATCCGGACAAGCTCAACGTCAATGGCGGTGCGATTGCGCTGGGCCATCCGCTAGGGGCGTCTGGCACGAAATTGATGGCCACGCTCGTTCATGCGCTGAAAGCGCGGGGCAAGAAGTATGGCCTGCAGACGATGTGTGAAGGTGGCGGCGTTGCCAATGTCACTATCGTCGAGGCGCTTTGACGAAGCGCGCCAATCCGGCCAAAGCCGGAAAGCGAAATTCAGTTTCGAACCCGTGCGAGAATGATACCGGCCATGGCCGGATCCTATAGAGTGATTGAGAGGAATATTCATGGAAGTCAGTAGCAATACCCCCGCAGTCGTCACCGGTGGGGCCTCCGGCCTCGGCGAAGCCACCGCCCGCGCAATTGCCGCGAAGGGTGCGAAGGTCGCCATCTTCGACATGAACGAAGAAAAGGGCGAGGCGGTTGCCAAGGACATCGGTGGCATCTTCTGCAAGGTCAACGTCACCAGCGATGAAGATGTCGATGCGGGTTTTGCCAAGGCGCGCGAGGCGCACGGCCAAGAACGCATCCTCGTCAATTGCGCCGGTATCGGTAACGCGATCAAGACCGCCAAGCGCGACAAGCAGAGTGGCGAGATCAGCCATTTCCCCCTGTCCGCCTTCGATTTTGTCATCCAGGTGAATCTCGTCGGCACCTTTCGTTGCATCGCCAAGTCGGCGGCCGGCATGATGACGCTCGATCCGCTGTCGGAAGACGGTGATCGCGGGGCGATCGTCAATACCGCATCGGTTGCGGGCGAAGATGGCCAGATGGGTCAGGCCGCCTATTCCGCGTCGAAAGGCGGCGTCATCGGCATGACCCTGCCGATCGCACGCGATCTGATGAGCGAAGGCATTCGGGTGAACACGATCCTGCCCGGCATCTTCAACACCCCGCTGATGAACGCGGCACCTCCGCAGGTGAAGGAAGCGCTGGCGGCCAGCGTCCCGTTCCCAAAGCGCCTCGGCAATCCCGACGAATATGCCCGGCTGGCCATGACCATGATCGAATGCGGCTATTTCAACGGTGAAGATGTCCGCCTCGACGGCGCGATCCGGATGGCGCCGCGGTGATCCGCGCCATCGGACTTTCCTACTCGCCCGATCTCTGATTGGGTTCAGCTGATGATGGTCCGCCGTTCCTCTTTCGCGTGCTTCGACAGCGATTTCGGGAACGGCGGATTTTTTGCGCCTGGACTGTGTAACATGCGGTCCATGTGTTCTGTGACGACGACGAACGGAGCGCCGAATCGATGACCGAATTCACCCAGATCAAGCTCGATACTGCCGACGGTATCGCCACCCTCACGCTCTCCCGCCCCGAAAAGATGAACGCTTTCACCGGCGTCATGATGCAGGAGATGATCGATGCCATCGACATCACCGATGCGGACGACAGCGTGCGCGCCGTGATCGTGACGGGCGAGGGTGATCGTGCATTTTGCGCCGGTGCCGACCTGACGCCTGACGAAGGTGCGGGCAATGTATTCGCGCGTCACGATCCGGTCGACGATCTTTCGGATACCCGCGTTCGCGACGGCGGCGGCCGCCTCGTCCTTCGCCTGTTCAATTCGCAAAAGCCGCTGATCGGTGCCTGCAATGGTGTCGCGGTGGGCGTGGGCGCGACAATGCAGCTTCCCTTCGACATGCGCTTGTGCAGCGACAATGCGCGCTTCGGCTTCGTCTTTGCACGGCGCGGGATCACGCCGGAAGCCTGTTCGAGCTGGTTCCTGCCGCGGCTCGTGGGCATGCAGACGGCGCTGGAATGGTGCATGACCGGGCGTATCTTCGATGCCGGGGAAGCGCGTGAGCGCGGTCTTGTCCGTTCGGTACATCCCCAGGGCGAACTGATGGATGCGGCGGTGAGCCTGGCGCGCGAGATTGCTGACAACACATCCGCCGTGTCTGTAGCCATGACGCGGGCGATGCTGTGGCGACTTTCCGCGACGGACCATCCGATGATGGCCCACCGGATCGACAGCCGCTCGATCTACCGGCTCGGCAAGAGCGAGGACAGCAAGGAAGGTGTCCGTAGCTTCCTGGAAAAGCGCGCTCCTGCCTATCCGGACACGGTCAGCGCAAATATGCCAGATTTCTATCCGTGGTGGGACGAACCAGGGTACGAATAGTTTCGCTTGAGACGGTCACAGTCGTAACGGCCTTGCCAAGGCGAACGCGGGAATCCAAGGTCGTCGGCATGTCGAAACACCAGCCTGCCCAGCGCCTTGCAGAGTTCCTGCCTTATCAATTGTCCATCGCTTCGAATGCCGTATCGACGCGCATCGCGGAACAATATCGCAAACGGTTCGCGCTGAAGACGACCGAGTGGCGCATCATGGCGGTGCTGGGTGATCATGGCGCGCTGACCCAGCGCGAGCTTTCGCAGCAGACGCTCATGGACAAGGTGCCGGTCAATCGAGCATGCAAGCGACTGGAGCAGCGCGGTCTCGCCCAGCGCTCTCCAAACGCCAGCGATGGCCGCTCGCATCTGCTCGAACTGACCAGTGAAGGGCGGGCCGTGCACGCCGGCATCATGCCATTGGCCCTGAAGATCGAGGAGGAGCTGTTTTCCGTGCTGAGCGAGCAAGAACGAGTGGATCTACTCGATATGCTCGGGCGCGTGCGCGACCAGGCCGGAGACTTCGACGCGGAAAGCCTGGCCGACTAAGGCTGTCGACCAGGGCTTTCAGATCAGTTACGAGTTGACCGGCTAGCCAATGCCGCCGCTGAAAGCGTCGGCAATCGAACAAGCCGCCGGGCCGAGAATGACGATAAACAGCACCGGCAGAATGAACATGATCAGCGGTACGGTCATGATGGCAGGAAGGCGCGCGGCCTTCTCTTCTGCGCGCATCATACGTTCGTTGCGGAACTCGGCCGACAAGACACGCAGCGCGGAGGCCAGCGGTGTACCATAGCGCTCTGTCTGGATCATGGTCGTGACCACGCCCTTCACCGCGTCGAGGTTCACGCGGTAGGCAAGGTTGTCGAAGGCCTTCTTTCGTTCGTTGAGGAAGGACAGTTCGATCGCGGTCAGCGTAAACTCTTCGCCGAGTTCGGGATAGGCGCGGCCCAGTTCGCGAGCGACGCGGTTGAACGCCGCATCAACGGTCAGCCCGGCTTCGGCACAGATAACCAGAAGGTCGAGCGCGTCGGGCAGCCCTTTGCGAATGGCATCTTCGCGTTTCTTGGCGATGTTGCTGAGATAGATTTCGGGACCCTTGTAACCCAGGAAAAGGGCCAGGCCGAGCGCTGCGACGCGCTTCATCTGCCAGTCGGGATAGACCTCAACCAGATAGAGCATGACAAAGGCAAAACCGCCCAGCAGGATCGGAAGAACGGCACGCAGGCCGATGACGACGATCGCCAGTTCCTTGTTGCGGATCCCGGCATGGGCGAGTTTCTGCTGTACGCCTTCGATCTGGCTTTGCTGCAGCACCTTCATGCTGCCCAGCGTGTCCTTGATTCTCTCGGTCGTGTCCGTCTTGCGAACCAGGCTTTGCCGTTTCTTGGCGCTCGACGTGACGAGGCCAATCTTGAGTTCTTCGCGACGACCCTCGAGGGCTCTGACCCGCTTGGCCATCGGATCCTTGATGGTCACCGCGGTGTAGATCGCAAAGACGACTGCCGCGGCAGCAATGCCGACAAGGATCGAGCCGACGACATAGACGTCGAAGCCGAGGAGGGTGGGGCCGGTCACGGGGTCCATTGCTCTAGTCTTTCCTCAACTCAGATTTCGAAACTGACCATCTTGGCCATGATGAAGCCACCGATACTCATCCATACGAGGCCGCCCAGTCCGGTGACGATCAGGCGATCGTCTTCGAAGAAGCCGCCGATATATGTTGGATTCACCCAGTAGATCAGAACGAAGACGATGAAGGGCAGCGATCCGACAATGTAGGCAGACGCCTTGGATTCAGAGCTCATCGCCTTGATCTTCAGCTTCATCTGCGCGCGCTTGCGCAGCACGTCCGAGAGGTTGGAAAGCGTTTCTGCAAGGTTACCGCCGGTTTCGCGCTGAATGGCGAGGGTAATGCAGAAGAAATTGAACTCCGCAATGCCCAGGCGATCGGCGGTCGCCTGCAGCGATTCCTCCATCGTCCGGCCGATCTTGGTCCGTTCGACGATGCCCTTAAACTCTTCACCCACCGGACCTGGCACTTCCTGTGCGACAACCGAAAGCGTTTCGGTGACGGGCAGGCCCGAGCGCAGACCGCGAACCAGCAGTTCGATGGCATCGGGGAACTTCTTGTTGAAGTTGTTGGTCCGCTTTTTGATTGCGCGATTGACGATGAAATGGGGAAGCCCTGCACCGACCAGTATCCCTACGCCGAGCGAAAGCGGCAAGGACCCGCTCCGCAAGAAAAGTAGCAGGGCGACCACAAATCCCAGGCCAAGCGAGGCGTAGGCATATTGGCTAAGCGTCCAGCCCTTGCCGGTACGGTCAAGGCGGTTGGCCAGAGCTTCGATGCGCGACCCCGACCCGGCTACTTTATAGGCCGTCGGGCGGCGGGCAGCGATGGCCTTCTTCAGCTGCGATTCGACCTTTGTATCCGTGCTGTCCGAATGGCGGTATCGCACCTGCTGCAAACGCCGTTGGCTGGCCTTTCCTGCGTCAGGGCCGGAGAACAGAACATAGCCGATCGCCAGTAGGGCGAGGATACCCCCTGCCATCAATGTCAGCTGGATTATGTTCATGCCAAACTCCGTCCAAACCTAATGCGCGCGAGCCAAAAACTGCGCGTCGTTACTGCACGGGTTCCTTGACCCGCGTGTCTTTCTTCTTCGCCAGAAGGCTCTTGAGATCGAGATTGCCGAGAAGCGATTTCTTGGCGCCGCCGCCATTGCCGGCCCCTGCGATATTCTCGTCACCGGCACCAATGACCTGAGCGGAAAGCTGCTTGATCGCGGCCGTCGCTTTCGATCCATTGTTCGCATCGACGAACGTCTTGCCCAGTTTCGCGGCATTGGCGGCGGCCTTCTGATCGAAGGGCACCATCACGTCGATCTTGCGTTCGATCGACGCTTCGAAGTCGGCCTTGCTGATTTCGGCGACACCCGGCTGAACCTTGTTGGCGACGATCACGACCTGCGAATGCGGTGCGTTGTTCTTGAGCCACGAAAGGATACGGATGGTATCGCGTGCCGATGCGAGTGACATTTCCGTTGCCAGTACGACGACGTTCACGTCGTTGAGCAGGTGCGGGAAATTGATCATCATGTTGCGCGGCATGTCGAGCACGGTCATTTCGAACGTGTGCTTGAATTCTTCCTGCAGTTGCATGAAGGCCGAGCCATCCGTCATGAGCGGCTGGTTGATCGGAGCTTCCGCGGAGAGAATGGCCAGGTTGTCATTCGCCCGGATCATGGCGCGTTCAATGAACAGGCCATCGATACGACTGGGATTGTCGATTGCATCGGTCAGTCCGCGTCCCGGTTCGAGATCCAGCGTAAGCGCACCGGTGCCGAAGTGGACGTCCAGATCGAGCAACGCTGTCGGCATGCGCTTCTCGGACGAGAAGATCCAGGCGAGCGACGTTACGATTGTCGATGCGCCGACGCCGCCGCGTGTGCCGATGACGGCAGTGGAAACGTGATGCTTCACACCTTCTTCTTCGCCCCCGCGCGGAGCCATGAAGACGGCCTGCGCCTGGTTGAGGGAATCCCGCAGCATGCCGGCGGATAGCGGCTTGAGCAGGTAGTCATGAATGCCGCTGGCGAGCAGATCCCGATACAGACGGACATCGTTGACCTGTCCGATCGCGATAACGACGGTTCCCGGCTCGCAGACTTCTGCAAGCGCATTGATGTCGTTCAGCGGGTCGCCACTTTCGGAAAGATCGACCATCAGGATGTTCGGGCTGGCCGATACCGACAAGGACTGGATTGCGTTGCGCAGTCCGCCCTTGTTGCATTTTTCAGGTTGCCAGCCGAGTTCGATCACCACCGGACGAAGGACGTCGAGGGCGTTTTCATCACAGATATAGGCCGCAAAAGGATCGCGGTTTCCGGCCAGACCGGGTTTCAGTGAAGCGCTCATGGCTGGTTAGCCTCCTTCTTGGGTGTTGACTTCGGCCAGTCCGCCGGTTGCTCCGGTCGGCGCCAGATCGCGATACGCCTTGATGGCCTTGGTAGAGGTGCTGACGACCGTTTCGCCGGTGCCTTTCTGGCCGGTGATGAGGTCTTCCGGATTGGCGACCATTGCCGCGAGATTACCGTTCACACCGCAGCCATAACCCGGTGATGTCGCATTCGTCGGGTTGTGTTCGCCATTGGCCGACCAGTCAGGGCATCCCGGAACACTGGCGGTCGAGCGGGTAACGACAATTCTGACCTGACCAGGGTTCACATACCCTGCCGTCACGGGTGCTTCTTCGCTCATTAGTACGCCGTGCCGACCCGCAAGCGCAGCCAAGTCACGCTTCACAGCCGGGTTGACGCTCGGATCGTCGATCGAGACGCGGTCGCCGTAACCCAAATTCATTGCATCGAACCAGTCCGCGATGCGCTGCTGCTCGCTAACCGCCAGGCCATCGCCACCGGCACTGGCATCCAGAGTGAAATTGGTGCGTTCGACTACCGGTTGGTGCACGCTGTACAGCGTGCGATTTTCAGTCCCCATGCCTCCGCATGCGCCAAGCACGAGGCTGAGCGAGACGGCCAGAGATCCGGCGAGCTTGCGATTGGTTGCCTTTGCCATTGTACTGGTCTCCCTTAGTCGAAGCTGAAGCCGGGCTTGGCCGACGCCGTGCGCTCATTGCGGCGCGCATCGGGCTGGAGGGCCGCCTGCGGTTCGCCATTGTTCATAGGCTGGCCGCCAGAGATGCTGGGCTCGCCCGGCGCGGTTTCGACCGCCCGCGGCTTCGGCCGTTCACCGCCCGAAACGCCATCGCTCTGCTGGAAGCCGAGCAAACGCTGAAATTCGTCCGGTTTGCGGAAGCCATCGGTCGGCAGATGGATGTCGTTCGCATCGACGGGCTTCACGAGATACGGTGTCACCACGATCACCAGTTCGGTTTCGCCTTTGCGGTAGGTGGTCGAACGGAACAGGTTGCCAAGGATCGGAATGTTTCCGAGGCCCGGGGCCTTGTCGATCGTGTTCGTGGCATTGTTGGACAACAGGCCCGCAATCATGAAGCTCTGGCCCGAACCAAGTTCCACCGTCGTTTCTGCACGCCGCGTTACGAGTGCCGGAATCTGGAAGCCTTCGAAGACAACAGCACCCTGGCTGGAAAGCTCCGATACTTCCGGACGTACCCGCATCGAGATGCGCCCATTGGCGAGCACGGTGGGCGTATAGGCGAGGCTTACGCCGTAGTTCTTGTACTCGATGGTGGTAGTGCCGAGACCCTGACTAAGGGGGATCGGAAACTCACCGCCCGCGAGGAATTCTGCCGTTTCGCCGGAAAGAGCGGTCAGGTTTGGCTGCGAGAGCGTCGTCACGAGCCCTTCGTTTTCAGCGAGGTCCAGCGCAGATGCGATATCCAAGCCAAGGAACCTGCCAAATCCGCTCAGCGTCGTGCCGGGCGTGATCTGATCGACGATGTTGTAGCCTTGACCCTCAAGGTTTCCGCCTACAGCGACCGGACCGCCGGGGGTAATCTGTGCAAAGGCACCGCGCCCCTGGCCGATACCGAACTTGAAGCCGCTCGAACGATCGACAGATGCGAGATTGACCCCAATCGCACGCACGAAGCTGCGGCTGACTTCGGCAATACGCACTTGCAGATTGACCTGCAGCGGAGTCGCCATACGCAGGCGGCTGATGACATTCGATTCCGTGCCGACGAAGGCTTCGACAAGACGCTGCGCTTCTTCGGCATCCTCCGGAGCGGCGACCGTCCCGGTGAGCAGGATGACATTCGACCCCATGGTGGCGACCGAAATGTTGGCTTCGGGCATGGCGAGGGCGAGTAGCTGGTCGATACTGCCGATATTCGACCCGACGCGGACATTGGCGGACCACACGATATCGCCGGCATTATTGCTGGCGTAGATCGTCGTTTCGCCACCGGCCTTGCCGAAGACATAGAGCTGACGTTGCGATTTGACCTGGACGTCGGCGATATCGTCGTCGGCGACAAAGACATCGGCCATATTGCCCGGTACATTGACCAGTTCACCGCGACCGATGGACAGAACGATCTCGGAGTTGGGACGAACCACAGACTGGGCAGTGGCAGTGGTAACCGGGGCTGCCGCCAGCGGCGTCAACGCCAGGCTGGAGAGCAGGAGTTTCGTTGTAAGGCGACGTGTCATGGAATTGCCCCCTGAATGGCGTTCCTGTTGCTTTTTCCTGCTCATCTCACACCTACAGCTTGGGCGGCAGGCAATGTCTGTGCGGCACTTGCGGCACCGCGCGCCGTGCTCGATCCGACTGCACCAATCGATACATCCTCGGTCTGTTTGCCACGGGTGACCCGCACGCTGGGACCACTGCGAACCGGTTGTCCGTCGCCGTAAGCGGCTTGCGGTGCGCTGGTGCCCTGCGCAGGAGCCGTACGGCGCTGGAAGCGCGATACGTCGCCGCCGGTCACGTAGGTGCTCTTGCCGTCATCGGGACGCGCCATGGCTTCGCGCAGGAGCCGTTCTTCCTGCTCGGGGGTGGCATTATCCGGAATGGAGACGTCACCCGAAGCGATGGCCCGTTCGAGTTCGCTCTGATTGTCGGCGAGTGAGCGCAGCGACAAACTGAGCGTGCCGATCGTCTGCGCCACGGCGACCTTCTCGGCAATGACCGGGGTTACTTCAAGCGTGACAGTGCTGAATGCCTTGACCACGGTCGACCCGTCTTCCGCCTTTTCCGAAACGGTCGACTGGTCCGTTGCCAGAACACGAAGGTTACGAAGAATGGTTTCCGATGCCTTCAGGCTGGACTCTTCGCTCCCTTCGACCTGCTGGGTCAGAACCATGTCCACGCGGTCGCCTGGGAAAACGAACCCGGCTACACCCGACTGGGCGGTAACCGGAACCGTTATGGCGCGCATGCCCGGCGTCAGAGCAGCAGCGAGAAAACCCCGATCGCCGGGGGCAACCAGAGAGCCCTGCGTCACAGGTTCGCCAGCCGTGATCGGATGGCGGACGACAGTGCCGAGAAGCTTCGTGATGTCGGCTTCGCCGTCGAGGAAATACGCATCCTGGACCAGTTCGGCAGGCCACGCTTGAAAGCCGATGGCATCGGCGGTGATGATCGTCCCGACCGGGAGCGCACGTTGTGCAACAAGGACCTTGGGTCCCTGCGGTTCGACCTGCGCGGCAGCCTCGGCCTGCGGTGCGCCTGCACCGGCAAACATGCTCCGTGCGACAAGTGCCGTACCGACCGCGATGATCAGTGCAGCAACCAGCAGAACCAGCTTCTTCCTATCCATGGCTTTGTAGCCCCCTAGTTCAGCCCGCGAAATCCCAGTGCGGGCAAGTATGGTTTCAAGCTTTACGGGCGAATTGGTTAAAATCGCGTTGTCAGCCAGCGGCTATCGCGCCGACCGGGCGGAACATCTGGCCGCTTGCCATTACCCACAGAGCGGCGAGCGAAATCGCGGGACCGTAAGGCACCCATAAATCGCGATCGTGCCGCCGGATGATGCGGATCGAACCAAGCGTTACGACAAGCAGGATGATGAAGGGTGCCAGCATCAGGCCGATGACCGCGATAGGGCTGGTCGTTACGGCGCCGAGCAGATCGGTCGGAACTGAAAGGCGTGGTCCACCCAGAACGGCACTGGCGAATAACGCGGCAATGGCCGTGCCCAGACCCAACAGTATGGCATCGCGCAAAGGGCGGGTCCGGACGGTCGTGGAATGGGCTACGCGCCAGGCGCCAATCGCCATGGTCAGCACCCAGCCGAGCATCGCCATGGCAACCAGCAGCAGAGTGAACTGCGAGGGCGGCACCCACAATGCGAGCGCCGAGAGAAGCTTCACATCGCCGCCACCCATCTGACGGATAGCGAACAATACGCAGCACACGGCGAACACAATGGCGGCCAAACCGATCTGAAGGGCGACGCCCGGCCAGAGCGGCAAACCAGTCGATAGCCAGAATACCGGCGCGCCCAAGGCGACCGCCATCGTCAGCCGGTTGCTGATCGTACGGCTCTTCAGATCCGTTACGATTACCCAGAGCAGTGCGATTGCCAATCCGGCGAGCAATACGTAGGTGGAAATTTCGCTTTGCATGTCGCCCCCGAGGCTTTCTTCGGGCCCGGTGCTACAGGAACGTGCTTACCAAACAGTAACCATACGAGGATGTCCGGTCACCGTTATGCAGGCAGAAAGGCAATCCATCGATCGGCGCGCGATACCGGCCGGGGCCGTAGAAAGCAGGTTTGCGTTAGCGGATGGCCATGAAATCCGCCGGATCGATTTACCGGCTCAGGATGGGGGCAAGCGCGGGTCGATCCTATTCATGCCCGGCCGCGGCGACTTCTACGAAAAGTATCTCGAAACCCTCGTCGAGTGGAGTCGCGCTGGCTGGCACGTGACCGCGGCGGACTGGCGCGGGCAGGCTGGATCAGGGCGTTTGGGCGACGATGCAATCACAGGACATGTCGGGGACTTTTCCGACTGGGTCGATGACCTGGCCTTACTCTGGAAGACTTGGAAAACAGAGACGCGCGGGCCGCATATAGTCGTCGGCCACTCGATGGGGGGGCACCTCGTCACGCGTGCGCTGGTGGATGGAGAGATCGATCCCGACGCAGCGATACTCAGCGCGCCGATGCTCGGCATGTCGGGGCCTCCGCTGCCGTTGGGAGTATCGCACTTCGTCGCTTGGTTCATGACCAAGATCGGCAAGCCCACGCGGCCCGCATGGAAGTGGAGCGAGAAACCCGGCGAAATGCCGGCGAATCGCTCCGACCTGCTGACGCACGATGCCGGTCGGTATGTGGACGAATTATGGTGGCGGGAGAGGCGACCCGAACTGGTCATGGGGCCGGGAAGCTGGGGCTGGGTCGAGCGGGCCTATGCCTCGACGCGCCAGTTGGAAAGGCGCGGCGCGATGGAGAACGTGGAGGTGCCTGTCCTCATCATCAGCACGTCTGCAGACAAGCTCGTTCGTCATCCGTCCGCGGTGCGCGCCGCACAGCGATTTCCCAATGGAGAGTTGCTGGCGTTCGGCAATGAAGCGCGCCATGAAATCCTGCGGGAAGTTCAGCCCGTACGAGGGCGTGCGATGGCCGGCATCGCCGAATTCCTCGACCGGGTGGCTCCGCCAGAGGTTTCGTGAGCACATACGATTTCGCATTGATCGGCGCCGGAATTGCAGGCGCCAGTTTGGCCGCCGAACTCTCGCTAGGCGGTGCACGGGTCCTGCTGCTGGAAGCGGAGGACCGGCCGGGATATCATGCCACGGGGCGTTCTGCTGCATTCTGGGAGGAGTGCTATGGCGGCCCGGACATCGTTCCGCTTACGCTGGCATCCGGGGAATATCTGCGCAGCGGCGGCTTTCTGCAGCAACGGGGGGCCTTGTACGTTGCGCGCGATGAGGATGCGGCACTTGTCAGTGATTTTCTCGAGCGGTTCCAGGCAACGGGGGCGGTGCTGGAGCGGCTGGGGGCCGCCGAGGTGCAGCGCCGCGTTCCGGGGATATGTCCGGCATGGTCGGCTGCGGTTTGGGAACCGGCCTGCGCTGATATCGATGTAGCAGCGCTCCACGCCCATTACCTTCGTCAAGCGCTCGATACCGGCGTGAAGCTGCAATGCCGGGCGCGGGTGACCGGTCTCCAGCGGATATCGGGGTGCTGGCGTATCACCGATGTCAGCGGGGAAGAATATCGCGCCGATTGCGTGGTAAACACTGCCGGGGCCTGGGCAGACGGGCTGGCCGCGATGGCTGGTGCACGGCAAGCGGGAATTACGCCCTATCGCCGTACGGTGGCTCAGCTTCGCCTCGGCAGAAACGTGGCGGAAGATTTGCCTCTCGTGCTCGATATTGAGGGCAAGTTCTATTTCAAGCCCGAAGCGGGAGGGCGGCTCTGGGTGAGTCCCCAAGACGAAGAACCGAGCGTGCCTTGCGATGCGGCACCGGAGGAATTGGCAGTTGCACAAGCGATTGCGCGGCTTGAACAAGTCGTCGACTGGCAGATCGAGGCGGTCGAACACAAATGGGCTGGCTTGCGCAGCTTTGCCGTCGACCGGAGGCCTGTTTACGGATTCGACCCGAAGATCGAGGGATTCGCGTGGTTTGCGGGGCAAGGTGGCTTCGGGATACAAACATCCCCCGCTGCGGCACGGTTAACGCGGCAATTGTTGCTGGGCGAAGGCAGGGACGAGATGACAGCCGATCTCGATGCCGATCTGTACTCGCCGGATCGTTTCGGCTGAACTTCTTACGAGCTTAGTTCCGCCCGGCTATCCGGTCGGCCTCGTCACTTGCCAAGCGATCGACCCGTTCGTTTTCCACGTGACCGGAATGGCCCTTGACCCAGTGCCAATCCACCTTGTGCCGCGCGGTCAGGTCGATCAGTTCATGCCATAGTTCGGCATTGCGTACCGGCTTCTTGCTGGCGTTGACCCAACCGCGTTTCTTCCAGCCGTGCACCCACTTCGTAATACCATCGATCAGATACTTGCTGTCGGTATAGAGATCGACCTCGCACGGTTCGATGAGAGCACTCAGGCCCTTGATCGCAGCCGTCATCTCCATCCGGTTGTTGGTCGTATCGGCTTCGCTTCCCGACAGTTCCTTCTCATGCGCCCCCATGCGCAGGAGCGCGCCCCAGCCGCCGGGCCCAGGGTTTCCCTTGCAGGCTCCGTCGGTAAAAAGTTCGACTTTCTTCATGAGAAGGCGCTGTGCCCCTTGTCGCGATAGAATTCCAGTCGGTGCACGAAATCCATCGGGTCCTTGCGGCGGACGAGGGCGTCGGCGGGCGTGTCCAGCCAATCCTGAGCGCGGCTGGCAATAAAGCGCAGGCAAGCTCCCTGCGCGAGCAACGGCAGGTGATCGCGCTCGCTCTTATTCAAGGGCCGGACCGAATCGTATCCTTCTAGCAGCGCAGCGCCGAGCGCCTGGTTCAGGTGCTTGCCCGACTGGTCGAAACACCAGGCTGTATGCGTAACTGCAAGGTCGTAGGCCATCGCGCCGGTGCAAGCGAAATAGAAATCGATCATGCCCGTGACCCGGTCACCCAGCATCAGAACATTGTCGGGAAACAGGTCCGAATGGATAATGGAAAGCGGCAGATCGTTCGGCCAGCTTCGGCCGATGCCAGTGGCAATATCGAGGATGCCGGGAAGACTGGGATCGATCGAAGCGAGCGCATCGGCACCGCACTCATGCAGGATGGCTGAGGTCTGTTGGGGGCCGAGATCGTTCGGCCGGCTCATCGCGAAATTCCCGGCGGCGAGATGTAT
Source organism: Qipengyuania pacifica (assembly GCF_019711555.1). NCBI lineage: Bacteria > Pseudomonadati > Pseudomonadota > Alphaproteobacteria > Sphingomonadales > Erythrobacteraceae > Qipengyuania > Qipengyuania pacifica. The sequence continues at coordinate 617,767 of NZ_JAIGNQ010000002.1, read as the reverse complement.
CTGCGCGAGCGCAGAACCGACCGCACGCGCCTGGTGGGGATCGGGAGTGGTCGGCGACACGCCGGGGAGAAATTCAATCAGCGCCGCGGCTTTTTCACCCACCATGCGGAAAGGCGCTCCGCTACGATCATGTATGGTGCGCGGCACGGGGCAGCCCGTTTCGGAAAGGTGGTCAAGCAGGGCGAGGAAAAACGGCAGATCGGCAAGTTCGATCCGGCGTTCGTACATCGTCAGAATATAACGTGCCTGGGTCGTTTCGATCAGCCAGTTCGAATTCGAAACGCCTTCGGCAATACCTTTGGCCGAAACCAGTCGACCGGCATCGTATTCCGCGATCAGGCGCGCCAGGTCCTCGGCGCCCAGATGGGTGTAGACCGCCACCTATTCGGTTAGCTGACGCGGCAGCTTGAAGATCATGTTTTCTTCAGCTGCCGTGACAATATCCTCTTCCACGGCGCGCCAGTCGGACAGCCGGTCGACGACTTCGCGAACCAGTTTTTCAGGTGCGGATGCACCGGCCGTCAGCCCGACCGTACCGACGCCCTCCAGCCAGCTAGGGTCGATTTCATCGGCGCGCTGGATCAAACGGGCGTCAGTCCCCATCCTTTCCGATACTTCGACCAGGCGAAGGGAATTGGAGGAATTCGGTGCGCCGATAACCAGTACCAGGTCGCAGCTTGCTGCAATCTGTTTAACGGCCGCCTGCCTGTTGCTTGTCGCGTAGCAGATGTCTTCTGCCTTCGGGGCGACGATCTGCGGGAAGCGTTCTTGCAGCGCGGCGATGATATCGTGGGTATCGTCGACCGAAAGGGTGGTCTGCGACAGATAGGACAAATTGTCTTCTGGTGTGAAATCGAGATCGGCAACGTCCTCGACCGTCTCGACCAGAGTGATCTGACCCGGCGGTACCTGGCCCATCGTCCCAATGACTTCGGGGTGTGCGGCATGCCCGATAAACAGGATGTGCTGGCCCTTTTCGACCTGCCGCTCCGCCTGCCGGTGAACCTTGCTGACGAGGGGACAGGTCGCATCGACATACAACATGTTGCGGCGTTCGGCTTCGGCAGGCACCGTCTTGGGGACGCCGTGAGCACTGAAGACCACCGGCGCATCGTCGGGAACCTCGTCCAGCTCCTCGACAAATATGGCCCCCTTGGCTTTGAGACTGTCGACCACGTACTGATTGTGCACGATTTCGTGACGCACATAGACGGGCGCGCCGAACTTGAGCAGCGCCCTCTCGACTATCTCGATCGCACGATCGACGCCGGCACAGAATCCGCGAGGCGCTGCGACAATGAGCTTCAAAGGCAGACGCGGATCGCGTCCGGGTATGGCAGGCGTGGATGGAAAGGGGGCGTTCATGTCCCGCCCTCTAGCGCTTTCGTGCAGGCCAAGCTAGGGCAAGCGCAGTCCCGAGGGGCGACGAATTCGAATGACCGTAAAAGGGAAACTAGCCGCATGACCATCCGTACCCGCCTTCTTCCCGCGCTCGCCTTGGGCCTAGCGTTGGCCGGATGCGCCAAGGAAGGGGACCTGGTGATCGATCAGGGTGTCGGCATTACCGCGGTGAGGAGTACCTGTCCTGCCGTTGGGATTCCCGATTACACGGGCGATATCACGACGTTCCGTACTCCCGGTTCGACCACCAGCGCCGATCTGGACGTGACGGCAGCGATCACGAACCTGCGTTCGACCTGCAATGAAAGCGCAGATGATCGGGTTTACACCGAAGCGACCTTCGATGTCGTGGCACGTCGTGCGGACACCAGTGGCAGCCGGACCGTTACGCTGCCTTATTTCTCCACCGTCCTGCGTGGCGGTTCTTCGGTTGTGACCAAGCGCATCGGCAGCGTGACCCTTCAGTTTGCCGATGGGCAGGAACGCGCTCAGGCACGCGGCACGGCTGGCGCTTATGTAAATCGCGCCGAAGCCACGCTTCCTGCTGAAATTCGCGACCAGATCACCCGCAAACGCGAAGCTGGCGATCCCGACGCTGCGCTTGATCCACTGGCCGATCCGACGGTGCGCGCTGCACTCCAACGGGCTACCTTCGAACTGCTGGTGGGGTTCCAACTGACCGAAGATCAGCTGCGTTACAACGCTACGCGATAGTCGCTGCTATCTTGCCATTTCGCGTCGATAGGCTAGGCGCGCGCCATGGCTGAAATGCAGACACTTCACGCGGCCTTCGCGGCCCGGATCGACGCGGTATTGGATGCTCTCGAAATGGAGGGCTCGCTGCCTGCCGACGCGGCACGCGGCAATGTTACTGTGGAACCGCCGCGAGACCCGTCCCATGGCGATCTCGCGACAAACGCGGCGATGGTTCTTGCCAAGCAGGCGAAAAGCAATCCGCGCGCACTGGCGGAAAAGATCGTCGAACATCTTCAGCGTGATCCGGCCATTGCCGAGGCCGAGATTGCCGGTCCCGGCTTCATCAACCTGCGGTTGGAAAGCGACGTATGGCGGCGTGAAATCCAGGCGATTGCTTCGCTGGGCGCCGATTACGGAAGATCGGACATGGGCAAGGGCCTCACGGTCAACGTCGAATATGTTTCTGCAAACCCTACCGGCCCCATGCATATGGGTCACTGCCGCGGTGCGGTGGTAGGCGACGCGCTTTGCGGCCTGCTCGAATGGGCAGGTTATCGGGTCACCCGCGAATATTACGTCAACGATGCCGGCGGGCAGGTGGACGTGCTCGCCCGGTCCGCGCACCTGCGTTATCAGGAAGCATTGGGTGAAGACATCGGGGAAATTCCCGAAGGGCTGTATCCCGGCGACTATCTGAAGCCGGTCGGGGAACGACTCGCACAGGAATTCGGCCCGGCGTATAGGGATGGTGATGAAAGCGAATGGCTTGCGCTGTTCCGCCAGCGTTCGGTCGCCGCGATGATGGAAATGATTCGCGAAGACCTGTCGCTTCTGGGCATTCATCACGACCTCTTTTCATCGGAAGCGGAGTTGCAGGCGGCGAAGAAGCCCGAAGCAGCGGAAGCATGGCTGCGCGAACATGGTTTCGTCTACGATGGCGTGCTCGAGGCACCCAAGGGCAAGGCTCCGCCGGAGGATTGGGAACCTGTTGAACTACCTCTGTTCCGTTCGACAGAATTCGGCGATGATCAGGATCGCCCGATCAAGAAATCGAATGGGGCATGGACCTATTTCGGCGCCGATCTCGCCTATCACTTTCAGAAGGCGGAGAAGGCGGATGCGCTTATCGATATCTGGGGTGCGGACCATGCAGGCACCGTCAAGCGTATCAAGGCCGCAGTCGCAGCGCTCACCAAAGGCGCCGGGCGCAATGTACCTTTCGACGTCAAGCTGGTGCAGATGGTCAAGCTCTTGCGCGACGGCGAGCCGGTCAAGATGTCGAAGCGTTCGGGCACCTTCGTCACGCTGGCGGATGTCGTCAACGAAGTGGGCAAGGACGTGGTGCGTTTTACCATGCTTACCCGCAAACCCGATGCGCAGATGGAATTCGATTTCGCCAAGGTCGTTGAGGCGTCCAAGGACAATCCGGTTTTTTATCTCCAATATGCCCATGCACGAATGCGCTCGACGCTTCGCAAGGCCGGGGTGGAGCCGGACGATGCGCATCTGGACCGGTTGGACGACAGCGAGTTGGCGCTGGTGCGCGAAGCGGCGCAATTCCCGCGCGTGGTAGAAGCCGCCGCGAAGGCGCGCGAACCGCATCGCATCGCATTCTTCCTGGGCGATCTGGCTGCGGCCTTTCACAGCTTTTGGAATGCGGGTAATGACGATCCCTCGAAGCGGATCATTCAGGATAGCGATCCCGAATTGACCGCCGCGCGCCTGTTTCTGGTGGCGCAGGTCGGGCAGGTGATCCGCAACGGCCTCGCCATTCTGGGGGTCGAGGCGGTCGAGGAGATGTGAGCATGATGGGGTCCACGCCGTACGATACGGACGAAGATTGGGAGAGCGAGGGCGAACTCGATCTCGCCGACGATGAGAGCCTGCCGTGGCTCGAGGCGGCGGACGATGAAGGCGATGCCGCGGGGTTCGATACGTCCCGGCTTATCATGCTCGGAACACTGGCGATTACATTGCTGGCCGCGGTGGTCGGGGGAATATGGTTCGTGACCAGTCAGGTTTCCAACGAGCCCGAAGCGGATGGCAGCCTGATCGAAGCGCCTGACGGACCGTACAAGACAAGACCCGAAAATCCCGGTGGCAAGACCTTCGCCGGGACCGGTGATACCAGTTTCGCCGTGGGCGAAGGGCAAACGCGTGAAGGCAAGCTGGCCGATCGCCCCGCTTCGGCACCCATGGACAGCGTGGCCGCGAGCCCATCCATTGCATCCACGGTCAGTGAGCCGCCGGTCGAAACGACGCAGTCTTCCGCAGGGGCTGTCCAGGTCGGTGCTTTCCCGCGGCGCGAGGACGCGGAAGCTGCATGGTCTAACCTTATCCGCCAGACGGAGGCGTTGAATGGAGTGCGGCATCGCGTCGTCGAAGCGCAGGTCGATATCGGGCGAGTTTTCCGGTTGCAGGCTATGACCGGGGACCGCGCCGCCGCCAACAGGCTATGCAACGCACTGAAGGCTGATGGGCTGGCATGCTTCGTCAAATAGGCGCGCAGTAAGGCTCAATTTCCACACCCGCCGACGGCACCGATCTTGCGGGAAATCTGCAAAGGCCTCACTTTCCAGCCATGACACCCGCCATCTTCGGCATTTCCGGCCTCGAATTGACGGCCGACGAACGCGCCTTCTTCAAGGATGCCGATCCCGCTGGATACATCCTTTTCGGGCGCAATTGCGACAGCAAGGATCAGTTGCGCAAACTGACGGACGACCTTCGCGAAATTCATGGTCGCGAACGATTGATCGTCTCGATCGATCAGGAAGGCGGGCGGGTCGCCCGGATGAAGCCGCCGGTATGGCAACGCTATCCTGCAGGAGAGGCCTTCGCTGCGCTATGGAATGTCGCGCCGGCTTCTGCGATCGAGGCAGCGCGCGCGAATGCAGAAGCCATGGGCCGCGAACTCGCAGAAATGGGAATTTCGGTCGATTACCATGCGCCCTTCGACGTGCGCCGGCCCGAGACCGACGATGTAATTGGCGACCGTGCTCTCGGGACCGAACCGATACAGGTGGCCGCACTCGGCCGGGCGGTGCTGGATGGATTGGGCCGGGCAGGTATCGTCGGGTGCCTGAAACATATGCCGGGCCACGGCCGTGCGACCAGCGATTCGCACAAGGAACTTCCGCGCGTCGACGCCAGCGATGAGGAGCTCGAAGTCGATATCGAGCCTTTTCGCACCTTGTCGTCGCACCCACTCGGCATGAGTGCGCACATGGTGTTCGAAGCCTGGGACGCGGACCACCCGGCAACATTGTCGGCAAACGTTATTCGCGAGATCATCCGTGGCCGGATCGGTTTCGATGGCCTGTTGCTAACCGACGATATCGACATGCAGGCGCTGGATGGGACCATCGTGGAGCGATCTATCCGCGCGCTCGATGCAGGATGCGATATCGTACTCAACTGCTGGGCCAAAATGGACGACCAAGTCGCGATAGCTGAAAGCGGCAAGGCCATGGGGCAGAAGACGATCGAACGGCTCGACCGGGTGCTTGTGGCAATGCACGAGCCAGATGATGGGCCGGAAACGGCGGAATTGCTGGCGAAACGGGATGCCTTGCTGGCTATCGCCCAAGAACAGCCGGCATGAGCGCAAACGGCCTGCTCTTCAGCGAAAATGAGGCCGCCGACCATGATGGGTGGGAAGGCATTGCCAGCGAAAATGCTGCCGACGAAAATGCCCTGTATCTGGAACTCGATGGGTGGGAAGGACCACTCGATCTGCTGCTCGATCTGGCGCGGCGGCAAAAGGTCGACTTGCGTTCGATTTCGATACTTTCGCTGGTCGACCAGTATCTTGATTACATCGATTCAGCCGAAGCACTGAAGCTGGAACTTGCCGCCGACTACCTCGTGATGGCGGCATGGCTGGCATACCTTAAATCGGCGGTGCTCCTGCCCAAGGAAGAGCAGGAGGATCCTAGCCCCGAGGAACTGGCTCTGAAGCTTCAGTTGCGGCTCCAGCGCCTTGGCGCAATGCGCGATGCGGCGGCGCGCCTGATGGGGGGTGACCGGATCGGACGCGATGTCTTCCTGCGCGGCAGTCCGGAGGGGTTGGAAATAGCGCGCAAGAACCTTTGGCAGTGCGATCAATTCTCGTTGATAGAAGCGTACGGCAGGGTGAAGGCGCGTACTGCACCTGCCATTCACATGGTCCGCGAACGTCCCGTCATGACGCTGGAATCGGCACTCGACCGGGTTTCGAACATGCTGGGTGTTACGCTCGACTGGATGGAGCTGCGCGAATTCCTTCCTCCCCATGCAGAGCCACGCCTCAAACGATCGGCGCTTGCATCCAGTTTCGTTGCCGCGCTCGAACTGGCCAGGCTCGGCAAGGCCGAATTGCAGCAGGAAGATACGTTCGGTCCGCTTCACCTTCGCCGGGTTTCCACCTGATGGCGGAGTTGGACCGTGCTGTAGAAGCTGCCTTGTTTGCAGCAGAGGAACCGATGACTGCAGAAGCGCTTGCAGGCTTTCTCGGCGGCGCTGCGGTAGGCGATGTCCGCGACGCATTGCGGAGCGTCGCCGATCATTACGAGAAGAGAGGCGTGCATCTGGTCGAGCGGGGCAAGCGCTGGCACTTCGAAACCGCGCCCGACCTGGCGCATCTCTTGCGGCGTGAGAAAGAACAGGTTCGCAGGCTCAGCCGCGCGGCCACGGAGGTCTTGGCGATAATTGCCTACCACGAGCCGGTAAGCCGCGCCGAGATCGAATCAATTCGCGGAGTACAGACCAGCGGCGGTACGCTGGATGTGCTGATGGAAGCCGGTTGGGTCAAAATCGCGGGACGGCGTGAGCTGCCCGGGCGGCCGACGATATACGCCACCACAACGGAATTCCTCGAACATTTCGGCCTGTCGAGCCGTCGGGATTTACCGGGAATTGCCGAATTGCGGGCTACGGGTCTGCTCGATCCTGTCGAAGATGCTTATGATGAGCTGGTTGGCGAGAGCGATGCCGACCAACAAGGCGATAACGCAGATGGGAATCGCGACCCTGCCGGTGAGGACTGACTGGTACAAACGTCCCACAACGCCTATAATCGAAACTGCATAACCGAGAAAGAAGGTCCCATGGGTCTCAGTGTCTGGCAACTCGCCATCATCGCCGTCGTCATCCTCGTCCTGTTCGGCCGTGGCCGTATCTCCGAGATGATGGGCGATTTCGGAAAAGGTATCAAAAGCTTCAAGCAGGGCATGAATGAAGAAGAAAAGCCCGCCAAGCAGATATCTCATGACGCAAAGCCTGCGGACGAAGGCCTGACCGCAGATCAGGTCAAGCAGACCACCGACCCGAAATAATCCGCTAGCGGGCGGAGGCAGCCATGTTCGATATCGGTGCCAGCGAATTGCTGGTGATCGTCATTGTGGCGATCTTGGTGATTGGGCCAAAAGACATGCCCAGGGCGCTTCGTACGGCTGGTCGCTGGATCGGCAAGCTGCGCCGCATGTCCAACCATTTCCGTGCCGGGATCGACGAAGTCGTTCGTCAGGCCGAGATTGAGGAAATGGAGGAGAAATGGGCGGCACGGAACAAGGAAATCATGGCAAAGTATCCCGACGGCGCGCAACCGGAAGGTGGTGGGCCCGAAAATCTATTGCCGAATGAGATGGAGCCTCTGTCGGCGGCAGGTGAAGTCCCCGATGCCGATGCCGCGGCGGAAGCTGCGATCAGGCGCGCTGCACCGGTGAAGGCGCCGGAGCATTCGAACGAACCGCCACTGCCTCTCGATCCTCCCGGTTCGGGGAAGGACAGCTGACATGGCGGTGATAAGAGACATCGACGAAAGCCAGGCACCGCTTCTCGATCATCTGATCGAACTACGCTCGCGGCTCGTAAAATGCGTGCTCGCGTTGGTGGTGGCCTTCGGGGTGTGCCTGTACTTCGCCGATCCCATTCTCGGGTTTCTGATCCAGCCGCTCAAGAATGCCTTTCCCGAAGGGGAAGGCCAGCTCATCTTCACGAAGCTCTACGAAGTGTTCTTTGTCGAGCTGAAGGTGGCGCTGTTCGCCGGGTTCTGTCTGAGCTTCCCGGTTATCGCCAATCAGCTTTGGGCGTTCGTTGCCCCAGGGCTTTATGCGCGCGAGAAGAAGGCTTTCCTGCCATTTATTCTGGCCACGCCCATCCTTTTCCTGATGGGAGCGTCGCTCGCCTATTTCGTCGTCATGCCCACCGCGTTTCGCTGGTTTCTGGGCTTCCAGGGGACGGCGGGCGGTCTCGAAATTCAGGCGCTTCCGACCGCAAACGAGTATCTCGGTCTGGTCATGCAGTTCATTCTCGCTTTCGGAATGAGCTTCCTCCTGCCCGTCTTGCTTTTGCTATTACATCGGGCAGGGATCGTAACCCGCGACCAGCTTGTGGCGGCAAGGCGGTATGTGGTCGTGCTCGTGGTTGCGGTCGCGGCCATCATCACACCGCCCGATCCCGGCTCGCAATTGCTGCTCGCAATTCCGCTTCTGCTCTTGTTCGAAGGCTCGCTGGTGCTGATGCGTCTGACCGAGAAACGCCGGAAAGCAGTCGTCGAAAAGCCCGAAGAGCCTCAGTCCGCGTCGTAGACCTTCCGTCCACCCACCCAGGTTTCGATCACCTTGGTGGCCCGTAACTCTCCCGGACTGGAGATCAGGGGATCGCGATCGATGAGAACGAAATCGGCGCGTTCGCCGGGTAGCAGCTTGCCGAAGCGGCCCTCTGCAAACCCTGCGTAGGCGGCTTCGCTGGTGAAGGCCGCCAGCGCCTGTTCACGGTTCACGCGTTCTTCGGGGTGCCAGCCGCCAAATGGCTCGCCGTTCGCATCCATGCGCGTCGTCGCAGCGGCCAGTGCTGCAAACGGGTCAGGCGATTCGACCGGAGCATCGGACCCGAAAGCCAGCCGTCCACCCGCCTTCAGGATCGAGTTCCATGCATAGGCGCCGGCGAGACGGTCGGGGCCGAGCCGGGCTTCTGCCATGACGCGATCGCTCGTCTGATGAACAGGTTGCATGGACGCGATAATGCCGTCCTGACCGAACTTGGGCAGGTCGACCGGATCGACGATCTGCGCATGCTCGATGCGCCAGCGCCGATCACCCGGGAAGCTTTCGGCAATCTCTATGATCGCGTCCAGTGCATCCTCATTCGCCGCGGTCCCGATGGCGTGGATCGCGGGCTGGAAATTCCCCTGGGCGGCGCGCACCAGTACGTTGCGCAGTTTGGCGGGGCCAGTGAGCGGAAGTCCGGTATTGCCCGGATCGTCGGCATAGGGCTGCTTCAGCCACGCGCCCCTGCTGCCGAGTGCGCCGTCGAGATAGATCTTGATCCCGTTCATCCGCAGCTTGTCGTCATAAAGCCAGGGCGAAGGCCGGGCGCCAGCAATAAGTTCCATCTGCTCGGGACCGGCGGCATAGGACATGATCCTCACGGTAAGGGCGCCTTTGTCGCCTGCCCTGCGATATGCCTGCCAGTCCTCGATGGTCGTTCCCATGTCCGCGACAGCAGTGATCCCGTAACTGTTCAGGACTTTTTGTGCTTCTGCGAAGGCAAGGTCGCGCTCGTTCGGGCGCGGCGCCGGAATGGCGCGCGTCATCAGTTCTTCTGCGGCATCGACGAACACGCCCGAGGGCTGCTGTGATCCCGCCATCCGCTCCACGCGGCCACCTTCCGGACTCTTCGTTTCTGCAGTGATGCCAGCAGCCTGCATGGCTATGCTGTTCGCCCAGCCGGCATGGCCGTCCACGCGCTGCAGATAAACTGGCCGGTCGGAGACCGCACTGTCGAGTTCGGCAGCCGTTGGAAATCTGCCAAGGCCCCATTTCTCCTGGTTCCAGCCACGTCCGAGAATCCACGGCCGCGACTCGTTCTCGGCAGCAAAGCGGCGGATCTTGTCCAGTGCTTCCTCAAGCGAATTGGTTTCCGACAGATCCAGCGTCAGCGCACCGATGCCGATGCCCATCACATGCGCGTGAGCATCGATCAGTCCGGGGATCATGACCGCGCCCCTGCCGTTCTCGCGGTAATCGGTCTGGGGTTTCTTGTCTTTCGATGACAGGATCTGCGCGACCTTGCCGTCATCATCGATGACCAGCGCATTGAACCGTTTGATCTTGCCATCTTCGTCGAAGGTAATCCCTTCCACATTGTCGACCAGCACGTCGGCCGCGGCTGGCATGGCGAGTGCAAAAGCAAAGGTGGTGGCAAGGAGTTTGAACTTCATTTCAGGCGATCCAGTGCTCGTTTCCAGCGGCATCCGATAAGGCATAGCTTGCTGCAGGCAAACCCTTTCGGACGTTGCGTCGCATGGCGCCTAGCCGTAGGGCCGCTAACATGAACGAAGCATCTTCCGTCCGTGCTGCCGCCAAGGCGACCGAGCTCCTTACCCTCGACGATGTGCGCGCTGCCGCTGCGCGTATCGAAGGTGCCGTGGTCCGGACGCCGATGTTGCGCTCGCAGACCCTGTCGGAAATTTCCGGGGCCGACATCTGGCTCAAGTTCGAAAATCACCAGTTCACAGCCGCATACAAGGAACGCGGCGCGCTCAATGCGCTGCTCCATCTCAACGAGGAACAGCGCGCGCGGGGCGTGATCGCGGCATCCGCCGGGAATCACTCCCAGGGGTTGAGCTATCACGGCCGGCGTCTGGGCGTTCCGGTCACCATCGTAATGCCGCAGACCACACCCAGCGTTAAGGTCATGCAGACCGAAAGCGTGGGCGGGAATGTCACGCTCTTCGGCGAGACCTTCGACGAGGCCTATGCCCATGCGCGCGAACTGGAAAAGGAACGCGGCCTAACCTTTGTCCACCCGTTCGATGATCCTCTGGTTGCGGCCGGGCAGGGCACGGTCGCGCTGGAGATGATCGAGGACAAGGACGATTTCGATTGTCTTGTCGTGCCGATCGGCGGCGGCGGATTGATGAGCGGGATGGCCACCGTGGCCAGAGCGCTCAAGCCCGATATCGAAATGGTCGGTGTTCAGGCCGAACTCTACCCATCGATGTATTCGGCAGTAACGGGTGACGAGCGTCCCTGTGGCGGCGATACGCTGGCGGAAGGCATTGCCGTGAAGGCGCCCGGGCAGTTCACCCGCCAGATTATCGCCGAACTGGTCGATGATGTGCTTCTGGTGCCAGAAGCGGCCCTCGAACATGCGGTCGCGCTTCTGCTGCAGATCGAAAAGACCGTTGTCGAAGGTGCGGGGGCTGCGGGCCTTGCAGCTATCCTGTCGAACCCGGACAAGTTCAGGGGAAAGACCGTCGGCCTCGTCCTGTGCGGCGGCAATATCGACACGCGCCTGCTCGCCAATGTGCTCCTGCGCGACCTTGCGCGATCCGGGCGTCTTGCTCGCTTGCAGATCGTGTTGCAGGACCGACCAGGCGCATTGTTCAAGGTCATGCGCGAGTTCAACGAACACAACGTCAACATCATCGAAATCTATCACCAGCGCATTTTCACCACATTACCGGCCAAAGGCCTGACGGCGGAAATCGAATGCGAAGCGCGCGACGGTGAACAGATCGACCGGCTCGTGAACTCGCTGCGCGACAAGGGATATGTAGTCGAAATGGCCGAACTGGCCTGACTGGCGGGCGGCATGCCGCCCATCCGAGCCTACCATTTTTCCCTCCGTTTCGAGTAATTCGACGGATGACCTGCGCTTTTCATGGTTAAGAGGGTTTTAACGCTGGATCGCGTCTGGCATTGATGCGTCTAACAGGTAAGGATTTCTTAACCTCTGAAAGGATGCAGCCGAAAGTGACCGCACCGATTCGCTTCCCGCGCTTTTTCGTGACCAGCCCTGCGCCGTGTCCGTATCTGCCGGGCAAGAGCGAACGCAAGGTGTTCACCGAACTGCGCGGCGACAATGCCGACGAACTGAACGAAGCGCTGGGCCGCATCGGTTTTCGCCGCAGTCAGACGGTTGCCTATCGCCCATCCTGTCTCGATTGCCAGGCTTGCGTCTCGGTGCGTGTCGTGGCGGATGAATTCCAGCCATCGTCGACACAGAAACGCACGCTGAAAGCCCATGACGATCTGATCGCCACGGAATGCCGCCCATGGGCCACCGCGGAACAGTTCGAACTGCTGCAGAAATATCTCGCTGCACGTCACCCCGGTGGCGGGATGACGCAGATGGAAGAAACCGATTTCGCAGATATGGTGGAACACACCAGCGTATCTAGCTATGTGATCGAATATCGTGAGCCGGGGATCGGTGCCGAGCAGGGGCGCTTGGTCGGAGCTTGCCTCACGGATTATCAGGGTGACGGGCTGTCGATGATCTACAGCTTCTACGATCCTGACCACGAGGGACGCGCCGGGCTTGGGAACTACATCATTCTCGACCACATCCGCAGAGCGGCGGAACGAGACCTGCCCTATGTCTATCTGGGCTATTGGGTCGAAGGGGCAGAGCGGATGCAGTACAAGGTCCGTTATCGGCCGCTCGAACGCCTTACCCGCGGTGGATGGGAACGCATGCCCGAAAGGGAGCAGAAGCGTCTTATCGCCAATGCAACCGCTCCACGGGGCCGGCGCCGCGAAGAAGCTCTCCCCGCAAAGGACGGGCTCGCAGCGGAATATCGCATTACCGACTGATATTGCGGGGTCCGTTATCGGAACCTGTCTGGCAGCAATCGCGCTGGCGGGCGCCACTCCCTTGGCTGCGCAGGATAGTCCTGCCACCTCTTCGCTCGATGAGCTCATACCGGACAGCGCCGTCGAAAGCCCCGATGACTGGGCGCAGCAGGGCACGGACGAACAGGTCATCTCGCAAGCCGAGGCAGGATCTCAGCTCGATGCGGAAACTCCGATTTCCGAAGCGCCCGACATGTCGATCGCCTGGCCGGAAGATGTCGATCTCGATCCGCTCGTTCCGCTCGAGCCGGAAGAGGATATCGAATTCGTTCAGTTGCTCGACGATGCACCGCGGCTGGCATTCGACGAAACCGATGTCGAGGAACTGTCGGGCTCGCTGGTGCTGGGATTCCCGCAGAAGGAGCCGCCCTTCAGCGAGCGCGAGGATTTCGTCGACAGGTTCGAAGCTCTTTCAACCATCGAGGAACTGGGCGACGGCGACGAAAATGTCGCGCAGCTTGCCGCCCGTGCCCGAAAGGACGAAGAACTCCTCGAAACGCTGCTTCGGGTCTATGGCTACTACGAAGGCGAGGTCATCCGCACGATCGGTACCCGCCGGGCCGGAGAGGATTCGGCGGATCGGCGGCCTCGCGTGCGGTTCGATGTCATTCCGGGTGCACGATATACATATGGTGCGATCGATCTCGGCGATCTCGACACGGCAGTAGATGCCGGAACTCTGCGTCAGTCTTTCGATATCAAGGTTGGCGACTATCTCCAGTCGGACACGATCGTCACGCAGCGTTTCAACCTCGATCGGGCATTGGGCGAAAGCGGATACGCCTTTGCCGAAATCGACGAACCCGAACTGCTGATCGATCACGAACGGGTGCAAGGCGACCTGACCATGCATGTGCGGCCCAAGGGCAAGTATGTGTTCGGGGATGTAGTCAGCAACGACGAGGAATTCCTTTCCGGCCGCCACCTTGCCACGATCGCCCGTTTCGACCCGGGGGATGTGTACAAGCGCAGTATCGAGCTCGACCTGCGCCGTGCAATTACGGCTACCAGCCTGGTCTCCACCGTCGATGTGCAGGCCCGCGAAGTCGTGCCTCCCCGTGGTGACGAGCCCGGTGTGGTCGCTATGGATGTCACGATGGAGCGGGCCAAACTGCGCACCATATCGGGCGCCGTCGGCTACGGTTCGGAAGAAGGTATCCGGCTTCAGGCAAGTTGGGAACATCGCAACCTGTTCCCGCCTGAAGGTTCTCTGCGATTGCGCGGGATTATCGGAACGCGCGAACAGCTCGCCGGTGTAACCTTCCGCAGGAACAATCTGGGTGGCAGGGACAAGGTTCTTACCGCGGACGTCTATGCATCGAGTATCGACACCATTGCTTACGATGCCGACACGGTGGCGCTGACCGGCACATACGAACGCACATCCACCCTGTTGTTCCAGAAGCCGCTGGCTTGGGGCATCGGCATGGAAATCCTCGCGACCGATGAACGCAACCGGGTGATTGGCGGCATTCCGCGCCCCCGTCAGACCTATTTCATCGCCTCGCTTTTTGGCAGGGCCACCATCGACACCAGCGATTCACTCCTCGATCCAACGCGTGGCTTTCGCCTGACCGGATTCCTCGGTCCGGAAACCTCCCGCACGGGCGGCCAGCAATATTATTATCTGAGGAATCAGGCGGACGCGTCCTTCTATCAGTCCGTAGGCCAGAGGACGGTGATCGCCGCTCGCGCAAGATTTGCCAGCATTCAGGGTGCCGAACTGGCTGGCATCGCACCGTCACGCAGGCTTTACGCAGGTGGCGGCGGTTCTGTCCGTGGCTATGGTTTCCAGGCGATCGGACCGAAGAACGATCTGCTCGAACCGACGGGCGGGCGCAGCCTCGTCGAAGCATCCCTGGAAGCGCGTGTCGGCACCGGTCTGTTCGACGGCGCGCTCTCCGTCGTGCCCTTCATCGATGCCGGTAGCGTCTCGATCGACACAGTGCCCGACTTCCGCTTCATCAAGTTCGGCGCCGGTGTAGGTGTGCGATACACCACCGGTTTCGGCCCGATCCGGCTCGATGTGGGCATTCCGCTAAACCCAGAACCAGAAGATTCGCCCGTTGGGGTCTACATTTCGCTGGGTCAGGCTTTCTGATGGCCACCGATCAACCGGCCGCTGACATCGAGGAACGTCCGGCCCGGCGGCGCCTTCGCGTTGGGCGCGTTGGCAAGTGGCTGCTCGGCATTGCGGCCGCTTTCGTACTTCTGATCGTTGGGGCGCTTGTCGTTCTCAATACGCCGCTTGGTGAACGCTTCATCGCCAGCCGCATTGCGGAACGCACTTTCCCCAACGGCCTCAACATCCGGATCGGACGAATAGAGGGTAATCTCTACGGGGCGGCGGTCCTTCACGATGTGCGCCTGTCCGATCCCAAAGGCGTCTTTCTCACCATACCTCGCGCCGAAATCGACTGGAATCCGGGGGGCTGGCTTTCCAACCGGCTGGAAATCGACAGCTTCGCCGCTCGCCGGGCTACTCTCGCGCGCACTCCGGAATTCTTGCCAAGCGAAGAAGACAATCCCGTACTCCCCGGGTTCGATATCTCGATCGACCGGCTCGAAATAGACAATCTGACCCTTGCTCCCGGTATCGCCGGCAACCGTCCGCAGCGCGTCGATATCACCGGCAGTGCCAATGTCACCGACAGTCGCCTCATGGTCGATATCGACGGCCGTCTGGGCGAACGGGACCGGCTCGCGCTGCTGCTGGATGCCGAACCGGACGGCGATACCTTCGACCTGTCCCTGGATGTCGATGCATCGGCAAATGGTCCGATCACAGCCATGGCCGGTCTCGATGCCCCCTACACCGCACGCATTCGCGGGGATGGCACATGGTCGCAATGGTCCGGCAGCCTGCTGGTCCGTAGCGAGGACGCTCGCATCGCCGCAATGCGGATTACCAATGCATCGGGACGTCTGGGCCTCCTTGGAAAGTTCGATCCGTCGGATTTCCTCAGCGGTATCCCCGCGCGTGCGCTGGGCGATGATGTCGCACTTAAAGCGGACATCGCGATAGACCAGCGCCGCTTCGATGGCCGTGTGATGATGGCCGGGCGTGGATTGATCCTGGATGCCAATGGCCTGCTCGACCTTGCGGACAACAGGGCAGAAAATATCGAACTCGCCGCTTCCGTGCGCGACCCGAACCTGCTCGGCGAAGGTATCGGCCTGCGCAACGGGCGGATCGATGCGACGGTCGACGGGGCCTTTTCGGATCTCGCGATCCGCCACGATCTGACGGTGGGCGAAGTCGACATCGGCGGTACGAAGTTGGCTGGCCTCCGGCAGCAGGGCACTGCCCGGTACGATGGCACACGGTGGACGCTGCCCCTGGGGCTTGCGGTTTCGCGGGTGACGAGCGGCAATGCCATGCTCGATCCGCGCCTGGTGAACGGCACCGGGCGCGGCACGCTTGTGCTGAGCGGGTCGACCCTTCTGTCGGACGATCTGCGTCTTGTGTTCCCCGGCACCTCGGCCAATCTGGCTCTTCGCGGTGATCTGTCCGCGGGACGATACCAGATCCGCGGGCCGATCCGCGCAGAACGGCTGGCGCTCGACAACGTAGGCACGTTGAACGGGACCGCGGTCATCCAGCTTGCCCTCGCACCGCAATCACCGTGGCGGCTCTCGGCCGATCTCGATGCGCGCATTGCCCCTGTTACCAACGCGACGCTGGCCAACCTCGCGGGCACACCCATTCGCGTGCGCGGCGGGGTTGCGTTGGGCGGCAATGCCCCGCTCGATTTCAACCGTCTGCGTATCGATGCAAGCAAGGTGCAGATGGCGCTCGACGGCAGCGTTCGCGACGGGACTACCCAGCTTGCAGGGGAGGGCACGCATACCGATTTCGGCTCCTTCACCGTAGAAGCCAGCCTCACCGACGCCGGGCCGAGCGCCGCTCTGGTTTTCGCACGGCCTGCGACCGGACTCGACAATGTCCGCGTGGCGATCGCTCCGTCAGACGAGGGCTTCGCCATTGATACCGAAGGCAATTCGGTGCTCGGACCCTTTGCCGGCCAGCTTGGCCTTATCGCACCGTCCGGCGGTCCGACCCGCATCGCGATCGAGACCATGCGCGTGTCCGACACCAGTGTCACCGGCGCCATTGCGCTGGTGGATGGCGGCGCGGACGGCACGCTCGCTTTCGCCGGTGGCGGCCTCGACGGGACCGTGGCGCTGACGCCGCGCGGCGGCGGACAGGGCCTCAAGGTCGACCTGCGAGCCCGCAATGCGCGTTTTGGCGGCGATACGCCCTTGCGCATCACCCGGGCGGATATCGATGCGACGGGTCTCATTCGCGATGGCAACACGAGCTTTTCCGGCTCAGGCACGGCAGCCGGATTGTCTTACGGCACGCTGTTCATTTCCCAGCTTGCAGCCCGCGGCGAGGTCGAGAACGGCGTCGGGCGGGTGGATGCCTCGCTCTCGGGCAGGCGCAGCGGGCGCTTCGTGCTGGATGCGAATGCGACCATCCGGCCCGATCGCATCGCGCTCGCCGCACAGGGTCGGTTTGCCGGTCGCCGCATTTCCATGCCGCGCCGCGCCGTGCTCACAAGTCTGGACGGCGGGGGCTGGCGCCTCGCGCCGACGCAATTCTCCTATGGCGATGGCGGGATGATCGTGTCCGGCGATTTCGGCGGCAGGGATCTCGATTTCGATTTCAAGCTCGCCCGCATGCCGCTCTCCCTGATCGATGTCGCGAAAGCCGATACCGGCCTTGGCGGGACGATTTCGGGCACGGTCCATTATCGCACCGGTGCCGACATGGTGCCGGTGGGCGAAGCCAAGGTGAAGATCGAAGGGCTGACGCGCTCCGGCCTCGTGCTGACGTCGCGCCCGGTAAACGTCTCGCTGGTGGCGGAACTGACCGAGAGCGATCTTCAGGCGCGTGCCCTGTTGCAGAACGAGGATATCCAGCGCGGGCGTGTGCAGGCGCGGATCACCGGCCTGCCGCAGCAGGGTATCCTCACCGAACGGCTGCGGGCAGGCCGCCTGTCGGGCCAGCTACGCTATCGCGGTGCTGCGGAAAGCCTGTGGCGGCTCGCCGCTCTAGATACGTTCGACATAACCGGCCCCATCGCCATCGCCGCAAATGCAACCGGCACGTTGCGCGATCCCACGGTGCGCGGCTCCATCTCGGGCGACAGCCTGCAATTGCGCAGTTCGCTGTCGGGCACCGACATTCGCGATATTGCCATGCGCGGCCGGTTCCAGGGGTCGCGCCTCCAGCTTACGCGCTTTGCCGGTACGGCGGTCAACGGCGGCAGCGTCAGCGGCAGCGGCATCGTCGATCTGCGGACTTTGGGCGAGACGGTTCAGGGCAGGGTACTGGAAATCCGCGGGCCGATCATCGATCTGCGCGCCTCGGCCAAGAATGCGCGCCTGCTCGATACGGGCGGCCTCAGCGCCACGGTCACCGGACCGCTGCGGATCGTATCGGACGGGCTCGGCGGGACGATTGCAGGCAAGGTCCGCGTCAACCGGGCCAGCTGGACGCTGGGCACGGCGGCCGACGATCTGCGTGTCCCGCAAATCGCCACGCGCGAAATCAATACGCCCGCCAACCGCGATCCGCAGGTGGCGGCCGGCCGGCCCTGGCAATACCTCATCAATGCCAAGGCGAGCAGCCGGATCGATGTCGATGGCATGGGACTGGACAGCGAATGGGCTGCGGACATCGTCCTGCGCGGCAATACGTCCGATCCGCGCATCGGCGGGCGGGCGGAAGTGGTTCGCGGCAACTACACCTTTGCCGGAACCCGCTTCGAACTGACCCGCGGCGAGATCGAATTCGATGTGGACGCGCCGATCGATCCCCTGCTCGACATTCGTGCGGAAACGGACCGGGATGGCCTGAACGTCGAAGCGAACGTCCGGGGCAGCGCGACGCAGCCCGAAATCACCTTCACGTCCAACCCCTCCCTGCCGGAAGAGGAACTGCTGGCCCGCCTGCTCTTCGGTGGTTCGGTCACCAGCCTCTCGGCGACCGACGCTCTGCAGCTTGGCGCGGCCGTGGCCAGTCTGCGCGGCGGGGGCGGCATGGACCCGATCAACCAGTTGCGCTCGGCGATCGGGCTCGATCGCCTGCGTATCGTAAGCGCCGATCCCGCACTGGGCCGCGGCACGGGCGTCGCATTGGGCAAGAATTTCGGGCGCCGCTTCTACGCGGAAATCATCACGGATGGACGCGGCTACAGCGCTACGGAAGTGGAATTCCGTGTGACCAGCTGGCTGTCGCTACTCGCTGCCGTGTCGACGGTCGGGCGCGAAAGCGTCGTCGCCGAAATCAGCCGCGATTACTGACCCGCGCGGTCAGTCCTTCGGCGGCATCAGCACCTGGCTGATCGGTATGACGACACCGTTGTTGGTGGCGGTCGCCGTCCCGGCGAAATTGGCGCTGCCGCCATCTTCCAGCTCCGCCTTGATGCCGTCGCCTTCCCGGGAGAAGATGACATCCGTCTCGCCGAGCGTGGCCATCGTCACCGGGCCGCCCTTGCGGTCAATGGCTTCCGCAATCGATTCCGGCGTCATATGGCCGGGCAGCAGATGGTCGCGCAATAGCGCCACCAGAACCGGGCGTTGCTCGTCTTCGAGCAGCGTTTCGCCTTCCTCGCCCAACGCTTCGAATGCCGCGTCGTCGGGTGCCAGAATTGTGTAGCTGGCCGGGCCGTCGAGCACGCCGGACAGTTCGGATTCGTCCATCGCCTCGCGCACGATATCGAGATCCTTCTCGGCCCCCAGGGCGGCTGCCAGCGTAAGGGTTCCATCGTCCCGCGTGGCGCCTTGTGCAGTATGTTCTTCCGTATCGCTGCATGCTGCAACCAGGGGAAGGGAGAAGAGAGCGATTGCGGCAAGGCCGCTTTTCCATGCGTCGGTCATGTTCTGTTCCTTCAGACCAGCAGGTCGATGGCGGCGGAAATCAACTGGGTCTGCGGGTCGATCTGATAGACATAGCCATCCGAATATCGATACCACGCGTCGTCACTGTCGGCGTACCGATCCCGATACGGGTAGGGCACGTTATAGACGTCATAACCCGCTGGCATCGGCTCACCGATGGAGAAATCGTCACCGGTCAGCAGGGCAACCACCGACTGGATCGCTGAATCGCTCGGGTTCACCCGGTAAATGACGTTGTCGGCATAGCGGTAGGTATCTCTCGGCCCCAGATCGTAATAATCGACGTAATAGTCGGGCACCGAATGACTCGAATAGCTCGACGGCCACTGATTGCCGATTGCCAGCGCTCCTCCGAGCAGGGGGATGTATCCAGCTATTCCGCCATCGCTCGCTGGACGCAGAAGATAGCCGTCGTCGTAATAATAGCGGCCCGAACTGTAATTCTTCAGGCCGAACAGGCGGGGTCGATAATCGTACCCGTTCCAGGTGCGGTAATTTTCGTACCGCTTCTTGGCCTGTCCCGGCGGCATGCAGCCATTGTACTTCTTCGCCAGACCCGGCGGACAGCCGGCGATCGCTCGCCGGTCCCTGTCGCGCACGAGGAAGGTCCGGTCTTGGTCGTACCGCACGCGATCGACATAACTGATAAGGTTGCGATCGCCCCGCCGGACATCGCGGCGTCCGTCCCTTCGGTCCACGCGTCGTTCGACGGATCGCTCGATGCGACGCTCGGCCCGCTGCGACAGGTCCCTGCGGTCATCGCGCCGGTCCACCCGACGTTCGACAGCGCGCTCTTGAGGTCGCTGACTGATCCGGCGTTCGATTTCACGGGGGACATTCTGGCGGGCATCTCGTCTTTCGGGCTGCTGGGCCATGCGTTTATCAGGCCTGGCATCCCTGTTGCCGTTGCCGGTACGCTTGGGGCCACGATCCGGCGGACCACGCTCGACCTTGGCGGCAATATTGCCCTTGCCGTTACCCGGGCCGTTGCCATTGTCTCCGTTCTTGCCCGGTTGGGCATAGGCGCCACTTGCCACCAAGGCGATCGCGGCTGCTCCTGCTAACAGGATACGCATCATTAGAACTCCTTTGCCGGGCTAACGGGGGATGGAGGCTTCCGGTTCCGGTTAACCTACGCGCAAGAATTGGCAGAACTCTGCGGTTTTCAAGCTGCCCCATAAAGCGCAGCCTCGGCGCGCCGGCGGCGGATCAGGCCTTTCAGCACTCGCCCGGCCGCGTAAACCCAGCGGTGGAATTCTTTAGCCGCGTCTGCATGATCGCCCGCCAGGTGCCGTTTGAGCAGTGTCGAACGGGCAATCGCGCCGGTGTTGTAATGGAAGCTCACCAGCGCATCGAATTGCGCCTGGCTGGTCGGCGCATCGCCAATGGCCTGCACCACATCGCGGGCATGGCGCTCGATATCGGCAGCAAGGCGCCGGTCGCATTCCTCCCGGGTCCACACCGTGCCGGGGCCGATATCGGATCCCGTTGCCCCCCATCCGATCGTCCACGGATCGCCGCCGCTGCCGGGATCGGGATAGGCCTCGACCATGCCGTCGCCCCGCACGCGCGCACAGCCTTCGAACTCCTGAATCAGGCGTATGCCTGCCGGGCTGACCTCACGCGATGCCCCGGCCACGCCGGTCATCGTGTCGATCGCCTTGTCCAGCGTGTCGACCTCCGATTGGCGCAGGCCTCGGCCAAGCAGGTTTCTCACGATGTCGAACAGGGGTTTGCGGTTCATCAGGGCCTCCATGAAAACGAGGCAACCTGATTAGGCATCGAATGGGCGTGTAGGAAAATGGTTTTTCACCGGGCGCGCGAAAAAGGCCGCTCGGTCGCCCGGACGGCCTTTCCTCGGTGAAATAACAGGGCCGATCAGGCGCTGTAATACATGTCGAATTCGGCGGGGCAGGGCGTCGTGTCGACGCGCAGGACTTCTTCCCATTTCAGTTCGGTATAGGCCTCGATCTGGTCCTTGGTGAAGACGTCGCCCTTCAGCAGGAACTCGTGATCGGCTTCCAGTGCTTCCAGTGCTTCGCGCAGCGATCCGCAAACCGTCGGGACCTCGGCCAGCTCTGCCGGCGGCAGGTCGTACAGGTTCTTGTCCATGGCTTCGCCCGGGTGGATCTTGTTCTGGATCCCGTCGAGACCGGCCATCAGCAAGGCGGCATAGGCAAGGTAGGGGTTGGCCATGGCGTCGGGGAAACGGAATTCCACGCGCTTCGCCTTGTCGCCCGCACCGTAGGGGATGCGGCACGAAGCGGAACGGTTGCGCGCCGAATAGGCCAGCAGAACCGGTGCCTCGAAGCCGGGGACCAGCCGCTTGTAGCTGTTGGTCGTCGGGTTGGTGAAGGCGTTCAGGGCCTTGGCATGTTTGATGACACCGCCGATGTAATAGAGGCAGTTCTCGCTCAGGCCGCCGTACTGGTTGCCGGCGAAGGTCGGCTTGCCGTCGTCCCAGATCGACATATGCGTGTGCATGCCGCTGCCGTTATCCGCCTTGATCGGCTTGGGCATGAAGGTCGCGGTCTTGCCGTAGATGTGGGCCACCTGATGCACGACATACTTGTAGATCTGCATGTTGTCGGCGGTTTCGACCAGCGTGCCGAAGGTCAGGCCCAGTTCGTGCTGCGCCGCGGCCACTTCGTGGTGGTGCTTGTCGCAGTTCAATCCCATTTCGATCATGGTCGAAACCATTTCGCCGCGGATGTCGACGGCGCTGTCGACAGGGGCGACAGGGAAATATCCGCCCTTGGCGCGGGGGCGGTGCGCCATGTTGCCGCTTTCGTATTCCTTGCCGCTGTTGGTCGGCAGTTCGATGTCGTCGATCGCGTATCCCGAACCGGCATAACCGTCTTCGAAACGCACATCGTCGAACATGAAGAATTCGGCTTCGGGACCGACATAGATCGTGTCGCCGATGCCCGTCGACTTCAGGAAGGCTTCGGCGCGCTTGGCGGTCGTGCGCGGGTCGCGCGCATACCATTCGCCCGTCGAAGGTTCGACGATGTCGCAGAACAGGATCATCATCGGCTCGGCGCTGAACGGATCGATATAGACCCGTTCCAGGTCGGGCTTCAGGATCATGTCGCTTTCGTTGATGACCTTCCAGCCGGCGATCGACGATCCGTCGAACATCAGGCCGTCATCGAGTTCGTCTTCGGTCAGGATCCCGGCCACCATCGTCAGGTGCTGCCACTTGCCCTTGGGATCGGTGAAGCGCAGATCGACCCACTCGATGCTTTCGTCCTTGATTTGTTTCAGGACGTCGCTTGCACTTGCCATTGGTATTGCCTCCGTTTGAACTGAAAATTCCTGCGGGTTTTCCCGCGCTAACTCAGATTGCGTCGTCGTCGCGCTCGCCTGTGCGGATGCGCAGGGCGCCTTCGATCGACGAAATGAAAATCTTGCCATCCCCGATGCGGCCCGTCTGGGCGGCGGCGGCGATGGCTTCCACCGTGCGGTCCGCGATGCCGTCTGCCACCACGACCTCCAGCTTCACCTTGGGTAGGAAATCGACGACGTATTCGGCGCCGCGATACAGCTCGGTATGGCCTTTCTGCCGCCCGAAGCCTTTAGCCTCGGTCACGGTGATTCCCGACACGCCGATTTCGTGCAGGGCTTCCTTCACCTCGTCGAGCTTGAATGGCTTGATGATCGCTTCGATCTTTTTCACGTCGTCTCCGAACCCCTGAGGAATGGTGTCGCTCCACCCTTCGCGCGTTTCTTTCCAAGAATCGTGCCAAGGCCTTGGCGGAGGGGCCTAACCGAAGAATCGATGCGCGCCAAACTGAGTTGGCGCAATTTTTGCGATGATTGGTGCGCAATCGGCGCAACTGCCTCGATAGGATCGCAGAGTGCTGCTTACACGGCAGTCACGACTTGCCTAATTTTTGGGCAGGATGAGGCCGGCGGTCTCGGGCAGGCCGCACATCAGGTTGAGGTTCTGCACGGCTGCACCGCTCGCGCCTTTGCCCAGATTGTCGAGCCGGGCGATCAGTCGCGCATTCCATCCGCCTTCGTTTCCGAACACGAACAGTTCCAGCCCGTCGGACGGTGCGGCATCGGTGTCGAGCAGGAGCTCGCTCACCGGGGTGGCATCATGAACGGCGACGACGTCCGATCCCGCGTAGAATTCGGCTAGGGCCGTTCGCAGGTCGTCCGCATGCCGCTCGCCGTCCATAGCGCCGAGATGCAGCGGAACTTCGACGATCATGCCGCGATAGGCCGGGACGACCGACGGTGCGAACAGCACGGGGTGTTCCAGTTTGGCATGCGCCTGCATTTCCGGCAGGTGTTTGTGCGCCAGATCGAGCGCATATGTCCGAAACGCTATGTTCGGCTCCTCGATCATACGTTTGATTAGCATGCTTCCGCCGCCGGAATATCCGCTCACGGCGTTGACCGTGTACGGCCAGTCGGCTGGCAACAGCCCCGCCCGCACCAGCGGCGCGACCAGCGCGAGGAAGCCTGTGGGGTAGCATCCGGGGTTGCTCACCCGCCGCGCATCGGCCACCCGCTCGCTACCGATCAGCTCGGGAAAACCATAGCACCAGCCCTCGCTCGTGCGGTGCGCGCTGGATGCGTCGATCACTCTCGTGCCGCCGGAAGTGTCAATCATTTCAACCGCTTCGCGCGCCGCATCGTCGGGCAGGCACAGGATGGCGATATCCGCCTCGTTCAGCGCTTCGCGCCGCGCGGCAGGGTCCTTGCGCTTCGCATCGTCCAGCCTCAGCAGCTCGAACTCGCTGCGCTCGGCCAGCCGGTCGGCAATCTCCAGGCCAGTCGTGCCTGCAGCCCCGTCGATGAAGATTTTATGCGTCACTCGCTCGCAGCCAGCATGCCCAGCCGGATATATCCGCTCGGCCCTTCCGGCCCGCACGCCACCCACGCCCAGTCGCCCGCGCAGTCCAGCACCTCGACTTCCTGTCCGGCATCCAGTGTAGCGCCCACTTCGGCATCGTCGCGCATGGCGAGCATCAGCGTTGCAGGCGTATCTCCGATATTGCGGAGCTGGGGGATGACATAATGGGCGGCCAGATAATGTTTCGCCAAGGCAATATGCGCGAGATCGCCGCGCAACGGCAGAGTGCCGGGCGCGGGCTTTTCCACCGGACCGGTAAGTCCGACGATACCTTCGGGAAGAGAGTAGCTGGCTTGAGCAGTCACGCTGAGGGCAGAATCCGGAAATGAACGTTGCGCGCGCTTAACGCCGCGGCTCACTTCAGGCAAGGCGGCGAGCCTCAGCCTCCACCGAAACGCGCCTGCAACATGTGCCATGCTGCCCTCAACCCATAGGCATCACCGCCCTTCGGACGTCCCGGTTTTGCTTGCGGGCGCCAAGCAAAGGTATCGAAATGCGCCCAGTCGATCCCTTCGCCGACGAACTTGTCGAGAAACAGGCCCGCGACACTCGCCCCTGCAAAGGCATTGCCGTGGGCATTGTTGGTGTCCGCAATTTCCGAGACCAGCCATTCACGATAGGCATCGGGAAGGGGCAGGCGCCAGGGTTCGTCGTCATGAGCCTTGCCTGCAGCGATCAGCGCTTCCGCGGTTGCATCCCTGCGCGTCATGAGCGCTGGATATTCAGGCCCGAGCGCCACCCGCGCAGCGCCTGTGAGCGTAGCGAAATCGATAATAAGGTCGGGCTTCTCTTCGCTTGCCCGCTGCAGCGCGTCGCCCAGGATGAGCCGGCCTTCGGCGTCTGTATTGCCGATTTCGACAGTCAGTCCCTTGCGGCTCTTGAGAACATCTCCAGGCCGGAAGCTGTTGGAACTTATGGCATTTTCGACTGCTGGGACAAGCAGGTGCAAACGGACAGGAAGACCTGCATTCATAACGAGGCCTGCCAACGCGATAGCGTGCGCGGCGCCGCCCATATCCTTTTTCATGAGGAGCATGCCGGTGGAGCTTTTTACATCTAGGCCGCCGCTGTCGAAACACACGCCCTTTCCGACGATGGCCAGGACCGGATCGCTTTCCTTGCCCCATGTAAGATGCATGATACGCGGTGCATGATGGCGCGCGGCGGCGCGTCCCACGGCATGGACCATGGGATACTCCTGTTCGAGTGCATCGCCCTTAGTGACGCTCAATTTGGCGGAATGCTGCTTCGCCAGCTTTTCGCATTGCTCTTCAAGCGCTGCCGGCCCCATGTCTTCTGCCGGCGTATTGACCAGATCGCGCACCAGGCACACGGCCTGCGCTTCTGCGACGGCGCTATCGATCGCTTTCACGTCTTTGGTCAGGAGCACCCGGGGGCCCGTAGGCCGTTCGGGTTTCTTGTAACGATCGAATATATGCTGCGC
Organism: Qipengyuania pacifica; assembly: GCF_019711555.1. Lineage (NCBI taxonomy): Bacteria > Pseudomonadati > Pseudomonadota > Alphaproteobacteria > Sphingomonadales > Erythrobacteraceae > Qipengyuania > Qipengyuania pacifica. Next base: position 591,828 of record NZ_JAIGNQ010000002.1, on the reverse strand, counting down.
CGTCTGCCATCCATGCAGGGCGGGGCCCGGTTCGCCTTCAGCCCTGCGATAAGTACCTTCGGGAAGGTTTTCCGCGAGCTTGGCCATGCACCAGCTGGAAAGTTCCTTCGGATCAGCAACCCCGCCGACGGCGAACCAGCCGTTACCATCCGGTACGATGCCGACCTGATAGCCGCTCCCGTCGAATTTCTGGCCTTCCAGAGCCGCGCGTTGGCTGGTCGAAAGTTTTTTGCGCCAGTCCGAGTATCCGTCGCGGTTGACGAGATGAATGGAAATCGCTTCCTGTCCCTGGTCGGGCTGGATAAGCGTTTGCTTGTCGGCCATATTCTAGACGTACCCCTGACTATCGTTGTCGCAAAGGAAACCGTGATGCGCGCGCCCCTGTTCCTGATTTCCCTCGCCCTGTCGAGTGCAGCCTGCTCCGACGGAGCCGAGTACGCCGACAAGACGGGGACGTCGATTCCGTCCGCGCAGGCGAGTGCTTCGGCCAGTTCAAGCACCAAGGCGGAAGCGGTCAACATCGCGAAAACCGCCGAGAAAGATGGCGGAACCTGGGAGTTTTCCTACAAATGGCCCGCTGCAGTAAGCGCCATTCCAGAACTCGCAAAGCAGTTGGGGGCAGAGCGTGATCAGCGCGAGAAGGAAGACCGCGCCGAATGGGATGCAACGCTGACCGAACTCGCCGGTGACGGCGATTGCGGTGGTTGCCGTAGCCGCAGCTTCGCCAAGGAATGGAAGGTCGTCGCCAGCCTGCCCGATTTCCTCAGTCTGTCGGCCGACTATTCCGATTATACCGGCGGCGCGCACGGTATGTATGGCAAGCAGTCACTGGTATGGGACAAGCAGGCCAAGGCGTCTCTTGCCGGGGTCGAAATGTTCAATTCGCCGGTTGCCCTGGAGCAGGGGCTTGGCGCGCGGCTTTGCGATGCGCTCAACAAGGAGCGGGAAAAGCGGCGAGGCACGGCGGTCCAACCCGATAGCGACAGCATGTTCGATAATTGCCCCGGGCTCGACGAAGCCACGGTGCTGGTCGGATCGTCAAATGGCAACACCTTCGATCGGATCGGGATTTATTTCGGCCCGTATGTTGCCGGACCCTATGCAGAAGGCGCCTATGAGCTGGATTTCGATGTGACAGCCAGCGTGATCGATGCGGTGAAGCCTGCATATGCGGGTGCGTTCAGCGTTCGCCGATAGGCATCTCGCAATTCCGGCCCAAACACACTATGTGCATGGCATGACGGAATATCAGGTAATCGAGGCGGACGAGACCGTCTATCGCGATGGGACAATCAAGCTGCATGGCCCGGACGGGTATGAAGGCATGCGCAAGGCAGGGCGTCTTGCGGCGGAAATCCTCGACGAGCTGACCACTTTCGTCCAGCCAGGTGTGACGACCGGCGAGATAGACGACAAGGCGCGCACCATGATGCTGGATGCAGGTGCTGTGCCTGCAACCATGGGTTATCGCGGTTATGCGCATAGCTGCTGCACGTCGATCAATCATGTGATCTGTCATGGCATACCGTCCGACAAGGCTCTCAAGGACGGCGACATCGTCAATATCGACGTCACGCCGCTGCTGGATGGCTGGCATGGCGATACAAGCCGGATGTATTTTGCCGGCGAACCTTCGCTCAAGGCGCGCAAGCTGGTCGATGTGACCTATGAATGCCTGATGTTGGGGATCGATGCTGCGTCGAAACCGGGCGCACGCCTTGGCGATATCGGGGCGGCAATCGAGGAACATGCGCGCCAGTTCCGTTATGGCGTCGTGCAGGAGTTCTGCGGTCACGGCCTTGGTCGGTTGTTCCATGATGCGCCGGAGGTGATCCATGCGGCGCGCGCCGGAACGGGGCCGGAACTGAAACCCGGCATGTTCTTCACTATCGAACCGATGATCAATGCGGGCCGACCACACGCCAAGATCCTGCGCGACGGCTGGACTGCAGTGACGCGCGACAAGTCGCTATCGGCGCAGTTCGAACATTCCATCGCAGTCACCGACGATGGTGTGGAAATCTTTACCGAAAGTCCCAAGGGACTGCACAAGCCGCCATATTAGGTTTCGCGGGCTGCCTTCAGCGCAGCCCCGGCGCCGAAGGGTGCGACAGCGCACAACCCCAGACTGATCGCTCCGGCGAACAATAGACCACCGGGATCGTGGCGTGCGATGGCGCCAGCGCCGAAAATGAGGATCGGCACCGCCAGGGGGATGACCATCAATCCTGCCAGCGCCGCGCCGCCGCGCATGCTTGCGGTAAGCGCTGCGACGATAAGGCCAACCGCAGCCAGTCCGGGCGTGCCTGCTACCAGGCCGAGGAGCACGGTCTGTGTGGTCTTGCCATCAAGGCCAAGCAAAGCGGCTGCCGGTAAGGTTGCGAGCAGAAGGAGCGGCGCAAAGGCCAGCCAGTGTGCGAGCAATCTGACGGCCATGGCCGTTTCTTCGCTGATACCGCGCAGACGCAGCTGATCGAATATCCCGGCGTCGAGATCGCCGCTCACCAGCTTTTCCAGCGGCAGGATCGCGGCGAGGAGCGCTGCGATCCAGATTATGCCTCCGCCGGTCCGTGCGAGCAATTGCGCGTCGGGGCCGACGGCAAAGGGATACAGCATGGCGACGGCAAGAAAGAACAGCAGCGGTAGCAGCCCGCTGCCGCCGCGTCCGCCCGGAAGCAAGGTGGCCAGATCCCGTCTGAGCAGCGCAGCGATCATGCGGCAAAGTCCGCCAGAGCGACGGCTTGCGGCGCGGGTAGCGCTATTGGCTGGTGCGATGCGGCAATGGCGATCCCACCGGCGCGGCAATGCTGATCTATCAGAGCTTCGAAAACCGTTTGCGCATGATGGTCCAGCCCGTTCAGCGGTTCGTCCAGTAGCCAGATCGGGCAATTGGAGTTGATCAGGCGGGCAAGGGCGGCGCGCTTTTTCTGCCCGGTCGAGAGATATCGAACCGGAATGTCCAGTAGCGGCGCGAGCTGGAGAAGGTCGCCCGCGCGTCCCATATCGGCATTACCATCCAGTCGTTCCCAAAAAGCCAGGGCCTTGCCCAGCGGCAGATTGGCGTCGAGTGCCAACCGTTCATCGACCAGGCCCCTTCCGCCGTCATGCTGTACATCCCCTGCATAGGGACGGAGCAAGCCGGCAAGGATCCGGATCAAGCTGGACTTGCCGACGCCGTTAGGCCCCATAACATGCACGGCATCGCCGGCGACGCAGTCTATCGAGAGCTTGCGGAAAAGCAGTCTTTCGCCCCGACGGCAGGCAATGTCCTTTGCGGCGAGGCGAGCTTGCATGGGCGGGAGCGATAGGCAAAAGGCGCCCACGCGACAAGCGAGAGGAGATTCGTGCGTTATGGCAGTAGAACAGTTGAGCGAGGAAGAACGCGATAGCTGGCTGAGGGCGCTGCCGAAGTGGTTGTCGTGCCGCGATGGCGCTGCGATCGAGCGCAAGTTCGAATTCTCCGATTTCTCTGAAGCGTTTTCGTTCATGACGCGGGTGGCCATGATTGCCGAAACGCGCGATCACCACCCCGAATGGTTCAATGTCTATAATCGGGTCGAAATCACACTGACGACGCATGATGCAGGCGGGTTGAGCCTGCGCGATGTGAAAATGGCGCGCAAGATCGACGCGCTGCTGGCCTGACCTTCGTTATTCGCCCATCGGCCTGGTCAGCGCGCGCGTCTGCTTGCGAACCCGGCCAGGCAGCCAGCGTGCGCCGAACGCCAGTGTCTTAGCGGTCTTGCCAACGACGGTATGCAATTTGTCGCCGTGGATGGCGGCCCATGCCGCAGCAGCGACATCCGCGACCGGTGTGATTTCGAGCCCTGCACCCGTCACCCGCTGGCGAATATCCTCGTTCGATCGCGCATTGGGATTGTGATCGAGCAGGGGGGTGTCGATGAAACTGGGCATGAGAGAGCGGACATTGATCCCATCCACAGCCCATTCCCCATCCAGGCTTTCCGTCACGGCACGAACCCCGAACTTGGTCGCCGAATAGACGCTTGCTCCGGGTGTTCCGTACAAGCCCGCTGCACTCGCGGTATTAAGCAGGCACGAGCCGGGGGCAGTCTGCTTGAGGTAGGGATAGGCCGCCTGTGCGCCGAACAGAACGCCCTTGAGATTGATGTCGAGCGTGCGTTCGATTTCCTCGGCGCTGTTTTCGGTCAGCGATCCGCCCAGCGGTACGCCTGCATTGTTGAACAGCACATCGATGCGCCCGCCGGCAGCCACGCAAAATGCATCCAGCGCTTCGTCCCAAGCGGAGCGGTCACGCACATCGAGGGGGTGCGAATAGACGAAGCCGTTTGCGATCATTTCTTCGGTTTCGCGCATGCCCGCCTTGTCGATATCGCCAAGGCCGACAAACCAGCCGCGCTGGCCGAAATAAACGGCAACTGCGCGTCCGATTCCGGATCCACCGCCAGTGATGAAAATGGCCCTGCGATCACCCATGCTGTCTCTCCCTCACGCGCGTCTAAAGCGCGGCGTTATTATATGTGTGCCAGGTGAAGATGGCCATTGCGCCGCGATGGGGCCGCCATCTTTCCCCCAACTCACGCGTTTCCCTCTCGCCCGGTCTTGCCGGCAATTCGAGCATGCGTCCGACGGCCTCCTGCACCGCCAGGTCGCCTGCAGGCCAGATGTCCTGACGCCCTTCTGCAAACAGCAAATATATTTCCGCCGACCAGCGGCCAATACCCTTGATCCTGGTGAGTTCGGCAATGGCCGCTTCATCGTCTTCGGGCAGGTTGTCGAAGGCCAGTTCTCCACTCGCCACCAATTCGCACAGGCTGCGGGCGTAGCCCTGTTTCTGACGGGACAGTCCGCAGGCGCGCAATGTATCGAAGTCGCGGGCCAGCAGATCCTGTGGAAGCATGTCCTCGCCAAGTTCCGCCTCAAGCTTGTTCCAGACTGCTGCAGCGGACGCGACGCTCACCTGCTGGCCTACGATTGTGCGCAGGAGCGTGCGGTAACCCGTGGAGCGAATGCGCTCTTCGGGATAGCCGCACCGCTCGATTGCGGCGGCGACGATGGCGTCATCTGCGGCCACAGCGTCGAGATGTTTGCGCAATTGTGCGTTGGTCAGGCCCATGGCGAGTGTGCTTGCCTTCCCTTTCCCGATTGAATAGCAGCGCGACGCATAGGTTGGGCCAGTGGCCCTTTGCAACCGAGGAAAGACGTAAAATGCCGAAACTGATCGTCACCACACGCGAAGGCGAGACCAGCGAAATCGACGTATCCGACGGCCTGACCGTGATGGAAGCGATCCGCGATAACGGTTTCGACGAACTCCTGGCCTTGTGTGGTGGCTGTTGTTCCTGCGCAACCTGCCATGTTCACGTCGACGAATCCTTTGCCGGCAAATTGCCGGAAATGAGCGAGGACGAAGACGATCTGCTGGAATCGACCGATCATCGCAGCCCGACATCGCGCCTTTCCTGCCAGATACCGTTCACGCCGGAACTCGACGGATTGAAGGTTACTATCGCGCCTGAAGATTGATGTTGTTTGCGAGTTAAGGTGGCTGCGCCTACCTCGCCAGACATGACTTCAATTCCAGTACGCGAGCACACGCTCGATCTCATCGGCAACACGCCGCTCGTCCGCCTCGAAGGGCCGAGCGCGGAAGCCGGCTGCGACATCTTCGGGAAATGCGAATTCGCCAATCCAGGCGCAAGCGTGAAGGACCGGGCTGCCCTGTATATCATTCGCGATGCGGAAGCGCGTGGAGACCTTAAGCCGGGCGGCACTGTGGTCGAAGGAACCGCGGGCAATACCGGCATCGGTATCGCGCTGGTGGCCAATGCGCTGGGCTATCGGACCATCATCGTGATGCCCGACAACCAGAGCCACGAGAAGATGGACACGATCCGCGCGCTTGGGGCGGAACTGGTCACCGTGCCGCCGACCAAATATGCCGACTGCAACCATTTCCAGCACGTGTCGCGCCGGATGGCGGAGGAAATCGACGGTGCGATCTGGGCAGGCCAGTTCGACAACACCGCCAATCGCAAGGCGCACATCGAAACGACGGCGAAGGAACTGTGGGAGCAACTCGAAGGCCGGATCGACGGCTTTACCTGTGCCGCAGGAACCGGCGGGACCATCGCCGGCGTCGGTATGGGCCTGAAAGAGTTCGACGAACACATCGTCATCGCGCTGACCGACCCACACGGCGCAGCTCTGTACAACTATTTCGCCAATGGCGAGCTCAAGGCTGAAGGGTCCTCTGTCGCCGAAGGGATCGGGCAGGGGCGTATAACCGGAAATCTGGAAGGCGCGCCGATCGATACGCAGTTCCGCGTTTCGGATGAAGAAGGTCTAGAATGGGTGGCCCGCCTGCTGCGCGAAGAAGGGCTGTGCCTCGGTCTGTCGAGCGGCATCAACGTTGCCGGCGCCATCGCCCTGGGCAAGCAACTGGTCGCAGAGGGGCGCGAAAATCCGCGGGTGGCCACGATATTGTGCGATACCGGCTTCCGCTACCTCTCCACGCTCTACAATGCCGAATGGCTGGCGTCCAAAAAGTTGTCGGTTTTCGATTGGTTGCAATCCGGCGATTGACTGGCAGGCAGGGGTGCCTAGGCTAATGCGCGTGCCGCAATTTTTCGACATGAGCCGCAAGCCATCGGTGCGCGAGCTGCCCGACATCAACGGGGGCGTAGACGCGCGCCGCGAGCGTACGGTGCAACGTCTGCAGATCGGCGCGACCGGGATCGTCATGATGATCCTGCTCGTCGGGCTGGCTAGCATCATCCAAAACCGCGCTGCCGAAACGGATGCGACGACGGTGCCCGAGGCTGCCCCTACTACCGAGCCGACGCAGACAGCTCCGCGGAACGATCCGTTGGTAGAGGCCGGTGTGGTTCCCGATCTCGCAGTCGAGCCGACGGCCGTTCCAGATACCGTATTGACGCCGCCGCCACGGGTTGAGAGCAATGCTTCGCCTGCCGAGAACTAAAGGTGTTCTTACATTGCTTGCGGTGCTGCTTGCAGCCTGTTCCACAGGCAAGATCAGCGAAGAGGCTGCTCCCAAACACCCTGTCGGTCTGTTCTCGACCCTGCCGATCTATTGGGGCGAGGGCGACATGGCGGCAATACTCGATGGCTCAAACCACAGCGACTGGGTCCGCGACCTTATCGAACAGCGATTTGACATCGAGCCGCTCGACACTGTGGAGCCCGATGCGATCGACGGGCTCGATCGCATAATTATGGCGCAACCGCGACCGCTTGCTCCGTCCGAAAATGTGGCACTGGACAATTGGGTGCGCGCGGGAGGTCGGTTGCTGATTTTCGCCGATCCACTTCTGACACGTCACAGCGATTTTGCGCTCGGCGATCGTCGCCGACCGCAAGATGTGGTGCTTCTTTCTCCCATCCTCACCCGCTGGGGACTCGAGCTGCGCTTCGACGATGCCCAGCCAAGCGAGGAGCGCCTGATATCTGCTTCCGGCAATCAGTATCCCGTCAATCTTGCGGGCCAGTTCGTCGCGACGGGAGATGGCAAATGCACAATTTCGGAAGCGGGGCTTTTCGCTTGGTGCAGTGTCGGGAACGGGCGGGTCACATTGATGGCGGATGCAGCGATATTGGATAGTGAAGAGACGGCGGCGACCTCAGCGCAAAGGCAAGTCTTGCTGGCGACCCTGATCGGCGATGCACTGAACTGATCCCACGGGATTTTACGGGAAAGATTCGGGATCATGACGCGAGTCCATCGATGGACTCGCGCAAATCCGTGTTTTTGCTGATATCCAATGGGACGCTCGGTAATGAGATCAATTCTGCCCGAACGAATTATATATAAGTAATTCAATGCCTTACGAGCTTATCCCGTAAAATCCCGCAATTTTCCCTTCCATCCCGGCTCTGCCCGCGATAAACCAAACACACATCGGACAAGCACTGTCTATTCGCGCTCGGTCAACGGGGCGGGCGCCTCGCCCACCTGTGTGGGCGGACGGGGAAGTGTGGCCTGATGGGGAGGTAATCGAAACCGTATTTGGGGTTTGGGGACAGTGTCTTTCGGAGGGTATAGCGGACAGGCCTATTCGCCCGCGGGCGACAAGGGCCGCTTCGTGCTCCCCCCCCTTTTCCGTAAGGCTGTTAAGGAATCGAGCGACGGGCGCGTCCTGTGCCTGATGAAGCATCCGTCATGGAACTGCCTCGTCGGCTTCGGCCTGTCGCGCAAGCCCGAGCTCGAGGCCCAGCTCGATCGCGAAGAAGAACTTGCGGTTCGGCTTGGCAAGGAATTCGATCGCGATACCCGGTCCAGCCAGCTCTTCGGCTTCATCGAAATGCCGTTCGACGACAGCGGTCGCTTCGTCATGCCCGATCACCTGCGCACACTCGGCAACATCGACGATGGCCTCTATTTCCAGGGTGGCGGGCGCTTCTTCACATTGTGGAATCCGGAAGAGCTTGCCCAGATGGGCGACGACTGGGCCGGCGCCAAGGCGGCATGCGAAAGCTTTCTGGCCGATGCGAAGGATAAGGGCGCTGCCAAAGGTGCTGGCAAGTGACCGGGGCGCCGCACATCCCCGTCCTTCTCGACGAAGTAATCGAAGCGCTTGACCCGCAGCCGGGCGACGTCGTGATCGACGCGACCTTCGGGGCGGGCGGTTATACGCGCGCGCTGCTGGAACGCGGTGCCATCGTCCATGCGTTCGACCGGGATCCCGACGCAATCGCCGCAGGCCGCGGCTGGAGCGAAGCGGAAGAAAATCCCCCCCGTCTGGTTCTGCATCCCCATCGCTTTTCCGAAATGGTCGACGTCATGGCGGCGGCGGGTATCGCGCGGGTCGACGGTGTGGTGATGGATATTGGCGTATCATCGATGCAGCTCGACCAGGCGCATCGCGGATTTGCCTTCTCGTCGGATGGTCCGCTGGACATGCGCATGAGCCAGGAAGGGGCGAGCGCGGCGGATTTTCTCAACGGTGCCGACGAGAAGGCGATCGCCGATGTTCTCTATACATATGGAGAAGAACGCCAGTCCCGCCGGGTTGCCCGCGCCATCGTCGCCGCACGTCCGCTCGAAACGACCGGCGAACTGGCGCGTGTCGTACGCAAGGCGCTGGGCCACAAACCGCACGATAAGAAAGATCCGGCGACCCGCACTTTTCAAGCCATCAGAATTCACGTGAACGGCGAGTTGGACGAACTGTCCCAAGCACTGTCCGCCGCCGAGCACGTGCTGCGTGAAGGGGGCCGCCTCGTGGTGGTCAGCTTCCACAGCCTTGAAGACCGGATCGTCAAGCGCTTCCTGCGCGAGGCGTCCTCAACCCCGAGCGCCTCGCGTCATGTCCCTTTGGCAGCGCAGGACGATCCGGTTTTTTCGAAAGTCAGCAAGGCCATCAAGCCGGGTGAGGCCGAGATCGAACGCAATCCGCGCGCCCGTTCGTCTGTCCTGCGCGCTGCGACGCGGACCGCAACGTCCGCACGGGAGGCCGCGTGATGGTCGGTGGATCGCGTATTCGTCAGATCGGCTGGGCGCTTGTTCTCGCCGTTTGTTTTGCCCTGCTACTGGCGTTGACGTTCAAGGTGAACGCCGTGAAGAGCGACGTGCGCCTCGCCGAACGCCAGATCATCGCCGCACAGCAGGCCAAGCTTATGCTCGAAACCGAATTCGAAACCCGCGCCAGCCAGCAGCAGTTGTCGGATTGGAACGCGGTCGAGTTCGGGTATTCCGCTCCACGTGCCGACCAATATCTCGAGAGTGAACGCCAGCTTGCGGCTTTGGGCACTCCGCGCGGTATCAACGCGCCTTCTCCGGTGCGCGTGGCCTTGAACCGACCGGAACCTGAATCGGAAAGCCTCTTCGCCGACTGGATCGACGATGACGAGGACAGCGCCGCCCATCGTCCGGACCGGCGCGAACTGGCAGCCGTAACAGCCGGGGGGCTCGCCGAGCGCCTGTCCAGCCCGGCGGTTGGCATCGGCGCCGTGGCGGAGGTCAGCCAGTGAACGCCTTTTCCGGCTTTGGCCCCGCTATTGCCGCGGGGAAAAGCGGGCATGGTGCAGTCAGCATGGCGGTGGCCTCCGGCCGGGTCCAGCTTGTCACCATTCGCCAACAATCGCTCACACTCGCGCGCTGGCGGGTCTTGTGGGTCGTTCTGGGGTTCGCCTTCATCGCGATGCTTGCGCTGGTCCGCATCGCTTATCTCGGCATGTCGGATGAAGGCCTCAGAGGCACGTCGCTTGAAGAAGCGCTCCTTCCGCCGCGGGGCGAGATTACGGACCGCAACGGTATTCCGCTGGCGCGCGCATTTCCGGCTTACGCTTTGTGGTTCAATCCCGAAGCGCTTGGCGAGGGCGGTACGCCGCTGGTGCGCGAGCCGGCGGTCGTTGCTGCGAAACTCAAGGCGATTTTCCCGGATCTGAACGAAAAGGCCGTCGCCGCGCAATTTGCAGCCGGCAAGCAGGGCTACATTCGCCGTCGCGTGCTGCCCGAAGAGGCGAACCGGGTTCAGGAAATCGGCGAGCTGGCGCTCGAAATGCCGACGGAAACCGATCGCCATTACCCGCAAGGATCGATGGCGGCTCACGTCCTCGGCTATGTTGCCGCCGACGGCGACGGGCGCGTGGGGATGGAACAGGTCTTCAACAAACATCTGTCCGATCCGGCTACGCGCGGCACGCCCATCGCCCTGTCGATCGATTCCCGTGTTCAGGGCGCACTCGAAGATGAACTGCGCCGCGGGATGAAGCTCGTACAGGCGCAAGGCGGCGCCGGCATCGTTCTGGATGTGAATACCGGCGAGGTGCTGGCACTCGCATCGCTGCCCGAATTCGATCCCAACAAGATCGACGCGCGGGGCGAAAAGCTGATGTTCAACCGCGTTACAAACCAGGTCTACGAACTCGGATCGACATTCAAGCCGCTGTCGGTCGCCGCGGCGATCGACGCTGGCGTGGTCCGTGACCTTGGCCGACGGTGGGATGCAACCCCGGTCAAAGCGGGACGCTTCCGCATCAAAGACAGCCACGACATGGGCGCGACCCTGAATGTCGTGGAAACGCTGATCCATTCGTCGAACACCGTAACGGCCCGCGTCGTCGACGAGCTCGGTCCGGAGCGGATGCGTCGTTACATGATGGATCTGGGCATGAACGAACGGCCCTATATCGAACTGCCGGCAAAGGGCTTTCCGATCTGGCCCGGTGAGAAATGGCCACGTCTGCGGTCGATGACCGTGGGATATGGGCATGGCATCGCTGTGACCCCCCTTCATCTGGCCAGTGCCTATGCGGCAATGGTCAACGGCGGCATCTGGCGCCCGGCCACGCTGAAGAAACTGGGCCCGGGCGAGGCGCCGAAGGGTCGCCGCGTGTTCAAGGCGTCCACGTCCAGCCGCATGCGCCAGTTGCTGCGCGCTATCTCGATCTACGGCACGGGACGCAATGCGGATGCACCCGGCTACCGCGTCGGCGGCAAAACGGGTTCGGCTGAAAAGCCGGGCGGTTCGGCGGGCTATCGTCGCACTGCACTGGTTTCGACCTTTGCGGCCGCGTTCCCGATGGATCGTCCGCGCTACGTGGTCATCGCCATGCTCGACGAACCGCGCGGGACGGTCGCTAGCTCCTATCAGCGCACCGCCGCATGGAACGCCGCGCCGATCGTGGGCCGTCTGGTGCCGCGTATCGGACCTCTCATTGGCGTGCGCCCCGACGATACGCGCGATGTCGACATCTCCGACATCAAGCCGCTTATCCCGGAGGCCAACCAGTGAAGCTGTCCAAGCTCTGTGCTGCTGCGGGGATCGCGTGCGATGCCGACGTCAATGTGACGGGTTTCGCGATCGACAATCGCAAGGTTGCCCCGGGAACGGTTTTCGGTGCGTTTCAAGGCGCGCAGGTCAATGGCGAGGATTTCATTGCCGCAGCGATAGAAAGCGGTGCGGTCGCCATTGTGGCTCGGCCCGAAGCTGTCGTGAATGGTGCCATCCACATTGCCGACGACACCCCCCGCCGTGCCTTTGCAGCGCTGGCGGCCCGGTACTTCACCCCGGTGCCGCAGCATATCGTCGCGGTAACAGGTACGAACGGCAAAACCTCGACTGTCGAAATGACTCGCCAGATCTGGCGTATGGCAGGGGAACGGGCCGCGAGCATCGGTACGTTGGGTGTCACCACCCCCGACGGTAGCGTCTCCACTGGCCTGACGACGCCGGATATTGTCACCTTTCTGTCGAACTTGAGCGGCCTGGCGCGTGAAGGTGTGACACACGTGGCTTTTGAAGCGTCGAGCCATGGTCTCTCGCAATTCCGCAACGAGGGCGTGTCCGTCGAAGCAGCGGGCTTCACCAATTTCAGCCGCGATCATCTCGATTACCACGCGGATATGGAAGACTATTTCGCCGCCAAGATGCGGCTCTTCGACGAGGTTGTGGCGGACGATGCGACCGCAGTCGTGTGGATGGGGTCTGGCGATAGCGGCTGGAATGCCCGCGTGGTGAAGCATGCCGGGGCGCGCGGTTTGAAAATAATGACTGTCGGTGAGCAGGGCGAAACGATCCGCCTCACGAAAAGAGAACCGACCCAGCTTGGGCAATCGCTGAGCGTTGAGCATGAGGGTAAGAGCCGGACGATCAACCTCCCGCTGATCGGCGCTTATCAGGTTTCCAACGCGCTCACCGCAGCAGGACTTGCACTCGCGTCCGGTCTCGATGCGGGGTTGGTTTGGGATGCCGTTGCCCGTCTGCAACCCGTGCGTGGCAGGCTCGAACGCGCGGTCATCGCGCCGTCGGGCGCGCCGGTATATGTCGATTACGCTCATACCGCCGATGCGCTCGAAGCGGCGATCCAGGCGCTCGAGCCGCATGTTTCGGGCCGCCTCATCACTGTGTTCGGCGCCGGCGGGGATCGGGATCACGGAAAGCGGGCACCCATGGGTGAAGCGGCGGCCAAGGCAAGCCACGTCGTAATCGTGACCGACGACAACCCCCGCGGTGAGGATCCTGCGGATATCCGCCGCCAGGTGCTTGAGGGAGCGCCGCAGGCACGCGAAATAGGCGACCGTCGCGAAGCCATCCTTGCAGCCATCGCCGAAGCAGGTGCGGACGATATCGTCCTCATCGCCGGCAAGGGACATGAAACGGGTCAGATCATCGGATCGGGAGAAAATATGCGGGTCCTGCCTTTCGACGATGTCGAGGTTGCGCGCGAGTGCGCTGCGCAGATCGCCAGAGGTGATGCATGAGCGCGGCAATCCTGCGACATCCCGCCTATATTGAGTGGCCTGCCGATCCGCGCGACCGCCTACCGCTGACGCTGTGGACGGCAAAGGATATTGCCGACGCTGTAGGTGGTATGGCCAGCCATGACTTTCAGGTTGCCGGGGTCGAAATGGACAGCCGGGACGTGGTCAATGGCGATCTGTTCGTCGCGCTCAGGGGCGAAGCGATGGATGGCCATCGCTTCCTTGAGAAAGCCTTCGCCAACGGCGCTGCGGGCGCGATCGTCGATCGCCCGATCGACTGGCCCCACATCCTGGTCGATGACACGACTGAAGCGCTGAAGGCGCTTGCCCGTGCAGCGCGCAGCCGTGTGGAAGCGAAGATTATCGGCGTGACCGGATCGGTCGGCAAGACCGGCGTGAAGGAAGCCATCTTCGCAAGTCTCGAACGCGCGAGCCGCGGTGCGGCCCATCGTTCTACCCGCAGCTACAACAACCACGTCGGTGTGCCGCTGAGCCTGACGCGTATGCCTGCGCGCAGCCGCTTCGGCATTTTCGAAATGGGCATGAACCATGCTGGCGAGATCGAAGGGCTGACTGCTCAGGTTCGCCCGCATGTAGCGGTTATCACCACGATAGCCCCGGCACATATCGAAAATCTCGGCAGCATGGAGGCGATCGCTGCAGCCAAGGCCGAGATCTTTGCAGGTCTGGAGCCAGGCGGCACGGCCGTCATCCCGGCCGACACCGAACATTACGAACAACTCAAGCTGGCCGCCCTGCGCGCGGGCGCAAAGGTCGTCAGCTTCGGAAGGGCACGTTTTGCCGACGTTCGCTTGCTGGATGCCATTCCCAGCGCCAACGGCGGCAGCCTCGTGACGTGCGAATTCCCCGAAGGACGGCTGTGTTACACCGTTGCCGAACCCGGCGATCACTGGGTCGTGAACTCGCTGGCCGTGATGGCTGCTGTACGCGCTGCGGGCGGCGATATGGCGGCCGCCGGCTTGGCGCTTGCCGAGATGGGTGGGCTGAAGGGGCGGGGTGCGCGTCACGGCATTGATGTGCCCGGCGGCAAAGCGCTGCTGATTGACGAAAGTTACAACGCCAACCCGGCCAGTATGCGCGCCACTTTGGCGCAGCTAGGCCAGACGCCGTCGGGGCGCCGCATCGCCGTGCTTGGCGCGATGAAGGAACTGGGCGATTTCGGTCCCCAGTTTCACGCCGCTCTGTCCGAGCCGGTGCTGGCTGCCGATGTCGATTATGCCATTCTGGTTGGCGAAGAGATGTCCGCCCTCGCACGCGAACTGGGGAAACCGGAGAGTTCCGTCCTTGGCAAGCCCATTGCGTGGGCGCACTGCCGAACTGCCGACGAGGCGATCGAGCTGCTCGAAGACTTCGGTGTCGTCGCTGGCGATGCCGTGCTGGTCAAGGGCTCCAACTCGGTCGGTCTTGGCCGGCTCGTGGATCATTTCATCCGCGCCCGCTAGGCGCGACGAGAGGCCGATTTGCTTTACCTCCTCGCCGAATGGTTGAATTTCGAAGGCATCTTCAACCTCGTGCGCTACCAGACGTTCCGCGCCGGGGCGACGCTGATGACCGCGCTCGTCATCGGGCTCGTCATCGGCCCGCGCTTCATCGATATGCTTCGGGTGCGGCAGGGCAAAGGGCAGCCTATCCGCGAAGATGGCCCGCAGAGCCATCTGGCCAAGCGCGGTACGCCGACAATGGGCGGCTTGATGATCCTGATCAGCCTGTCGCTGGCCGTTCTGATATGGATGGATCTGCGCAATCCGTTCATCTGGGCCGTGCTCGCGGTGACGCTAGGCTTCGGCCTGATCGGATTCCTCGACGATTACGACAAGGTGACGAAGTCGAGCCACAAGGGGGTTTCGGCCCGGGTCCGGCTATTGATGGAATTCGCGGTTGCGGGCGTGGCGAGCTATCTCGCCGTCAGCCAGATCAACA
The DNA here is from genome assembly GCF_019711555.1 of Qipengyuania pacifica. Lineage (NCBI taxonomy): Bacteria > Pseudomonadati > Pseudomonadota > Alphaproteobacteria > Sphingomonadales > Erythrobacteraceae > Qipengyuania > Qipengyuania pacifica. The sequence continues at coordinate 576,680 of NZ_JAIGNQ010000002.1, read as the reverse complement.
CGTTTCTGTACGTCCCGTTCTTCAATAATCTCGGCCTGGAAATGGGCCCGTTCTACTATGTCTTCGCGGCCATCGTGATCGTGGGGGCGGGCAATGCGGTCAATCTGACTGACGGTCTGGATGGGTTGGCGACGATGCCGGTCATTATCGCGGCAGGCACATTCGCGCTCATTTCCTACCTTGTCGGGCGTGTCGATTTTTCGAGCTATCTCGGCATCCCGCATGTTCCCGGTGCGGGTGAGTTGGCGATCTTCTGTGCCGCTATCATGGGGGCAGGGCTTGCGTTTCTCTGGTTCAATGCGCCTCCGGCTGCCGTTTTCATGGGTGATACCGGGTCTCTGGCGCTTGGCGGCGCACTCGGGGCAGTTGCGGTCTCCACACATCACGAAATCGTTCTCGCGGTGGTCGGCGGGCTGTTCGTGTTCGAGGCGCTGAGCGTCATCATCCAGGTCTTCTGGTTCAAGCGGACCGGCAAGCGGGTCTTCCGCATGGCGCCGATCCATCATCATTTCGAGCAGCTTGGCTGGTCGGAGAGCAAGGTCGTGATCCGGTTCTGGATCGTGGCGATCGTGCTTGCACTCATGGGGCTGGCGACGCTCAAGCTGCGATGATCACTTCATCCGCCTGGAAGGACAAGAAGTACGCCGTTCTCGGACTGGCGCGTTCCGGCCGGGCCACGGTCGAGGCGCTGCTGGCGGCAGGAGCCGAGGTGCTGGTATGGGACGACCGCATAGAGGCGCGCGAGCCTTTTGCCGGGCGCTGCGCCATCGGGGATCCGCTGGAGGCGGACCTAACCGGTTACGCGGGCGTCGTCGTCAGTCCGGGCGTTCCGCTAAACACGCACCCGATCAAGCCGCATGCGGATGGATATGGCGTGCCGGTCATCGGCGACATCGAATTATTCGCGCAGGCGCGGTCGGAATTGCCGCCGCACAAGGTTGTCGGCATTACCGGTACGAACGGTAAATCGACCACCACCGCGCTGGTTCATCACATTTTGAAGGCGGCGGGCGTGCCCACGACGATGGGGGGGAATATCGGTCTGCCGATCCTCGAGCAGGAGCCGTTGCTCGAAGGCGGGGTCTATGTGCTGGAGCTTTCGAGCTATCAGATCGACCTGACCTTTTCGCTCGCTTGCGATGTGGCGATACTGCTGAATATCACGCCGGATCATCTGGACCGGTATGACGGTTTCGACGCCTATGCGGCGAGCAAGTCACGGCTGTTTGCGATGCAGAAGCGAGGCCAGCATTCCATCGCGCGCTTTACCGATGCGCGCTCGCTCGGACAGTTCGCGGAAGGATCGATCGCCAGCATTCTGGAGGACGTCTTCCAGCATAGAGGGATTGCGCCGGACGAGCAGAATGGTTGGAAATCCCTGACAGGATCCCACAACCGCGAGAACGCGGCGGCCGCGATCGAGGCGTGCGACATCCTTGGCATTCCGATCGATCAGATTCGCGAAGCCTTGCGCACGTATCCGGGCCTTCCGCACCGTATGGAGCGGGTCGCGGAGATCGGCGGGGTGGCGTATGTCAACGACAGCAAGGGCACGAATACGGCCGCTTCCGCCCCGGCGCTGGCGGCTTTCGAGAACATTCACTGGATCGTTGGCGGGCTCGCGAAAGAGCCGGGCCTGGGCGAGTGCGAGGCCGAACTGGGCCATGTGAAGGCCGCCTATACCATCGGCAAATCGGGCGACGAGTTCGCCCGACTGTTGGAAAAAAGGGTGTCGATCAAACGTTCAGTTACGCTCGAACAAGCGTTGTTCGACGCATCGAACGCAGCTGTGTCGGGCGACACCGTCCTGCTGTCGCCCGCCTGCGCCAGTTTCGACCAGTATCGCGACTTCGAAGCGCGCGGCGACCATTTCCGCGAACTGGTGGAGGCGCTCAGATGAGCACCATGCAGCCCTATGTTCCCGGCAAGCGTCAACCGGCGCATATGCCGAAAGGCAAGTTGTCGCGCTGGTCCGAACTGAAGATCTGGTGGCGCGAGATTGATCGCGTGCTGCTGCTGCTCGTGCTGCTGCTGATGGGGCTGGGCACAGTGGCCGTTGCCGCGGCGAGCCCGGCGAGCGCCAACCGGCTGTCGACCAGCAGCGAGACGCTGAACCCGCTGTATTTCTTCTATCGCCATCTGGCCTGGCAGGTGCTGGCCATCGGGACCATGCTGGGCATATCGATGCTGACGCGGGAGAATGCGCGGCGCTTCGGCCTGCTGCTGGCCGCGGGGATGACGGCGCTGCTGTTCATCGTCCCTTTCGTCGGGGTCGAGATAAATGGCGCGCGGCGCTGGATAAGCCTGGGCATGCAGTTCCAGCCGTCCGAGTTCCTCAAGCCCGGCTTCGCCATTGCGACCGCGTGGATCCTGTCATGGCGGATGCGCGATCCGAACATGCCGGTGGCCGGCATCGCGACGGGATATGTGGCGCTGATCGCAGCGCTGATGATGATGCAACCCGATTTCGGCGGCACGATCCTGTTCGGCGGCGTCTGGTTCGTCGCCATGATCCTCGCCGGGATCGACGTGAAGCGGCTGGGCGCGGTCATCGGCGGCGTGCTGGCCGTGCTGACGGCGACCTATTTCCTCTATGACAATGCGCGCCACCGTATCGACAGCTTCATCGGCGGCGGAACCGCATACGATCAGGTGGACCTGGGCGCGCGCACGATCGTGGCGGGCGGCTGGCTGGGCGCGGGTTATGGGCTGGGCATCCGCAAGATGAGCCTGCCCGAGGCGCATACCGACTATATCTTCAGCGTCATCGGCGAAGAATTCGGCCTGATCGCCTGCGGACTGATCGTCTTGCTGTATCTGGCGATCGTGGCGCGGGTGCTGCTGCGCCTGATCGACGAGGAAGACCTGTTCGCGCTTCTGGCCGGAGCGGGCCTGACGGCCCTGCTGGGCGGGCAGGCGTTCATCAACATACTGGTCAATCTGCAGCTGTTTCCGTCGAAGGGGATGACGCTGCCGCTGGTGAGCTATGGCGGGTCTTCCACGATCGCCATCTGTCTCAACATCGGATTGCTTCTGGCAATCACGCGGCGAAATCCGTTCCTGAAAAGCCGGACCAAGGGGCTTGGCGATTTGTTCGGCATGGGGCAGACGGCCCCGATGAAAGACCAGACGAACCCGATCAGAAGCCAGACGGGCAGTGTTCGCCGGGAGATCCACCCATGACCGGCGCCAATCGCCATTACGTCCTTGCCGCGGGCGGGACCGGCGGGCATCTGCTGCCCGCCTTCGCACTTGCCACCGAACTGGAACGGCGCGGCCACCACGTCGCGCTGATCACCGATACGCGCGGAGCGGAGATTCCCGGCAAGCCCGATTTCCTGCCCGCCCATGTCATCCCGGCCGGCCGGTTCGGCAAGAACCCGCTGACCTGGATCAAAGGGATCAAGGCGGTACTGGAAGGGCGGCGCATGGCGCTGCGCCTGTTCGAAAGCTTCGCGCCGAGCGCCGTCGTTGGCTTCGGCGGTTATCCTTCGCTGCCGACCATCCTTGCCGCGAGCAGTGCAGACGTGCCTATCGTGGTGCATGAACAGAATGCCGTTCTGGGCAGGGTGAACCGCCTCTTTGCTCGGCGGGTCAATGCGATCGCCACGGCCTATCCCGAAGTGCAGCGGCTGGACGCCAAGCACGCCGAGAAAGTGCATCTGGTGGGCAATCCGGTACGCGCTGGCGTACTGTCGCTGCGCGAAGAACCCTTTCCGGCATTCGGTGAAGACGGCCTGCTGCGCGTACTGGTGACCGGCGGAAGCCAGGGGGCGCGTGTGCTGTCCGAAGTGGTGCCCGATGGGTTGTCCATGCTTCCGCCCGCGCTGCGCCAGCGGTTGCAGGTGACGCAGCAGTGCCGCCCGGAAGATCTCGATGCCGTACGCGAACGCTATCGCAATCATGGCATACCGGCCGAACTGGCGACCTATTTCGAGGACATGGCCGCGCGGCTTGCCGATACACATCTGTTTATCGGCCGGGCCGGGGCATCGACCATCGCGGAACTGACCGCTGTGGGACGGCCTGCCATACTGGTGCCACTGCCAATCGCGACCGACGATCATCAGGCGGCCAATGCGCGCGAACTGTCCAAATCGGGCGGGGCACGGATGATCCGCCAGGAACGCTTTACGGGCAAGGAACTGGCCAAGCAGATCAAGGCGCTGGCCGAAAATCCGCAGGGGCTGGCCAATGCCGCGCATGCGGCCTGGAATTGCGGACGGCCCAAGGCCGTCGAAGACCTGGCCGATCTGGTCGAAAGCTTCGGCGGGGCAGAGATGATGGATGTCATCCGCGTGGGCGGAAACAATGCGCGCGGCGCATCGCAAGGCATCGCTGCCGGTCAGGCGATGAGGCAGGCCCATGGCAAGCGTGCGGCACGGGAGATGTCGGAATGAGAGGCGTCCCGACAGATATCGGCACGATCCACTTCGTCGGCATCGGCGGCATCGGCATGTCCGGCATCGCCGAGGTGATGGCGAACCTGGGCTATACGGTGCAGGGTTCCGACATGAAGGAGAGCGCGACCGTCGAACGGCTGCGCCAGCGCGGCGTAAAGATCGCCATCGGCCATGCCCCCGAAAACGTCGAAGGCGCTGCGGTCGTCGTAACATCTACCGCGGTGAAGCGTACCAACCCCGAAGTCGCCTTTGCGCTGGAAAACCGTATTCCCGTAGTGCGCCGTGCGGAAATGCTGGCCGAACTGATGCGGTTGAAATCGACCGTGGCCGTGGCCGGTACGCATGGCAAGACGACCACGACCAGCATGATCGCTGCCCTGCTGGATGCAGGCAATATCGATCCGACCGTCATCAATGGCGGGATCATCGAACAATATGGTTCGAATGCACGGCTGGGCGACAGCGAATGGATGGTGGTCGAGGCCGATGAGAGCGATGGCAGCTTCCTGCGGCTGGACGGCACCATCGCGGTAGTCACCAATATCGATCCCGAGCATCTGGACCATTACGGCGATTTCGACGGGGTAAAGGACGCGTTCGTGGAGTTCATCCACAATGTCCCCTTCTATGGCGCGGCGATCCTGTGCATCGATCACGAGGAAGTGCAGGCCGTGATCGGCAAGGTCCGCGACCGTAACGTCGTGACCTATGGCTTCAATCTGCAGGCCGATATCTGCGGTGTGAACGTGCGCCCGGATGCCGGAGGCAATGTGTTCGACGTCATCGTGCGCCGGCGCGGCAAGGAAGACCGCCGGATCGAAGGCGTGCGACTGCCGATGCCCGGGCGCCACAATGTCCAGAATGCACTGGCCGCGATTGCCGTGTCGATCGAAATGGGCTGCCCCGACGAGATCATCTGCAATGGCTTTTCCGCATTCGGCGGTGTCCGTCGGCGGTTCACCAAGGTGGGCGAAGTTCCCAGCGGCGGCGGCGTTGCGACGATCATCGACGATTACGGCCACCACCCGGTGGAGATCAAGGCCGTGCTGGCCGCCGCACGCGAGAGCGCAGGCGAAGGCCGCGTCATCGCGGTGGTCCAGCCGCACCGTTACACCCGCCTGCGCGATCTGATGGATGACTTCCAGAGCTGCTTCAATGCGGCGGACGAAGTCTATGTCACCCCGGTCTATGCCGCGGGCGAGGACCCGATCGACGGCGTCGATGCCGACGCACTTGTCGCAGGGTTGAAGGCACGCGGCCACCGGGCGGCCCGCACGGTGACGGACGAGACCGATCTGGCGGAAAAGCTGGTCGAGGATCTGCGTGCCGGCGATTTCGTGGTCTGCCTTGGTGCAGGCGATATCACCCAGTGGGCGGCCGGACTTGCCAATGGCATCGCGAAGGTGACGACATCGTGAGCGAGATGGAGCAGCCCGACGATGTGTGGAACTGGGATAGCGGCATGGCGCCCGACTGCGAAGTCGAAGGCAGCGTCATCGCGCCCATCGACACCTACGGTCTGCGCGGCAAGCTGACGCCCGATGCGCCGCTGGCCAAGCTGGTCTGGTTCAAGGCGGGTGGCCACGCCGACTGGCTGTTCGAGCCGGCCGATACGGACGATCTGAAGCTGTTCCTGGAACGGCTGGACGGCGATCTTCCGGTGATGGCGCTGGGGCTGGGGTCGAACCTGATCGTGCGCGACGGCGGCGTGCCGGGCGTGGTCGTAAAGCTGGGCAAGCCCTTTGCCAGTATCGAAGTGGGCGAGGACCATACGCTGACCTGCGGGGCTGGCGCGCACGGCATACTCGTCGCTTCCACCGCCCGCGATGGAGGGATTGCAGGCGTCGAGTTCATGCGCGGTATTCCCGGTACCGTCGGCGGGTTCGTGCGCATGAACGGCGGCGCCTATGGCCGCGAAGTCAGCGACGTGCTGATCGATTGCGACGTGATACTGCCGGGCGGCCGGCTGGTGACGCTTCCCGCAGCCGACCTGCGCTATACCTATCGTCATTCGGCCTTGCCCGACGCGGCTGTGGTTGTCCGCGCGCGGTTCCAGGGCGAGCCCGGCGATCCTGCGACAATCGGCGCGAAGATGGACGAAATCGGCGAAGCGCGCGAAAATTCGCAGCCGCTGCGCACCAAGACCGGCGGATCCACTTTCAAGAACCCGCCGGGAAAGAAGGCGTGGGAGCTGGTCGATGCAGCCGGGTGCCGCGGGCTGAGGCTGGGCGGCGCACAGGTGAGCGAGAAGCACACCAACTTCCTGCTCAATGTCGACAATGCCACCAGCGCCGACATCGAAGGGCTGGGCGAACTGGTGAAGCGCCGCGTCTACGAACATTCGGGCGTGCTGCTGGAATGGGAAATTCAACGAGTGGGGCGACCGTAAGGAATAGACATGAGCGATCTCCCCAAACTTCATATTGCGGTTCTGATGGGTGGCTGGGCCAATGAACGGCCGGTCAGCCTGATGTCGGGCGAAGGCGTGGCCAAGGCACTGGAAGAGCGCGGCAACACGGTCACGCGCATCGACATGGATCGCAAGGTGGCCGCGCGCATCGCCGAGGTGGCGCCGGACGTCGTCTTCAACGCGCTGCACGGCGTGCCGGGCGAAGACGGGACGGTGCAGGGCATGCTCGACCTGATGGGCGTGCCGTATACGCATTCGGGCCTGACGACATCGGTCATCGCGATCGACAAGCAGCTGACCAAGCAGGCACTGGTGCCGCATGGCATCCCCATGCCCGGCGGGCGGATCGTGAAAAGTGCGGAACTGCACGAGCGCGACCCCATGCCGCGCCCCTATGTGCTGAAGCCCGTCAACGAAGGCAGTTCGGTGGGTGTCGCCATCGTCACAGATGAAGGCAATTACGGCAATCCGATCATGCCCGATGCCAAGGGCCCGTGGCAGGAATTCGCCGAACTGCTGGCCGAACCCTATATCAAGGGGCGCGAGCTGACGTCGGCCGTGGTCGATTTCGAGGGCGGGCCGCGCGCGCTGGGCGTGACCGAGCTGAAACCCAAGAGCGGGTTCTACGATTTCGAAGCCAAATATACCGATGGGATGACCGATCACATCTGCCCGGCGGAAATCCCCCAGCACATTACCGATCTGTGCCTCGAATATGCGCTGAAGGCGCACAAGGCGCTGGGGTGCCGGGGGACCAGCCGGACCGATTTCCGCTGGGACGAGGAGCAGGGCGAAGAGGGCCTGTTCGTCCTGGAAACCAATACGCAGCCCGGCATGACGCCGCTGAGCCTGGTGCCCGAACAGGCGCGCTTTGCCGGCATCGAATATGGCGAATTGTGCGAACTGGTGGTTGCCGCTGCATTGCGCGATCACGCGGTGAAGCCCGGGGGCGGCGATGGCTAAGGTCACGCGCAAACCCACCGGGGTGCGCCGTTCCGCAGCGGCGCGCAACCGCAGCCAGAAAGCCCGCGCTGCGCGCAGCCACACCAGCGGGCTGTTCGATCGCGCCATGGCCGCGCTGCCGTTTACCGAAGAGCAGTGGCACAGGTTCTTTCTGGGCGCGATCATCGTCGCCGGGCTGGCGATTGCCTGGACCATCGCCAGCTATGCCGGCGTGCCGGAACTGGCCAAGGCGGAACTGTCCAAATCGGCCGCGCGATCCGGTTTCGAGGTCAGCCGCGTGCGGGTTTCGGGCGTGGAGCGCATGAATGAGCAGCTGGTCTACGAGCGGGTACTGGCGGAACAGGACCGCCCGATGCCGCTGGTCGATCTGGAAGATGTGCGCGCGCGCCTGCTGGAGCTTCCCTGGGTCGAGGACGCGCGGGTTTCGCGCCAGCTGCCCGATACGCTGAAGGTGGATATCGTCGAGCGCGTGCCGCATGCGGTGCTGCGCAAGCCCGACCGGCTGGTGCTGATCGATGCCGAGGGCCACGAGCTCGAGCCGATCAGCGCGAAGGCCGCCGAAGGCAAGCTGCTGATCGAAGGGCCGGGCGCGGCGCGCCAGGTGCAGGAACTGGGCCGGCTGCTCGATGCAGCGCCCGCGCTGAAGCCGCAGATCGCGTCTGCCCAATGGGTCGGTAACCGGCGCTGGAACCTGACGTTCAAGACCGGGCAGTTGCTCGCACTTCCCGAAGGCGATCTCGGCGCGCCGGCGCTGGTGAAATTCGCCCAGCTCGACGGGATGCACCGCCTGATCGGGGGCAAGCCCATCGCGATCGACATGCGCGTTCCCGACCGGGCCTATCTGCGCTGTGCGGACGGGCCGTGCCCGAAGCAGATGGCGTTGAACGGAAGGGCTCAATAGTGGCAACCCAGCAGCCGCGCATTACCCGGGTCTTCGGGGCGGTGAATATCGGTTCGTTCAGGGTTTCGGCCATGATCATGGGGCAGGCGGAGGGCGGCGAGATGGTCGTGCTCGGCTCCAGCCACCGGGCCAGCGAAGGCATCAAGCGCGGCTATGTCGCCGACATGCGCGCGGCAAGCCATGCGATCCGCACCGCGGTCGAGAAGGCGGAAGCCAATGCCAACACATCGGTCCAGAGCGTGTGGATCGGCTGTGCGGGCGCGGGCCTGTCGAGCAAGATATCCAGCGTCGAGATCGCCATCGGCGGGCGGCGCATCGAAGAAGACGATATCGAGCACCTGCTGTATGCCGCGCGCGACCATCTGCATCCCGACGGGCGCATGGTGCTGCACGCGCAGCCGGCGCATTATACGCTGGACGGGGCGCATGGCGTGGCAAACCCCAAGGGACTGCACGCCGAAGCGCTGGGCGTGGATGTCCATGTGACGCTGGCCGAAGGCGCGCCGGTGCGCAATCTGATCGAGGCGGTGCAGACCGCGCATCTCGATGTCGAGGGCGTGGTGGCGAGCCCGCTTGCCGCGGCCTATGCCTGCCTGACCCGCGAAGAGCGCGATCTGGGCGTGGCGCTGGTCGAGATCGGGGCGCAGGTCACCAATGTGTCGGTGCATGCGGCAGGCATGCTGCTGGGGCTGAAATCCATTCCGATCGGTTCGAACGACATCACCGATGCGATCGCATCGTCGCTGGGCATCCGGCGCAGCCAGGCGGAACGGCTGAAATGCGTATCGGGTTCGGCCATCGCGACGCCGACCGATCACCGCGAGATGATCCCTGTGAACGGCCCCGGCGAGGACCCCGGCGGGCGGCTGGCGCGCGGCGCGGACGAACACAACCGGATCGCCAGGGCGGAACTGGTGTCGATCGTCACCGACAGGCTGGGCATCATCACGACGGAAATCGGCAAGGCGCTCAAGTCGATGGGCTTTACCGGCGCGCAAGGCGGACAGGTGGTGCTGACCGGCGGCGGTGCGGAATTGCACGGCGTCGCCGAATTCATGCAGGGCGCGCTGGGGCGACCGGTCCGGATCGGCAAGCCGCCGGCATTGCAGGGCCTGCCCGAAGCGCATGCAACGCCCGGATTCGCCACGCTGGCGGGCCTGTGCCTTTATGCCGCGGACGACCCGGTCGACATCCGATCGGTCGGCCCGCGCTATCAGCCGACCAACCGCTATCGCGGCATCGGTCTGGTCAACCGTGTGTTTCAAGCGGTGCGTGAGTATTTTTAAGGTTGTATCACAGCGTTACTGCGCCATTAGCCCTTGTGGATAAGGCAAGTATCGCTTCGACCTGCGATTAGCTTTATGCCAGAGTTGTGACATAACGCCCACGGGCGACTTTTGAATTCTACGGGGACTCTTGAATGAGCATCAATATCGGACCGGCATCGGACGACGACCTTCGTCCCAAGATCATGGTCGTGGGCGTCGGTGGTGCCGGCGGCAACGCGATCGCCAACATGATGCAGGCACAGATCGAAGGCGTCGAGTTCATCGTCGCCAATACCGACGCGCAGGCTCTGAGTACCTCGCCTTCCGACAAGCGGATCCAGCTAGGTCCCGACATCACGGGCGGCCTTGGCGCAGGCGCGCGGCCCGAGGTGGGGAAGGCCGCGGCTGAAGAAACGGTCGAAGAGATCGAAGACGCAATGGACGGCGTCAACATGGTCTTCATCGCAGCCGGCATGGGCGGCGGCACCGGGACCGGTGCCGCACCCGTCATCGCAGAGGCGGCGCGCAAGAAGGGCGTGCTGACGGTCGGCGTCGTGACCAAGCCGTTTCTGTTCGAAGGCACGCGCCGCATGCGCGCGGCCGAAGCGGGCATCGACGAGCTGCAGAAGCACGTCGATACGCTGATCGTCATTCCCAACCAGAACCTGTTCCTGGTGGCCAAGGCCGAAACGACCTTCAAGGAAGCGTTCATGCTTGCCGACGAGGTGCTGCAGCAGGGCGTACGGTCGATTACCGACCTCATGGTCATGCCGGGGCTCATCAACCTCGACTTTGCCGACGTGCGTTCGGTGATGAGCGAAATGGGCAAGGCGATGATGGGCACCGGCGAAGGCGAAGGCGACAACCGCGCTCTCGAAGCCGCCGAGCGCGCCATCGCCAATCCGCTGCTCGACGGCGTGTCGATGACCGGCGCCAAGGGCGTCATCATCTCGATCATCGGCGGCGAGGACATGAAGCTGCTCGAAGTCGACGAGGCGGCCAATCACATCCGCGAACTGGTCGACGAAGATGCGAACATCATCTGGGGTTCGGCGTTCAATCCCGATCTCGATGGCAAGATCCGCGTATCGGTCGTTGCGACAGGTATCGAACATGACGGTTCGATCGCGGCGGCCCCGTCGCGTTCGTTCTCGATGCGCGAAAGCAGTGCGCCGAAGCGCCCCGTGCTCGACCTGCCGAACCGCAGCGAACCGGAAGACGAACCGTTCGAACTGAACGAAGGCCTGTCCGCCGATCTGGAGCCGGCCGAAGCCGATGCTTTCGACCTCACTGACGAGGCCGATGACGATAGTGCACAGCCATTCGGCCTGTCGCCCGCCACGTCGCGCTCGCTGAACGACGACGCCGAAGACGAATATGACGATGTCGACGATATCGTCGATCCTCTCGCCGGGCTGCGTAACGAACGGACCGAGCGTTTCGACGACGAAGATTCCGTCCCTGCACCGGCAGACGACAGCGGCTTCGGCGGTGCGCCGACCGACGATGGCTGGGGCGACGAGCGCGAACCGCTCAACCTTTCCGACCCGGCGGGCAATTCGCAGGACGAATTCGAACTCGGTGACGAACATGTCGCGGGCGAAAGCCCGTTGGCAACCAAGCCGGGACGCCGTCGTCCGCTGGTGCCCGGCGAATCCGGCGGGAACGAAGAAGGCGGTTCGGGCGGCGGTTCCGGCTCCGGCGAACGTGGCGGCGGCTCGCTGCCGGGCAATACGCTGTTCGAACGCATGGCCAATCTGTCGCGCGGAGCAACGCGTCCCGAAGACGATAGCGACGACGATGACGACGATGGCAATGGTTCGGGGCTCAACATCCCGCGTTTTCTCGGTCGCCAGAACAATCAGTAATTGCGACCGCGTCAGCGCTGGTTAACGCCCGGGCTGCCAAGGACAGGACATGATTTCGAAAGGGCAATTCGGTGCTGCTGTGGCGCTGCTGGCATTGGCAGCGCAGTCAGAGCGCGTGTCCGCTCAGCGCGAGATCGTCCAGCCGCTTCCGGCTCCTGCCGAAGGTCGGCTGGGTGATGCGCTGTCCCGCCTTGCGCGGGACGCCACGGACGTGTCCGCCCTGCTCGATGCGGGCGAGGCGTCGCTGGAGTTGGGGGACATAGAAGCCGCAATCGGCTTTTTCGGCCGTGCCAACGATCTGTCGCCCAACAATGCGCGTATGAAGCTGGGGCTGGCAAAAGCCTATACCCGCTCGCGCAGACCGGTCGAAGCCTTGCGGCTCTTCGCAGAAGCCGAACAGGCGGGCGTGACGACGGCGCAGATGGCCGAAGACCGTGGGCTCGCTTTCGATCTTGTGGGCGACGCACCCAGTGCGCAGCAGCTTTATCGCGTCGCGCTGGCCAATGGTGCGGGCGACGAAATCACTCGGCGCCTCGCCTTGAGTCAGGCAATTTCGGGCGATCGGGAGGGATTCGAGGCGACTTTGCTGCCGCTGCTCCAAAAACGCGATGTATCCGCATATCGCACACGTGCTTTCGGCCTGGCAATCATGGGCAAGGCGCGCGAAGCGAAGGAAATCGCGAACACCATGCTGTCATCCGGCATGGGGGCGCGAATGGCGGCCTATTTCGAGTATATGCCGCGCCTTACCAAAGCCCAGCAGGCTGCGGCGGGCAATCTCGGCATATTCCCGCGCGCTGCTGCCATCGGCACGGACGACAGGCGTATCGCGAACTATTCCGGTACATCGGCACAAACGGCGCAGCCTGCGCCGCAACCGGCCAGAGTGGCGCAGGCCGATATGCGTCCGGCGACGGCATCACTTACGGCGCCTGCGCCCACGCCCACGCCAACGCCGGTACCGACACCAAGGTTCGTGCCTTCACCGGCACCCACGCCGACGCCAGGTCCTGCGCCCACCCCAACGCCGTCGGGTGAATTGGCTCCTGCACTTTCGCCGCAACCGGCAACAGCAACCCTGAGCGGACAGCGGCCTTCGCTGGCGACGACGGTAACCGAACGTGATCCGCCCCGCGCAATGGAAGAGGCGGCTGGTTTGGCGCGTGCAGGCGAGGCCGGGGCGTTCCCCAATTCGCAATCCGCTTCGCCCTTGCCATCCGCGCAGGAGGAGCCCGATCTCGCTTCGGTCGAAGAGGCTTTCAGCAGCTTTTCGCTGGCGCCCGAAAGCAGGGTGCCTGCGGCAAACGGTGCGGTCGACATCACGAAGATCAAGATCCCACGTGAGCGGGACGAACCCAAGCCACCACCCCCGCCTGCGCATCCTTCGCGACATTGGGTTCAGGTTGCCACTGGCAAGGATACCGATGCCCTGGGGTTCGACTGGCGGCGCATTTCACGCAAGGCGGAAGGCAAGCTCGAGGGCAAAGGGCCGTTCGTGACCCCGTGGGGCGAAGCGAACCGCCTCTTATCCGGTCCCTATGACAGTGCTGCCAAGGCCCGTGAAATGGTGAAGGAACTCAAGGATTTGGGGGTCGATTCCTTTACGTTTACCAGCGCGGCCGGCGAAGCGATCGAAAAGCTGTGACACGGGCGCGGCAGGGGCCGCGCGAAGATTTGTTCACAGGCTTTGCACAGGCCTTAACGGTTCTCCCCAGCGTCGACGCCCGGTTCCATTGCCAAGGTGCCCATCGCTTCTGCATCCAGCCGTCATGACTTGGATGGAACAGTTTCGATGAGACCGTCGGAAGAACGCTACGAGGTAGACCAGGGCGCGGCACCTCTCGAAATGCTCATCGCCTTGTTCGAGGCCCGGGGCTGGCCCTGCGAATCGACTCAAACCGAAATGAGCGGCGAAATCCAGGGAAGCTGGACCAAATATCAGCTGCGCGGAATCTGGCGACCGGACGACATGGTCCTCCAGATCCTGTGCCTGCCGGACATTCGCATTTCCAAGGACAAGATGGCGTCGGCGCATGAACTGGTGTCGCTGGTCAACGAACAGATGTGGCTGGGACACTTCGACATCTGGTCCAACGGCGGGGTGCTGCTGTATCGGAACGGCACCATGCTGGGAGATGACGGATTGCTGAGCCTGGGCCAGGCGCAGGCGCTGGTGGAAATTGCGGTCGACGAGTGTGACCGGTTCTACCCCGCATTCCAGTTCATTCTATGGGGCGGGCGCACGCCGGAAGAGGCGCTGGAAGATGCCATGGTGGATGCGGCAGGCGAAGCCTGAGAATATTCCCAGTAACCGTTAACTGGAATTAAGACTGGAATGTCCGGTTTCGCTTGAAATCGGGGAGCTAAATGTCGATATTCCCGTTGAGGAGTAGGGCGTATTTCCGCTCTGCCAGAAGGAGTTTTAAACAGATGGCCAATTGGAACGACACCGACCAGAGGCAGGGCTTCGGCTCGGTGCCGCGCGCTGGCGACGCCGTTGCCAGGCAGCAGACCTTCGACGCTGGGCTGCGCAAGCACATGCTGTCGATCTACAACTACATGACTTCGGGCGTTTTGCTGACCGGCGTCGTGGCCTTGCTGGCCGCGCAAAGCGGGCTGGCAGTGTCCTTCGCCAGCGGGCCGCTGATGTGGATCGTCGCACTCGCACCGCTCGGCTTCGTTCTGGCCATGAGCTTCGGCCTGAACAAGATGAGCAAGGGAACGCTGCAGATTTTGTTCTGGTCGTTCGCGATCGTCATGGGTCTGTCCATGTCCACGATTTTCCTGCGCTTTACGGGTGAATCGATCGCCGCCACCTTCTTTGCAACCGCGGGTGCCTTCGCCGGTCTCAGCCTGTACGGCTATACCACGAAGAAGAACCTTCAGGGCTTTGGCACCTTCTTGGTGATGGGTGTGATCGGCCTGCTGATTGCGATGGTGATCAATATCTTCCTGCAGTCGAACACAATGGCGATGGCAATCAGCTTCATCGGCGTGCTGATCTTCGCGGGTCTTACGGCTTACGATACGCAGCGCCTGAAGATGGAATATCAGTATCTGCGCGGTACCGAATTCGCCGGTAAGGCGATCATCATGGGCGCGCTGAGCCTGTACCTCGATTTCATCAACATGTTCATGTTCCTGCTGCAGTTCATGGGCAATCGCGAATAGAGTTAACCTACTCGTCGCACACAGGAATCGCTTGAACGTGCCCGGGGTGTAATCGACACTCCGGGCATTTTCTTTGTCCGAACAACCGTCTACGGAAAGAACCGCTTCATCCCCCGTCAAGGCGTGACGGCGCAGGGTGAATGTCAGCTTTATCGAGGAGGGTCAGCGCGCCATGAGCCGCGGTTCAAATATCACCATTCGTATGGCAGCCGTGGCTGTCGGAATATCCGCTCTGGCTGCCTGCGCCACGCCTCCTCCTCCACCGCCCCCACCGCCGCCCCCGCCGCCGGTCGAAGCAGTGCCCATCAGGCCGCTGCCGCCGAGCCAGGCGTCCTACGTCATGGATATTCCGCAGGTGAACGCGCTGGGCATGCGCGAGACGGTCAATCTCGGCATTTCGGACGACGAAAAGGTCTGGCATTTCCGGTCGGCATGGAACGTTGCGGCGCTGAACTGCCTCGATCCGCAGTATCAAAGCGTACTCGATAGCTACAGCAGCTATATAAAGGATCACGCGCGGACGCTGAAGCAGGTCAACGACCGCATCGATGCCCAGTATCGCAAGGAATATGGCAAGGGCCGTCCCGCCATCCAGGCTCGCGAAGGCCAGATGACGATGGTCTACAACTATTTCGCCCTGCCGCCGGCACGCGCGGATCTCTGTCGCACGGCGCTGGGCATTTCCCAGCAATATGCGGCAGCCGAAGATCTGGATGCGCAGGCCTTTGCCCTGGCGAATTTTGCGGCGCTCGAAGGACCGTTCGAACGATTCTTCGTGGCGTACGAGCAGTATGAGAAAGACGCCGCTGCCTGGGATGCGAAATATGGCGAACGTTATGGTGCCTCGCAGCCCGGTTATGTTGCCGTCAAGAACGCACGGGCGTTCGACCGGCCGCAGCCGGGGGCCGATCCCTCTACGCTGAGCGCGGCCCCTGTGGCCGAAACCAAGGTTATCGATCCGAATACCGGAGCGCAGATACCGGTGGCACCGGTTGACGAAACGCGGTCTTCCGTGCCGATCGTGCAGCCCATTCCCAATGATGCGGGTGACGACGACACGCCGCAGAACTGATCTCAACGATGCTTTTCAGGCGCGCCGTCATCCGCTAGACGGCGCGTCTAGCATCGCTTTATGTCGCGGTGCCGCAAACCTGGAACGGGGCCGTAGCTCAGTTGGGAGAGCGCGTCGTTCGCAATGACGAGGTCAGCGGTTCGATCCCGCTCGGCTCCACCAGGAAATCCGCCAGAGTGTCAGATCGCGCCGAAGGTCCAGCCTTCGGTTCGGGCTAGGTCCGGGGTAAGACTGGCGGGCTTCCATCGCGCGCTGTCATTGCCTGCCTTGCGCAGCCATGCGGCCGTCAACAGAGCGTCTGACGAGTGATCGTCGATCGGCCCGGTGCCTGCGACCTGGGCGCTGCCCAGCGATGCCAATGCTTCATTCAGAGCCTCGAAACTGCGCATCTTGGCCTTTGACGCGCTGCGCCCGGCCTCCAGCGCGGCAAGGCTGGTGTAGATCTCCGCAACAACCGAGCCGTTCGAAGGCAGGCTATCTATCGGCCACACCGGAAGATGGCCGCGAAGCCTGTGCAGCATGCGCATACCGGTTAGGCTCGACTTGCCCACCTGTGCGGCGCCGACGAGGTTGAAGTTTGAATAGGGTTTGCATCCCATAGCCGCCTGCGCATGTTCGGTGACGCGGAAGCGCCCGCGGCCATGCGCCGCCCCATCGCACCCGAAATGCATTCCGGTATGAACGCCGTCGCGAAAGTACGGTTTGAATTCGGGGTGGTCGACGAAAGACTGGGCTCCCAGATTGGAATCGCCTGCACAGATGTCGTCGATCAGCGCCCATAGCGACGGTGCATCGGGCAGGGCCGAACCGCGGCTGGGAAAATAGGCACCGCAATCGGCAAAGGGCAGCGCGATGCCTAGGTCCAGGCCGACCAGCGTATCGTCCGGCAAATCGTTGCGAAGAAGGGCGAGGACGTCTTCGCGCGACCACCCGCGGCCGGGTTCAACCAGAACCGGCGGCCCGCCATCTGTGTGAGAAAGCGCGAGCGCTATGCCTTTCTGAACAGGCCCCTTGGCACCGGACCAGTCGATGGCGAGAAAATGACTAAACCTCGCCACGATCGCGCCGTAGATTCTCCCAATAGTCGAGCCGCTTCTTTACCTCGCGCTCGAACCCGCGTTCGACGGGTTGATAATAGTGCTGGGGTTCCATTTCATCGGGCCAGTAATTGTCGCCCGAGAAGCCTTCCTGCGCGTCGTGATCGTAGGTGTAGCCTGAACCATAGCCGATGTCCTTCATCAGCTTGGTAGGGGCATTGAGGATGTTCTGCGGCGGCATCAGGCTGCCCGTCTCTCGCGCGGATTTGAAGGAGGCCTTCTGAGCCTTGTAGACCGCGTTCGATTTGGGCGCCGTGGCAAGATAGGTGCAGGCCTGAACCAGAGCGAGCTCGCCTTCCGGACTGCCGAGAAATTCGAACGCGTCCTTGGCTGCCATGCACTGGACCAGCGCCTGCGGATCGGCCATGCCGATATCCTCGACCGCCATCCGGATGAGGCGGCGCGCGAGAAAGCGCGGTTCTTCCCCGGCAGTCAGCATCCGGGCGAGGTAGTAGAGGCTTGCCTGGACGTCACTGCCGCGCACCGCCTTGTGAAGCGCGGAGATGAGGTTGTAGTGACCTTCGCGATCCTTGTCGTAAACCGCGACGCGCCGCTGGAGAAACTGGCCGAGCGCGGCGGGATCTAGCGGTTCTTCGATCTTCGCATTGTATAGCGTTTCCGCTTGGTTGAGCAGAAAGCGGCCGTCACCGTCGGCGCTGGCGACAAGGGCGTTACGCGCCTCGGCGGTGAGGGGAAGGGGGCCTTCCAACTCTTCAGCCTTGTCGAGCAGCGTGCCGAGCGCTTCGTGGTCGAGCCGTTGCAGTATCAGTACCTGCGCGCGGCTGAGCAATGCGGCGTTGAGCGCGAAGCTGGGATTTTCGGTGGTCGCGCCGACCAATGTAACGGTGCCGCGTTCGACGAATGGCAGGAAGCCGTCCTGCTGCGCGCGGTTGAAACGGTGAATCTCGTCAACAAACAGCAGCGTGCGTTGGCCCGCCTCGGCGGCCTTGTCTGCGGCGGCGAAAGCCTTCTTCAGATCGGCGACACCGCTAAAGACCGCACTGACGCTTTCGAAGCGCATACCGACGCTGTCCGCGAGTAGCCGGGCAATAGTCGTCTTGCCCGTCCCGGGCGGGCCCCACAGGATCATACTGGAAAGGCGCCCTGCCGCGACCATGCGCCCGATCGCGCCTTCGGGACCAGTCAGATGGTGTTGACCGACTACCTCATCAAGCGAGCGCGGGCGCAGGCGATCGGCCAGCGGCGCATCTTCGCGCGGAGCATCGTCCGGTGTGGGGGCGGGAAGGCTATCGGGAAACAGGTCGGCCATTGGTCGACTGACATAGTGTCTTCATCCGGGTTTTGCATGACTCTCTTACGGGAGCTTCATAAGATATATCGTAGGCATATCTTATAGAAGACTCGATATGACTAATGACAAGCGCAGAGATGAACCCGATGAAGGACATATTCCCGAATATCCCGAGGGCCGTGACTTCGATGTGGATGTCGAAATAGACATCGATGCCGACGATGATCGGGATGGAAGGTTCAGGAAGTCGTTCAGTACGAACAGCTTTTTCGGGCCCGACGGCATCTTCGGTCCGAAAGGTCCCTTCGGGCCCGACGGACCGTTCGGACCCAGTGGGCCGTTCGGCGCGGGTGGCCCATTCTCAACCGGCCACCGCCGGGACAAGAAGCAGCGTACACGCGGGCGGCGCATGTTTGCTCCCGGAGAATTGCGGTTGCTGCTTCTACACCTGATCGCACAGGAGCCGCGTCATGGTTACGAGCTGATCAAGGCGGTCGAAGATATGACAGGCGGCAGCTATTCGCCGAGTCCCGGCACGGTCTATCCCACCCTGTCGCTGCTCGAAGACGAGGGACTTATCCGCGAGGTCGAAGGCGACGAACCGCGCAAGGCCTACCGCGCCACAGAAAAGGGCCGCGGCGAGTTGACCGACAGGAAAGACGAGACCGATGGACTGATCGAGCGCATCGAGGGGCAGCGGGAGCGGCGCGCCAAATCGGGGAAGGCCTTTGCGACGCCGGAAATGTTCCGCGCGATCGGGAATCTGGCGACCGTACTGAAAAATCGTGCACGGTCGGGCAAGTTAGATGAAGAGACGATGCGCGAAATCGTCGATCTGGTCGACGACCTCGCCAAGAAGATCGAACGCCTCTGACCGGCGTCTCTCTTTGCTCCCGGTGCCGCACGTGATATTCTGCTGCACCGGGTCGCGAGGGGAGGGTTCAGTCATGAATACATCCATCACGACGCCGTGGCACTTGTGGGCAGTTGGCATAGTCACGCTACTTTGGAACGGGCTTGGGATCACAAGTTACCTGATGACCGAACTGGGGCAGCTCGACGCATTGGGAATGTCGTCCAGCCAGATCGCCTATTTCGATACTTTTCCGGCTTGGGCGACCGGCTTCTGGGCATTGGGCGTCTGGGGGGCGTTTCTAGGTTCGATCCTGCTTCTGGCCCGGTCGAGATTTGCGATCCATTCGCTGGCAATTTCGATTGTCGGCCTAGTTGGGACGACGTATTTTCAGCGCGTCGCAATCGATCTGCCGGAAGACATGAACAATCCGGCGCTCGACGCGGCAATCTGGATCATCACGTTTTTCACCTTGTGGTACGCGATCAGGATGCGCGCGCGGGGCGTCCTCAGCTAGATCAGCGTCCGCGCTGCCTTTGCAGGCGAAGGTATGTGTCGACGACAGATTGATTGATGGCGTCCCAGGAGTAGGCGCGTGAGGCTTTTTCGCCATTCGCGCCGTGTTCGAGGCGCAAGGCGTCGTCCATGCAGTAGGGGGCAAGTGCTTCCGCACAGGCTTGCGCGAAGGCATCGGGCTTGTCGGGTTCAACGAGCCGTCCGGTTTCGCCATCGTTCACGAGACTGGCCGCGCCTGTCGCCCCAGCCGCAACGACCGGCAGACCGCTGGCCATGGCTTCCAGAGTGACATTGCCGAAGGTCTCGGTAATCGAAGGGTTGAAGAAAATGTCTCCGCTGGCGAGCGCCTGGCTGAGATCGGCGCCGGTTCTGAAACCGACGAAGGTTCCCCCGGGTAAAGCCTTTTCGAACCAGCTGCGAGCGGGACCATCGCCAATGACCAATACCTTGTGAGGTATCTGGCGCCTGCGTAACTGGACAATGGTCTCGGCGAAAACGTCGAGACCTTTTTCCATCACAAGTCGGCCAAGGAACACGATGGCTACATCGTCGTCGGCCAGGCCATTGGCCCTTCTCCATTCGAGATCGCGCTTCGACGGATCGAATACGGTCCGATCCACGCCGCGCGACCAAAGGGAAATGTCGTCGTGCATGTCCTGCGCCTTGAGCTCTTCGATCTGGCTCTGCGAAGGCGCAACCAGAGCATCGCAACGGTGGTAGAAGCGACGAAGGAAGGATTCGACCACTGGCTCCAGGAACCCGACGTTGTAATAACGCGGATAGGTTTCGAACCGGGTATGCACCGATGCGAGAACGGGAATGTCCCGCTTTCGCGACCATTTCAACGCCGAATGGCCGGTAAAATCGGGAGCGGAAAGATGCACCATATTGGGAGCGAAGGCCGCCAAGTCCGCTCGCGCTTTTGAATCGAGAGGCAGGCCAAGGCGGTATTCCCCCCGACGGGGCACCGGCATCCGCATATTCGGCACGTCCACCAGATCGCCCGTCGGTGGGAAATCCGGCTTTTCAACTACCGGCGAATACACTCGCAAGGCCGCTCCCTGCCGCAGCAGGTAGTCGGCGAGGCGATTGAGCGCCTGATTGCAGCCGTCGCGGGTATAATTGTAGTTTCCGCTAAACAGCGCGATGCGAAGATCGGTCACGTCCATTGCGGGCGGCCATAGTCCGGCACGAGGGTTTTGGCGAGTGGTCGCTTGTCGATACACAGACCCGGTTTGCCGCTTGTCCAGCATTTCGCATTGACTTGCTCACGCGCAACTATATTGCCGCCGACGGGCCACGCGGTCCCAACGCCGCGCGAGCTCTCTGCAAGGAGAGAATACATGACTGCCGAACCGACGCTCAAACCCGAGCGCCCTTTCTTTTCGTCCGGACCGACCGCCAAGCACAAGGGCTGGTCTGCCGCCAATCTCAAAACCGAATCGCTCGGCCGCTCGCATCGCAGCGCGCTTGGCAAGTCACGGCTGAAACATGCCATCGACCTGTCCAAGGAAATGCTGGGCGTTCCCGAAGACTATCTGGTCGGCATCATGCCTGCCTCGGACACCGGGGCGCTGGAATGCGCAATGTGGACGATGCTGAAGCCCGATCGCCCGGCGACTGTCGCGGCATGGGAAAGCTTCGGCAACGTCTGGATCCAAGACGCGGTCAAGCAGCTCAAGCTGCCCAAGCTGACCACGCTGGATGCCGATTACGGCGAGATCCCGGACCTGGCATCCATCCCGCAGGATAACGACGTCGTCTTTACCTGGAACGGGACCACTTCGGGTGCGAAGATACCGGACACGGACTGGCTCGCGAAGGATCGCGAAGGCGTGACGATCAACGATGCCACCAGTGCCATCTTCGCCATGGAGATGGACTGGGCGAAGCTCGATGCCACCACGTACAGCTGGCAGAAGGTGATGGGCTCGGAAGCCCAGCACGGCATGCTGATCCTCAGCCCCAAGGCCGTGGCCCGGATCGAGGAATACGATCCCGAATGGCCGCTCCCCAAGCTCTTCCGTCTCAAGAAGGGCGGAAAGATCAACACCGGCATCTTCGAAGGCGCGACGATCAATACGCCATCGATGCTCGCGACCGAGGATTACATCGACGCACTCGAATGGGCGCAGTCGATCGGCGGCCGCAAGGCAATGTTCGAGCGGGCCGATGCCAATGCGAAGCTGGTCAAGGACTGGATCGAGGCGACGCCGTGGCTGCGCAATATGGTCGCCGATCCGGCCAAGCAGACCAATACCGGCGTTTGCTTCGTCTTCCAGGGCGACTGGTACGACAGTCTCTCCGAAGAGGATAAGGCTGGCGTTCCGAAAAAGATCGTCAAACTGCTGGAAGACCGCGACGTCGGGTACGACTTCAACGGCTATCGCGATGCCCCGCCGTCCCTGCGCATCTGGTGCGGCGGCACGGTCGAGCAGGAAGACCTCAAGCGCCTGCTGCCGTGGATCGAGTGGGCCTACGAGCAGGTCAAGAACGGTTGATCCGGTGGGTGGCAGGGACCCCTGCCGCCACCAGCCCTATTTCCAATTCATGACCCGGCCTCATGGCCGGGGGCAACGACAGGAGTATCTGTCATGAGCAAGCCCAAAGTCCTCATTTCGGACAAGATGGACCCGAACGCCGCCCGCATTTTCGAAGAACGTGGCTGCGACGTCGATGTGAAGCCGGGCATGACGCCCGATGAACTGAAGGCGGTCATCGGCCAGTATGATGGCCTCGCCATCCGTTCGGCCACCAAGGTTACCAAGGATATCATCGGTGCCGCGGACAATCTGAAGGTTGTCGGGCGTGCAGGCATCGGGGTCGACAATGTCGATATTCCCGCCGCCAGCGCCAAGGGCGTGGTGGTGATGAACACGCCTTTCGGCAATTCGATCACCACGGCC
Source organism: Qipengyuania pacifica (assembly GCF_019711555.1). Taxonomy (NCBI): domain Bacteria; kingdom Pseudomonadati; phylum Pseudomonadota; class Alphaproteobacteria; order Sphingomonadales; family Erythrobacteraceae; genus Qipengyuania; species Qipengyuania pacifica. The sequence goes on along the minus strand of NZ_JAIGNQ010000002.1, from coordinate 554,000 downwards.
GAGCATGCCATCGCCATGATGTTCGCACTTGCGCGCCAGATCCCGGCCGCAAACGCGCGGACGCAGGCCGGCGAATGGCCCAAGAACGACTTCATGGGCGTCGAGGTTACTGGCAAGACGCTGGGCCTTATCGGTGCGGGCAATATCGGATCGATCGTCGCTGCGCGCGCTTTGGGATTGCGGATGAAGGTCGTGGCGTACGATCCCTTCCTCACCGAAGAGCGCGCAGTAGAAATCGGTGTGGAGAAAGCAGACCTCGACACGCTGCTTGGCAAGGCGGATTTCATTACGCTCCACACGCCGCTGACCGACGAAACGCGCAATATACTGTCGAAGGAAAATCTTGCGAAAACGAAGCCCGGTGTCCGGATCGTCAATTGCGCACGAGGTGGGTTGATCGACGAAGCAGCGCTGGCAGAAGCCCTCGACAGTGGGCAGGTCGCCGGGGCGGCCCTGGACGTGTTCCAGACGGAGCCGGCCAAGGATAGCCCACTGTTCGGCAAATCCAATTTCATCTGTACCCCGCATCTTGGTGCGAGCACGACCGAAGCGCAGGTCAACGTCGCGCTGCAGGTGGCGGAACAGATGGCTGATTATCTGGTCAGCGGCGGCGTTACCAATGCCCTCAACATGCCATCGCTGAGCGCCGAAGAAGCGCCCAAGCTAAAACCCTATATGAAGCTGGCGGAAAACCTCGGCAGTCTCGTGGGTCAGCTTGCACATGGAAATCTGACCAAGATCAGCATCGAGCGCGAGGGTGCCGCTGCAGAACTTTCCGGTAAGCCGATCGAGGGCGCGGTTCTGGCCGGCCTGATGCGGCAGTATTCGGACACGGTGAACATGGTCAATGCGCCTTTCCTGGCCAAGGAACGTGGCCTCGACATCCGGTCCATTCGCCACGAGAAGGAAGGCGCCTATAACACGCTGCTGCGTGTCACGGTGGGCACCGAGGCTGGCGACCGTTCGGTCGCCGGTACGCTGTTCGGTGCCGATGCGCCGCGTCTGACGGAAATCTTCGGCGTCCGGATCGAAGCCGAACTCGATGGCCATATGCTCTATATCGTGAATGAGGACGCGCCCGGTTTCATCGGTCGGATCGGTTCTCTTCTGGGCGAGAACGGCATCAACATCGGCACGTTCAACCTTGGCCGCCGCGCGGCAGGAGGGGAAGCGGTGCTTCTGCTGAGTGTCGACCAGCCGATCCCGGACGACGTCGTAAAGGCGGCCTGCGCGCTGGAAGGCGTGAAGACCGTGATGCCGCTGGCGTTCTGACAAACGATAGGGCAGGGGGCGCGTCATTATGACAACAGCTGACGACCTCCTGCCTGTCGGTCTCGAAGACGCTCTGCCGGATCGCGCCCGCAAGATCACTTCTGCGATGCGCTCAGTACTCGATGCTATGGATGGCCACGGCTATGACCGCGTCCGCCCTCCACTGGTCGAGTTCGAACAATCGCTGGCCGGCCGCATGGATGGCGTGGCGACGCGCCGGATGGTGCGTTTTACCGATCCTGACAGTTTGCGAACACTCGCGCTTCGCAGCGACATCACGGTGCAGATCGGACGTATCGCGGCGACGGGTATGGCACATGCGCCTCGTCCCTTGCGCCTCTGTTATGCAGGTGACGTCGCCTTCGTCAGCGCGAGCCAGCTGGATCCGGCACGCCAGCGGCTGCAAATGGGCGCGGAGTTGATCGGAACGGACAGCGTGGCAGCGGCCAGCGAAATCGTCTCGGTCGCGATCGACGCGCTAGCGGCTGCGGGCGTTACCAATATCTCGGTCGATTTTACCTTGCCAGATCTGGTCGATGCTCTGGCGCAGGATGCCATGCCACTGGCACCGGACCAGCGCGAGGCGGTGCGGCGCGAACTCGACACGAAAGATGCAGGCGGTCTGCGGGAAGCGGGCGGCGATGCCTACCTTCCGCTACTCTATGCCACCGGTGACTTCGCTACGGCCATCGACAAGCTCGCCGCGCTTGATGCGGGCGGCGCGCTGGCCAGCAGGATCGAGGGTTTGAGGACGATTGCGGCGACGATCGGTGAGCGAGCAAGGGTAACGCTCGATCCCACGGAACGGCATGGTTTCGAATACCAGAGCTGGTTCGGCTTCACCCTTTATGGCGACGGAGCGCGCGGCGCGCTTGGGCGAGGTGGGACTTATACTATTCGCGGGAGCGAAGAAGCTGCGACAGGTTTTTCGCTCTACATGGACCCGTTGCTCGATGCGCTAGGTGCCACGAATGGCGATGACGGGAAGAAGCTTTTTCTCCCGCTCGGCCATGATCGTGGGACGGCAGCCCGGCTGCGAGCGATCGGCTGGCGCACGGTGGCGGCGGTTGAACCGACCGACGACCCGCAGCAGCTGGGATGTTCGCATGTTCTGGATGGGGACGCCCCCCAAACACTCTAATCCGCTGACTTCCATTGCGGATGTTTCTGCATCACCCCGGCGAAAAGGTCCGAGGCGAGGAGTCCTTCCAGCCACTTTTGGAGAGCGGGCAGGTCCAACACGTCGAACCAAGCACGGTCGGCATTGGCAAACTGACGGATGAAGGGAAAGATTGCGATGTCTGCCAAGCCGCGCCGAGCTCCGCATAAATAGGCGGTACCGGCCAGCCGCTCGTCGAGTTGTTCGAGAATATCGAACGCTGCCGCCCGGTGCTCTTGAGGGTCCACGTCATCATAGCGGGTCGCGTATTTGTAGCGATCCAGATGGTGCTTGAAGGGGCCATCATTGGTCTCGATCAAGTGCGGATCACTTCGATCGAGCCAGCCTTCCGGATCGTTTTGTCCCAAGGCCCAGTGCATGATGTCCAGGCTTTCTTCCAAAGGCGGGGCACCCGGCACGACCAGAACAGGGACCGTTCCCTTGGGCGACACCTCCAGCATCTCGGGCGGCTTGTCGCGCAACACCACTTCGCGGTGTTCGTAACTGGCACCGCTCACGCTCAACGCCATGCGGGCGCGCATCGCATAGGGACAACGACGGAAACTGTAGATGATCACCTCAGTCATCCGTTTCGATATCATCCTTGCGACCGATATGATCCTGTCCGCGCGCGTCGGCCAACGCCGCCTGCCGGTGCCGCTCGCTATAACGAGCTCGCTGTTCTTCGCTGCGTTCATCATGGCAGCGGTGGCACGATACGCCTTCGACGAAATGCTCGTGCGCCCTATCTTCCCTGCTTAAAGGCCGCCTGCACGCACGACATAGTGAATGATCGCCAAGCTTGAGACCATGCCCCACGCTGACCCGTTCATCGAAGACGAAGCATTCGCCGCGCCACAGGCTTTCCTGTTCCGGAACATGTTCGAGGTAATTCAGTATGCCGCCTTTGAGGTGGTAGACTTCCTCCACCCCTTCGGAACGAGCGAATGCGGTCGACTTTTCGCAGCGGATGCCGCCTGTGCAGAACATGGCGATCTTTGGTGAGCGACCTGTGTGTTCGATCTCCGCCCGCTTGGCTCGGAACCAATCCGGGAACTCTCCGAAGCTTTTCGTTTCAGGGTCGATCGCCCCTTCGAAGGTGCCAATCTGCACTTCGTAATCGTTGCGAGTATCGATCACAATCACGTCGGGATCGGCGATCAGCGCGTTCCAGTCTTGTGGATCGACATAGGTACCCACTCCGGACAACGGATCGAGATCGGGCTGGCCCATTGTCACGATCTCCTTCTTCAGCCGCACTTTGGTGCGATGGAAGGGCATCGTGTCGGAACGCGATTCCTTGACCTCGATGTTGGAGCAGCCGGGCAAGTTGCGGACATGAGCGAGAACGGCGTCGATACTTTCGTCCGAGCCTGCGATGGTGCCATTGATACCTTCGCGGGCCAGAAGCAGCGTGCCGCGCACGCCGGCCTTTTCCATACACGCCGACAAATCGGGCTTGATGGACGCGGGATCGTCAAATCTCGCGAACTGGTAGAGCGCGGCAATGCGGATCGGTAGAGGGGCGGGTTCGGTTTTCACGGCGCCGCCTTTAGCAGTCTCTTTAGCAGGCTGCATCCCCGGCTTTCTCCAACCTCACTCGTTCAGTTTGCTCGGCTCTGGACCTATCCGGCCACCAGCATCGTCCAATGCGTCGATCCGTTCCATCTGTTCATCCGACAGGGTGAAAGAGATCGCTGAGAAGTTTGCTTCGATATGGTCACGGCTGGAAGCCTTGGGAATTGGGCAAAGCCCGTGCTGCAGATGCCACCGCAAGATCACTGCACTGGCTGAGTGTCCACTTTCTTCGGCAATGCTCGCAATCGTTGAATTTTCCATTCCCGCGCCTTGTCCAAGGGGGGACCAGCTTTGCGTGACGATACCCATATCGCTATGCTGCTGGCGTAGTTCGCGTTGCTGAAAAGACGGATGCAGTTCTATCTGATTGAGGGCAGGCGTTACTCCAGTGTCGTCCGCGATCCGCTTCAGATCTTCCGTCCTGAAGTTCGACACGCCGATGGATTTGGCTTTTCCCTGATCGCGAAGCTCGATCATTGCCTTCCACGTTTCGACGAACAACCCTTTCTCCGGACAGGGCCAGTGAATGAGCAGCATGTCGACGTGATCACGCCCGAGGCGGTCCAGGCACTTATCTGCCGCTTTCAGAGTCCTGTCGTACCCTTGGCTCGCGTTCCAGATTTTCGTCTGCAGGAAGATGTCCGGAGTTTCGGTCAGGCCGTTACCGACGCCGTCTTCATTCTGATAAACGGCTGCCGTATCGACCATTTTATAGCCAACATCGACGGCCGTCCGCACAGCTTCTGCGGCTTTGTCATTATCGATCTGATACGTACCGAAGCCGATCTGCGGAAGCTGGCGGCCATCGTTCAGGGTGAGCATGGGATAGTCTGTCATGAAATCTCCTTGTGTTCAGTCAATGGTAGAGCGCAGCAAAGTTTCCGCGGCTTGACGGGAAACCCATGGCCCCCTAGGTCGCGCACCGCATTTGAAGCGGGTTTCTGCTTCTCCATCCCATCCCTTGGTCGAGTCCTGTCGAAGGACCTCGTGGATCCCCTGGCAGGGGAAAAGGCGTAATCATGGCAAATGTGACCGTAATCGGTGCCCAGTGGGGCGATGAGGGCAAAGGGAAAATCGTCGATTGGCTTGCCAGTCGGGCCGATGCCGTCGTGCGTTTTCAGGGTGGCCACAACGCGGGCCACACGCTCGTGGTTGGCGATACGACGTACAAACTCTCGTTATTGCCGAGCGGTATCGTCACCGGTACGTTGAGCATTGTCGGCAATGGCGTGGTGCTGGATCCCTGGCATCTCAAGGCCGAGGTAGAAAAGCTCGAGGGGCAGGGCGTCGAGATCAATCCCGACAACTTCGCTGTCGCAGACAACTGCCCGCTGATCCTGCCGTTTCATCGCGACCTCGACGGATTGCGGGAAACTGCTGCCGGATCGGGCAAGATCGGGACCACCGGTCGCGGGATCGGGCCGGCTTACGAGGACAAGGTTGGCCGCCGAGCCATTCGGGTATGCGACCTTGCGCATCTCGACGATCTCGACCCTCAACTGGACCGTCTCTGCGCCCATCACGATGCGCTTCGTGCGGGTTTCGACCAACCACCCATCGATCGGGAGGAACTGCTTTCGCAATTGCGCGAAATCGCTCCGTTTGTGCTCCAGTTCGCCCAACCGGTGTGGAAGCGGCTCAAGAAGGTTCGCAAGGCAGGAGCCAAAATTCTGTTCGAGGGGGCGCAGGGCGTACTGCTCGATATCGATCACGGAACCTATCCGTTCGTTACCAGCTCAAATACTGTCAGCGGCACTGCGGCAGCGGGTAGCGGCCTCGGGCCCAATGCGACCGGTTATGTGCTCGGTATCGTCAAGGCTTATACCACTCGCGTAGGTAGTGGGCCGTTTCCGACCGAGCTGGAAGACGAAATTGGCCAGGGCATCGGGGAGCGTGGTCACGAGTTCGGCACCGTTACCGGGCGCCAGCGCCGTGTGGGTTGGTTCGATGCGGTGCTCGTGCGTCAGAGCTGCGCGATTAGCGGTGTCACTGGAATCGCCTTGACTAAAATCGACGTGCTGGATGGGCTGGACGAGGTGAAAATCTGTACGGGTTATCGCCTGCGCGGCCAGGTATACGATTACTTCCCAAGCCATTCGGCCGACCAGGCGGCACTCGAGCCGATCTATGAAACCATGGATGGCTGGACGGAGTCCACTGCCGGCGCGCGTAGCTTTGCCGACCTTCCGGCCAACGCCGTGAAGTATATCCAACGCATACAGGAATTGATCGAAACCCCCGTCTCGCTGGTGTCGACCAGTCCGGAGCGCGACGATACCATACTGATGCGCGATCCGTTCATGGATTGAGGCCGAAAATGCGCTATGGTGGCGAAGCCATGCGCTTCGCCGCCATCTCGTTTTGCCTGCTAGCCGCGGCCCTGCTGCTTCCCGCGCCGCTTGTTCAAGCCCAGGAGGCCCGAGCGGGGGAGCGAGCCGATTTCGTTCTGATCGACAAGTCCGACCGCAAGTTATGGCTCTATCAGGACGGCAAGGTCATTCGCGCTTATTCAGGTCTGCAATATGGCGATGCGCCAGTGGGTCACAAACAGTTCGAAGGTGACGAGCGAACGCCGGAAGGGCGTTATACGATCAGCTACGGTAACGAACAGTCGAGCTATTATCTCAGCCTGTATATCGATTATCCCAATGCGCAGGACAGGGCCTTCGCAAATGCCCGCGGGCGGTCTCCGGGCGGGCTGATCTTTATTCACGGACAACCCAACGGCCTGCCGTTCGATGCGCGCGTGCGAGGTGACTGGACCGATGGTTGCATCGCAATGTCCAACGCGGAAATAGCGGAGGTGTGGAGCCTCGTGCCTGATGGCACACCGATCGAAATCCGGCCGTAGTTCGACAAAGCAATCCGGCCACTCCTCCGCCCCATATCGCTGCTGGATTGCAAATAGCATCTACCACATTCTTGACTCAACCTCGCTTTGTTCTCATTCTGTTCGCGTCAAGGAAATGGAGCGCGATTCGATGCAGCAGGATTTTCTGTACGAGCCGATATGCAATGCTGCTGGATGCCAGCTGACCGTAACGGTGCTGGCTGATCGCGATTATCTGCGGGAAGAGATGTGTGCGGATGCATCTTCTGCCGGTTTCCGCGTGCTCGATAGCTGCAGTCTGGAAGAATACGCACAAGGGCCTCTGACGGCGCTGGGGGATCTGGTGCTCGTCGATTGTTCTGAAGCCACTGCGGATGCGATGGCGCTCTTATCCCTGCTGGATATGCGCGGCGGCAAGGCCGGTGCCCATCTGGTCATTTCCACAACGATGGGGGCGCTCGACAGCGTCTTTGGATGTCTTTCGATGTCCGCAGTACAGATTCTCGTTGATCCGGCCCGTGCAGAACGCGTGATTGCAATTGGCCGCGTGCTTGCGCTTCTTCCAAATCTGCGTTTGCGGGAAATGGGGGAAGACGACCGCTTGATGCTGCTCCGTCTCACCGAACAGGTGGGCCGTATTGCCGAAAGGCTGGAATTAATGTCGCCGGGACAGCGAGCCGGGGGCGGCGCGTTTCGATTTGAATCTCCGTCTCCCGGATGGCGAGGTGAGGAAGACGATCACTCGGGCTCTCGAAAACGGGCCGAGCGGGTCCAGTTGCCTGACTCTTCCATTATCCGCAGGCTGATAAAGGCCCGGCAATTGCGCGTGCAGTATTTCGATGCCGGTTTGTTTGCCGACCCGGCCTGGGATATTCTGCTCGACCTGGCGGCTGCCCGATCAGAGCGGCGACGGGTTAGCGTCACTTCGCTTTGTATCGCAGCGGGCGTGCCAGCGACCACGGCCCTGCGCTGGATTGGCCAGATGGTCGATGCCGATCTACTGATGCGTGTTTCCGATCCCCACGATCGCCGCCGCGCTTATATCGCTCTTGCAGATACAACGGCCGACGCGATGGCCAGCTATCTTGCGGAAGTAGGCGCTGCGGAACTGGCGAGCGTCTAGCCCTTACGGCGTAGAATTACAGTCAATCCCTCGGCCGGCGGGTCGGCGGGCAGTGCTTTCCTAACAGCGTCGGCGCGAGCGCGCGCCAGAATGGTATCCGGAATGTGTGCATCATGCAGAATGATGTCGGCCTTTCCCAGAGCGCGTGCCTGACGCAGCGTCAAATCTTCGGGGTCGTCGCTCGCAATAGTAAATTCAACGATCTGTAAACTCGCGTTTTCTTGTGCGCCATCCAGCCAGTTTTCAACTGAAGCGGCGCTCGCTTCTTCGAACGGATCCAGCACGCCATGTTCCTGGAGTGCTGCATCGATCGCTCGCCTGCGCGCATTGCTTTCGGGAAAGCGGGTGCGGATCCTGTCACGGGCAGTGAACAAAGCCGTAGCCAGTGTACCGAGGGTCTGGGGCAGTACCGCTTCGAGACGGAGGCGAAGGTGCTTGGCAAGGCCGGCAGACGCCCCGCCCGTACTTACTGCGACCAGTACTGGATCGCGGTCGAGCACGCTGGGCAAAGTAAAATCGCAAAGGTCGGGCCGGTCGGCGACATTCACCAGCAAACCGGCCTGCTTAAGCCGGCGGGCCGCGCTCTCGGCAGTCCGCTTGTCCTCCAGCGCAACGAAGGCAAGCTGCGCATGATGCGCTTCGGTTTCAGCGCATGGAATGCCGCCCGCCCGTTCGACTAGCCGGGCTTTGGCGTCGGCCATGTCACCTACGCCCACCACGACGACGCGCTTCCCCGAAATGCGATGGAAAAGCGGGAGCGAATGCATCAGCCGAGCCAGTCCGGTACGCGTTCGGCATCCATTATGGCAGCCGCCGCAATGCGGTCCGCGACCACGGCAAAGCGATCGCCGTCTACCAGCACTTCGGCCACGAAACCGCGGGAATTATACGAAGACGCCATGGTCGCACCGTATGCGCCCGCCGTTCGGAAGACGGCGAGATCGCCCGCCACCAGCGCGTCGCATTCGCGGTCCATCGCAAAGGTGTCGCCGGTCTCGCAGATCGGACCCACGATATGTGCGGTCATGCGATCACCGGTCGGCGCGACTGCATCGAAATCATGCCAGGCGCCATACATTGCTGGTCGCGCAAGATCGTTCATTGCAGCATCGACCACTACGAAAGGCGGCCCGTTCCCGCTGCGCTTGGATCGGATGACCCGCGTTAGCAGGACGCCGGCATTGCCCGCGATGACGCGGCCTGGCTCGAACATCAGGCGGACATCCCATTTCGCAGTGACCCGGGCGACCATCGCGCCGTATTCTTCGGGCGAGGGCATTTTTTCTCCCGCCTTGTAAGGAACACCCAGACCGCCACCGAGGTCGGCATGCGTGACGGCGCAGCCCTTATCCCGCAGTTCCGCAATGAGCGTGCCGACTTTCTCGAAGGCGGTTTCCAAGGGTTCGAGAGTTGAAAGCTGGCTGCCGATGTGGACGGCCACGCCCCGCATATCCAGGCCGTCTTCCTGCGCAAGCCGGGTATAGATTTCGGCAGCTCGATCCAGCGGGACACCGAACTTGTTCTCCCGCTTGCCGGTCGAGATTTTTTCATGGGTGCGGGCATCCACATCGGGATTGACGCGCAGGGCGCAGGCTGCGCGGCTGCCATGCCGTTCAGCGATTGCAGCCAGTTCGTATCCCTCTTCCTCGCTCTCGATATTGAACTGGCCGATGCCTGCTTCCAGTCCATGCAGGAGTTCCGCATGGGTTTTTCCGACCCCTGAAAAAACGATGTCCGCAGGTTTCATGCCGGCTGCCAACGCGCGCGCGAGTTCGCCGCTGGAAACTACGTCCGCGCCATAGCCTTCGTTGGCCAAGACCTTGAGAACTGCAAGGTTCGGATTCGCCTTAACCGCAAAGGCGATATGCGGATCATGGAGGCCGGAAAGCGCATCCCGGAAGACGCGAGCATGGCGTTCGAGAGTAGCGCGCGAATAGACGTAAACCGGTGTGCCCACCTCTTCCGCGATACGGGACAGGGCAACGTCTTCGGCGTGGAGGACGCCGTCTTTAAGCTGGAAATAGTCCATGGCTGACGCCTGTGCCGAAAGCGCGGGTCACTGTCGAGCAAGCCTTGCTTCGGGCGCTGAAATTACTGGGGAGGGAGGTCGAACGGATCGTCCTCGCGTTCCTCCGAGCGAGTGCGCAGTTCGACGTTACGATCGGGCGCCGCTTCCGGATCCAGTTCAAGGAGTTCGTCCGCAGTCGGCTGAACCTGCGCGCCATAGGGTGCGGGCGGAAGCGACGATCCTTCAACCGGTTCCAGTGCGGATTTCTGCCCGCAAGCACCGAGCATGAGCAAAGCGGCAAGTACAACCCAGTTACGCATCAATCCTCCAGCCCGAGGCGCTTTTTCGCCGCGGCTACCTGTTCCCTTACGCGAACAGGGGCGGTGCCGCCATAGGACGCGCGTGCCGCGACAGAAGCATCGACCGACAGCGCATTGAACACGCGCTCGTCGATCCGGGCATCGATCGCCTTAAGATCGCCGATGGACAGACCGTCCAGCGCCACGCCTTTTTCGTCGGCCAGCTTTACCGCCGCGCCCGTGATATGATGGGCCTCGCGAAACGGAATGTCGGCCTGCCGGACCAGCCAGTCGGCAAGATCGGTGGCGGTCGCATGTCCCGCTTCGGCCGCCTGGCGCATGCGAGCCGTTTCGAAGCGGCTGTCCGCCACCATCCCCGCCATTGCCGCCAGGCTGAGATCGAGCAGACCGGCAGCTTCGAATACCGGCGGCTTGTCGTCCTGCATGTCTTTCGAATAGGCGAGAGGGAGGCCCTTCATGGTGATCATCAGACTGGTCGCACAGCCGATGATCCGGCCAGCGTGACCGCGCACCAGTTCGGCTGCATCGGGATTGCGCTTCTGCGGCATGATCGAACTGCCGGTCGACAGCGTATCGGGCAGCTTGACGAAACCGAAGGGCTGGCTGGCCCAGATGATGAATTCTTCCGCAAGGCGGCTGAGGTGAAGCGAGCACTGGCTCGCAGCCATCAGGTAATCGAGCGCGAAATCGCGGTCGGACACGGCATCGAGACTATTGCGGGTCGGTTGCGCGAAGCCGAGCGCGCTTGCCGTCATGTCGCGATCGATATCGAACCCCGTTCCGGCCAGTGCTGCCGAGCCGAGCGGACATTCATCCATCCGTACCAAGGCATCGGCAAAGCGCGAGCGATCACGGATCAGCATTTCGAAATAGGCGAGCAGATGATGTCCCAGGGTCACCGGCTGCGCCGTCTGCAAGTGCGTGAATCCGGGCATGATGCTATCGGCATGCTGTTCGGCTCTGACGACCAGCGCGGAAAGCAGGGCATCGATACCCGCAATGGAGCGCTGCATGGCGCTACGCACCCACATGCGGAAATCCGTCGCCACCTGATCGTTGCGGCTGCGGGCCGTGTGCAAGCGCCCGGCAGCGGGGCCGACGATTTCGGTCAGGCGGGCTTCGGCGGTCATGTGGATGTCCTCGAGGTCCCAATCCTCGGGTACGCCGTCACGTTCATATTCGGCCGCGACTTGCTGCAAGCCTTCATCGATCGCCTTCGCGTCAGCCTCGCTCACAATGCCTTGCTGGGCCAGCATGGCCACATGCGCCCGGCTTCCCGCGATATCCTCGCGCCAGAGCGCCTTGTCGAAAGGGATTGAGGCATTGATTTCGCGCATGATCGCGCTAGGCCCTTCGGCGAACCTGCCTCCCCACATGCTGTTGGAGTTTTTCGTGTCCCGTACGTCGTTCACGCTAGCCATCGTCCTCGGTCTTGCTGTCGCGGCCTGCGATAGGGGCACGTCGGAAGACGCGCAAGAAAGCAGCGCTTCATCCGTGCCTACCGGAGAAATCGATACCAGTGAGGCCGGCGCGCTGATGCCCGCGGTCAACCTGAGCAACCCGGATGGGCGCACGCTCAATCTCGGGGCGTTGCAGGGCACGCCGGTCCTGCTCAACCTCTGGGCAACCTGGTGTGCCCCGTGTGTGAAGGAAATGCCGCTGCTGGACGATCTGGCGAGCGAGTACGACGGCCGGCTCAGGGTGGTGACGGCGAGCCAGGACATGCAAGGCGCCGAGAAAGTCGCGCCATTCTTCGCAGAAAAGGGTTACGCCCGGCTCGAACCTTGGATGGACCCGGAAAACGAACTCAGCTTTGCGATTGGGGGCGGGGTCATGCCGACGACCGTCCTGTACGATGGTGCCGGTCAGGAAATCTGGCGCGTACAGGGCGATTACGATTGGTCCAGCGAGGACGCACGCGCAGCCATCGACGCGGCGATCGCCGAATAGTCGGGCACTTCCAGGCCGAGCATGGGGAGCGGAAATCCGAACAATCCGCTCATCAGCTGTGCCTGTATCCGCGTCACCGGACCAAAACGGGAAAGCGGCGCGACGATGCGGTCGCGGATCCATGGCCATAAGTCATCGCTCGATTGAAACAGGGGCGTGAACGCGGCCGTTACCGCCTGATACAGCGCGACATGATCGCGCCGCCAGCTGGCGGACAGTCGTAATCCTTCGGTTAGAGTGCGTCCTTCGCGCAGACCTGCTGCGAGCCCCCATGCATCGAGCAAGGCCATGTTCGCTCCCTGGCCGAGTTGCGGACTTGCTGAATGCCAGGCATCCCCGATTCGTACCAGACGTTCACGATACGGGCGATGCGAGCTGCGATGGGCGTAGCTTGCAAAGGTAAGGTCGTCGTGACAGGAAATTCTGTCCAGGAGGAAATCGGCCTCGGGCCACAGAGTGCGGACCTGGCTTTTCCATACAGCGAGGGGTGAGGACCGCCACTGAGAATACTCGTCACGCTTCAACGACCAGAACAGAGCCACCTCGTCGGGCAAGCCCGGGCTGCGCGAGCCGATTGGCAGTATGCCGATCATCTGGGAGGCGCGGCGATAGCGCTGTTCGAGGAGGTTTTTCGCGTGCCGGTCACTTGGTTCGACAGGAATTGCCGCCCATAGTGCGCCGAACGGGAGCAGGCCCCGCTGCTCGCCGAACTCGATACGTGACGCCCATCCGCTTGCGTCTACGACCAGATCGAAGGGTCCCGCACGGGTGCCGTTACGCGCGATAATGTGACGTCTTCGCCCTTCCAATACGCTGTTGTGGATTTCCGACCCGGTGCGAATGGATATGCCCGCTGCGATTGCCCGCGCATACAGCACCGCGAACAGGCTTGCCCGGTGGATACCGATTCCGAACGCCTCACCTGACCCGAGCTTGGAATAGGGGGCGTCCAATGCCGTTCGGCCGTGTTCGTCGAGACCGAACAGTGCGTCGATCCGCGCGCCGCGGGCAGCGATTTCATTCGACAGGCCCATTCGGTCGAGAACGGCCATGCCCGAAGGTTGCAGCATCAGGCCTGAACCCAGAGGTTGAGGCTGATCGAATCGCTCGAAAAGCGTCACTTGGTGACCATCGACATGCAACAGGATGGCCGCGGCAAGGCCTGCCGGACCACATCCAATGATCGCGATGTCGTAAGTCTGGCGGATACCCTCTCCCGCGCTACCGCCTGTGTGGCCCCTGTCGGGGAATGGTGGGCGCTGACGGGCTCGAACCGCCGACCCTCTCGGTGTAAACGAGATGCTCTACCAACTGAGCTAAGCGCCCGCTCCATGTGCGGAGGTGCTGCTAATAGCGTCCAAATCTTCAAAATCAATTGCCGAGATTGCATGGGCGCCGCTACGCGGCTGCATATGAAGAGCAAGCTCACCGTATTGGCTACCGGTGGCACGATTGCCGGGATAGCTGGCAGTGCCATCGCGAAGGATTATCGCGCGGGAGAGATCGGAATCGAGGATTACCTCGAGCGGGTCGGGGGGCTCGGTCTTGAAGCTGAGCTTTCAGGAACGCAGATCGCGAATATCGATTCGGCCGATGTCGGACCCGCCGTGTGGCACCCGCTGCATGCGCGCGCGATGGAAGCCCTGGCTGATGAGGAATGTGACGGGCTTATCGTTACGCACGGTACCGATACGCTGGAAGAAACCGCTTTCCTGCTCGATCTGACTTTGCCGGCGAACAAACCGGTCGTGGTGGTGGGTGCGATGCGGCCTGCCGATGCTGTCGGCTACGACGGTTTGCGAAACTTCGCCAATGCCGTGCGCGTGGCCAGTGATGCGCAGGCTGCGGGGCGAGGGGTGCTGGTAGTCATGGGCGATCGCATCTTCGCAGCGCGAGATGTCTACAAGGTCCGCACACGCGGCACCGAAGCGTTTCGCGGCTTCCCTCGCGAATCGGTAGGCATGGTGACACCCGCCTCGCTTGAGTGGTTCGGAGCGCCTTGGCGCAGCGATACGCCGGCTCGGTGCGGCCTGCCGAAAGATCTGCCGGAAGTTGCGATCGTGTATGTTTACGCCGGGCTGGATGCGCAAAGCGTATCCCGCCAGCTAGGCAGCGCAACGCGCGGCGTCGTGGTGGCGGGCGTGGGTGAAGGAAATTTGCCGGAATGTGTGCGCCAGGAACTGGTCAAGCTCGCAAGAGAGGGCACACTGGTCGTGCGCGCCAGTCGCGCGGACGAGGGCATGGTCGATCGCGAACCCGACGACAATACGAACGCTTTTGTTGCTGCTCGTGCGCTGAACCCGCAGAAGGCACGCATTCTGCTGCAATTGCTGCTGGCGGGCGGCGAGACCGAGCCCGCCGCCATCCAGCGCGCTTTCGACGGACGCTAAGTCAGCCGTTGGGCATAACCAGATATTTCTCGCCGGTTTTCATCTGGCGGTAATCCAGAATCGCTTCCTTTGTCAGCATGCCTTCAAGGTCGACCTTCGACTTGTAGCTGCTGGCAAAGGTGGTGGTCAGATTGTCCAGCACGCGCTTGCGCATTCGGGCGACAGTCTCGCCCCCCGCCATCTGCAGGAATGGCGTCAGCAGCCATCCCGACAGGGTCCACCCGAAACCATAGGAGGGGGTGAGGGTGGTGGGCCCCATGTCCAGCCGGCCATAAATGAACATCCGCTTCTGCTGGTTCGAACCATAGCGCGAATACTCGCTCATCTTTTTCGAAGCGACCTGCTCCATCGCCTTGAAACAGCTGTCGACCATCTTGCCGCCACCGATAGGGTCGAAGCCGTAGAAGGCGTTGGTTTCATCGATCGCGGATTTTAGCTGATCCATGAAATCGCCATCCGCAGAATTGACGATGTGCTTCGCGCCGAGATCCTTCAGCAAGTCGACCTGATCGCTCTTCCGCACGATATTGACCAAACCAAGGCCATCTTCCTGGCAGATTTTCACGAGCATCTGACCCAGATTGGAGGCGCCGACAGTGTGAAGGATTGCTTCCTGACCATCCATCTTCGCGTTCTCCGCAAAACCGAGGGCGGTCATGGGATTAACGAAGCTCGATGCGCCGTCCTCTGCACTGTGATCGCCCAGCGGCAGGCACATCGAAGCGTCGGCGATTGCATACTGGCTGTAGGCCGTGCCCGGCACGCAGGCGACGCGCTGGCCCATCAACGCCTTGGCCATGTCGGAATCGCCCGTGGCGACCACCGTGCCCGCACCTTCGTTACCGGCTGGCAGGCGCTGGCCATGGCGCGCTTTCTGCCCGCTGTTGAACGGCTCGGGCATCTTTGCGACGACCTTGCCCGGCGAATATTCGGCATTCTCGAAATCCGCAGCGCCGGTCAGAATTGCGAGGTCGCTCGGATTGATCGGCGCGGCCTCCATTTTCACCAGCACCTGATTGCCGGTGGGATCGGGAAACTCGCTATTTGCGATCTCGACGGTGAGGGTGCCATCGCTCGTCAGCGTGGTGAAAAGTTGTTTGCCTGTAGTCGTCATCCTCGTGCCCTTTCGTTGCGATACGAAACGTATTGGGGGTGTCGCTACGCCGCGAAATCGGCCTTGGCTAGGGTGACGTTAGGTCAAGTATCGTCGGGATAGACGGCCCGAACGAAATAAAGGCCATGCGGAGGAGCATTGAGCCCAAGCGCTTGTCTATCGCGCGCTTGCAGCGCTTCGGCCACTCGTGTTTCGCGCCACCGGCCCATTCCCACAAGCGCCAGACAGCCGACCATCGAACGTACCTGATGATGAAGGAAACTGCGCGCTGCTGCATGAATGCGGACTTCATCACCATCCCGCTCAACGTCTAGCCGGTCGAGAGTTTTTATCGGGCTTTCCGCCTGACAGTGCACGGAACGGAACGTGGTGAAATCATGTAAACCGACCAGCGCTTGCGCCGCCCGGTGCATGGCTTCGTGGTCCAGATCCTGCGGGATCTGCCAGAGTCGATCTTTCTCCAAGGTCAGCGGCGCGCGGCGATTTGCAATGCGATAGACATATGCGCGGCCAGAGCAGGAAAAGCGTGAATGCCAATCGTCCGCCACCACTTCGCAATGCGTCACCGCTATGGGATCGGGCCGTAAATGAGCGTTGAGCGCCTCCATCAGTCGGAAAGGCTCTATATGCTTCTCGATGTCGAAATGACTGCGCATGGCGAGTGCATGAACACCGGTGTCCGTGCGGCCGGCGCTGTGCAGCCGGACTTCTTCACCAAGAACGCGATAGGCCGCTTCCTCTACTGCCTGCTGCACGCTCGGCCCGTCCTTCTGCCGCTGGAGGCCGAAAAACGGGGTTCCGTCGAATTCGAGGGTCAGAGCAAAACGGGTCAAGCGAGGCGGGTTCCTTTGGCAACAGATTTGCCGCGCAGAAAGGTGTCGAGATCCATTTTCGGTTTGCCAGCACGTTGTAGTTCGACCGGACGAATAGCGCCTTCGCTACAAGCGATCGTCAGGCGATCGTCGGTCACTTCGCCGGGCGAACCGGCGGCTTCGACACATTCGGCACGCAGCACTTTGACACGCGTTTCATCGAGCTCGAACCATGCGCCAGGGAAAGGTGACAGACCATGGATGTGCCGGACCACATCCCCGGCGGGACGGTTCCAGTCGATCCGCGCCTCTGCCTTGTCGATCTTGTCGGCGTACGTCGCGTCCTTGTCGTCCTGCTCCAGCGGATGCAGCGCGGTCAGATCGATCAACGTGCCGACCATCAGTTGCGCCCCGATCTCGGCAAGTTCGTCAGTGAGTTCGCCGGTCGTCTTGTCGTCGATAGGGGTCCGCGCGAATGTAATCATCGGGCCGGTATCGAGGCCCGCCTCCATCTGCATGATCGTGACCCCCGTTACCGGATCGCCCGCCATGACCGCCCGGTGAATCGGCGCGGCACCGCGCCAGCGCGGCAGGATCGACGCATGTACGTTGAGACAGCCATGTGCGGGCGCATCGAGTATCGGTTGGGGCAGTATCAGGCCATAGGCTGCGACGATTGCCACGTCGGCCTTCAGGGCGGCAAAGGCCTCCTGCTCCTCTGCAGACTTGAGCGATTTGGGATGGCGCACCTCGATCCCGAGATCGCTTGCGCGCTGGTGCACGGGTGTTTTGGTCAGTTCTTTTCCCCGCCGACCGCCCGGACGCGGCGGCTGGGTATAGACGCAGACCACCTCATGCGCGGCATCGACCAGCGCCTGAAGCGTTGGCACTGCGAATTCCGGCGATCCCATAAAGATTGTGCGCATGAACGGCTCTTGTGGTCTTTCTCTGTTCTTATCGCGCCCCTATCTGTGCAGCTATGGCATCGCAAGAGATCGAGACGCTGGCTTCCGTGCTGGCACGGCTGCCCGGCCTTGGCCCACGTAGTGCACGCCGGGCGGTGTTGTGGCTGGTCAAACGCAGGGAAAGCGCGCTGCCGGCACTGCTCGAAGCGCTCGCGACCGTGGGCGAGGCGCTCGTCGAATGCGACACCTGCGGCAATGTCGACACGACCAATCCGTGCGCGATTTGCGCCGATCCGCGGCGCGATGTGAAATCGCTCTGTGTGGTCGAGGACGTGGCCGACTTGTGGGCTCTCGACCGGGCGAAGCTGTTTACCGGGAAGTATCACGTACTCGGCGGAAAGCTGTCCGCGCTCGACGGGGTGCGACCCGAAGATCTCAACATCGCATCGCTACTGGCGCGTGTGGAAGAAGGCGGGGTGGACGAAATCGTCCTTGCCATGAACGCCACTCTGGAAGGCCAGACTACCGCCCATTATCTTGCGGAAAGGCTGGACACTTTTCCCGTGCGCATCACGCAGTTGGCCCATGGATTGCCGGTCGGCGGCGAACTCGATTATCTGGATGAAGGCACGCTTGCTCAGGCGCTACGGGCGCGCAGACCGATGGGCTGACCGATCACAGTATGCGCCCTATTCAGATTGAATAAACGGCGCGACGCGCATATCTTGCGGCCATGGCGATAAGACAGATTCTCGAAGTGCCGGATCCCCGGCTCAAAACCGTGTCCGAACCGGTTACCGAATTCAACGACGAGCTGAACGAGCTCGTCGCGGACATGTTCGAAACGATGTATGCGGCACCCGGCATCGGGCTGGCGGCGATCCAGGTCGGCGTTCCCAAGCGTGTACTGGTGATCGACCTTCAGCCGGAAGACGAGGAAGCCGAGGGCGAGGTCTGCAATCACGGCGGCCACGAACATGTCCATTACCCGACTGTCAAAGAGCCGCGGGTCTTCATCAATCCGGAAATCCTCGACCCGGCGGAAGAGCTGGCGAGCTATCAGGAAGGGTGCTTGTCGGTGCCCGACATCTTCGCGGATGTCGATCGTCCGGCCACCTGCCGTGTGCGGTACCAGGACCTCGAAGGCGAAACGCATGAAGAGGATCTTGAAGGCCTCATGGCGACCTGCATTCAGCATGAGATGGACCATCTCGAAGGTATCCTGTTCATCGACCATCTTTCGCGGTTGAAGCGGAACATGGCACTCAAGAAGCTGAAGAAGCTGCGCGAGGCGGCGTAGGCTTCCTACACAATCACGGATTTCGAAGAGGCGATTCGCGGTAGCGGGTCGCCTTTTTGCTGGGCTGGTTGATGAAGTACATTCGCTGGCACCGCTTTATTCGAGAAAAACGGGCGCGTGGACGTGCCTTTGGAATAGAGGGACCCGATGCGAACATAGCGTCGGGGATTGCTGTAGGAAAGGGCTGGTGTTCCGCATGTGTTCCGCCTAGCCTGCGCCCATGGAAATGGCAGTCATTGCAATCGTGGCGCTGCTCGCAGGAGCGGGCCTGGGATGGTTTTTGGGATCGCGGCCCGTGGCCGAATGGAAGGCGCGCCATGGGGAGCGCGATGCGGAAGCGCGCGAGACGGAAGAGAAGTTTCGCAAGGCGATCGTCGATCTGGAAAATGCGACCGTGCGGGCAGGGCGGGCCGATGCGCTCGACGCCGAATTGCGCGATACGCGCAGGAACCATGAGGCGGCGCTTGACAATCTGCGGCGCAGCAATGGCGAACTGGGCGCCGAACTCGCGACGCTGAAGGAAAAGACCGCCAATTTCAACGAGCAGAAACGGCTGCTGATCGAAGCACGCGAAGAATTGCTCAAGGAATTCCAGAACACCGGCTCGGCCGTGCTGTCGAAGGCGCAGGAAGCCTTCCTCGAGCGGGCGAACGAGCGGCTCGGCCATTCGGAAAAGACCAGCGAGGAAAAGCTGCGCGCATTGCTCGACCCGGTGGGCAAGCGGCTGGAAGCTTATGAAAAACAGGTCGCGGCGCTGGAGGAAAAGCGCACCGATGCATTCGGACGGCTTTACCAGCAGATCACCGAAATGCAGCGCGGACAGGAGGAAGTACGGCGCGAGGCGCAGCGGCTCGGCAATTCCCTGACCAATGCCCCCAAGGCGCGCGGGCGCTGGGGCGAGCGAGCATTGCAGAACGTGCTGGAGCAATGCGGCCTGTCGGAACATACCGATTTCAATCTGGAGCATTCGATCGAAACCGACGAAGGCCGCCTGCGGCCCGACGCGGTGGTCCACGTTCCGGGCCAGAAGAAGCTGGTGATCGATGCCAAGGTATCGCTGAACGCCTATCAGGCCGCATTCGAGGCCGATGACGAGAACGAGCGTATCAGAAACCTCGATCTGCATGCGAAGTCCATGCGCAATCACGTCCAGACGCTGGGTTCCAAAAGCTATCAGAGCCAGTTCGACGATACGCCGGATTACGTGGTCATGTTCGTCCCGGGCGAGCATTTCGTGGCCGCAGCGCTCGAGCACGATCCCGAATTGTGGGATTTCGCGTTCCGCAACAAGGTGTTGCTGGCGACCCCGACCAACCTCGTCGCGATCGCACGCACCGTCGCGCAGGTCTGGCGGCAGGACACCATCGCGCGTGAAGCGGTAGAGATCGGCAAGGCGGGGGCGGAACTGTACGATCGCCTGGCAGTGGCTGCCGAACATATGAAGCGCGTGGGTGGCGGGCTGGAGACAGCCGTCAACAATTACAACAAGTTCGTCGGCAGTTTCGAGCGCAATGTGCTGTCTGCCGGACGCCGGCTGCACGACAAGGGCATCGAGATCGGCAAGCGCGAGATTGACGAGGTGCCGATAGTCGAGGCGACACCGCGCTATAACGCCGAAGATGCTGCCCTGATCGGCAATGACGGACAGCCGGATCGCGAAGCTGCGGAATAGCCAAGGGGAAAAAACCGGGACCCCACCGGCGTTTTTGGCGTTGCTACTGCAATAGTTACCGGCATATGCCGGGTTAACAGACAGGTTGAAGTAGCAGGAAACCCTTACATGCATCGCGGCAACGGCGATGGGTCGCGCAAAACTTTCGAACAGGCCCAACATACCGGGCGGCCTTTCAATGCCGAGGAGGACAACTTCCCCGGCTCGTCAGGCCTGCTTTTCGAACAGGCAATGGCGCAGACCCGCATGGCGGTTTGCCTGACGGACCCACGCCTGGAAGACGACCCCATCGTCTTCTGTAACAAGGCGTTCGAAAAACTTACCGGTTACAAGCAGGGCGAGATCGTCGGCAGAAACTGCCGTTTCCTGCAGGGCCCCAAGACCGACCAGTCGCAGGTCGCGAAAATCCGCGATGCCATACGCACCGAAGAAGTGCTGGTCGTCGAGCTGCTGAATTACCGCAAGGATGGTTCGACATTCTGGAATGCTCTCCATCTCGGTCCGATTTACGACGAAGAGGGCAAGCTGCGGTATTTCTTCGGCAGCCAGTGGGACGTCACCGACATCCATCTGGCCCGTGCGGAAGAAAAGCACGCCAAGGCGATGGCTCGCGAAGTTTCGCACCGGCTGAAAAACGTCTTTGCCGTAATCGGCGGGATCGTGAACATAACCGGGCGCGCGATGAATGCGCGCAACGTATCGAGCAAGATCAACGAACGCGTCCAGGCATTGGGCCGCGCGTATGAGCCGACGCTGGACGATGCTGCACTGGGCACGATTGAGGTCGGGCAGGCAATCCGGTCGGTCTTGAATCCCTACGATCCCGAAGGCGATCGCATCCTGTTCGAAGGCAATGGCGCCCGGACCGAGCCGAATGCAGTTTCCGCCATGGGGCTGACGCTGCACGAACTTGCGACCAATGCGTCGAAATATGGCGCGCTGTCCAATGAGGACGGCAAGATCACCGTATCCTGGCATCACACGGAGGACCGGCACGAACGCCAGGCGCTGGTGATCGACTGGAAGGAAACCGGCGGTCCCCGCATTTCGGGCGAGCCGGAAATCACCGGTACGGGGTTCGACATCGCAGAAAGATTACTGGCCTACTCGCGCGGAACGCTCGACCGGACATGGGAGGAAGACGGGTTGCGGGCCAAAATCTCGCTGCCGCTGAAATCATGAAGTGCATTCTGATACTTGAAGATGAGCCATTGATCGCGATGGACCTGCAACTTGCATTCGAAGATGCAGGGGCCGAGGCGGTCGTGACGGTATCCTGCGATGAAGCCTTCGAAGCCATGGACGGAGCGGAGTTCGACGGCGCGGTGCTCGACGTCAATCTGGGCAAGGGGGAAACCTGCGAGCCGGTGGCGGTCGAACTACGCGCACGCGGCGTGCCGTTCCTGCTGCACACCGGCGATCTCGACCGGGCCGGAGAAGCATTGCGCGATCTGGATGCCCCGATACTGGCCAAGCCCAGTGGTGCCGACGATGTCGTGTCGCGTCTGTTCGGCCTGAACGGCCAGCTTCAGCCAGCCTGATTGCGCCGGCGCCTCAGGCGTCGAGCGCTGCCAGAACTTCGTATCCCAGAACAGCCGCGGCTACCGCAGCATTGAGGCTGTCTGCGCGCCCTTTCATCGGCATGGTCACTCGCAGATCGCAGGCCATTTCGTATTCTTCCGGAAGGCCGCGACTTTCATTCCCGACCATGACGAAGCAGGGCGCGGCGTAAGATGCGCTGCGATAGGGTTGGGCATCACGAAGGCTGGCCGCAACCAGCTGACCCGTGCCTGCCCGCAGCCAGCTTTCGAATTCATCCCAGCGAGCCAGTGCGATGGATTGCGTAAACACCGCGCCCATGCTGGCGCGCACCGCTTCAACACTGAAGGGATCGGCGCAATCGTCGATCAGGATGACCCCGCCTGCGCCAATGGCATCGCCGGTCCGCAACATCGTGCCCAGATTGCCGGGATCGCGAAGGGCCTGCGCGACGAGCCAGATATCGCTCCGTGACCGGTCGAGCGCGCCGAGCGAGGTATCGAATTCTGCAAATACACCGGCTACCGCCTGCGGATTGTCCTTGCCCGTAATCTTGGAAAGGATGTCCGGCGTGGTTTCGATCACCTCGCCGCCACCTGATTCAACTGCGTCTTCCAGTGCGCTGAGCAAGGGATGCGGATCGCGCCGATCGGCGAGAACGAGTGTTTCGGGCACATGCCCGCATTCGCGTGCATCGGTCAGCAACCGCAGCCCTTCGGCCAGGAACCGGCCCGAAGCCTTGCGGTGTTTCTTTTCCCGCAAGGCGCGCAGAGCCTTGACGGTGGGATTGGAAAAACCGGTGATGTGACGGCGGTTCATCTCGCTTGAAGCCATAATCCTACGGCTCTCCGAAGCCATCCTCGACCATGGCGGACAGTTCGGCCATCACGGCTTCGGCATTATCGCCTGCCACGATGATTTCGATCGTGTCGCCTTTGGCCGCACCCAGCATCATCAGGCCCAAAATCGAGCCGCCGGCCGCTTCGTTGTCGCCCTTGGCAACACGAACGGTGCACGTGTCCGGGAGTTCGGCAACCGCGTTGACGAATTTG
Source organism: Qipengyuania pacifica (assembly GCF_019711555.1). Lineage (NCBI taxonomy): Bacteria > Pseudomonadati > Pseudomonadota > Alphaproteobacteria > Sphingomonadales > Erythrobacteraceae > Qipengyuania > Qipengyuania pacifica. The sequence continues at coordinate 530,976 of NZ_JAIGNQ010000002.1, read as the reverse complement.
GCGCTGGCCCGTGCATGCAGGCCCCGCTGGTTGACGACCTCGATTGACCGGCGCAGCTCGCTCAAGAGGCTTTCCGCGCGCTCTGGATATCCTGGCCGAGAAATTCGCTGGCCACGGTGATGTAATTGCGCCCGGCGGTCTGCGCCGCGTGCACTGCATCGACCACATCCATGCTTTTGCGGGCGCCAGCCAGGCGGATCAGCATGGGCAGGTTGATCCCGGCGATGACTTCCACCCGCCCCGTATCGAGCAGCGAGATTGCCAGATTGGACGGGGTACCGCCGAACAGATCGGTCAGAATGATGGCGCCCTTACCGCTATCGACCTCTTTGATCGCATTGGCGATATCGGCGCGACGCTGTTCCATGTCATCGTTCGGGCCGATGCATATGGTGGCCACATGCTCCTGCTTGCCAACGACATGCTCCATAGCGTCGATGAAATGTTCGGCCAATTTGCCGTGGGTGACGAGGATCATGCCGATCATGCAGCTTCAGTTCCGTTGCGATGCCCGAAGAGTGTGCCTGCGTGGCCCTTAACCATTCCTTGCCCTTGGGTCTAGCGGCGCTCCAGCCGGTCGGCGGGACGCGACCCAAGGTTGCGATGCAGAACCGTGGGCGAAAATCCATCTTCGCGCAAGACCTCTGCCGCCCGTTCCGCACTGTAAACCGAGCGGTGTCTCCCTCCGGTACACCCGAAAGCGATATTGAGATAGCTGCGCCCCTGGGCGGCATAGCGCGGCATGACTTCGCGCAGCAGATCGATGATGCGGTCGAATGCGGGGGTAAAGGCGGGGTCGGCGGCGATATGTTCGGCCACCTGCGCATCGAGGCCGGTCAGTTCGCGCAGGCCGGGGACCCAGTGCGGATTGTCGAGAAACCGCATGTCAAACAGCAGATCGGCCAGAGGCGGCATGCCGCGGGCAAAGCCGAAACTGGAAATCGTGATCGTCATGTGGCGTTCGGTGTCGTCGGCAAAGCGTTCGCGCACGACCTGCTGCAACTGATTGGTTGCATAGGTGGTGGTGTCGACGACGATATCGGCCCAGCGCCGTAGCGGTTCGAGCAGTTCGCGTTCGGCCTTAATGCCGTCCAGCACGGGGCGACCGCGAGCCATGGGGTGAAGCCGGCGCGTTTCATTGTAGCGCCGTTCGAGTTCCATACTGCCGCAATCGATGAACAGGGTGGTCAGTTCGACATCGTCGCGCGCCTCGAGTTGTTTGCACAGCGCGATGATTTCCGCCGGGACGAAGCCGCGGGTCCGCGAATCGAAACCGATGGCCACTGGCAAGGTGTTGTCCCCGCTATCGACGAGGCTGCCGAGCATGCGGATCGGGAAATTGTCGAGCGCTTCCCAGCCGAGATCTTCGAGCACCTGAAGCGCGGTCGACTTGCCCGCACCCGAAAGGCCGGTGACGAGCAGGATACGCTGCGGAGAGGGCGATTCGTCGGGCATGTACGGCATGTCTATTGTGTTGCACCCGAATTGGGGAAGGGGAGACCGTGATGTGCCAGTGCATATTCCGCGCGCAGGGCCTGCACGGCATCGCCCGGCGCGAAGGGCAGGGACGGAATATCGACCCCCGCGATCGTTCGCATTGCCGGATCGAGCGGGAAGCGGGGCGCATCGGGATCGAGCGTAAGGACGAGCGCCAGAGGGGCGCTCGACACGGGCAATTCGACGATACCGACGTTGCGGATTTCGATGAGGCCGCAGGTATTGGGGGGCGGGGAGGCGATCAGCGCCGCGCCGTCATGCGCCAGATGCGCCGCATCGTCGCCGATCAGCAGGGCGCCGCGATCGATCAGGGCGAGGGCGAGGGAGGACTTGCCCGATCCCGGCGGACCTTCGATCAGCAAGGCACGGCCACCGATCGCGACAGCCGTGACATTGGCAAGGACCGTCACCGCTTGGCCGGGAGACTGAGCTGGAGGCAGGCGCCTTCTTCGCCGTCGGCGCGCGATGTCGCGACCAGCGTGCCATCATGCGCTTCCGCAATGGTGCGGGCGATGGCGAGGCCGAGCCCGGAATGGTTGCCGAAATCCTCTTCCTCGGGACGGTCGGAGTGGAAGCGCTGGAACACCCGTTCGCGCTTTTCTTCCGGAATGCCCGGCCCTTCGTCGGAAATGGAGAGGGTGATGCGATTGTCGCTGCGAGTGATTTCGGCCACGATCCTGCCGGCTGGCGGCGAAAAGGATACGGCGTTGTCGAGCAGGTTCTGGATGACGCGTTCCAGCCGCGCGGGGACGCCCATGATCGGCACGGCCCGGTCGTCACCGGTGATGACGACCATGCGGCCCTCGTTCTCGTCGCGCGTCTCGCGATTGTCGACGATGGTGCGGAGCAGCTGCGCAAGGTCCACCGGCTCGAATTCGGTCCGCGACATTTCCGCATCGATCCGGCTGGCGTCGGAAATCTCGGTCACGAGACGATCGATCCGGCGCACGTCGTGGATGGCGATATCGATCAGTTGCCCGCGCAGCTTGGGGTCTTCCACCTTGGCGAGCGATTCGGTCGCACTGCGCAGGGACGCGAGGGGGTTCTTTATCTCGTGCGCGACATCCGCCGCGAAATGTTCGACCGCGTCGATACGCTGGCGCAGGGCCGCGGTCATGTCGGAGATCGAGCGGGCGAGCATGCCGATCTCGTCGCGGCGCTGGGGCAGGCGCGGAACCTCCACCTGGCGGTCGCGCCCCTGCCGCACGCGCACGGCGGCCTGGACCAGCTCGCGCAAGGGGCGCACGATGGTCTGCGCCAGAAACAGCGACAGCAGCGTGGAAATGACGAGCGCGACGAAGACCACGAGCGCGACCGTGGAGCGCGCCGTCCGCACCCGGGCGGTGATGTCGACCGGATTGCGGGTGAGCAGGAGCGTGTCGCCATCGAGCCCGACAGGGGCCGCGGCGTTGATGACATGCGTGCCGTCGGGCGCATCGCGCAGGACGATCTGGGTCAGGCTTTCGCCGCGGGCCCGCAGCAGTTCGGGCCAGTCGTTGATGTCGTCCGTCTCCGGCTCGCGGTAGTCGGGGACGGCCGGCGCGCCGACCACCCGGTCGAACCAGCGGTCCATCCGCAGCGCGAAGGCGTTGGGATCGACATCTTCCTTGCGCGCCAGTGCAAAGCTGGGCGGGGCAAGCTTGAAACTGTCGGCCTCGAGCGAACCGTCGGGGCTGTAGACCCGCAGGCGCAGGCGCTGTTCCTTGCCGATCTGGATCAGCAGGGCCTCCTGGCGCTTGGGCGATGCGCCGGCCAGCGCTTCTGCCGTGATCTGCGCTTCGACGAGGGCGAGCTTGAAGCGTTCGTCGAGAAGCTGCTTGCGATAGGCGTCGACATAGATGACGCCGCCGCCCAGCAGGACCAGCGGCAGAATGTTCACGAACAGGATGCGGCTGGTGAGCGAGAGCCGCCGCGACCAGCGCAGCTTTTCCAGCCGCGGATCGCCTTTCAATACGCTACCGATTTCCGACATCAGCCTTCGTTGAAACTGTAGCCTGCGCCGTAAAGCGTTTCGATGGCGGAAAAGGTCTTGTCGACGGCGCGGAACTTGCGCCGCATGCGCTTGATGTGGCTGTCGACCGTTCGATCGTCGACGAAGACATCGTCGGGATAGGCGGCATCCATCAACTGGTTGCGGCTCTTGATCACGCCGGGGCGCGTGGCCAGCGCCTCGAGCAGGAGGAATTCGGTCACCGTCAGCGAAACGGCTTCCCCCTCCCATGTGACGTGGTGCCGGGCAGGGTCCATGTACAGGCGACCACGTTCGAGCACTTCACCCGGCTTTTCGTCGAACTGTTCGGACAGGATCAGCGGATGGTCGCTGCCGCTGCGCCGGAGGATGGCGCGGATGCGTGCCAGCAGCAGGCGCAGGCTGAAAGGCTTGGCGATGTAATCATCCGCGCCCATTTCGAAGCCGGCTTCCTCGTCGGTTTCGTCATCCTTGCTGGTCAGGAAAATGACCGGGAGTGGCGATTTTTCGCGCAGGCGGCGCAAAAGTTCCATCCCGTCCATCTTGGGCATCTTGATGTCGAAGATGGCTAGGTCGGGCGGATTGGACAGCAGCGCGCCAAGAGCCGCCTCGCCGTCTGAATAGACGCGCGTGGCAAAGCCTTCGCCCTGCAGCGCGATCGAGACGGTGGTCAGAATATTGCGATCGTCATCGACCAGCGCGATGACCGTCCGGTTGCTCTCGCCCTGCGGCGCGGCATCTGCTGTCATGCTCTCCATAAGGAGAGTGACTAGCGACATTGAAAGGGCAAAACAACGTGGCCCGCGCATACGCCACAACATATTGTTCGATGGCGATTTGACGCCGCGTTACGGCAGGACTATTGGCGTCTGAGAAAGCCACGCATTCGTATGCGCCGGCGATTCCAGAACGAACCCGCACACGCGCCGGAGAATTCAGTGACCTTTTCGCTTTCCCACTCGCTTGCCGCGCAGGGCATCGAGACTTCCGCAACCATTCACCCGAACCTCACGTCGGAAGAGCTGACCGCCGCTGCACTGGAAAATGGTGAAGGCCGCAAAGCCAAGCATGGCCCGCTGGTCGTGGAAACGGGCAAGCACACAGGCCGCAGCGCAAAGGACAAGTTCATCGTTCGCGATGGCGAAACCGAAGATACCGTATGGTGGGACAACAACGCTTCGATGTCGCCGGACCATTTCGCGGCACTCAAGGAAGATTTTCTCAAGGCCGTTGCCGAGAAGGGCGACCTCTACGTTGCCGACCTGTTCGGCGGCTCGCAGCCGGAATATCGCGTCAACGTGCGCGTCGTCAACGAACTCGCCTGGCACAACCAGTTCATTCGCACGCTGCTGGTGCGCCCTACCGAGGCTGAACTGGACGGGTTCGTGCCCGAATACACGATCATCGACCTGCCGAGCTTCCGCGCCGATCCGGAACGCCATGGCACGCGCAGCGAAACCGTGATCGCGGTCAATCTCAGCGAAAAGCTGATCCTCATTGGCGGCACGCGCTATGCCGGAGAAATGAAGAAGAGTGTCTTCGGCATTCTCAATTATCTGCTGCCGGTGAAGGGCGTCATGCCGATGCATTGCTCGGCGAATATCGGACAGGACGGCAAGAGCGCCGTGTTCTTCGGCCTGTCGGGCACCGGAAAGACCACGCTTTCCGCCGATGCCAGCCGCACGCTGATCGGCGATGACGAGCATGGCTGGTCGGATACTGCAGTCTTCAATTTCGAAGGCGGCTGTTATGCAAAGATGATCCGCCTGAACCCGGAGGCAGAGCCCGAAATCTACGCCACCACCAAGATGGAAGGAACCGTGCTCGAAAACGTCGTGATGAACGATGCGGGTGAAATCGACCTCGACGACAACAGCCTCGCGGAAAATACCCGCGGTGCCTATCCGCTGTCGTCAATTCCCAATACCTCCGCTGAGAACATGGGGCCTCCGCCCAGCAACGTGATCATGTTGACCGCCGATGCGTTCGGCGTTCTCCCCCCGATCGCGCGGTTGACCCCCGATCAGGCCATGTATCACTTCCTGTCGGGCTATACGGCCAAGGTTGCCGGTACCGAAATCGGCGTGACGGAACCCGAAGCGACTTTCAGTACCTGCTTCGGCGCGCCTTTCATGCCTCGCCATCCCAGCGTCTACGGCAATCTTTTGAAAGAGCGGATCGCGAAGGGCGAAGTCGCCTGCTGGCTGGTCAACACCGGCTGGACTGGCGGAAAATACGGCACCGGTAGCCGCATGCCGATCAAGGCCACGCGTGCACTGCTCAACGCCGCGCTCGACGGCAGCCTTAACAATGTGGAATTCCGCAAGGATCCCAATTTCGGTTTCGAAGTCCCGGTCAGCGTCGCGGGCGTAGATGATGGCATCCTCGACCCCCGTTCGACCTGGACCGACAAAGACGAATACGACCGTACCGCGCGCAAGCTGGTGCAGCTCTTCGTCGACAATTTCGAGCCCTTCGCGGCTCATGTCGACCAAGGCGTGCGCGATGCAGCGCCGAACACGGCTGTCGCAGCCTGATGAGATCGGTTCCGCTGTCCAGCGGAACCCAAGCGTTGGAGAGGAGACCCCCGGCCGCTGAAAAGCGGACCGGGGGCCGTTGATTCCGGGCGCCGATCAATTCATGCAAGGCTAAGCCCCGGAAACGGATGGGAGAGATCATGACGCACCGTGCCATCCTGTTCATTGCCGCCGCTTTCACGTGGCTAACCCCGGCCATGGCTCCCGTGGCGACAGCTCAGGACGCTGCCCCGTCAGCAGAGAGAACGCCAGCCCCTGAGGTTTATAGCGGGCCGGCAGTCTATCGCGCCGAAATCGTCGCGACATATCCGCACGATACCGCAGCGTTCACCCAAGGCCTCGTCTGGCACGACGGGCATCTGTTCGAAAGCACCGGACAGGAAGGGCAGTCCGAAGTCCGCAAGGTCGATCTCGAAACGGGCAAGGTCCTTAACAGAAGTGCTATCTCCGCAGACCAGTTCGGAGAGGGGCTGGCCCTGTCGGGGCGGGAATTCATCAGCCTGACCTGGCGAAACGGTGTGATCCACCGCTGGAATGCAAAAACCCTCAAGCCCGCAGGCTCGAAAGATGGAGTCCCCTTCGAAGGGTGGGGCCTTACGACGTCGGATGAAGGTCTCATTCACTCCGATGGCACTGCTACCTTGCGCGTTCTGGACCCAGAGAGCTTCGAGGTTCTGCGCATGATCCCGGTCACGATGAATGGCCAGCCCCTGCCAAACCTCAACGAACTCGAGATGATTGACGGTCTGGTCTACGCCAATGTGTGGCAATCCCCCTTCATCGTCGCCATCGACCCGGCCGATGGCGTGATCAAGCGCCTCGTCGACTTGCGAGCGATCGTCGATAGCATCCCAATGACGGACCGCGACACGGTGCTCAACGGCATCGCCTGGGACCCGAAGAAGCGACGTCTTTTCGTGACCGGAAAACGATGGCCGAGCCTATTCGAAATCAACCTGGTCGAAACCGAAGCGCAGGTCCGCTAGAGCACATCGAATATTCAAAGTTAGTGCGGCCCTAGAAATCGTCTTCAGCATTGTCATCGCTCGTGCTGGCTACGATTGCCTCGGCCAGATCGAGCACGGGCCGCGGTGACCATTCTGTTCCTTCGGGCACACCTTCCATCTGGTCGATGAAACGCTGGGCCTCGCTAGCCATGTTGCCGCCATGCGGATTGGTAGCGACAGGACCCAATGTATGACGGGCAAGTTCGATTTTTCCCTCGCGCGCCTGCATAAGCCCCGCCCTCATCGCAAGGCTGCGATCGAAGGGTGAAAGCTGTGCAGCTCGTTCCAGTGCATGGCGAGCCGTCTCGTCCGGCTCGACGCCTCGCTGCTCGAAGCTGAGGTAGTAGTATATCAGCGGGAGAGGATGATCATTCTCAAGCCGGTTTAGTGCTGAGAAAGGCTTCATGGCTGCGCTGTAGGCAGCGTCTTCGTCATCGGCCTCCGCTGCCTTGGTGAAAAGCGCAAAGCCTTTCTGGACAAGTGCATTCTTGGCGGTCGGGTCGATTGCCAGAGCTGCATCCGCAGCGGCGATTGCCTGGTCAAAGTTGCCAGCATCATGTTCCGCTTCGGCGAGCGCCGCGAGCACGGCCGCGTTACGCGGAAATTCGGCAGCGACCTTCTGAACTTGTGGCAGCAATTAAAGTGCCTGTTCGCGCGAAACGCCCCGCTGCGATCGAATGCGCAATGGCATGACATCTGCCTCACCCTGCGACAGTTTACTAACGCCGACAGGGTTGCTGGTCAGGACGTCCGCGCCTAGATTCCAAACTTTGATACGGCGCTGATCGAGGTAGCGATCAAGGTCCTTCTGAAGGTCGCCAAGGTCGCCGAAAGCTTGCTCGGCCGCTTCGACCTGGTCGACCCCGTTGGACATGCCCTCCAGATACTTGTGAAGCTGCCCGGTTCGACTCTCGGAAAAATACAGATAGTGGTAAAGCGCCCATGCCCGACCATAAAAGGCGTCGTAGCGCTTGCCTTTCTTCTCTTCGTAAAGCTTTGGGTCGACCAACTCTTCTACGCTCACATCCCGCGCATAGGCCAGTTCTGCTGCGCGGTGACGGGCTGGGCGTCCTATGGAAAGGCCTCCATCCCTTTCAAACTTGGCAGAGGCGAAGAATTCTGCTGCGCCTTCGTCCACCCACCGCGGCATCGCGATCGTCGTATTCGAGATGAAATAGTGGTGAGCATATTCATGCAGCAGGACGGTCATCGACCAATCGGTTTCGCGTCCGCGCATGCGAATGTCCGGCACGAACGCGACGGATGAACCTGCGCGCGGAATATAGAATCCTGCGATTGTCTTTGACTTGTCGTCCGCAAGCTTCCCGATTTCGTTCTGACTGCCGACGACGAATATGGTTAGTCGGTTCGATGGGCTAGGCTTGGTCGCTTCGCGCTTGCTCAGTAGATTGAGGGCGGCATTGTAGCTCTCGAGCGCTTCGCCGAATGCTTGCAAATCCTTGGCCTGATCATCGGCATAGATCACGAAATTGTCGGATTCGGCAACATGCCAGTCGGCATGGGCAGGTACGGAAAAAGCAATGACGAACAAGCTAAGAATGAAACGCATGAAACGACCCCCGTGTATTCAGCAGTTCATAGTATTACATGGGAAAGCAAGGAGATGGAAAAGGAAAAGCCGTTACCTGGATCCAGATGCGATGTACCGGCCGACATTCTTTTCCAGCACATCCATCGGCACGTTGCCGCCGAGAACGACCGCGTCGTTGAAGGCCTTGAAATCGTAAGCGGTGCCCATGGTTGTTTCCGCCCTGGCACGTTGATCGACGATGCGGCTGTGGCCGAGCTTGTAGCCGGTGGCCTGTCCGGGCCAGCTGCAGTATCGATCCACTTCGCTTTCGACTTCTGCCGGTTTGCTGCCGTTGCGTTCGACAAAGAAGTTGACCGCCTGAGCGCGGCTCCAGCCCTTGGCATGGAGGCCAGTGTCGACCACCATGCGGCAGGCCCGGAAAGCGAGGCTCTGGAGATAGCCGAGGCGGCCAACGACAAATTCGTCATAGGCCCCCAGTTCATCGGCCAGCTGTTCGCCGTAAAGAGCCCAGCCTTCGCTGAAGGGATTGAAGGCCAGCACCGAGCGGATCAGCGGCAGGCGGTTGGAGTATTCGCCTTCCCACACATGACCAGGGATGGCTTCGTGATAGGTCAGGTCGGCGAGATCGTATTTGCGATGGAGGTCGGTGGTCCTCAGGTTGATCCAGAAACGGCCGGGGATCGTGCCATCCTTGCTGCCTGCCCCGCCATAGGCGCCGGGTGCCCCGACCTCTTCCGCCGGCGGGATGCGGCGTACTTCCATGTTGGGATCGACAAGCGTGTGGAAAGCGCGCGGCATCTGGCCGCGGATCCAGTCCAGCCGCTCTGCGATGAAGTCCATGATCTGCTTGCGGCCAGGATCGCCTTCGGCAAATTTGTACCGCGGATCTTGCGACAATGCCTGCATGCGATCCCCAACCGAACCGGAGGTATAGCCGATCTCGCGAAGGATCGGATCCATGCGGGCATGAAGCTCTTCGAGTTCTTCGAGGCCCTGCTGGTGGACCTCTTCGGGTGTAAGCCGGGTCGTCGTGCTGGATCGTAACGCCCAAGTGTAGAATGCATCGCCCTGCGGCCGGGCGGAAATGCCGGGCTCCGCCGTCGCCACGGCCCGTTCCGCGCGCAGTTCCTGAAGCTGTCGATCGAGCGCTTCTGCGATCGGCCCGGTTTCGAGAATCTTTGCCCGGTTCGCGTGACTTTCAGGCATGCCCATGGCGGTGAGTTTGGCACGCAGATCGTCGGCAAACAGTTCGCCCTTGCCTGCACTGGCGATGGTCTGTTCCATCTGACCGATTGCCTTGTCGAGCAGGAAATCGGGCGGAACCACGCCCATGCCTCGGGCAGCCTTGATCCGTTCCAGCTCGCCATCGAAGACGGCGGGCATCTGTTCCATGCGTTCGATATAGGCGTCGGCATCATTGCCATTTTCGACCTTGTGATCCGATTGCATGAAGCGCGGCAAGGCGAGGTACTGGCCGACATTCTGGATCACGACGTAGGGCGCCGTGCGCCAGTTGCCGACCGGCGTATCGCCATAGGGCAGGGCAAATCCATCGAGCGCCAATTCGTAAGCGCTTTCGACGACTTCCAGGTTGGTCAGATTTTCGCTGTCGAGCCCGTTCCGCGGAACGGACCGGACCAGTTCGAGGTCTCTGCGAAGGGTTGCGGCATAGGCTTCCTGCCCAGCAATCGACTGATCTTCGAGCTTGCTGCGCAGGTCGTAATGTCGGCCCGTATCGACACCCAGCGATGTCGCCCGCTCCGGCTCATGTTCGAGCAGATTGTACCCGACGATCTCGAGCAGCCGTCCCACGCCCATGGACTGGGCCTGGGTAACCGCTCCGGTGCGTCCCGTGGTGGCACATCCGGTCAAAGCGAGGGCAGAGGTTGCGCCGAGGCCTGAAAGAGCCTGTCGGCGGGTGATGTCGAAGCGTGTCTGGTTCATGCACGCGGGTGTGCGGCCCGCGTGCAAGTCTGTCAAATCAGTCGAGGAATTCGGCTGGAACCCTGCCGCCGCTTGCGGCCAGTTCCTTCATGACACGCCGGTGCAGCCACATATTGTCTTCCGCACTGCCCGAATAATCCTCGCGCCCCAACTCTACCGCGAGCGCCTTGCGGCTGTCGTAATCGCTGTCGACGCCGATCAGCTTCATCAGGTCGACGATCGATGTGCGCCAGTTCAGCCGGTCGGCGCCGGGCATGTTGTCGAGATTGTTCTCGATATCGATGACGGGTCTGGCCTGCTGTTCCACGACCGGAGCATCGGCCCAGGCGTTACCGGTGGGTTGCGGCGCTGCCTTGGTGGCCGGTGCGGTCGCAGGTGTTTCCTGCGGCTTCGGCTTCTTGCCGAAAATCGAGTCCTTGATCTTTCCGAAAATGCTCATGGTCGTCTCCTTGCATCTTCGAACGGGCAAGGGGTGAGCGCGTTCCGCATTGATGGCTTGCGATGAAAGCCGGGGAAGTTATGGCAAGGCCATGCTCGACGCCGTGCTCTCCATCACCGTTCTCGCTGCAATCCTGTTGGTCGCGGGCGCCTATTTCATGTGGCGTCGAACCGGGAACGTGAAAAACGCGCTGCTGATGGTCGTGCTGGCCGCCATCGCGCTGATGAATGTGGCGGTATGGACCGTTCCCGACGCAGGGGGCAGTGCCCCGCTCGACAAGCTCGAGCAGGGCACCCGATAAGCCTAGTTAGGCAATTCCCACTTCACCGCGCTGGAGAAGGTACCGGCAACCGGCTCGCCGTTCGATCCGCGTGCAGGTTCGAACCGCGCTCTTTTTGTAACCAGCGCACAGGTCGCCGTGTCGAGCTCCGAATGGCCTGTCGACCCAGTTACAGTGCAACTGGTGACCTTGCCGGTAGCCGCAATTTCCAGCCTGAACCGGGCCGTGCCGGTCAATTCGCGCCGGGCCCAGCTTGGGCGGTAATCGTTATCGGTCAGCCAGCGCGCCGGATCGTTGCGCGGCTTTGCGCTTACGGGGTCGAAACTTGGCTGCGGCGTCGGGGTCGGTAATTCAAAGGTTGTTCCGGACGGGACGGTTGGCAGGTTCGGAACAGGGATCGGCGTGGTATCGAATGGCGTGTCGATGGGATTGATGTCGATCTGGGTCGGCGGCGCCTGAACAATGGTTGGCGTGGATTCGCTGGTGCTTGGTTCGACCGGATCGGCCGGCGGGGGTGGCGGCGGGATCGGTATGTTGGTCGCCCCGATCTTGTTCACGATTTCCGGCATTGCGCCGCTGACGGTCAGGCCGGCGACAAGAGCGGCACCGATAGCTGCATGAACCCCGATCACCGCTGCCATACTGGCGGGGGAGGGTCGGCGGGACTGGTCAACGAAGGACATGAGTGTTGCTCCTCTTCCAAATCGAAGTCGCTTTTGCGAGTCTTCGACTGGCAATGTTACAACGTAACAAAAAAGAGGCAAGCGGTATCGTACAGCATATGGCTGCCGACTGGATGTGCAATTCGGGAACGGGCTGTCGGCCCGATCAGATCACTTGATCGGGCAGCTCGGATCGAGGCGGAAGTCGAGGTAATTGTCGACCGACTTCATCAGTTCTTCCTGCTCGTTTTCGAAGAAGTGATTGGCGCGCGGGATTTCTTCGTGATGCACGGTGATATGCTTCTGCGTACGTAGCTTTTCGACCAGCTTGGTAACCGCCTGCGGCTGCACCACCGTATCCTGTGCACCGTGGATGAAAATGCCGCTAGCGGGGCACGGAGCGAGGAAGGAGAAGTCGTACATGCTCGCCGGTGCGCCGATGCTGATCCAGCCGCGGATTTCGGGGCGACGCATCAGGAGCTGCATGCCGATCAGGGCACCGAAGCTGACCCCTGCGACCCAGGTCACCTGCGCTTCCGGATGGATCTGCTGCACCCAGTCGAGCGCGCTTGCAGCGTCCGACAATTCGCCGACGCCGTTGTCGAAGCTGCCCTGGCTGCGACCGACGCCGCGGAAATTGAAGCGAAGCGTCGCGAAACCGCGGTTGACGAAGGTCTTGTAAAGACGCTGCGTCATCTGCTCGTTCATGGTGCCGCCGCCCTGCGGATGCGGGTGCAGGATCATGGCCACGGGCGCCCGGGGGCGCGGGGCGGGAGAGAAACGGCCTTCGAGGCGGCCTTCGGGGCCGGGAAAGATCACGGTCGGCATGGGAGGGGTACCCTAAGCAAAAGTCGAAGCGCTTGCACCGGACAGGGCTTTGCGCGAAGTGGCGCGCTATATAGGGTTTGTCGTCCAAATCGCAATCATTTCGAGCACGTATCATCCCGAAACGCATCTATCTCGACCATGCCGCCACCACGCCGCTGCGCCCCGAAGCGCGTGCGGCGATGGATGAAGGCTTCGCGCTGTGGGCCAATCCGTCCAGTCCCCATGCCGAGGGGCGCAAGGCGCGCAGTCTCCTCGAGGACGCTCGTGAGCGGGTGAAAGCTCGGCTGGATTGGAGTGGCGAAGTAATCTTCACCAGCGGCGCGAGCGAGGCTGCGATCATGGCGCTTCGCCATGCAAAGGCAGGTGCGCGCCTGGTATCGACAGTGGAGCACGATTGCCTGCTGCAAGCCGCGCCGGAGGCGGAAAGGCTGCCGGTTCGCAGCGATGGTGCGCTCGATCTCGACGTGCTGATCGAAGCGGTGGAGCGCGAACGCCCACTGGTCGCTGTGCAGCATGTCAATTCGGAGACGGGCAACCGCCAGGCCCTGCCCGCCGTTGCCGACATCGTCCGAAACGCCGGCGGACTGCTGTTGGCCGACTGCGCGCAAAGCGCTGGCAAGATGATGCTGCCGCCCTGCGATATGGCGATCGTGTCGGCGCATAAATTCGGCGGCCCCATCGGAGTGGGTGCGCTGCTGGTAACCGATTACGCCCTTATCGAACCATTGGGCGGGCAGGAGCGTGGTTATCGGCGCGGGACAGAAAACCTGCCTGGCGTGCTCGGCATGGCGGCAGCCCTCGAAGCCTGTGGTGATCCTCACCTCACCCCGGACGTTCTCGAACCGCTCGATGCGCTGGCACGTGAATGTCGCAAGATCGGCGGCACATGGCTGTCCGATAGTCTTGCGGAACCAACGCCGTTAATACGGGCCATCGCGATGCCCAGCATGAGCGCGACAGCACAGGTCATGCGCTTCGACATGGCGGGTATCGCAGTATCGCAGGGATCGGCCTGTTCCAGCGGGACGATGAAGACCAGCCGCGTGCTCGAGGCGATGCAGGTCCAGCCCGAGATTGCGTCAAACACCATCCGGGTCTCGATCGGCTGGAATACCTCCCGCGAGGAAGTTGAACGCTTCTGCGAAGTCTGGCTCGATCTGGCAGGCGCCTAGTCCTCCTTTTGCGGCCAAAGGTGGGTGTGGGGTGGAACTTCGCCATGCACCCTTCGCTTCGCTGGTAATGACTGTATGAGGGTGAAGTGATCTATCTCGACTATCAGGCCACTACCCCGCTCGCGCCCGAGGCGCGTGATGCGATGCTGCGGTGGCTCGACGGGCCCGGCGGTACCGGCTTCGGTAATCCGCACAGCGCGCACCGCATGGGACGCCAGGCGAAAGCCGCGGTGGAACTCGCTCGAGATCAGGTGGCTGCGCTGTTTCCGGCCGGTGGGAAGATCGTGTTCACGAGTGGGGCGACCGAGGCGCTCAATCTGGCGATCCGAGGGTCGGGGCGGGGCGGCACCGTGTCCTATTCGGCGATCGAGCATTCTGCTGTGGGCGATACCGCAAGGGCAGCGGGGCCGAGCCATATCTTGAACGTCGCAAAGGATGGCCAGTGCAACACGCGGCAGGACGTGCCAGACGATACGCGGCTGATCTGCGTTATGCAGGTCAATAACGAGATCGGCACGATCCAGCCGACCATCGAATGGTATCGCAAGGCCAAGGAAAACAATGCGTTGTTCCTGTGTGATGCAGTTCAGGCCTATGGGCGGATCGAGCTGACCGGCGCAGACATGATCGCCATTTCGGCCCACAAGTTCCATGGACCCAAAGGCGTTGGCGCGCTGTGGGTGCGCGACGGGCTGGACCTCGAAGAGGTGCAAACCGGCGGCGGGCAGGAGTTCGGTCTGCGGTCGGGAACGCTGTCGCCAGCATTGATCGCCGGCATGGGGGCGGCGGCACAACGTGCGAATGAGACGTTTGATCAGGACGCCGAACACGTCCGAACATTGTGGAACAGTGCCCGCGAACTGTTTGATGACTGGACGCTCAACGGCAGCGCCGAAGCGCGCTGGCACGGCAATCTCAACATCCGCCGAGAAGGACTGGATGTGGGCAGGTTGATGAGCGATGTGCGCGATGTGATGTTTTCCGCCGGCAGCGCCTGTGCCAGCGGATCGGGTCGCCCGAGCCATGTGCTGAAGGCCATCGGCCTATCGGACAAGCAGGCGAAATCCTCGATCCGGCTAGGCTTCGGGCGCTATACCACGCTCGACGAGATCGAGGAGGCCGCTGCCAAGATCAATGCTGCTGCGGAGGCGCAAGGATTGTGAAAATCGAATTCGTCATGTCGAACGGGGACACCGTCAGCGCACACGCCGAAGTGGGCGACAACCTCCTGCGTGTGGCGCAGGCGGCGGGCCTGCCGCTGGAAGGGACCTGCGAAGGGCAGATGGCCTGTTCCACATGTCATGTCATCGTTGCGGGCGAATGGTTCGACCGCCTCGAAGAAGCGAGCGAAGAGGAAGAGGACATGCTGGACCTTGCAGCAGGTGTTGCGCGCACCAGCCGCCTGTCGTGCCAGATCGACCTGACCGAAGAGATGGACGGCCTGACTGTTACCATTCCGGCTGAAAGTTATGACATGCGGCGTTGACCGCCGGTCCCTTTTCGATTGCCCTTGGTCGATTGGCCTTTGCCCCGGTCCCGCTGCCATGTAGCGATGTCGCCACCAAACACCGGGACTTTTGAGGGATTGTCATGCGTTTCAAGAATACTCTGCTGCTCGCCGCAGCACCTGTCGCACTGTTCGCGGTCACTGCGCCTGCCTTTGCGCAAACCGCCCCAGCCGAGACGAGCGAAGCGTCCAGCGAAAATCACAATGCCGAATTGCGCGCCTGGTTCGATGCGAAATACGAAGAGCAGGTGATGGACAGCCCCCTGTGGCTTACCTCGCTGGGTCGCAAGGAACGCTACGGCGAAATCGATGATTTTTCGCTCGCCGCGCAGGACAAGGATCTGGCGTGGAAGAAGGCTACCGTCGAGGAGATGGAGCGTACCTTCGATTACGATAGCCTGAGCAGTGCCGACAAGCTGTCCTACGACCTCTGGAAATACGAGTACGAGCAGGCGGCGGAATCGGCCAAATGGCGCGACGATGGCTATGTCTTTACCCAGATGCACGGGGCGCATACCTATCTCCCGACGCTACTGATTTCGCAGCACCGCGTGGATACGGCGCAGGACATGCGCGATTATATTTCGCGCGTGTCGGAAATCGGGCGTGCTCTGGGCCAGCTGGTCGACATCGCGGAACCCCGTGCAGCCGCTGGCGTACGTCCGCCCTATTTCGCGTATGACTTCGTGATCGACGAATCGAAGAAGCTGATTTCCGGTGCGCCGTTCGATGATACTGCCGACAACGCATTGTGGGAGGACGGCAAGAAGAAGATCGCCGCTCTGGTCGAAGCTGGCACGATCACCGCTGCCGATGGCGAAACGATGCAGGGCGAGCTCGAAGCTGCGCTGAAGGGCGGGTACAAGGCAGGCTACGACAGGCTGATCACGTTCATGACCGCAGACCGCCCCAATGCCCCCGAGATCGGTGTCGGTGTCGGGGTGCTGCCCAATGGGGACGGGTATTACGCCCATCGTCTGTCGAACAGCACGACCACCGATCTGACCGCAGAGCAGGTGCACCAGATCGGTCTTGACGATGTGAAGCGCATTCATGCCGAAATGGAAGCGATCAAGGACCAGGTGGGCTTCGACGGCGATCTCCAGTCATTCTTCACCTATATCAAGGAAGACAAGGACAATTACTTCCCGCAGGGCGACGAAGGCGCACAGATGTACATCGACGCTGCGACGGCGGCGCTGGACAACATCGAATCCAAGCTGCCCCAGTATTTCGGTCTGCTGCCCAAGGCCGGGCTGGAAGTGCGGAGGGTGGAGCCGTTCCGCGAGCAGGATGGCGGGGCGCAGCATTACAATTCTGGCACGCCCGACGGATCGCGGCCGGGGATCTATTACGCTCACCTGTCCGACATGAGCGCGATGCCGAAGAACATGCTGGAGGTGATCGCCTATCACGAAGGCCTGCCAGGCCATCACATGCAAATCTCCATCGCACAGGAACTGACCGGCGTACCGAAATTCCAGACCCAGCAATTCTACGGTGCCTACACGGAAGGGTGGGGCCTGTATTCGGAGCGTTTTGCCAAGGAAATTCCGGGCACGTATCAGGACCCATATTCGGACTTCGGGCGGCTGAGTTCGGAACTGTGGCGCGCGATCAGGCTGGTCGTGGACACAGGGCTGCATTCCAAGGGCTGGACCGAAGATCAGGCCATTGCCTATTTCACCGAGAATTCCCCCCAGAATGCGGAAACGATCCGCAACGAGGTGCGACGCTATCTGGTCATGCCCGGGCAGGCGACAAGCTATAAGATCGGGATGAACAAGATCCTCGATCTGCGTGCCAAAGCGGAAACCGAACTCGGCGATAAATTCGACATTCGCGGGTTCCACGATGTGGTGCTGGGCGACGGCGCTCTGCCGCTTTCGCTGCTGGAACGCCGCGTCGATGCCTGGATCGCTGAACGCAAAGCCGCATGACCCATCGGCTCCCTCACGAAAAGACGTGAGGGAGCCCGGCCAAACGCCGGATGAATGTGCCGCGTGACATTTATCCCGTTTTGCTTACACTTAGCTTATGAAATACTGTTCGGTCCTCTTCGCTGGCGCCGTTTTGCTCTGCGCTGCACAAGCACAGGCGCAAGCTCAGGATGATGAGCAATCGATCATAGTTGAAGGGAACCGCGAAAAACCGCCAAGCGTGACGCAGTCGGTACGGGCGATCACCGAAGCGGAAAGTGGTAATCTCGCCAGGTTCGAGGTGGACGTTTGCCCGGCTGTGGCTGGCCTCCCAGCTAATTTTGCTCTGACTGTGGTCGAACTGATGCGAGATGCAGTTCGTGACGCAGATGTCGATCTGGCCCCGGAAAACTGTGCGCCCAACCTGACATTGATTGTCACCGATGACGGGCGCGCGCTAATCGCGGGAATGGCCAAAGCGAATGCGAGACTGTTCGAAAGACTGACCGCACAGGAGATGAGCAAACTCCGCGAAAACCCCGGACCTGTGTGGTCGTGGCACAATACGCAGACGAAACGTGCCGATGGTGGCCCGGTCTCCGAGGGCGAGGTAGGGAGGGCTGTTATCGTCAGGGGGGCAGTGATGTCTCGCTTGAGCTCACCAGTCAGAAAAGAGATCAACGGAGGCTTCGTAGTCCTAGATCTAGAATCGATCGACGGTTTCACACTCAAGCAAATTGCGGAATTCGCCGTGATGCGTGGCCTTGCGCAAACCCGCGATGGACAAAGCGGTAAGTTCGGCTTCGAAAGTATTCTCAATCTTTTCGGTGACGGAAAGCCGACAGAAGGTCTTACCTCGTTCGACCGCGAGTATCTCAGCTCGATCTACCGCGGGGGCAATGGCTTTACCTATGCGCAAAAGACCCGTCAGGTCGCTCAAGATGTAGCCCGCAAAGAGAAGTCTACCGCGGACGACGCGGAATAGCACAAGCGCATTCTTGTATATTCAACGGTTGGGTAAAATAGCAAAAGCCCCGCCGCAGTGATGCGGCGGGGCTCTCGTTGTTACTGGGTACTTAGGTTCAGGCGGCTTCGAGCTCTGCCTTGTCGGCTGTTTCGCCGAGCATTTCGATCAGCGCTTTGCTGAAGGCGGGGATGTCATCGGGGTTACGGCTGGTGATCAGGTTGCCGTCCTGGGCAACTTCCTGATCGACCACGTTGGCGCCGGCATTCTTCAGATCGGTGCGGATCGATTTGTAGCAGGTTGCCGTCTTGCCTTCGACGATGCCGGCTTCAATCAGCATCCACGGGGCATGGCAGATGGCTGCGATCGGCTTACCCGCATCATTGAATTCACGCACGATCGCGACTGCGCGATCGTTCACGCGGAGAAGGTCGGGATTGATCTGGCCCCCGGGGATCAGCAATGCATCGAAATCGGAACAGTCTGATACATCATCGATAACCTTGTCGACCTTGACGCTGTTGCCCCAGTCATCCTGGTCCCAACCCTTGATTTCACCGCTTTCGAGGCTGACGACGACGGTTTCGATACCGGCCTTTTCGAGGTTCGCCTTTGGCTTTTCGAGTTCGGACTGTTCGAAGCCATCGGTGGCGAGGATCATTACGCGCTTGCTCATGGGAAACTCCTTGATTTGCTGTTACTCATGCAATGCGTGGGGAAAGCGGGTTGTTCCGTTCTTCTAGGCGGGGCGTGGCGGTGGTAGGGCGAGTGTCATGGCCGCCAATGAAACCACGCTCGACAGTGACAAAGACCCGTTCGACGCGATCGTCGACGCCCCGTTCGACAGCGCTCTGTCCGAACGGTATCTGGTCTATGCGCTGAGCACGATCACCGCGCGTTCGCTGCCGGACCTGCGCGACGGGTTGAAGCCCGTGCATCGCCGCCTGCTGTGGGCGATGCGCCAGCTGAAGCTCGACCCTTCCAGCGCGTTCAAGAAATCCGCACGCGTGGTTGGCGACGTGATCGGCAAGTATCACCCCCACGGCGATGCCAGCGTCTACGATGCGATGGTCCGCCTCGCGCAGGATTTCGCGCTGCGATATCCGCTGGTTGAAGGCCAGGGCAATTTCGGCAATATCGATGGTGATAACGCCGCCGCCTATCGGTACACCGAAGCGCGCCTGACGAAGACCGCGTTACGGCTGATGGAGGGGCTCGACGAAGGCACGGTCGAGTTCATTCCTACGTACAATGGGGAAGAGCAGGAGCCGGAGATATTCCCCGGCCTGTTCCCCAATCTGCTTGCCAACGGTGCGAGCGGCATCGCGGTGGGCATGGCAACCAACATACCCAGCCACAATGTCGCAGAGATCGTCGACGCGACGCTTGAAGTAATCGACAACCCGCATGTCGAACATGCGCGGCTGATGGAGCTGTTCAAGGGCCCGGACTTCGCCACCGGAGGCATTGTGGCCGAAAGCGCGGAGCTTGTTGCTGCGGCGTATGAGACCGGCCGCGGGTCATTCCGTGTGCGCGGGCGTTTTCACGCGGCAGAAGCAGCCAGCGCGGAGGATCGCGAAGCGGGGATCGAGCGGATGGGTGGCGGGCAATGGCAGCTCGTGATCAGCGAGATCCCCTATCAGGTGGCCAAGGGCAAGCTGATCGAACAGATCGCGCAGGCAATCGCCGACCGGAAGCTGCCGATCCTCGAAGACGTGCGCGACGAGAGCGATGAAAAGATCCGCATCGTGCTGGTCCCGCGCAGCCGCAATGTCGACCCTGAGCTGCTCAAGGAAAGCCTGTACAAGCTGACCGATATGGAAACCCGGTTCGGGCTCAACCTGAACGTGCTCGACGCCAGCCGCACGCCGATGGTGATGGGGCTGAAGGAACTGCTGAACAACTGGATCGCCAGCCAGATCGATATTCTGCAGCGCCGCAGCCAGCACCGGCTGGACCAGATCGCGCGGCGGCTGGAGCTGGTCGAAGGCTACATCATCGCCTTCCTCAACCTCGACCGGGTGATCGAAATCATCCGTTACGAGGATGAGCCCAAGGCGGTGATGATGGAGGAGTTCAGCCTGACCGACCGGCAGGCCGAAGCGATCCTGAACATGCGGCTGCGCAGTTTGCGCAAGCTTGAGGAAATGCAGCTTCGCCAGGAAAAGGACGATCTGCTCAAGGAACAGGATGAACTGGAAAAGCTGCTCGGCTCGCCAGCACGCCAGCGCACGCGGCTGAAGCGCGATCTCAATGCGCTGCGCAAGGAATATGGCGAAGACACTGCATTGGGGGCCCGCCGCACCAGCATTCGGGAAGCGGCGCCCGCGGTCGAATTCAGCATGGACG
Source organism: Qipengyuania pacifica (assembly GCF_019711555.1). Classification (NCBI taxonomy): domain Bacteria; kingdom Pseudomonadati; phylum Pseudomonadota; class Alphaproteobacteria; order Sphingomonadales; family Erythrobacteraceae; genus Qipengyuania; species Qipengyuania pacifica. The sequence goes on along the minus strand of NZ_JAIGNQ010000002.1, from coordinate 510,350 downwards.
CGATGATCGAGAAGGAGCCGGTAACGGTGATCCTGTCGCAGAAGGGCTGGATCCGCGGTGCAAAGGGACATCTGCCGCTGGATCAGGATTTCAAATACAAGGAAGGCGATGGTCCGGCCTTCGTGATCCATGCGCAGACTACCGACAAGCTGCTGCTGGCGACCGACAAGGGGCGGTTCTTCACGATCGGCGCGGACAAGCTGCCCGGCGCGCGCGGCTTTGGCGAACCGGTGCGCAATACGCTGGATATCGATGCCAGCGCGCATATCGTGGCGCTGATCGTCCACAAGCCGAAGCAGCGCCTGCTGCTGGTGGCGGACACGGGCAAGGGCTTCGGTACGACCACCGACGATCTGCTCGCCGAAACCCGCAAGGGGCGGCAGGTCGTCAACCTCAAGGGTGATGCGAAGATGGTTGTGGCGCGGACAATAGAAGAAGGTCACGACCACGTCGCCTGCGTGGGGGACAATCGCAAGCTGGTGGTCTTCAATCTCGAGGAACTGCCCGAACTTGCCCGCGGCCAGGGCGTGACCTTGCAGCGTTATCGCGACGGGGGCCTTTCCGATGCGACCACCTTCACTCTGGCAGAGGGGTTGAGCTGGACGATGGGCGGCAAGGAAGGCCGCACACGCACGGAAGGCGAGATGTGGCAATGGAAGGTGGCCCGCGGCGGGGCAGGGCGCATGCCGCCGCAAGGTTTCCCGCGCGATAACAAGTTCACCTGACGCAGCCGTTCCGATGACTGCCGCGGCAGAGGTGGATTGACCGCATGAGAAAAGGCCGGAAGCGCTTGCGCACTCCCGGCCTTTCGCGACCCTGAAACAGGCTCAGGGATTATTTGCTAGACGATTACTCGCCGGCGCTTTCGGCTGCGGGTGCCGAGGCGCCCATGGCCGCATCGATCTGCGCGTTGGTCAGCAGCGCCATCAGGGTGCCGGTCGGGCTGGCAGCGAAATGTTCGCGCAGCAGGGTGACCTTCTTGGTCTCGTCACCGCCCCGGGCGATGATCACATTGTCACCGTCGATTTCGAGAACGGTGCCGAGCGGCGCGTTCTTGGCAGTGACGGCATTGGCACCGACGACCAGGGCAGCGTCACGCTTGGCAACGGCTTCCTGATGGGCCGCCTGCAGCATGCTGACGATCTGCGCCTTGGTGGCGTTGAGCGAGGTTCCGTTGTCGTTCGTGCCGAACGCATTGGCCGGAACCGGAGCGCGCATGTCGTCGACCACGAGGATCACGGTGTCGCCCTGAACGGCTTCGATAGTGCCGATTTCGGCGCCGTCATTGCCATAGACTGTTGCGCCAGCTGCGACGGAAGCGGTTGCTTCCTGCGCGACGGCAACGCCGGGGGCAACGGCTGCGGTGGTGGTGAGGGCGACGGCGGCAAGCGCCAGCTTCGCGATTTTCATATAAAACTCCAAGGCTTGTTATTCGAAATACGCGGCTCCCCCACACGCGAAACGCGCGATCGAGCCGATCAAGAATGGAAAGAGCGGGCGAGAGTGTGGTTCCCGACACCCGCAAGTCCCCCCACGGGAGAACGGGTACTGTATGTCACGGACTGCGTTTTTTTGCAACCGCGAGGCCTTTATGCTGCAGTGCACCTTAAGCGACGCTGAAGCGCACAAAGGGTGGATGTTCAGCGAGCGGCGAGTTCCTCGTCGAGCAATTCTTCAACCCTGGTGCGCGGCGGGAATTGTTCATCCACCCAGCGCTTTTCGATCCGCTGCAGTATGCGCGCGACTTCGGGCCCCCTGCCGACGCCGCGTGCCACGATCTCCCCTCCTTTCAGCGGAAAGCGGGGCGCTTCCCAGCCGAGGATCGACGACGGGTCTTTTCCTGCGATCAACAGGCGATCAAGCGCGCAATCCTTGCCGACCTCATAAGCCAGTCCGCGAGGACGATCACCGTCGCGGGGATCGCGGCGGGCCACGCACATCAGGCGATCGCGCTGGCTGCGGGACAGACGCAGGCGGGCCGATACAGCCTCTGCAACCGGCGGCACGGCCGGCAAAAGCGCAGCCATCCGCCGCATGGCATCGGGTTCTATGTCGGCGGCCCTTTCCGCCTCGATCAGGCGACCCAGCTGATCCACCTCGCGCCTGCCGCATTCGGGCAGCACTTCCTGCAACACCCCAAGGGTGCGCATCTTAGCAATTGTCGCGGACGGATCGGGAAGGGCGAGCAGGTTCTGCATTTCCCAGCCCACGCGTTCGCGGCTCAGGCCCTTCAGGGTCGGGGCGAGGGCGCTGCATGCGGCCGTGGCCTCTTCATCCCAGCCATCACCGAAGCGCGTGGCGAAGCGGAAATAGCGCAATATGCGCAGGTGATCTTCCTGTATGCGCGTTTCGGCATCGCCGATGAAGCGCACACGCCTGGCGGAAAGATCGGTAAGGCCGCCGAAATAATCCGAGATTTCGAGGGTTTCCGGGTGGGCATACAGCGCATTGATGGTGAAATCGCGCCGCGCCGCATCGTCTTTCCATTCGTGGGAGAAGGCGATCGTGGCGCGCCTGCCGTCGGTCGCGACATCGCGCCGCAGCGTGGTGATCTCCACATTTCCGTCGTCGAAGATCGCGGTCACGGTGCCATGGTCGATACCGGTGGGAATAGTGCGGATACCGGCATCCTTGCAGCGATCGATGACGGTGGCGGGCAGATGCCGCGTCGCCGCGTCGATATCATGCGCGCGATAGTCCAGCATCGTGTCGCGTACGCAGCCGCCGACCCAGCGAATATCGTCAGCGCCCAGCGTTTCGACGAGCTTGGCCAGGCTCGCGCGCTGCGTCCATTCGGCCTTTGGCAGATGTGCCGTCATCAATGCGCCTCCAGCCACGCTATCCGACGGGACAGGTTCCAGCAGATGGCTGCCGTCACACCCCAGATCCGGTAACCATCATGATTCATTTCCAGATATTCCCGCGTAGCCCCTTTCCAGAAGACCGAATCGTGGTTCCATTGCGAAGCGTCCATGAGCTTTTCGAGGGGGCATTCGAACCAGCTTTCGACTTCACGCGGGTCCGGGCGGATGGAAAGATCGCGCGGCACTGTGGCAAGGACTGGGGTGATATCGAACCCTGTACCGGTTTGATAGCGGTCGGTCGTGCCGATCAGCCGGACGTTCTCTGGCTCGATCGCCAATTCTTCCCATGCTTCGCGTAACGCCGCGTCCACTGCGTTTTCGCCGTCTTCGACCTTGCCCCCGGGGAACGCGACCTGTCCGGGATGATCGCGCATGGTCCGCGGTCTTTGCGTCAGGATGACTGTGGGATCGGGTCGCTCGGTCACCGCGATCAGGACGGCTGCGTCGGCGGTGCGATCAAGGTCGGCGAAGCGGCTGTCCGACATGAGTTCGCCGACATCACGCGCATGGCCCTGTTCGAACAACTGGGTAAGACGGTCGAAGATTTCGCTCATGCAGGCAGAAGCGAAAAAGTCTCGCCGCCGCTCTTCACGGTCCAGTCGTCACCGCGCTCGAGCGCGATGCGGGCGAGCTGTTCATAGGTCGAACGGTTTAGCCGCGCCTCGCAACCGCGACGAACGTGAATATAGAGCGATGGACTGTCGCCATCGCCGGCCGCGCGTATCGGATGATCAAGCCCAGCCACCACCAGTTCGTCGGTGTTCAGCCGGAAGGCGAGGTCGCCTTCGGTCTCGCTGACATCGGTGGCGATGAAGCAGGCATCTTCCACCTCTATCGACAGTTTCTGATAAGGCACGACGAGCCAGTAGCTGCCGTCTTCTTCACGGTTCAGCAGGCCCGCAAAGGCGCGCACCATGCCGGGGCGCTTGATCGCCGAACCCTCGTGATACCAGGTTCCGTCGGCACCAATGCGCATGTGACTGTCATCGATATTGTCAGGCGACCATTGTTCGACCGGGGGAAGCTTTCGCTCCGCAACGGCCTCGGCAATCTGTGCCAGCGACATGCCGGCGAGTTCTGGGGGCGGGGTATAGGGCATCGTGGAACTGCCGATGCCAGATAGCGACTAGTTCGCCAAGCTCCACGGGCCCAGCATTCCTTCTGCGGGCAGGATTGCCGGATTGCCGCTGCGCGCCAGCAAGCGGTGTTTTTCGAATGGACCCGGGCAGTGCCAGCCCTGCGTGTGCGCAGCGGTGAACTGCCAGCGATCGTAATAGTCGGGATCACCGATCATCACCTGAGGCAGGGGCGAGGCGCCGTCTTCGAAACCGGCGTCGATCGCGCCAAGGCTTGCGGCCATCAGCGCCTTTCCGAAACCTTCGCCCTGCCGTCCCGGCATGACTGCAACCGGACCCACCATGATCATCGGGTGCGCGCGTCCGCGCGGGTCCGTCAGCGCGACCGGCCAGAGCTGGATCGTGCCGGCCAGATAATCGTCATCGTCGAGCGCGGCAAAGCTCAGCGCGTCAAGCCAGTCGGTCCCTTCGCGGATGCGATAGGCCGTGCGGGCATGTCGCCCCTCGCCGAAGGAGGCATCGAGCAATTCTTCGACCATCTGCGGGTCGATAGCGGAAAGGGGAACGAGCGTCGCCATAAGGGCGCGCCGATTAGGGCGCGCCGCAGGCCAAGTCGATCAAATTCGCCTTAGCCCGGTGTTAGTTTGAGCAGCCGCCCGCCTTCCTTGTCTTCGAGCACCCAGATCGCGCCGTCTGGACCCTGTACGATTTCACGCAGACGTTTTTCAAACGGTATGCGCTGCGTTTCGCGCGCGCTTTCACCGTCGATCGTCACGACGACGAGAGCGGAAGGCTTCATGGCCGCGATCACCGCCGCGCCCTTCCAGCCGGCAAACTGATCACCGGAATAGAAGATGAAATCGCCCGGCGCGATTACCGGTGTCCAGTTGACTGCCGGCTTGATGAAATCGTCTCTTGTGGAATTGCGGGGTATCGGTTTGCCATCGTAGTGATCGCCGCCAGAGACCTCGGGCCAGCCGTAATTCCCGCCCGATTGCACGAGGTTCAGCTCGTCACCGCCAGCGGGGCCGTGTTCCAGATCCCACAGGCGACCCTGGCCATCGAACTGCAGGCCGAGGATGTTGCGGTGTCCCCACGACCACAGCTGCGCGCTGATACCGCCTTCGCCGGCAAGCGGATTACCGGCAGCGGTCGATCCGTCGAGGTTGAGGCGAACGATGGAGCCCAGATTATTCGACGTATCCTGTGCAGGCTGCATTTGCTGGCGGTCGCCGCTGGCTACGAAGAGGTAGCGTTCGTCCGGGCTGAAGGCGAGGCGGTGCGAATAGTGCCCGCGGCCCGTTACCTTCGGCGCCTGCCGCCAGATTACCTCCAGCCCCTCGATTGCACAGGCATTCGCCTGCGCGCATTCCACAGTGCCACGGCCGACCACGGCCCCGCGCGTATCGCCTTCGCCCGCTTCGGCCCAGCTCAGATAGATCGTGCGGCGATCCAGGCTGCTCGAGGATTCGGATGGGAGGAAAGCTATGTCCCCAAGCCCGCCCTGGCCGCCATAATCGACCTCGGGCGCGCCTGTTACGGTCCCCTGCGTACCGTTTGCCGTATCTACGAATTTGATCGTGCCCCCACGTTCCGTAATGAACAGCGTGTCGGTACCTGGCGCAAATTCAGCCGCCCACGGCTCGTCGAAGGTGCCGTAATCCTGCGCGTTCAAATCCTGGCCGCTGGAAACGGAGATGGTTTCCGATGGCATGGGCGTTGATTGGGTCTGCGCGCTATCCCCGGAAGCAGCGTTGCCGCAACTTGCGAGCAGAGCCATAGGCGATAGGGTGGCAGCGAGGACGAACTGGCGCATGTATCATTCAACTCCCGATTGTGGCCTTGGTGCTGCGCCGCTGATCGTCGGTGTGGACGAGGCGGGCCGCGGGCCGCTGGCAGGGCCGGTGGTGGCGGCCGCGGTGGTATTGTGCAACCCGGCACCTCCGGGTCTCGACGATTCTAAAAAGCTTTCGGCCAAGCGCCGTTCCCTGCTCGAGCCGCAAATTCGTACACGATGCGTCTGGGGGCTTGCCGTGGTCGAGCCCGAAGAGATCGACCGGATCAACATTTTTCAGGCCACCATGCTGGCGATGACGCTGGCGGTAAGCCGGCTGGTCGACGCCATGGGCTGCGAGCCGGAAGAGGTTCTGATCGATGGCAACATGACGCCGCACGGTCGCCATCCCGAATGGCGCTGGGCAGGGGCGCGGCCCATCGTGGGCGGGGATGGCAAGGAGAAGTGCATCGGCGCCGCCAGCATCCTCGCCAAGGAACATCGCGACCGTCTGATGCGCGAAGCCGCCGAAACCCACCCGCATTACGGCTGGGACCGCAATGCCGGATATGGCACCGCCGAACATATGGAAGCGCTGCGCATGCACGGGCCCACGCCGCTGCACCGGCGCAGCTTCGCGCCGGTGTCGCAGATGGCGCTGCTCTGACATCTGCCGTATCGGGCCAGATTGAGTCCTGCGTGCCACACCCCACAATATTGAGTCCGCATATTTCGCATGGACTCAATATCTTGTGACGGACACCTTCTGTTCTCTGTAAGAAACCCAACCTTAACCATCGTGGCTTAGGTTTTTCGTGCTTGACGCGGAGTCCGCTTGGACTCACCCTGTGGATAACTAAGGACAGGGACGAATATCATGGGGGTCATCGAGACCACGAAGAGTCGCGTAAACGCGGCGGTTAAAATTGCGGATGTACCGAAGGAATTGCTGCCCTTGGGGCGCATCTTGGACGGTGACTGCGTGGAAGCGATGCGTTCGCTACCCGATGCGTCCGTGGACCTCGTCTTTGCCGATCCGCCTTACAATCTCCAGCTGGGCGGCGATCTGAACCGGCCCGATGGCAGCCATGTCGATGCGGTGACCGATCACTGGGACCAGTTCGACAGCTTCAAGATCTACGACGATTTCACGCGCGAATGGCTGACGGAAGCGAAGCGCGTGCTCAAGCCCGATGGGGCGCTGTGGGTCATCGGTAGCTATCACAACATTTACCGCGTCGGTGCGATCCTGCAGGATCTGGGCTTCTGGATCCTCAACGACATCGTCTGGCGCAAGTCGAACCCCATGCCCAATTTCAAGGGCACGCGGTTCACGAATGCGCATGAAACGCTGCTGTGGTGCAGCCAGGGCGAAAAGGCCAAATACCACTTCAACTATCGCGCCATGAAAACGCTGAACGATGAATTGCAGATGCGCAGCGACTGGGTTCTGCCGATCTGCAATGGTGGGGAGCGGTTGAAGGAAGGCGGCCACAAGGTCCACCCGACGCAGAAACCCGAGGCATTGCTCTATCGTGTGCTGCTGTCCACGACCGAACGCGGGGACGTGGTGCTCGACCCGTTCTTCGGCACCGGCACTACGGGCGCCGTGGCCAAGCGTCTGGGGCGCGAATGGATCGGCTGCGAACGCGAGGGCAATTATCGCGATGCGGCCCTCAAGCGGATCGAGAAGGAACTCCCACTCGACGAAAGCGCGCTGACCACGATGCAGAGCGCGAAAGCCGCGCCAAAGGTCGCTTTCGGGGCACTGGTCGAAAACGGCTTCATCAAACCGGGCACGCAGGTGTTCGACAAGAAACGCCGCTGGGTCGCAAAAGTCCGCGCCGACGGCTCGCTGGCTTATGAAAAGCAGACCGGTAGCATCCACGGGCTGGGCAAAGACCTGCAAGGCGCACCCAGCTGCAATGGGTGGACCTTCTGGCATTATGAAAATGGCGGCGAGGTAAAGCCCATCGATGCGGCCCGTCAGCTGTATCTGCTGGCTGTGGAAGACTGACGCACGATCCGCGCGGTTTTTTGCAAGAATTTACCAATCGACTGTATTGCCGCACCCGGCCTCACGCAGGCCGGGCAGGCAAACTGTAATGGCAGGCAGATGAAACAGGACACTATCGGCAGCAAAGTCCTGGCGTTTCTCGCAGGCAATCTGCTCGATCCCACTCCGTTCAACTATCGCTTCGGCTATCTTTATCTCAACCGGACCAGCAAGGTGATCGTCGAGGAAACCGACACCTATATCGATAGCGGCATGCGCATGACGCAGGAAGCTGTTGCCGAAATCATGCAGAAATTCGCCCAGGCTTCGGAAGATCCGGCAGAACGGATCGCCGCACGTGACGAGGCGCTCGACTTGTTTCTCGACGCCGCAGGTGAACTGGCGCGTGAAACGCAGCGTCAGGCGGGCGACGTGGGCCGCGACATTGCCGAGGAAAGCCAAGTGATCCGCGAAGGGGCAGAGGGCGAAGATCTGACCAGCGCAATCGGTCGCATCGTCGATCGGGCGGCCCAGGCCGAACGCGAATTGGCCAATTCATCCAACCGGATCGACAGGCTGCAGCGCGATCTCGAAGAAGCGCGCAACAAGGCGCTGGTCGATGAACTGACCGGCATCGCCAACCGCCGCGCCGCCCGCACGACCATTCAGGATCTCGAAACGCGCAAGGTTCGCTATTGCATCGCGATCATCGATGTCGATCATTTCAAGTCGATCAACGATACCTATGGCCATACGGTCGGCGACCGGGCTCTGAAACTGGTCGCGACCGCGCTGGAGGAATCGCTCGCGCCCTGGCCGGTGGCACGCTGGGGCGGGGAGGAATTCCTGGTGATCGCCGAAATCCCCGACCCTGCGAGGATGGTCGAAAAAGTGCAGGCTGCCAAGGATGACCTGGCCTTTCGCAAACTGAGGCTGCGCGAAACCGACGAGCCGATGAATCCGATCACCTTCTCTGCCGGCGTGGCAGGCTGCTCGAGCACCAGCGAACAAACCCTGCGGCGCGCCGACAATGCGCTGTACAAAGCGAAGCAAAGCGGCCGCAACACAGTACTGATCGCGCCGGAGATAGGACGCGTAGGAGACGCTTGACGGTGGCTCGGGAACAAGACTTTCGGCATCCTTCGATAACTGGCTAGACCGCCCAACTGCACATCGACGGCGTTGAAGGCACAGCGCGGGGCCCGCTGGACTAATTGCGCCGCCGCCCATAGAGAGCGTTTCGATGGCGCTCATTCCCCGCAGACCCCGGTTTCTGACAGGCAAGATGCCGCAGGAACTGGTCGGTGCGGACGATTGGCACCGGCGTATCGCCATGCTGGTTTCGGCGATATTGATCGGCTTGGCCGCGCTGCTCTTTGCCAAACTGGGCGATGGCGCGCAGGCGATGTTCGCCTCGCTGCGGCGTGATTACGTCTATCTTCCGCTGGTCCTGACCCCGCTGACGTTCCTGCTCGTGTCCGTGCTGACCCGTCGTTTCGCCCGTGAGGCGCGCGGGTCCGGCATACCGCAGGTCATGGCCGCCAGCCGCCAACCGATGGGGCGTATCGCTCGCGCATTGCTTTCCTTGCGCGCTGCACTGGCAAAGATCGTCCTGACAGTCGTCGCATTGCTGGGCGGCGCATCGGTTGGGCGCGAGGGGCCGACGGTGCAGCTCGCCGGTGCGATAATGGTACAGGTCCATCGGCTGTTTCGCCTGCGCGTGACGCCCGGCGTGGTGATTGCGGGCGGTGCTGCCGGCGTTGCGGCCGCGTTCAATACGCCGCTGGCCGGAATCGCCTTCGCAATAGAAGAGCTGGCCGTCGCCTACGAACAACGCGTTGCAATTCTGGTCATGGGCGCGGTCATGATCGCGGGGCTCACGGCACAGGGGCTGGCGGGTGACTACATCTACTTCGGCGAACTGGAGGGCAGCCTTCCCATCACCACAGTGCTGGTCGCTGCGCCGCTGGCGGGCCTGCTGGGCGGGCTCTTGGGAGGATTGTTCTCTCGTCTTTTCCTGATGCTGCGCGGCCCGGATGGGCGCTGGGCTGCCTTGCTCGACCGCAAGCCGATGATCACCGCGCTGGTCTGTGGCATCGTAGTAGGACTGCTCATCTTCGTAACCGATGGTGATGCAGCCGGAACCGGCTATGAGCCGACGACCGCTCTGCTCGAGGGGCGGGATGGCGACTTCTGGTTCGGCCCGGCCAAATTCTTCGCTGCGCTGGCGACCAGCGCGAGCGGAATTCCGGGCGGGATTTTCGCGCCCTCGCTGGCGGCGGGTGCCGGGTTCGGACAGTGGCTGACCCCGCTTTTCCCAAGCGAACAGGCTGGGCTGATCGTGCTGCTCGGCATGGCGGGATATTTCACTGGCGTGGTCCGCGCACCTCTGACGGCGGTGATCATTCTTGGCGAAGCGACCGGCAGCAGCCACGTCATCCTGCCACTCTTTGCCACTGCACTGATCGGAGACTGGGCCGGCAGCATGGTGTGCCGCGAAAAACTCTACATCGTCCTGGCACGCGGCTTCCTGCCGCAGCAACCGCGCGAAGATCGGCCAGACTGACCTCTTGTTTCACCGCGACCCACTGTCCTACAGAGCCTTCGCGCGCTACGACGTACATCCATGGCCAATTTTATGTTACCCGCCTCTCAATGCGTTTCTGCTCGCCGCTACACGCCCAATCTGACGCAGCAATTTATGCAAACCAACGGGATCGGAGCGCAAACAGACAGTATTCCATCGCGAACATTCATGTTTTCCGAGCGAGCTGACGGTTTTCTGAGCAAAAAGACATCATACTGCCCACAGCGACAAATTTTAGCTCCTGAACGGTGTAACACCCGGTCCATGTCTCAGGTTTTGAGGGACGAAGCTGAATGAGTGACACTGTCTATATCCGGCCCATCGGCCTCGTCTCGGGTCCGCAGAGCGAGCATGGCAATGCGATCCGGCTTGCGGGCAGCATGGTGTATGCCAGTCGCTTTGCCGTCATTCTGCGCCGCGATGGCGTTGTGGTGGAGCGCTGGCTGGCAGCTCCCGATAGCATGGCCGAAATACTGGGTCGGTTGCCGGATGAGTGCGCGGCGGAGGCCGAAACGCAGTGGTCCAATCTCGCGCTTGCGCAGCCGCCCTTGGAGCTTGGCGCACGAACGATCCGGCTCGACCAGCCGCAGATTATGGGCATCCTCAACGCGACACCCGACAGCTTCAGCGACGGGGGCCGGTTCCTCGATGACCGCGAGGCGGGGCGCGATCACGCGGCCACTATGGTCGAGGCGGGCGCTGCGATCATCGATATCGGCGGCGAAAGTACCCGCCCGGGTGCAAAGGCTCTTTGGGAAGGGGACGAGATCGAGCGCATCGTGCCGGCCATCGAAGCCTGTGTCGGCATGGGCGCTGCGGTCAGCATCGACACGCGCAAGGCTGCCGTGATGGAGGCGGCGCTGGAGGCTGGCGCGCATCTGGTCAACGACGTATCCGGCCTCGCGTATGATCCGCGCAGCGCGGAGGTCGTGGCTCAGGCCGGTTGTCCCGTCGTCCTTATGCACGCGCCGGGTGCGGGCGGGGACGATCCTCACCACGGCGGGGAATATTCCAACGTCGTCTTCGACGTGTTCGACGCCTTGCGCGAGCGGCGCGATGCGGCGCTGTCCGCGGGGATCGAGGCCCGCAATATCCTGCTCGATCCGGGCATCGGCTTCGGCAAGAGCCTGGCGGACAACCTCGCCCTGATGAACGCATTGCCCCTGTTCCACGCGCTCGGGCACCCACTCCTGCTCGGCGTCAGCCGCAAGCGAATGATCGGCGCACTTTCGAACGAGGCAGAGGCTGGCGAACGACTTGGCGGCAGCGTCGCGCTGGCGGTGAAGGGCATGGATGCAGGCGTTCAGATCATGCGCGTGCACGACGTCGTCGAAACGGTTCAGGCGCGCAATGTGTGGCGGGGCCTGCGCGATGCGGCGCTGACCGATTTCGCCGACCTGCCCGGCTGATAGCTCTCTTACGCGGCGATCAGGCGGCGTCGTCGATCCCGAGTTCGGCGAGTTTGCGATACAATGTCGAGCGGCCGATGCCGAGCCTGCGAGCCACCTCGGTCATGCGCCCGCGATAATGGCCGATGGCAAGACGGATGATATCGGCCTCGATCTCTTCCAGCGGCCTGACATGCCCGTCTTCGGTGTACAGCAGGACACCCAGGCCCCGGGCCCGGCTCTCGCCGCGGTCGGCCTTGTCGCCGATCAGGGCGGCCAGCTTCTGGAAACTGTGCGCGGTCAGGGCTTCGCGCTGTTCGAAGACGCAGGCCCGGAACAGCACGGCCTGAAACTGGCGGATATTTCCCGGCCAGTCATAGGCTTCGAGCAGGCTGAGCGCGCTGTCTGCGATAGAATGATGTTTGAGGCCGGGCCGCTCACCGATGAGGCTGAGGAAGTAACGGGTCAGCGCCGGTATGTCGCCCAGCCGTTCGCGCAGCGCCGGCAGGCGGATGCGCGTGGCGGAAAGCTGTTCGAACAGTTCCTTGGAAAATTCGCCATTCGCCGTCAGCTTGTCGAGTGGAAGCGTGGAGGTGGCAAAGATACGCAGATCGATCTTGAACCCATGGGAGGCGCCCGTCGGGCGAACGATGCCGCTGGCAAGCACCCCGGCAAGCCGTTGTTGCTGGTCTGCGGGGAGGCGATCGACATCGACCAGGATCAGTGTTCCGCCATCGCAATATTCGATAAGCCCGGTCTGGCGGTCGAACGCTCCCGCAAAGGCTCCCTTTTCGTGTCCGAACAGCAGCGATTCGAGTGATGCGGGAGGCATTCCTCCGCAATGGACCACCCGCATGATCGCCTTGGCGCGGGTACTGGCGGCGTGCATTGCCCGTGTCAGCATGTCCTTGCCGGTACCGCGCTCGCCCTCGACCAGCACATGGGCGTGGCCGCGCGAAGCAGTGGCTGCCTTGGCCAGCGCGGTACGGAACGGTGCCGCCGAACCGACCATGGCATCGAAATCGACCGGGTGCGGCAGTTTCTCAGCCAGGGGTTGAAGCTCGGCGTCGGGTAGTTCGGAATGATCCGCCCTGTCGAGCGCCTGCAGCAGGCGATTGGGGCCGAGCGGTTTGACCAGAAAATCGGTCGCGCCCGCCCGCATGGCCTCGACCGCGAACAGCGGTGAATTGTCGGCCGTCAGCGCCAGAAGCGGCGTATCGGGCCGCGCATCGCGCAATTCGCGGATCAGGTCGCGCGGCGCATTTCCGTCGGTCCATTTGTCGAACAGTATTGCGTGGACCTGATCAGATTCCGGAGACGCCAGCATTTCGAGCGCTTCTTCGCCACTCGTGAAACTGACGACGCGCCAGCCTGCGCGTGCGGCGAGGGTTGCGACGAGCCGGTTTTGCGCCGGTTCGTCGTTGATCAGCATCAGCAGGCGTGGTTCCTGTGTTGCCATCTTGGTTCGCAATGCTCCCTCGGTCCCCGGACATGGTACATATCCGTTCGCATATGTCTTACGCGCGGCGGGTTAATTGCCAATTAAGGCTGTTCCAAGCGGTATTTGGCAACAGCGGGGTTGAGCAGCGCGCACCACCGCGATAGATCGACTTCAATATCAAACTCCATGATGGGAATACGAAAGATGGACTCCGCCAACGACATGAAGGCGCACAGCAGGACTTACGGCTCCTTTATTGGTACGCTCAAATGGTCCGTGCCGCTGATTGCCCTGATTGCCCTGTTCGTCGTCATTCTGATTTCAGACTAGGCGCATGGCGCTACGCATCGCGGTGATGAAAGAACGCGCTCCCGGTGAAAACCGGGTGGCGCTGACGCCCGAAACGGCGAAGAAGTTCGCTGCGCTCGGGGCCACGGTCGCAATCGAACAAGGTGCCGGGCTCGGCGCCTCGATCACCGACGACGCGTATCGCGAGGCGGGGGCCAAAGTCGGCACCTCGGCCGATGTTATTAGCGGGGCCGATATTGTCCTCGGCGTTCAGGCCCCTGATCCGACGCAGCTGACGGGTGCGAAACCCGGTGCGTGGGTTGCAGCGACGTTCGATCCGTTCCGTAATGGCGAGCTGGTTGCGGCCTATGCTGCGGCGGGGCTGGAAGCCTTGAGCATGGAATTCATGCCGCGCATCACGCGTGCGCAGAGCATGGACGTTTTGTCGAGCCAGTCGAACCTCGCCGGATACAAGGCAGTGCTTACTGCCGCGAATACCTATGGCCGTGCATTTCCTATGATGATGACCGCTGCCGGTACCGTTCAGGCGGCCAAGGTTTTCGTAATGGGTGTGGGGGTGGCCGGTTTGCAGGCAATCGCTACGGCGAAGCGGCTCGGCGCACAGGTAAGTGCAACCGACGTACGCTCCGCGACCAGGGAGCAGATTCAATCGCTGGGTGCGAAACCGATCTTCGTCGAAAATGTCGCCGGTATCGAGGGCGAAGGTTCGGGCGGTTATGCCACCGAGATGAGCGAAGAATACCAGAAAGCTCAGGCCGAACTGGTTTCTGCACACATCGCGAAGCAGGACATCGTCATTACGACTGCCCTTATCCCGGGCAGGCCTGCACCGCGATTGATCTCGGACGGACAGATCGCCAGCATGAAACCGGGCAGCGTGATCTTCGATCTCGCCGTGGCACAGGGCGGCAATGTGGAAGGTTCGGTGCCTGACCAGACGGTAGAGAAGCACGGTGTGAAAATCGTTGGCTACGCGAACACCGCCAATCATCTCGCTGCCGATGCCTCGGCGTTATTCGCGCGCAACCTCTACAATTTCCTCTCCGCTTTCTGGGACAAGGAGACGGGACGTCCCGTGCTGGACGAAGAAATTGGCGATGCCGTTCGGCTGACAAAAGACAACAAGGTCGTGAACTCCAGACTGGCAGGCTGAGCCTCCTGCGGCCCCTTCAAAATAAGAGTGCATCCGATCTGCATATGGCCGCGTAACTGTTCCTGTAGAAACAGGAGCATCCCACTATGAACTATCCTAAAAAATTCGCCTTCGCCGCTCTCGCAACGATGAGCGTCGCCACGGCCGGCTGCATGAGCATGGGCGATAACATGGCGATGGACGAACAGGTGGCTTACGTGGACGGTGCGACAATGTACCCCACGATGAACATCATCGAAAACGCGGTAAATTCGCCAATTCACACGACATTGGTCGCTGCAGTGAAGCAGGCGCAGTTGGTCGATACGCTTTCCGGGCCCGGACCGTTCACCGTATTCGCACCCACCGACGAAGCCTTCTCGCGCGTTCCTCAATCCATGCTCAATTCGCTCATGATGGACAGCAACCGTGCTGCCTTGCAGAAGGTACTGACCTATCATGTCGTACCCGGGCGCATCACGGCTGCCGATCTCATGCAGCGGATCCGCGCTGGTAACGGCACGGCAACGCTGACCACGGTCGAAGGGGAGCCGCTCACCTTCACCATGCAGGGCGGAAATGTGATGATCAAAGGCATGAACAACAGTTCGGCTACGGTAACGCAAGCCGACGTAATGCAGTCGAATGGCGTGATCCACGTCGTCAACGGCGTGCTGACGCCCTCTATGTAATTTGACCTGTATCGAATAGCGGGGCCGCGGATGCATCGAGCATTCGCGGCCCATTTCGTTTGGCGCTCGACTTGCCATGCCCTGCTTGCAATAAGGCAGGGACAAAGAGGGAAGGGGACGTCGCCTTGGATTTCATAAGCATCCTGTCGATCTTCGTGCTGGCATGCTTCGTCGGCTATTACGTCGTCTGGTCGGTCACGCCCGCGCTGCACACGCCCCTGATGGCGGTAACCAACGCAATTTCCTCAGTCATTATCGTGGGCGCGCTGATCGCGGCGGCGGCGGCGGATGTGCCGGGCGCGAAATGGCTGGGACTGCTCGGCATCGTGCTCGCCAGCGTCAATATCTTTGGCGGCTTCGCGGTAACGGCCAGAATGCTGGCGATGTACAAGAAGAAGGAGAAGAAGTGATGCGCCACCTTCTCCTAGCCACACCCTTTGCGCTACTCGCGACCCCCGCAGCCGCCTCGACTGGCGAGCCGGTGAACCCTTGGGTAGCGCTGGCTTACCTCATTTCGGGTGTGTTCTTCATCCTCGCCCTGCGCGGCCTGTCGTCGCCCGCAACGAGCCGGACGGGCAATCGCTTTGGCATGGTTGGGATGCTGATCGCGGTCGTGACGACGCTGGTGACGCATTTTCCTAGCGAGCCCCTGAGCAATTACATGGTGCCGAGCCTCTATGGCTTCCTGGAAATCGCAGCAGCTATCGCTATTGGCGCGATCATCGGCCTTGTGATCGCTCGCCGCATCGCGATGACCGCGATGCCGGAACTGGTGGCCGCCTTTCACTCGCTCGTTGGCCTTGCCGCTGTGCTCGTGGGCTGGGCGGCCTATCTGAACCCTGAAGCCTTTGGATTGCTTGCCGAAGTCGATCGAATTGTCGATCTCGATGTCGAAACGATCCGCATGGGCATTTCGCCGGTCAGCAAGATCGAGATGGGTCTCGGCATCGCCATAGGCGCCATCACTTTTTCAGGTTCGGTCATTGCGTTTGCCAAGCTGTCGGGCCGTATGAGCGGTTCGCCAATCCTGCTGCCCGCGCGCCACGTGATCAATCTTGGTGTACTCGCGGCGATCATCGTTCTGACCGCGCTCTTCGCCTTGGCCGGGCCTGCCGCGACCATGCCGCTTATCATAGCGCTGACCGTTCTCGCCTTCATCATCGGCTTCCTGCTGATCATCCCCATCGGCGGGGCGGACATGCCGGTCGTGGTGTCGATGCTGAACAGCTATTCGGGCTGGGCGGCAGCGGCGATGGGCTTTACGCTCGGCAATACGGCGATGATCATCACCGGCGCGCTGGTCGGATCGTCGGGCGCGATCCTCAGCTACATCATGTGTCGCGCGATGAACCGCAGCTTCATCAGCGTGATTGCAGGCGGGTTCGGCGCGGATGACGGCGGCGGCGCTTCCGGCGAGCCGCGCGAACAGCGCCCGTACAAACAGGGCAGCGCGGCCGATGCCGCCTTCATGCTGGAACAGGCGGAAAAGGTCATCATCATTCCGGGTTACGGCATGGCGGTTGCGCAGGCGCAGCACGCGCTGCGCGAAATGACCGACGTGCTGGAGGAAAAGGGCGTCGAGGTGAAGTTCGCCATCCACCCCGTCGCCGGCCGCATGCCGGGTCACATGAACGTGCTGCTGGCCGAAGCCAGCGTGGATTACGACAAGGTGTTCGAGCTGGAGGACATCAACAGCGAATTTTCGCAGGCCGATGTGGCTTTCATCATCGGGGCCAACGACGTGGTCAATCCGGCGGCCAAGACCGACAAATCTTCGCCCATCTATGGCATGCCCGTCTTCGACGTTGACAAGGCCAAGCAGGTCTTCTTCATCAAGCGGTCGATGGGCGGCGTCGGCTATGCCGGGGTCGATAATGATGTGTTCTACATGGACCAGACGATGATGCTGCTGTCCGATGCCAAGAAGATGGTCGAAGAAATCGTGAAGGCGCTCGACTGACATGAAACGGGTCGCGATTATTCTTGCCGTTCTGGTCATCGCCGGGCTGATCCTGTGGGCCACCGTTGGCGGCGGTTTCCAGGGCTCGGTGGAAGATAGGCTCGAGGATGAAATGGTGGCTGCCGGACTGCCCCAGCCCATGGCAGAGTGCATGGCAGGCCGCATGGCGGACCGGCTTTCGATCGGCCAGCTGCGCAAGCTCGAAAGCCTCCGGCCCGAGGAAGGCGAAGCGGATATTCCGCTGAACATCGCCGAATTTCTCGAGCGGGTACGCCGCGTGGACGACCCCGAAGTGCTGGAAGTTTCCGCCACGTCTGCTGCCATATGCGCCTTCGGGGCCGGCTGAGACGCTTGCAATCGTTCGACCTTGCGCCACAATGCGTTGCAAGGGAGAGACTCATGACCATCAGACTGCCGCTTGCCGCTGCATTGCTCGCTTGTGCAATGCCCGCATTCGCCGCGACGCATAATGTCGCCCCGGGCGAAGACGCTCAGAAGGCCTTGCAGGAGGCGCTGATCCTTGCCGAGCCGGGCGACGAGATCGTCCTTGCGGCGGGCCGCTATACCGTCACCGATGGCCTCAGCCTCGATGTCGACAATGTCACCGTCCGCGGTGCGGGAATGGACGGCACGGTTCTCGATTTCACCGGCCAGCAGGGTTCGGGCGAAGGGCTGCTGGTCACCAGCGACAACGTAACCCTGCGCGATTTCGCGCTGGAAAACCCCAAGGGCGACGGCGTCAAGTCCAAGGGCGCCGACAACATCGTCTACCACCGCATCCGCGTCACATGGACGCGCGGCCCACACGCGGAAAACGGTGCATACGGCATTTATCCCGTCGAAAGCAGCGGGGTCTTGATCGACGGTGTGAAGGTCACCGGGGCATCCGATGCCGGCATCTATGTGGGCCAATCGAACGGCATCACGGTGCGCAATTCGATCGCCGAAGCGAATGTTGCCGGAATCGAGATCGAGAACAGCCGCAATGCCCTGGTCGAACATAACGTCGCGACGCGCAATACCGGCGGCATTCTGGTGTTCGACCTGCCGGCGTTACCGGTCATGGGCGGCGGCAATGTGATCGTGGCGAACAATCTCGTGGTCGCGAACGACACGCCCAATTTCGCGCCTCCCGGCAATATCGTCGCGAGCGTGCGCCGGGGCACCGGCATCCTGATCATGGCCAATGACAAGGTCCTTATCGAAAACAACATCCTTTCGAGAAATCCGACCGCTCCGATCATGGTCATCGCTTATACCCAGAGCTTCGACGACGAGCGGTACAACCCGCTTCCGCGCGATGTCGTGATCGGCGAAAACCTCTATGACGGCGGGGGTTACGACCCCCAGCTCGATGGGGCGGACATGTTGCTCGGTGCCTTCGGGGGCGAGTTGCCGCCGGTGCTGTGGGATGGGCTTGGCTCCGTGACCGCGGTCGAGGATACCTCCGGCTGGAGCCTCAATCTCACCGAAGTGGGCAAGGGGCTCGATGCGGCGAAGCCCGCGCCGTTGACCGTTCCAGCGCCGACTGGCGAATTCGACAGAAACGGCATTGGCGCGCCCGCCGAACTGGACGACCGGTTGGGGGCATGAAACCGGCTGTCGCCCTGCTTGCGAGCGCATGCTTGGCGCTGGCCGGGTCCGTTGCCGTGCGGGCGGAACTTCTCCAGCCGGGAAACTCGCGCGCACAGGTGAACGATGCGGCGGTGCTGCAGGGTTTGCCGCAGAACTTGTCCGACTTCGGCTTCTTCGAAAACCAGACTGAACAGCAACCGGGGCAGGGGGTCACGCCTTACCGGCTCAATACACCCCTTTATTCGGACGGCGCCGAGAAATTGCGTTTCGTCTATGTGCCCGGTGGCGCGGCGATGAAGGCGCAAGGCGAAGGGCTGCTCGACATTCCGGTAGGAGGGGCGCTGATCAAGACTTTCGCATTCGATCAGGATGGCGGGCGCCGCCTGATCGAAACGCGTGTGCTGCTGCATCGCGCGGATGGCTGGCTGGCACTGCCTTACGTCTGGAATGACGAACAGACCGAGGCGCGGCTGGCCATTGCAGGTGCGCGTGTCGATGTCACGACACCGGCCGGGGAAGCTATCAGCTACCGCGTTCCGAACAAGAACCAGTGCAAGGAATGCCATGGCCTCGGGGGTGCGGTTACGCCGATCGGACCCAAAGCGCGAAACCTGTCGCGCGAATGGCTCGGCAAAATGGTCGCCTCGGCCCATCTCGATGCGGTCCCGGATGGATCGGACCAGTTGCCGATCTGGGAATTGCGCCAGAGCGCGGATCTGGCCGATGCCGCGCGTGGCTATCTGGACGTCAATTGCGCGCATTGCCATCAGCCCGATGCGACAGCTTCCAACAGCGGGCTGGACCTGCGTTGGGAACAGAAGTCACCCGATGCGATCGGGATCGGCAAACGCCCGGTTGCCGCCGGTCGCGGGGCTGGCGGCCACATGTTCGATATCGTGCCGGGTTCGCCCGACACATCCATCCTGACCTATCGCATGGCCAGCGCCGAGCCCGGTGTTGCGATGCCGGAGCTTGGCAAATCCACAGTCGATGACGACGGGCTGGATATAGTACGACGCTGGATCGCGCAGATGATACCGTGATGCGTGCACGCTTGTCTGCGGGCGGGAATACCTCGTTTCGGGTCTTCTTGGGCACACTGGCGCAGAAGCATGGAAAAGCGATGGAACCGCCTCTGGCGCAACCCGTTCTAACCCCCTGATACGTGGGCAAACTGCGATCAGGTTGATTTCAGGGCGGAAAAGGACGGACGGTTGCGGAAACTCGGCATTATCGGGGGCATGAGTTGGATTTCCACTCGGGCATATTACGAACGGATCAATAAAATCGTGCAGAAGAAGGCGCCGCCGATGGCGAGCCCTCCGATGCTGATCGAAAGTCTGGACTATGCACCAATCGCGGCGGCCAAGAACGCCGACGATTGGGACAGCATCGCCTCGACGCTGGTGGAATCCGCCCGGCGGCTGGAAGCTGGCGGAGCCGAAGGGCTCGTCATGGCAGCCAATACGATGCACAAGGTCTATGATCGCCTGACCGAAGCCGTTTCCATTCCGGTGCTCCACATCGCCGATTGCGTTGGCAAGGCGATGGAGGAAGACGACTGCAAGAACGCCGCGCTTCTGGGTACCCGCTTCGTGATGACGGAAAGCTTCTATCGCCAGCGTCTCGTTTCGCATGGCGTGGACCTGCTCGCGCCCGATCAGGGTGATGTCGAACTCGTCGACGGGATCATTTACAAGGAACTCATGCTCGGCCGCGTCACACGCGATGCCGAACGCGCGCTCAAGACCATCATTACGATGAAGGAAAAAGAAGGGGCGGAAGCCATCGTGCTCGCCTGCACCGAACTCGAACTCGTCGTCGATACCGACGCCAACGTACTCCCGGTCTACAATTCCACCGATATTCACTGCCGGGCTGCGGCGGATTGGATTCTGTCCTGACCTGATCCGGACGACGAACCCGGCCTCTGCGCCGCACAACCTGCCGAAAATCCGCCGGGTTCGCTTTTCGTTCACGTTGTCGCCCCCCTGCCGCTGACCTAAGCGTCGCCGCGCATGCACACAGCACCCTACGCATCCGATCCCGCCGCAAGTCGCGGGCGCGAATTTCCCGAGGAACGAGCAGGTTCGCGCGGCCCCCGCAGCGAATTCCAGCGTGACCGCGACCGGATTGTCCATTCCATCGCATTCCGGCGCCTGCGATCGAAGACGCAGGTCTTCATCGCACCGGATGGTGACCACTACCGCACCCGCCTGACACACAGTCTGGAAGTGGCCCAGGTCGGTCGGGTAATCGCACGCGAACTGGGCCTTAACGAAGATCTGACGGAGGCGCTTTGTCTCGGGCATGATATCGGACATCCGCCGTTCGGACATGCAGGCGAAAAGGCGCTCGAACAGGCGATGGTCCATGCGGGCGGTTATGATCACAATGCTCAGGGCCTGCGCACTCTGGCCCGGCTCGAAGGTCCCTATTGCGACCATGATGGCTTGAACCTGACGTGGGAAACGCTTGAAGGTCTGGCCAAGCACAACGGCCCCGTGGCGGCTCCCAGCTGGGCGCTTGCTGAAATCGATCAGGCCTTTTCGCTCGAACTGTCGACCTGGCCCTCGCTCGAAGCGCAGGTCGCCGCTGTTGCGGACGATATCGCCTATGACAATCACGACATAGACGATGGTCTGCGCGCAGGTTTCCTCTCGCTCGACGATCTGCTCTCGCTCGATTGGCTTGCCGATCAATGGCGCGAAGTCGAACGGCGGTTTCCCCACGCCCCGCGTGATCGCCAGCAGCGCGAGCTCGTCAGGACGCAGATCGGGTTGATGGTAAACGACGTGATCACGCATACCAGCGCGCAGACCAGCGGGATCATGAGCGTCGACGAAGTGCGCGCAGCAGGGCGCCAACTGGCCACTTTCACTCCGGCGATGCGCGAGCACGAGCGCAGGCTCAAGCGGTTCATGTACGATCGGCTGTATTATCACGATGAACAGATCGCGACGGCTGAACATGCGCGGGACGTTATTGCGCGCCTGTTTGCAGCCTACCATCAGGATGAGACCAATCTGCCTTCACCGTGGCTTGCATCGCTGCCGAAACAGGAACCGGAGCGCAGCCGCCATATCGCCGATTTCATCGCCGGTATGACCGATCGCTACGCCATCGATCAGTGTCGGCGCATTTACGGTCGTGCCCCTGAGGGACTGAGCAATGTCTGATACGATCCGCATCGCGTTGATCGGCGCAACGGGGCTGATCGGCACGACGGTTATCGGTCAATGCATCGGGCGCGAGGATGTTCGCCTGACGGGCATTGCGCGGCGCGAAATGAAGTTGCCTCGCGGTATTCGCATGGAACTTTTCGTCGCTGAACCTGCCAAGTGGGGCGAAGTAATCGAGGCGATACGGCCCACGGCTCTGATTTGTGCGCTGGGTACGACGTGGAAGAAAGCTGGCGAGGAAGAAGCGGCGTTCCGCGCCGTCGATCATGATCTGGTTCTGGAAACTGCGCAGGCTGCGAAGAAACTGGATGTAGAACGTTTCATCCATGTCAGCTCTGCAGGCGCAGATCCAATGTCGAGCAAGTTCTATCTGAAAGTGAAGGGTGAGGTCGAACGGGAACTGACCAAGATGCGTTTCGGCCGCTTGGACATACTGCGGCCCGGACTTCTGGTCGGAAAGCGCGAAGGCGATCGCCGTCCAGCGGAACGGTTTGGTATCGCTGCGGCGCCTTTGGGCAACCTCCTGCTGCACGGCAGCTACCGCCGGTTCCGCGCAATCAGGGCCGACAGTGTCGCCCAGGCTGCGCTTGCGCTTGCCAAACGGGCGGCGAGGGGCCGGTTCGTCCATGACAATGACGGCATACTGCGCGCAGCGAAGACGTTACCGCAGATCGAACACGACGCGACTTAGACCCTGAGGAGATCCGGCATGTGGGATACGGTTTTCAGCACTGCGAACCTGCTCGCCATGGCCATGTGGGCGGGATTGATACTGCTTCCGCGCTGGCCGGCATTGCTGGCTGCTGTCCTTTACGTAGGGGTCGGCCTGTTGAGCTTTGCGTATCTCGTCGGGCTCGTTGGCATCCTTACTGGAACGTTCGATCCGGGTGGCTCAAGCGGCTCGGCCGGCTTTTCGACGATCGAAGGCGTACGCGCGATTTTTGCCAGCGATGGAGGTGTAACCATCGGGTGGATACATTACCTCGCCTTCGACCTCTTCGCCGGCTTGTGGATCGCGCGCGATGCCGACGCGAAGAACTTCTCCCGGCTTGTCCAGGCACCGATCCTGGTGGCCACCTTCATGGCCGGGCCGGTGGGGCTGTTTCTATGGCTCGTAATTCGGGAAAAGCGCGCCCGGTCGGCCGGTCGCTGGAAGTGACGCGAAACAGGTTGCACGAAGCAACCGAGATGGCATGATGCTGCAAAAGCTGTCAAAAGCGGAGAGGCTTCATGACTGAAACGCAAAAGCTCACATTCGATGAGCTCATCCACCACTGGGCGCTTGAAAAACCGGATCAGGTTGCGCTCGAACAGGATGGCGATGCGCTGACCTTTTCTCAGCTCGAGGAGCGCTCGCGCAGAATTGTTTCCATGCTGCGAACGCACGGGCTGGCGAAGGGCGACAGGATTGCCTGGCTGGGCAAGAATGCGCGCCATTATTTCGAACTGTTCTATTCGGCTGCGCGCATGGGCGTGGTAATGGTCCCGATCGGCTGGCGACTGGCTGCACCGGAGATCGCCTATATCCTCGAAGACACCGGGGCGCGGCTGCTGTTTACCGGGGAAGGGTTCGATGATCTTGCGGCCCTGGCTTGCAGCCAGATCGAACGCCCACCCCAGGTAATCGATACGGTCGGTGCGCAGGCCGAAATTGCTTCTGCACCCGCCGACCATTTTACAGGAGCCGGGCCTCAGGACGCAGTCCTCCAGCTCTACACGTCTGGCACCACAGGGAATCCCAAGGGCGCGGTCCTGACGAATGCCAATCTCTTTTCGCTACGCCAGCCAGCGGAAGAGGCGGCCCAGCCATGGTCAAGCTGGGATGATGATGAAGCGATCCTCATCTGCATGCCATGCGCGCACATCGGCGGAACCGGTTTGGGGATCATGGCGCTGGCTGCCGGCATACGCGGAATTGTGCAGGCCGAATTCACACCCGATGGCGTGCTGGACGGGTTCGAACAGGGTATCACCCGGCTCTTCATCGTCCCGGCCGCACTGCAGATGGTCGTTCACCATCCGCGCGCCAGGAACACCGATATGTCGGGGGTCAAATACGTCATGTATGGCGCTGCACCGATCCCCCTCGATCTTCTACGCGAAGCCGTCCAGACCATTCCGAATGCGGGCTTTCTGCAATGCTATGGCATGACGGAAACAACCGGCACGATCGCGATGCTGCCACCGGAGGACCATTGTCTCGAAGGCAACGAGCGCATGAAATCGGCGGGCAGGGCGGTTCCGGGCGCAGAGCTCAAGGTGGTGGGTGACGACGGCGAGGAACTACCCATCGGCGAGGTGGGCGAGCTGATCTGCAAAAGCCCCTCGAACATGGCTGGCTACTGGAACCTTCCGGACGCGACGACGGCGGCGCTCAAGGACGGCTGGATGCATACAGGGGATGCCGCCTATATGGACCGGGATGGCTATGTGTACATCCAGGACCGCATGAAGGACATGATCATATCGGGCGGCGAGAACGTCTATCCGGCGCAGGTGGAAAGCGCGATCTACGGTCATCCGGCGGTGGGAGAGGTCGCGGTGATCGGCGTGCCCGACGAAACCTGGGGCGAAGCGGTCAAGGCCTGTGTGGTGCCGAAGCCGGGCCAGGTGCTGGATCCCGACGACGTCATTGCCTTCACGCGCGAGCGGCTGGCCGGTTTCAAGGTGCCCAAGACCGTGGATCTCATTCCGGAAATGCCGCGCAATGCCAGCGGCAAGATCCTGCGGCGCGAGCTGCGGGCCCCTTACTGGCAAGGGCGGGACAGGCAGGTCAATTGAAACGTCATGCACCCGCTACGGCCCGCAACTCGGGACCGATTGCCGACGTGCTGGCGCAGGAACTGCCCGCCAGCGGACTGGTCCTCGAAATCGCCAGCGGCACGGGCGAACACGCCCTGTTTATGGCCAGCCGCTTTCCCGACCTGACCTGGCAGCCGAGCGATTTCGATCAGGAAGCGGTGGCCTCGATCGACGCGTGGGCCAGCGAAGCAAAGCTCGCCAACCTGCGGCCCGCAATCCAACTCGACGCATCCCAGCCCCCCTGGCCTGTTGGAAATGCAGACGCCATCCTATGCGTGAATATGGTTCACATCAGCCCATGGAGAGCGACAGAAGGCCTCTTTGCCGGAGCAAGCCGTATCCTGACCGGCAACGCCCCCCTGATCCTCTATGGCCCCTATATCGAGAGCGACATCGACACGGCGCCATCGAACCTCGAATTCGACGCCAGCCTCAAAGCCCGTAACCCCGAATGGGGTCTCCGGCAGTTCTCGGATATGGATGATCTGGCACGCGCCGAACGCCTTCACCGTACCGCGCGGCACCCAATGCCCGCGAACAACCTGATGCTGGTCTACAGGCCCACTCCCCACCCCAAATGAAAACGCCCGCCAGTGGCGGGCGCTCTCGATGTGAGGTGGTCAGACCTTCAGATTTCGTCGTCCACCGTGTTTGCGGCGGATTCGAGATCGTCACCGGCACCGCGAACGGTGTTGCAGGCTGCGGCGGTCAGCGTCATCGAAGTGATGCCGAGTGCAAGCAGGATTTTCTTGATCATGGTTCTTCCTTCCCGAAAAGGCGCCCTGATTGGGTTCCGGGTACAGAACGGGAGATGAAGCTACCGGTTCCCGGTGCGATTGAACCTGAGCCGCAGCATGTCCATATGCTCGCGCCATGGCCGAGCCCGACTTTCTTCTTTTTGCCAGCGATGCGGAACTCGCCGCGTTCTGGGGCGGTGTATTCCTGCTCATCGCATTGATCTGCATGTTGATGGAACGGCGCAGGTCCAGGCGCCGCGAAATCAACCGCGTCGGCTGGATGCCATGGACAGGGCTTTTCCTGGTTTTTGCCGTGTTCGGAGGTGGTCTGCTGGCACTATCCGTGCCGGTAATCTTGCGTGGATAGTGATCAGTACCCGTTACAGACAGGCTTCGAGATAAGCCTGGTCGAAGCCGAATTGCCGCGCTTTTTCGAGCGTATAGGGGCGCAGGCCCGACGAGCGAAATTCGCCCAAGATCTTGCCATCTTCGCTCTCGTCCAAATATTCGAATTTGAACAGTTCCTGGGTAACGATCACATCGCCTTCCATCCCGATCACCTCGGTGATGTTGGTTGTGCGGCGCGAACCATCGCGAAGGCGCTTCACCTGCACGATGAGGTCGACAGATTCCGCAATCTGGCGCGAGATGGCTTCTTTCGGAATCTTGATGTCACCCATCAGGATCATGTTTTCCATACGGCCGAGACATTCGCGTGGACTGTTCGCGTGGAGCGTACACATCGAACCGTCGTGGCCGGTGTTCATGGCGGCGAGGAGGTCGAAACATTCCGCGCCGCGGATTTCGCCGAGAATGATACGGTCCGGACGCATACGCAGGGCGTTCTTCACGAGATCGCCGATGGTGATGGCGCCTTGCCCCTCAAGGTTCGGGGGGCGGGTTTCAAGTGGCAGCCAGTGCGGCTGCTGCAGGCGCAACTCGGCCGCGTCCTCGATAGTGAGAACGCGCTCGCCTGGGTCGATCATCTTCGACAGGGCGTTGAGCATGGTCGTCTTACCCGAACCGGTACCGCCCGAAATGACGATGTTCATCCGGCACGCGCCAGCAATCTTCAGGGCGGTACACATCTTTTCGCTCATCGAACCGAAGTCCTTGAGCATGTCGAGCGTGATCGGCTTTTCGGAGAATTTACGAATGGAAATGGCCGTGCCGCGCAGACTGAGCGGTGGCACGATGACGTTGACGCGCGATCCATCCTTGAGGCGCGCGTCGGCCAGAGGCGTGGTCTGATCGACGCGGCGGCCGACCTGGTTCACAATACGCTGGGCAATCTGGAAGAGGTGGGTTTCATCGCGGAACTTGATCGGCGCGATGATCAGTTTGCCCTTCTTCTCGATATAGGTCTGGTCGGGTCCGTTCACCATGATGTCCGACACGTCGGGATCATTCAGCAACTCTTCGAGCGGGCCAAATCCCAGAAGCTCGTCGACCAGCACTTTTTCGAGCGCAAATTGTTCGCGGCGGTTTAGCGTTACCTTCAGCTCGGCCAGCACCTCCATGATGATCGGACGAAATTCTTCCGACAGTTCATCCTTGGACAAGGTGGCGGCGGCTTCCGGGTCTACTCGTTCGAGCAGGCGCGGGAGGACCTGCTCTTTGATCTTGTGAACGCTTGCTTCGAACCCCCCGACCTGACTCTCGCCAGAGTGGGTGGTGTTCATGCGCTCGTCCAGGCGGGACATCGCGTCGCTACTGCCGGCTGACATGCCCGAAGCCGTTGGCGCGTTTGCAGGAAGGGGCGGGAATTGTTCGCCGCCCGAAGATCCGGCATCCTTCGACTGCTCAGGCGTGGCTGTACCTCCACGCATGGGTTTCGCTACGCCAAATTGCGGACGCGCACCGGCACCCATTCCTGCCGGTCCGTTTTTCCGTCCGAATGCGCTCATTGTCGGTAACCCCCGAGGTATCTCTTGATTCGCCTGGCGCAACCCTGCCCATTCGCGGCAAAGCCCGTGTCTCGAAGCTTGGTGAATAAAATGGAAACCTTGATTTTTCCCTAATGTCTGATCGTTGCAACGCGGTGTCTCACCTGCACCAAAGTGCCCTGCGGGCGAAACATCGACTGCGCCGATTGATTGCACAGTGAGAACCGCTAAGTCTGCCCCGGCAGCGCTTATCGGAGAATGCGATCCATGTGCGGAATTATCGGTATTGTCGGCAACAAACCCGTGGCGGAGCGCCTCGTCGATGGTTTGCGCAGGATGGAATACCGCGGATACGATAGCGCCGGGATATGCACGATACATGAGGGCGCGCTCGTTCGCCGTAGAGCCGAAGGCAAGCTCAACAACCTCATTGCGGAATTGGCGGACAATCCGGCCCCGGGCGAGATCGGAATTGCTCATACTCGCTGGGCAACGCACGGGGCGCCGACCGCGAAGAACGCCCATCCACATGCTACCGAGCACGTAGCGCTCGTTCACAACGGGATCATCGAAAACTTCAAGGAACTGCGCGCCGAACTGCGCGATGCAGGTCGTACTCTGGAGAGCGACACCGATAGTGAGGTGGTGGCGCATCTTGTTTCAAGGCTCGTTGAAACCGGCCACAGCCCTCAGGAAGCTGTTGCAGATGTTCTGCCCCGTCTGCGTGGAGCCTTTGCGCTCGCGATAGCATTCCGCGATCATCCAGACATTCTGATTGGTGCCCGTAGAGGATCCCCGCTCGTCGTTGGGTATGGCGTAAACGAGACCTACATCGGTTCCGACGCGCTGGCGCTTGCGCCGCTCACGCAGGAAATCAGCTATCTCGAAGAAGGTGACTGGGTTGTGGTCACGCGTGATGGCGCGTCGATTTACAATGCGGAAAATACTGCGGTGACACGTGAAATTCGCAACTCGGGTGCGTCGGCCGCAGCCGTGGAAAAAGGCAATTATCGCCATTTCATGCAGAAAGAGATCTTCGAGCAGCCGACGGTGGTGGCCCAGACGCTCGGTTCCTATCTACGCCAATCGGATAATTCGGTCGCCCTGCCACAATTCGATTTCGATATTTCGCGTATCAAGCGCATCACCATCGTCGCCTGCGGAACATCCTATTATGCAGGGATGGTTGCGAAATACTGGTTCGAGCAGTTCGCGCGGGTTCCGGTCGACATCGATGTGGCTTCCGAGTTCCGCTATCGCGAACCGGTGCTTGAGGAAGGCGGCCTAGCGCTGTTCATTTCCCAGAGCGGAGAAACGGCCGACACGCTTGCGGCTCTGCGGCATTGCAAGGAAACCGGTCAGACAATCGGCGTGATCGTGAATGTGCCGACAAGTTCGATGGCGCGCGAGGCCGATCTCCTTTTGCCGACCCATGCCGGACCGGAAATCGGTGTCGCATCGACGAAGGCCTTCAGTTGTCAATTGGCTGTCCTGGCAGCTCTGGCTGCACATATGGCGGTCAAGAAGGGCTTGATGAGCCGGCAAGAAGAGCAAGCAGTCGTCGGTCATCTGCTGGAGGCCCCTGCTGCGCTTAATGCCGCGCTCGATCACGATGATGATATCGCCAGCATGGCTCACCTGATCGCGCCGGCACGCGATGTACTTTATCTCGGACGTGGCCCGGACTTTCCACTCGCGATGGAAGGCGCCTTGAAACTTAAAGAAATCAGTTACATTCACGCCGAAGGCTATGCCAGCGGCGAAATGAAACATGGGCCGATCGCGCTGATCGACAGCGAAGTGCCCGTTATCGTTCTCGCGCCGTCGGGGCCCCTGTTTGAAAAGACAGTCTCGAATATGGAGGAGGTTCGCGCCCGGGGAGGGCAAATCGTTCTGATTTCAGATGCCAAGGGTTTGGAAGAAGCCGGGGAGGGATGCCTTGCAACGATCGAAATGCCGCAGGTTCACCCCCTGATCGCACCGCTGGTATACGCCATCCCGGTCCAGTTGCTCGCCTACCATGTCGCTTGCGTCAAAGGCACGGATGTCGATCAACCACGCAACCTTGCAAAATCCGTGACGGTGGAGTGACTTATCGACATCTGATCGTACTGCTTGCGTTTTTACCCGGTAATAAGGTTTTGCGGCTAACCGTGCTCGTGTGAGCGAGCAGCCCAACAGACAGGACACAAGTGCTACGGCACTCTCTATCCGCCAGGCCATCGGGCTCGAATCGCCCGAAGGCAGCGATTGGGCGCTCATTCATGGG
Organism: Qipengyuania pacifica; assembly: GCF_019711555.1. Taxonomy (NCBI): domain Bacteria; kingdom Pseudomonadati; phylum Pseudomonadota; class Alphaproteobacteria; order Sphingomonadales; family Erythrobacteraceae; genus Qipengyuania; species Qipengyuania pacifica. Next base: position 480,680 of record NZ_JAIGNQ010000002.1, on the reverse strand, counting down.
CGGCAATACGCCCTACTCAGAGAGCGTGTAAGAGCGCGGGCTATACTTCACATCACGGGATTTATCCTGATCGCAGCCGGGCTATTCAGCTCGGTCAATGCTCTTGTGATCGTTGCCTGGGCTGGTGCCTTGCTAGCAGCCGTCGTTTTCTCCGCTCGCGCAGATATGCGTCTGGCTGATGCCGAGAGTCGGTACGTGGCCGTCGCTGAAATGAAGTCTCATGCTTTTGCGGCGGCGGCGAAAGGGGCAGTGTGGTCGTTGGGTACGATCACATGCGCTTTCATTGCGGATCCGGCTCAAACGGAAATCGTGTGGGCCGTGGTCGCGATGCTGATCCTTGGCACGACGGTAAGCCGCTTCAGCGTTCCGCTCAGTGCAATCGCCTTTGCCCTTGCAGCCGGCGTCGGCGGTTTCATTGCGAGTATCGTGACTTTCCAGTTCAGTCTGGCTGCCATCGTCCTCATTTCGACGTTACTGGCGACCTTCGGGGTGATCGAGAGCGCCCGTGTGGCGGTAGCTGCTCGAATTGCGGAAACGGCGATGCAGGAAAAGAGCGAAGTGGTGTCCATGCTGCTGCGCGAATTCGAGGAAGGCCAGGCGGACTGGCTTTGGCAGATCGACACGCGCCGGCGGCTCAAGGCTGTATCACCACGCTTTGCCTTTGCGCTCGGGAAGGAACCTCGCGATGTAGAGGGGCAATCCTTTCTGCAACTCATTTCCGGCAGTGGCTGGAAGACGGGATCATTTCCGGAGAGTCTTCACGAGCTTGCCGAGAAGCTGAAGCGGCGGGAAAATTTCTCGAACTTCACCATCCGTGTGTCGATCGAAGGGCAGGACCGCTGGTGGGAATTGTCAGGTACGCCCATTGTGGATGATGTCGGCAATTACCAGGGGTTCCGCGGTGTCGGCTCCGATGTGACCGAACAGCGGGAATCGTCGGAGAAGATCGCCTATCTCGCCCGCTACGACACGCTCACGCAGCTGCCCAATCGACGCATGCTCAACGAAGCCTTGGGCGATGCCTTGAAGTATTCGGCGGACTGGCGGTCCCGCTGTGCCTGTTTGATGATCGACCTGGACCGCTTCAAGGCCATCAACGATTCGCTCGGACATCTGGTCGGCGATCAGATGCTGGCTGAGGTTGCGGCACGCTTGAAGCCTCTGACTAGAGAAGGCGAGGTTTGCGGCCGATTGGGCGGAGATGAATTTGCAGTCGTGATCCGGGATGCGTCCGACAGGAGCCGTATCGAATGGCTGGCTCGTGCGATTATCGAACGGCTGTCCGAGCCATACAAGATCGAGAACCAGGTTCTTTATGTCGGCGCAAGCGTCGGCTCCGCCTGTGGCCCCCGCGATGGACGCACCGTGGAAGAACTGCTGCGCAATGCCGATCTGGCGCTATATCGCGCCAAGGATGAAGGTGGCGGGATTCACTGCGAGTACGAACCGTCGCTGCATGCGAATGCGGAGGAGAAGCGGCAGCTCGAACATTCGCTGCGCCACGCGCTCGAACGCAACGAGATGCAGTTGCATTACCAGCCCGTGGTCGATGCCAATTCGGAGGAGATAGTCAGCTTCGAGGCCCTGATCCGCTGGAACAGCGCGGAGCACGGCTTTGTCAGCCCGGTTAAATTCATTCCGCTCGCCGAAGACACGCGCCTGATCGTGCCGATCGGTACGTGGGTCTTGCAGGAGGCGTGCAGGGAAGCGGCGGCGGAATGGCCCAAGGACGTGAAGGTCAACGTCAACGTGTCGCCCGAGCAGCTGCTCGAACCGGACTTTGCCGCCACGGTCGTGCGTGCGCTGTCGCATAGCGGGCTCGAGCCGCACCGGCTGGAAATCGAGGTTACGGAAAGCATTTTCATGCGCGACGGCGGCGTGGCGCGCAAGGCGCTCGAGCAGTGCATGGCGCTTGGATGCTCGATTGCGCTGGACGATTTCGGAACTGGATATTCGTCGCTGGGGTATTTGCGGAAGCTCAAGTTCTCGACGATCAAGGTCGACCGGAGCTTCGTGCAGGGGGCCGCGCAGAAGAGCCCGGAATCGCTGGCGATCATCCGCGCGGTGGTAGCCATGGCGGATAGCCTGGGCATGACGACGACCGCAGAAGGCGTTGAAAACGCTGAGGAAGCGGCGCTGATCCAGCACCTGGGTTGCAGCAAGATACAGGGCTATTACTTCGGCCGGCCGATGCCCGCCGAGGATGTCCATCGCCTGTTCGACCGGCAAGGCGGCGAGCGCCTCATCAGCGCGTAATCAGACGATACGCATGTCAATCATGCGTATGATCAGGCCGAAACAAGTGTCTTGATGGCATTTTCGAACAGGGCGAGACCGTCGGTTCCGCCATGCGCTTGTTCGACGGCGCGTTCGGGGTGCGGCATCATGCCGAGCACATTGCCTTCGGCGTTCAGAACACCGGCGATGTCGCGCTGCGAGCCGTTGCAGTTTTCGACGTAGCGGAAGGCGACACGCCCTTCGCCTTCGAGCATGTCGAGCGTTTCGTCGTCGGCGAAATAATTGCCGTCATGGTGCGCAACGGGAATATCGATGGTCTGCCCCGCTGCGTAACCGCTGGTGAACAGCGAGCGGTCGTTTTCCACCTTGAGCGCAACGGTGCGGCAGATGAAATTCTGGCTGGCGTTGCGCATCAGTGCGCCCGGCAGGAGACCGGCTTCTGTGAGGACCTGAAAGCCGTTGCAGACACCGAGGACCGGCACGCCGCGTTCGGCCCGGCGCTTCACGCTTTGCATGATCGGGCTGTTCGCCGCCATCGCGCCCGAGCGCAGATAGTCGCCGTAGGAGAAACCGCCGGGCAGAGCGATGAAATCGAGATCTTCGGGCAAATGGGCATCGCCATGCCACACGCGGATCGGCGCAGTGCGCGAAACCCGTTCGATGGCGACAGCCATGTCGCGATCGCAATTCGACCCGGGGAAGGTGATGACGGCGGCGCGGAAAGCCATCAGTCGACCTTCTCGATGCGGTAGTTTTCGATCACCGTGTTGGCGAGCAGCTTTTCGCACATGTCGGCGAGCGCCGCATCATCGGTGTCGTCGGCCACATCGAGTTCGATCAGCCTGCCGATACGCACATCTTCGACCCCGGCAAAGCCGAGCCCTTCGAGCGCATGGTGGACGGCGCGACCCTGCGGATCGAGAACGCCGGGCTTTAGCGAGACATGGACGCGGATTTTCATCGAGCAAGCCTTTCGTGTTGGCGCGCCTATGGCGCACCGTCGCCGAGCGTTCAAGCACCTCGCAACGATCGCATGGTGATGGCGCGGGGCGTGACATATCCGCGACGGCTGTAGCGCCACTGCAACAATTGTCACGATTCTGCCTTATGGGATGGTGAGGAACTCCATTTCATCTCGCAACCTGCTATTGTGCATGTGCGGCGAAGATTGCCGTTCCCCTCCAAATGCCCGCCTATCCCAGTTGCGCGCTCAAGCAGGACACCTCTTCAAAATGACGATCCGGACCACCGCTGCCCATCTTTTCGGGGCGAGCACTATCGCTTTTGCAGCCTTCGCTGCGCAGCCCGCCATGGCGCAGACCGCCGATCAGGCGGGCACGGAAGCAGCCGCGGACGGGCAGCTCAACACGATTATCGTGACCGCGAACCGCCGTGAGGAGAATCTCCAGGACGTGCCGGTGTCGGCTGCGACCCTGGATGCGAGCACGGTCCGCACGATCTTCGATGCAGGCGCCGAAATCACCGCGCTTTCGGCCCGCGTCCCGGGTCTGTTCATCGAAAGCTCGAACGGACGCGCTGCGCCGCGGTTCTATATCCGCGGTCTGGGCAATACCGATTTCGATCTGGCAGCATCGCAGCCCGTATCCGTCGTCATGGACGATGTGGTGATGGAAAACGTGACGCTGAAGTCCTTCCCGATTTTCGACGTCGAACGGATCGAGGTTCTTCGCGGCCCGCAGGGCACCCTGTTCGGGCGTAACACGCCGGCCGGTATCGTAAAGATCGACACCGTGAAGCCGGGCGACGAGTTCGCCGTCAACGGTTCGCTGAGCTACGGCACCTTCAACACCGTATCCATCGATGGCGGCGTGACGGTACCGCTAGTACCGGGTCTGGCTTCGCTGCGAGTATCCGGCCTGTGGCAGCAGCGCGACAACTGGGTCGACAACGGCTTCACCGGCGAAAAGGACGTGTACGGCGGCTACAGCGAGATCGCCGGTCGAGCGCAGCTGCTGGTCACCCCGAGTGACCGCCTGTCGATCCTCGGCAGCTATGCCGTGCGCGACCTCGACGGTCAGTCCACCCTGTTCCGGGCGAACATCCTTGGTCCGGGTAACAACGACCTGAACGACAATTACGACCGCGACACCGTTTTCTACGATGCGGGCGGGCGTAACGAAGCGGCCTACAAGGCGCAGATCGCGACGGCGAAGGTCGATTACGACGCCGACTTCGCCACGCTGACCAGCATCACCAGCTGGGCCGATACCGAGGGCCGCAGCCGCGGCGACATCGATGGCGGCAACCTGGTCACCGGGCCGGGTTTCATTCCGTTTCCCAGCGATACGCAGGATTCGATCGATCTGAACCAGTTCACCCAGGAAGTCAGGCTTGCGTCCAATTCGAACGGCCCGTTCGAATGGCAGGTCGGCGGGTTCTATTTCGACAGCGATTTCGACGTCACGACCGTCGGTTTCGACTTCCCGCCGCCCGTTACCGTAAACCACACGAACGAAAGCTGGGCGGTATTCGGCCAGGTCAGTTCGCAAGTGACCGATGCGCTGAAGCTGACGGGCGGCCTGCGCTATACCGAAGATGACAAGGATTTCATCGTCGTAGCGGGTGCGGCACCGCAGTTCACGACTGTTTCCGACGAGCGGCTGAGCTGGGACCTGGCAGCATTCTACGATCTGAGCGGCGACGCCAGCATCTATGCGCGCGTAGCCAGCGGTTTCCGTGCGCCGACCATCCAGGGGCGCGACGTCGCTTTCGGTTCGGCACCCTCGGTCGCCACGTCGGAAAAGATCATGAGCTATGAAGCCGGTCTGAAATCGGAGCTGGCGGATCGCCGCATTCGTCTGAACGGCGCGGTCTATTACTACACGATCAAGGACCCGCAGTTCACCGCCGTCGGCGGGGCGGACAATCTGGTCCAGCTGGTCAATGCCGACAAGGGACGCGGATACGGGTTCGAACTGGACAGCGCGTTCCAGGCTACGCCCAACTTCCTGATCACGGCCGGGGTGAGCTGGAACCACACCGAGATCGAGGACAATACGCTGGCGGTCGGCATCTGCGCCCAGTGCACGATTGTGGATCCCACGGTCGTGCTATCGGGCAGCACCCGGGCCTTGGTGGACGGTAATCCGTTCCCCAATGCCCCGGAATGGATTGCGGATCTGACGGCGCGCTATGCGTTCCCGATCGGCAATGCCGGAGAGATCTTTTTCTTCACCGACTGGGCATATCAGGGGAAGACCAACTTCTTCCTGTATGAAAGCGAGGAATTCAATTCGAACAACCAGATCGAAGGCGGTTTGCGGGCTGGCTATGCCAAGGCCGATGGTACGTTCGAACTGGCAGCCTTCGTGCGCAACATCACCGATGCCGACAATGTAAAAGGCGGGATCGACTTCAACAACAATACCGCTTTCGTCAACGACCCGCGCGTGTTCGGCGTATCTGCCCGTATCAATTACTAAAGGCACATCGAATCGATCGAAAAAGGGCCGGGAGGAGCGATCCTTCCGGCCCTTTTTTCATTCGGCATCCACCAGACTTTCGTGGACGATGCGGATGCGCAGTTCCTGTGCCGGATCGAGATACCGCAGGGCCGCCTGCTGAAGCATTTCAGGGGTAATCGCGCGTATTCGGTCTTCGTAGCTGCGCACGCGATCGAGGCGTTCGGCGCGCAATTGCGCTTCGTCGATGATACCGAGCCACCAGCCATTTTCGCGCCTGCTCAGGGCAATCTTTTCCAGCAGCGGCTTGCGGGCACGTTCCAGAAGATCGGCGTCGACGGGCGCGCTGCGGAAGTCCTGCGCGATTTCATCGACGACTTCGAAGACTTCGTCCGCCTGCCCCGGTTCGACCACGACCGAGGTCGAGAAAGTGCCGAAGTCGCGGTAGATGTGCGACATGCTCGATCCCGCCGAGGGAGAATAGGAAGCACCCAGTTCTTCGCGGATGCGGTCGAGCATTTCGAGGCGCATGACGGTGGCGAGCATCTGCATGGTCGCTTCTTCCTGGGCATCGTCGTCGTCGGTCGTGGGCCAGTAGGTCATGGCCAGGGCCTGATCCGGCGCGCCGGCATGGGTCAGCACCCGTTCCCTGCGGTCATCGGCAAAATGCGCGATCCGTTCGCTTTCATGGCTGTCGAGCGTTGCAGCGCGCGGAGGAAGCGCCCCGAAGCTGGACGCGACCGCATCGATCACGGCATCGCTGTCGAAATCGCCGACGACCGATATTTCGACAGGGGCGGTCCCGATCCGATCGCTGACGATACGGCGCGCGTCTTCGAGCGTCACCGCTTCCAGCCTGTCTTCCGATGGAACGCCGAAGCGCGGATTGCCATCGGACAGGATCTGGGGGACCTGCGACCGCGCAACGGCCTGCGGGGTCGCATCCAGCTGGGCGATATAGGGCGGGATGAGAGCCTGCCAGCGGGTCAGCATTTCAGGGCGCAGGCCGGGATCGCTGAGATAGGCGGCACTGAGCTGCATCTGCAGCGGCAGGTCGGCCATGGTGCCGATGCCGCGCACGGTAAACATGTCTGCGCCCGCATCGAAACCGTAGGTGACCCTGCGACCGGCAAGGATCTGGCGTAGTTCGTCGTAGCCATGCTGGCCGAGCCCGCCCAGCGCACTGACGGCAGACAGGAAGACAGCCTGCGCGATTTCGTTTTCCGGGATGGACAGCTGGCCCGAACCGACGCGGATGGCGAAGCGCAGGCGTCCCTTTTCGAAATCGGTTGGCTTGAGGTTCAACCGGACATTGTTGGCAAAGCGGATGGTGCGCATACCCAGATCTTCGATCACCGTATCGTCCGCGATTGCGGAGGGCGGCCCGAAATCGGTGTAGGCGAATTCCAGCCCGCTGGTGTCGAGCGGGGCGGCGACCGGCTGCGTTTGCGAGGCCCGCCAGACATCGAGGATCGTTTCCTGTGCGTCGGGAATCGCCTGTTTGGTCGATACGTGGATCAGCGGATCGGTGAGGGCATAATGCTGCGCGAAAGCCTGCGAGACCGCAGCCGCGGTGATGGACGGCTTTTGCGCGAGGAACAGGTCGTAGGTCGTCTGAGGGCTGACGAAAATCCGTTCGCGCCGTGCGGTCGAGAGAATACCGTCTGCCAGCTGGCTGTTGCGGCGCGTATCCTGCTGGCTTGCCGCATCGCGGTAGCGCTGTTCGAAATTGGCCAACTGTTCGGCCAGTTCTGCATCCGTAAAACCGTATTCCACGGCGCGCCGCCATTCCTGTTCGCCCACTTCGAGTGCGCGCTGCCATTCGCCTTCGCGGGCCTGCACCACGAGCTGTGCCTGACGCTGGATGTCGAAGAAATCCGAGGAGGACGCGCTGGCGCCGATGATCGAGGCCTCTGTGCCGTTGGCGATCGTCTGCAAACGGCGGTTGAGGATCGCCGTGCCGAGGCTGATCAGGCGCGACTGGTCCGTTTCCGCCACGGTGGGCTTGCGGTCCTGATAGGGGGCGAAGCGGTCGATGGTGACCAGATACTGCACGTCGGGATCGACGAAATTCGCCGCAGCGGGTCCGCGCGAAAGATCGAGAGTGCCCTTGTCCACCTCGACCCGGGGCGTTGCCGGGGCCTGCCAGTCGCCGAAGCGGTCCTTGATGCTGGCTTCGACCGCGTCGGGATCGAGATCGCCAACGATGACGAGGGCCGCGTTGTCGGGACGATAGAAGCGGGAGTAGAGGTCGCGTACGATCGCGCCCGGGGCCGTGTCGATGATCGCATCCGTGCCATCGGCGCGAAAACGCGTGGCATAGCGGGTGCCGGGCGCGATGAACTGGAAATAGTCCTTGATCCGCCGGATCGAGAAATTGTTGCGGGTGCGGGTTTCCGACTGGATGATGCCGCGTTCCCGGTCGACCGCTTCGTCGGCAATGGTCAGTTCGCTGGCCGTTTCGCGCATCAGCATCAGCGCGGTATCGACCAGATCGGGGTCGGTCCGGGGCAGGTCCAGCTTGTAGATCGTATCTTCGAACCCGGTCGAGGCATTGGTGTCCGCGCCGAAGGCAAGACCGAGCCGTTCGAGCAGCTTGATCATCTCGCCTTCGGGCACATTGGTCGACCCATTGAAGGCCATGTGTTCGAGCATGTGGGCAAGACCGAGTTCCTGCTCGCCTTCATCGATCCAGCCCACGTCGAAGCCGAACCGGATGACGGCGGTACCCTGCGGCGTACCGTTCCTGAGGATCGCATAGCGCATGCCGTTTTCGAGCACGCCGAAGCGGACCGCTGGATCGGGCGCGATATCGTAAACCGGATGACCCCAGCCGGTCGTCGACTGCACCGTGTCGGCCGGAGGGGCGGGGGGATCATCCTGTGCTGCGATGGGCTGGGTCAGGGCAAGGAGCGGCAGCGCGGCGATCGCGCGGCGAAAAACGGTCGACTTCATGCAGATCACGCTATGGGGGCGAGGGGGCAAAGCCAAGCGGCTTGCGACCAAATTCTGCTGGCGTCATCGCCGGTTCCACCAACTGCGTGTTTGCACCGGCATGGCCCTGCGATAGGGGAGGGGGATGCCTGCGCTCGACCTCGTCTACAATCCCGTTTCGGGCAGTTTCAGCGACGACCATCTGGAGGCCCTGCGCGATGCGCTGATCGAGGCGGGTTTTCGCGTTACGCCGATGCCGACAACGGCAGCAGGCGCGCGCCTTTCCGGCCAGGCCGATCTGGTCTGCGTCCATGGCGGCGACGGCACATTGCGCGATACGGTGCAGGCGCTGGGCGAGCGGGCCGGGAGCATGCCGATCTGCGTGGCACCTTCGGGCACGATCAATCTGGTCGCGCGCGAACTGGGCTATCCGCGGTCGCCCCGGCGCTTTGCCGAGGCCGTGCGCGCGGCGTGGGACCGCGGGCCGGAGAGCTGGGTGCAATCCCCGCTCTACCGGCTGGGTGACATGCCGATCGTGTCCTGCGTTTCCATCGGGCCGGACAGCCACGCCGTTGCGCGCGTGGACAGTGGGCTGAAGCAGCGCATTGGGCGCTATGCCTATGTCGTCGCGCTGGCGCAGCAGATGCGCGAGTGGCCCCGCGACACGATGACCATTCGCGGCGAACTCGCCGATGGGGAGCGATTCGAATATGAAGCGGAAGCGGCCATCGTGAGCCACGCCGCGCTTTATGCCGGGCCGTTCCAGGTCAGCCCGGGAGCCAGGCTGGGCGCGGATTCGGTCGAACTGATCACGGTGAAACGCGCGACGCGGCTGGGCACGATCGCGCTAAGCCTGGGCGTGCTGCTGCGCCTGCCGCTGGCGCGGATGGGGATCGCCGACATCCGCACCTGCCGCAGGATCGAGTTCGATCGCTGCGTGACGCCGGTGCAGGTCGACGGCGATCACATGCCCGAATGCGCTTTCGCCATTGCGCCGAGCGGGCTGACGCTCAGCTACGTCGTCTGATTATTTCTTCGGCTTGGTCGGGGTCCGCAGCCGGCCACGGTGAGCGTTCATGTCGAGCACTTCGCCGGGGCCGCTATCGTCGTTCTGCAGCAGGCCGAGACGGCGCGCGACTTCTTGATAGGCTTCGCTTTCGCCGCCCAGGTCGCGGCGGAACCGGTCCTTGTCCAGCTTTTCGCCGGTGTTGATATCCCACAGGCGGCAGCCGTCGGGGCTGATTTCGTCGGCGAGGATCACGCGGCTGTAATCGCCATCCCAGATACGGCCGAATTCGAGTTTGAAATCGACGAGCCGGATATCGATCGCGGCGAACATGCCGCACATGAAATCATTGATGCGGATCGCCATGCTGGACATGTCCTGCAGTTCTTCATGGCTGCACCAGTTGAAGCAGGCGATTTCTTCTTCCGAGACCTTGGGGTCGCCCAGGGAATCGTCCTTGAGGCAATATTCGATCAGCGTGTGCGGGAGCATTTCGCCTTCTTCGATGCCGAGACGCTTGGACAGCGTGCCGGCAGCGACATTGCGCACCACGACTTCGAGCGGAATGATTTCCACCTGGCGGACGAGCTGTTCGCGCATGTTGAGGCGACGGATGAAATGCGTCGGGATGCCGATGTGCGACAAGCGGGTGAACACATATTCGCTGATGCGATTGTTGATCACGCCCTTGCCGTTGATCGTGCCCTTCTTCTGCGCATTGAAGGCGGTCGCGTCATCCTTGAAATACTGGATGATCGTACCCGGTTCGGGGCCTTCGTAGAGGATCTTGGCCTTGCCTTCGTAGATCTGGCGGCGACGTGCCATGGGCATGCATTCCTTCGCGCAAAAAAGCGTGCGCCCCGGCAGGTGGAATCGACGCGATCCGCACGCCCCGGGGCGATTGATCCCGCGCTTACCGGAAGGGGGCGGGGAAAGCAATCATGCGGGCGGACTGCCGCGGGCTTCCCGTTCCACGGCGGGCGCGCGATCTTCCTTCAGCTTTTCGATCAGCCGGCCCAGAGTGGCGCGCTGGACCAGAACGCTGAACAGGACGGCGGCGAATGTCGCGGCAAGGATGAGGTCGCGCGTTTCCCCGGGCGGGAGGGAAAGCGCGAGCGCGATCGAAATGCCGCCGCGCAGACCGCCCCACCACAGCACCGGTCCCGCGCCCTTGTCCTGCAGGCGAGCGGCGGGGATCGTCCTGGTGGACACGATGATGCTGATGGCACGGGCTGCCAGCGTAAGCGGTATCGCCGCCAGAGCGAGGATGGCTTCCTCGAAGCCGACGACCAGGACAATCATTTCGAGCCCGATGAGAAGGAACAGCACCGAATTGAGCAATTCGTCCACAAGCTCCCAGAACTTGATGACATAGTCGCGGGTCACATCGCTCATCGCATAGGTAACCCCCTGGTTGCCAACCAGCAGGCCCGCGACAGCCATGGCCAGCGGGCCCGATACATGCAGATAGCTGCACAGGGCATACCCACCCATGACGATGGCCAGCGTCACCAGCACTTCCAGCGCGTATTCGTCCATTCCCGCCAGAGCGCGGTAGCCGACATAACCGGCCGCCAGCCCGACAAGGATGCCGCCGCCTGCCTCTATCGCAAACAGCCGCGCACCTTCGGCCAGTGAGAATTCTGTGCCGCTGATGGCAGCGCCCAGCAGAATGATGAACACGACGATGCCCACGCCGTCGTTGAACAGGCTTTCGCCCGCCACCGCGCTTTGCAGGGACTGAGGTACGTTCTCTTCCCTGAGCACACCGAGCACGGACACCGGATCTGTCGGGGCTATCAGCGCCCCGAAGACGAAGTACCAGATGGGTGCGACGGGCAGGGCAAGCAGCAGGCCGACGCCCCACATCGCCAGGCCGACGAGCACGGTCGAGACGATTACGCCCACGGTCGAAAGCAGGAGAACCGGAAGCCAGGCGACCTTCAGCCGGTCGAGATCGACATGCAATGCACCGGCGAAGAGCAGAAAACTCAGCATCCCCTGCAGCAGCGTTTCGGTGAAATTCAGCTGCCGCAGGATGTCGGCCACCCAGTCGCCCAGCGTAATCGCGGGAATGAAGGCATTCGCAATCATCAGGCCGATGGCCGTCAATGCGCCCATCACGGTCAATCCGATGACATGGGGCAGTTTGATGAAATGATGGTTGAACCAGCCCAGCAAGGCGGAAGCCACGACGAGGATCGCGGCAATGTCGAAAGCGGAAAGCGCGCTGCTGGTGTCATGCATAGAGCGTGCCTAGCTTGCGCGGGGGTGGAGGGGAAGCGTCGCGGGTAAGGGCCAGGATGCATACCAGCGGTGAAGCCGAGTTATGCGTTCATCTTCGCGGAACCGTGCGAGGTTCCTCAGCGTCAATGCGTTAATCGGTCAGGTGAGTATGGACTGCAGTATAGGGGAGCTGGAAATAATCCAGCACTTCGCCTGCCGCTTTCCCGACCGTACTTTTTGAATCCTTGAAGAGCAATTCTCGTAGATTGATACCCAACCCCACAAAAATATGCCGCTTCGGGACGATACCCGCCGCCCTATCTTCCAGGAGGAAATCATCTCCGTGGTAGCCCAGATGCAGTTCGAGGTACCGAAGCGGGCTATTATCGAAGGCTTCGAAGCCGGCCGGCTTGAGCGCCAGGAAATAGCGTTGCTGCTGAAAATGTTCCTTCCCGCTAATTGTGTAGATGTCGTCATTGGGTTCGATCATCAGGCGAAAATCCAACTTCTCATCCAATCCGGGAACGGAATTGCGCAATAGAGAAAATCCAGCGCCCATCGTGTTGAACGTCACGTCTTCCCAGGACCAGCCGCTGGTCGGCTCTATGCTGTCGAAAGCTTCTGTCCAAAGCATGACGCCCGAAGCAAGAGCCGCAGCCGTGATTTCGATACCGGGAGCGTCATTCGTATTTCGCTTGAGCCGGCCGTAAAGCAACTCGCTGATCACGTAGGCCGAGTAAGCGTGAGCCAATTTATCGACGCCGACATTGTTGGTTGATCTGCCAAACCAGCCCTCGCTTTGAAAGCTCGGCCATTGCGGGTCTTTCAATAGCTTGGGCGCATTGATTGCAGTGTAATAACCGGCGACCGCGGCAAATTCCCATTTGATAGCTTTCACATCCTCGCCGAACGACGCGTAATTCCGGCGCGCAGGATTTTCGAAGCCGTCTCGCGTCGTAACCGTCACTGGAACATGGTTCTCAACCTCCTGATAGTCGACCGTCTCGCGATCAAAGCCGGCAATAGTGGCTTCCTTAAGAGAGGCGCTTGGCGCGACGAGCACTCGAGCTGTGTCGCTCGACGCAGTGAGTTCGGTCGAAAATGCCTGATCCAGCTCGGCGAAAGTAGATAAAGGCACAAAGATCAGTTCATCCCCTGCGGCACTAGCAGATGCACTCGCCGTAATGACCCAAAAGCCGGTCAGTAATGAAACGACACGATGCAATCGCTGATGAAATGTTCCGCCTCTCTCCCTATTAAACATCGCCATCTATCTGATTCCAAATCCAAAGAACGACCGCATTGTCGCCGCTTCATTTGGATCGCAATAACTTATTGGATTATGTGGGAAGATATTTGCACTTAAACCTGCCGGGAGACGGTGGCATTTCGCCAGCTCCCACCCAACTCTGCTTATTGTCGAGATCGGCGAAGGGGGTATTGAATTGATGATCCGCAAATTGCGAAACATTCTCCATTTCCCGCCGCCATCCCACGTTGGGAAAAATGAAGTGACTGCCGCAGCGCAGACGAAGTTGTGGGCGCCACCGGTCAAGGATCAACCCGAACGCGCGCCCGTTTGGCGACTAGACCGAAGTCAGGCCATCGAATTCGATTTGCTGGAGAAGAAGTGGTGCCCAGGGGCGGAGTCGAACCACCGACACGACGATTTTCAATCGTCTGCTCTACCACTGAGCTACCCGGGCACACTGCGTCTGCTATGGAGCCCGAAAGGGGCCCGTGAGCAGTGAGAGCGCGCCTATGGCGAAGCTCGTCCGCCTTGGCAAGGGGGGAATTTCTACTCTTCCTTGCCGCCGCTGAATTCCGCCCCGATTTCTTCGGGCAGGGCGGGCCGCCCGGCCACGGAATAGCCGTCGCCAAACCATTTCGATAAATCGCGGTCGCGGCAGCGGCTGGAACAGAACGGCGCGTATTCTTCGCTGCGGGCCCGTTTGCAGATCGGGCAAGGGCGGGATCTAGTCGTCATGCGGGACGATCTGGGCAGTGGCCGCTTCGATCGCAAGCCCCGGGTCGATCGCAATGCGCACCGGGCGCGCGGTGCGCCGCTCGAGTTCGGCGATCCATTCGGGCCCGAGCCGTGGCCTCAACGCGGGATGAACGGTCAACAATGTCGCGCCGGGCCCTTCGACCATTTCGGCGCGGCGTAGCGCCATTCGGGCTGCCATACCTATGCGCGAGGTCGCGAAACGATGCAGCAGCGAAGGGCCGTGGAGCCGGGCAACAATCTGAACGAGGCCGAAGCCGTTCATTGCCGTGCGTTCATGGGAAAAACCCGACAACGCCTCTTCGAGCGCCGAATCCACCGCCTTGCGGTCGGATTTCGTCTGGAGGGTTGGAAAATCGATCCCGATCGAGCCGCCGAGATCGAAGAGCGTGAGCCAGCGTGCGATTTGCGGAACTGCGGCGAGGGACAGTTCGCGCGGAGGCAGGTCGCCATCGATATCGATCAGCGTCATGGCCGGCGTCACCGCAAAGAGTAGCGAGCCGCCAGCGAACTCGACCTCGCCGGAGGATGCAGCATGCCAGATGTCTTCCCAGACCCCCGCGGGGAAGCGACGGACCGACCTGGCGTTGGCCAACGGATCAGATGGTGTAACAGCAATCGTCGAAACCGGCCGGGCGGCTGGGAGCTTGAAGCGTCCGCGTTCCGTCATCGCGCCGCGCGTTATGGCGAAAAGATAGTTTGCGCCCTCGCTCGCATCGCGCGGAAGTTTATCCACCAGAACCTCGCGGCCGGAGGGGTGTTGCGCGGTTCCTCGTGCGCCTGTCTTGCGCAGCAGCTTGCCTTCGAATTCATCGCCCGCCTGGATTTCACCCGGCCAGTGGAGGCCGGCGGCGAGAGGTGTTTCACCATCAAGCAGCAGGGCCCGGCGTTCGCCGATACCCTCTTCGACCTGCCATTCAGGCAATGTCGAACCCAGCGGCGCGCAGCAATGTGCGCGTTTCATAAAGAGGCAGGCCAACCACACCCGAATGGCTGCCCTGAATACGGCTGATCAGCCCTTCCGCGATGCCCTGAATGGCATAGCCACCTGCCTTGCCTTCCCATTCGCCGCTGGCGAGATAGGCGTCGATTTCGGCGGACGAGAGGCGCTTGAACATTACCACCGTTTCGCTCAGCCGTTCACGGATGGCGCCGTCCGGTGCGCGAAGGGCGATGGCGGAAAGGACGCGGTGGCGACGACCCGACAGCAGTTCGAGGCATTTGCGGGCCGTGGCTTCGTCTTCGGCCTTGGGCAGGATGCGGCGGCCCGCGGCGACGACCGTGTCGCCGGCGAGTACGTGGCCGTCACCGGATGCGGCAGCCTGCGCCTTTTCGCGCGCCATGCGCTTTGCATAGTCGCGCGGCAATTCGCCCTTATGGGGCGTTTCATCGATGTCCGCGGGATTGATGGCAGCAGGCGTCAACCCGAGACGGGCGAGAAGCTCGCGCCTGCGGGGACTGGCCGATGCTAGAACGAGGGTGGGCTGGCCCACGTGCGCTTATTGGGGGCCGGGGCCGCCGCGACCGGGCATGAAGCGGTAAGTAATGCGCGCCTTCGTGAGATCGTAGGGCGTCAGTTCACAAAGTACTTCGTCGCCGACGAGCACGCGGATACGGTTCTTGCGCATCTTGCCGGCGGTGTGGCCGAGCACTTCATGGCCGTTCTCGAGCTCGACGCGGAACATCGCATTGGGCAGCAGTTCCACCACCCTGCCGCGCATTTCGAGAAGTTCTTCTTTCGCCATGTAGTTCCTTGGACTGTGCCGTTGGTCGATTTGTGTCGCGCGCCCATAGCGGCAGTAGGGACAAAAGGGAAGACTCGGTCGTTAAGCGCGGCGCAAGGCTGGCGCGACATTTTGTTACCCGACATTTCTTGCCTGCCGGCTCCGCCTCGTCCAGCCATGCTGCCGGGGACGGAAGAGAATTGAGACAGGATCACAACGCTTTCCATGCACTATCTCCCCCGTATTTCCGCTCTTGCGCTGACCATTGCGCTTGCCACGCCGGCCTTCGCACAGGATGCCGATCCCGCACCTGCGACAAGCCAGGACGGATCGCAGGACGAACCGCTTCCCGAAGATGCCATCATCGTGACCGGCGAACGTGTGCGCGGGCAGGTGCAGACCGATGTCCCGCCGGTGGTCGAACTCGATGAGGCGGACATTGCCGCCTACGGTGCGGATTCGCTGGCTGACCTGATCGAGCAACTGGGACCCCAGACCGGATCGGCCAGCGGCCGCGGCAGCGGGCGTCCGGTCTTCCTGGTCAACGGACGGCGCGTTTCGAGCTTCCGCGAGTTCCGCCGCTATCCGCCCGAAGCGATCGTCAAGGTAGAGGTATTCCCGGAGGAGGTCGCCCTGCAATATGGCTATCCCGCCGATCAGCGCGTGGTCAATTTCATCCTGAAGGACAATTTCTCCAGCCGCGAGGTGGAGCTGGAATACGGGCAGCCGACGGCAGGAGGCCGGTCGAGCGGCGAGGCGGAGTATTCGCAGCTGACTATCAATGGCGGCGACCGTTTGTTGCTGGGGGCGGAATTCAACACGTCATCCATGCTGACGGAAGCCGAACGCGGGATTATCCAGACCGAAAACAGCGTGCCCACCGTGGCATCCGATCCGGATCCTGCCGCCTTTCGCAGCCTTGCCTCCGACAGCGAAGGGTTCGAGCTCGAGACAACCTGGAACACCAGTTTCGGCGAAGGCGCGCGGGCGCCGACTTTCTCGATCAACGGCAATCTGGAGCGCAGCGTCACCCGATCGCTTTCCGGGCTGGATACGGTGCTGCTGACCGATCCCGACGGTAATACCGAACTGCGCGCGATCGATGCCGATCCGATCACGCGCCGGACATCTTCGACCACCGCCTCATTGGGAAGTTCGTTGAACGCGCCCGTAGGCGACTGGAACCTTGCCCTGACGCTGGATGCAGCGCGCGGCTGGAGCACGTCGGAAATCGACCGCCGACGCGATACGAGTGGCCTGGTGGCAGCGGCCGCTGCGGGCGAGATCGACATCACGGGTGATCTGGGGGCCGTTCCCAGCGCTGGTTTCGATGAGGCGCGCAGCAAGACCTATACGATCGATACACTCGCGACGCTCACGGGGCAGCCGATCCTGCTGCCGAGCGGCGAGGTCAATGTGACCGCCAAGGTCGGGTACAAACTCAATGGAATCGACAGCACAGACACGCGTACGAACGGGCTGGAAACATCGCTCAACCGCCGCCGCGCGCTTGCCGGGGTCAATCTGGGTATACCGCTTGCCAGCGCGCGCGAGGATTTCCTCGGCGCGTTGGGCGAACTCAGTCTCGATCTGGGCGGTGGCATCGACGACCTTTCCGATTTCGGGACGCTGACCAACTGGAATGCCGGATTGAACTGGCGGCCGTCGGAAAGCCTGTCGCTGCAGGCGAGCTACACCGTGCGCGAGGCCGCACCGAGCCTGACCCAGCTTGGATCGCCGCAGATCGTCGACGTCAACGTCCCGGTGTTCGACTTTGTCACGGGCGACACGGTGCTGGCCAACGTCGTCACGGGTGGCAATCCGGATCTGCTTGCGGAGACACAGCGCGACATCAAACTGTCCGCATCCTACGACTTCGATCTGTTCGACAGGTCCAATTTCCGCGTCGAATATTTCCGCAACCGTTCGGACGACGTGACCGAAAGCTTCCCCGTCCTGACACCCGCCATCGAGGCGGCATTCCCTGATCGCGTGACGCGCGTGGATGGGCAGTTGGTGGAACTGGACCGGCGGCCGGTAACGTTTGCCGAACGTAATTCTTCGCGCATCCGCTACGGTTTCAACTTCTTCGGCAAAGTCGGCAAGCCCGCCCCCGAAAGCGAAGGAGGCGGCGGAAGGCGCGGAGGCTTCATGGCGCGCATGGGCGCTGCCGGAGGACAAGGATCGGCACCAGGACAGGGCGGAGCAGGGCAGGGCCGTGGCGGCTTCAACACCGAGCGCTTCACCGAAATTCGCGCGCAATTCTGCAAGGAAGGCGCAGAGCCCGATGTATCGCAATTGCCGGAACAGATGCAGCAGCGACTGCGCGGCGAAGACGGGCAGATCGATCCGGCCCGTGTCGCACAGATGCGCGAACGCTTCTGCAGCGCGGATGGTGCGCCCGATCCGCAGCGAATGGCCGCGATGCGCCAAGCTCTTTGCATAGGTTGGAACGCGGCCGATCCGTCCGCCTCCACCCCGGTCGATCTTGCCGCACTGCCCGAACGCATTCGCGAGCGCCTGACGGGCCCCGATGGCCAGATCGACGAAGCCCGGTTGAACGAGTTGCGCAGCCGGGTCTGCGCTTCGCCGCAAGCCGGAGAAGACGGAGCCGAAACACGTGCTGGCGGTTCGTCCGGAGCTGGTGAGGCGCGAGGAGGCGGCCGCCGTGGTGGCGGCGGAGGTCGTGGCGGTCGGGGCGGCGGTGACGGTCAAGGACGCTGGAACCTGTCGCTCTATCACACGATCGAGCTCGAAAATTCGGCGCTGATCGCGCTTGGCATTCCGGAACTCGATCTACTGAACGGGGACGCCCTGAGCGGATCGGGCATCAGCCGGCATAACTTTACCATGGAAGGCGGGCTGTTCCACAAGGGCATGGGTCTGCGCCTGTCGGGCAATTATGCCAGCGGCACCGATGTGGACACGCTGACGTTCCATGACCTTGCCACTTTCGACCTGCGCCTGTTCATGAATCTCGAGGAGCAGAAGTGGCTCACCGGTGAGACACCGGGCTTTTTCAAGGGAGCGCGCCTCTCGCTCCGGGTCGACAACATCTTCGATGCCCGGCAGCGTGTGACGGATGAGAACGGAATAGTCCCACTGGGCTATCAGCCTGACCTCGTCGATCCGTTGGGACGTGTGGTTTCGCTCGAACTGCGGAAGGTCTTCTGATTGCTGGCGGGTTGGCGCGGGCGAGCGTTTACAGTGCGTCGCCCGCCGCGACGCCGCTAGCCCAGGCCCATTGGAAATTATAACCGCCAAGCCAGCCGGTCACATCCACTGCCTCACCAATGGCGAACAGGCCAGGAAGGCGCTTCGCTTCCATTGTGCGGGAGGACAGTTCGGCAGTGGAGATACCGCCGACGGTGACCTCGGCCTTGGCAAAGCCTTCGGTCCCGTTCGGATGGAACGCCCAGCGTTTCAAACGCTCACCTGCGCTGCGTAAAGCCTTGTCGGGCACATTGCCGAGGTCGCCTTCGATCCCGATCTTGTCGGCCAGGATATCGGCCAGCCGTGCCGGGAGAGCTTCACGCAAGAGAGTCTTCAAGCCGACGCGCGGGCTGGTGCGCTTTGCATCCATCAGCCACTCAGCTGTCTGGTCGGGCAGGAAATCCACCAGCAGCGGATCGCCTGGTCGCCAGTACGAACTGGCCTGAAGGATCGCCGGACCAGACAAGCCGCGATGGGTGAATAACGCTGCTTCTGCAAAGGAGGCTTTGTTGGCAGTGGCCACAACGGGCGCGGACACGCCGGAAATGTCGCGAAACAGGACCTCTTCACCGCCGAGTGTCAACGGAACGAGCGCAGGGCGGGGCTCCACTAGCTTCAAGCCGAACTGGCGCGCCAATTCGTAGGCATAACTGGTGGCGCCCATTTTCGGGATAGATGGTCCGCCGGTCGCCATGACAAGAGCGGGCGCGGTTGATGTTTCAGCCGAAGTGGTGATCTTAAATAGGCCGTCGTGTTCGACCGACGCAATTTCCTCGCCGCAGCGGATTTCCACGTCGCCGCCACTCTCACGCGCACGTGCGCATTCCTCCAGCAGCATGGCAACGATCTGCTTTGCCGATCCATCGCAGAACAATTGGCCGAGCGTCTTTTCATGCCACGCGATGCCGTAGCTTTCTACAAGCGAGAGAAAGTCGCGCGAGGTGTAACGCGCCAGCGCCGATTTCGCGAAATGAGGATTGGCACTGAGGTAATTGGTTGGTCCGGCGCCGATATTGGTGAAGTTGCATCGACCGCCGCCCGATATCAGGATTTTCTTACCCGGTTTTTCAGCCCGTTCGAGCACCAAGACGCGCTTGCCCCGTTGGCCGGCACGCGCCGCGCACATCAATCCGGCGGCCCCCGCGCCGAGAATTATCGCGTCGAAACTGGCCATGTCAGCGCGGGGCGAGCGGTTCAGTCGGTCGTTCCTGCCGCGCGACAAAATAGAGCAGCGTTCCCGCCACGACCAAACCGCCGAAAACCTGCCAGCTCTGTGCATCGGCATGGGTGCCGACCCAAAGTGTGCTCAACACCGTGAGGATCGACACAAAGCCATGTACCGGATCGATCCTTCCTTCGCGATGTTCGATCACCGGCAGAGCGAAGGCTGCGATGAGGTAGGTGAGGAGGCGGGTCAGCGTGCCCGCCAAAGCCAGCACCAGGAAACCTTCCCACAGCCCGAAGGCGATGCTCGCGGCGCCATAGAACAGGATCGAGTTGACCGGAGTATCAAGCCTTGGCGACACGGCCATAAACCAGCGTGGCAGCATGCCCCGCTCGGCCATGCCGAATGTCATCCTCGGAAGGCTGATGCCCCCTGCGAAATTATTCGCTCCAATGCTGAAGGCTGCTGCAATCACTATGGCGATCGCGCCTGCCGGACCCATTGCCGCATCGGCTGCCAATGCCAACGGGTTTTCGGAATCCGCAGCCACGCCGGGATCGATGGCGATATAGGCCCAGATGACCAGCATGTAGAGCAGCGTGACCGCCCCCAGCATCGCGACCAGCGCCAGCGGTACGTCGCGCTTGGGGTTCTTCATTTCGCCTGCGGGCAGCACGACATATTCGAAGCCGATGAAAGCGTAATATGTAAGCAGAACCACGCTTTCGGCATCGGTGAATTCAGGCAGAACCAGCCCCGCACGCGGATCGCTGGCGAATAGCCCGGCAACGATCAAGGCCAACAGGGGCAGAAGCTTCACGGCTGTGAGGGCGCTCAGCGTGGCAACCGAACTTCTCAGGCTGAAGAGGTTCACGATGGTAATGAAGCCAATGAAGCCTGCAACCAGCAGCGGGCGCAGTACCGGTCCGTCAAGCACCGGAAAGAGCGTGGCGAGATAGGAGACCATGACATGCGTGTTTGCCGCCACGGTAACGATGGCGCTGGCATAACGCGCCCAGCCCGCCTGAAAACCGACGAACCGTCCGAACGCCGCTTCGCCATAGAGTATGGGACCACCCGAATGTTCGAACCGCGCCGACAGCCAGGCAAAGGTAAGAGTGAGAGGAAGGAACAGCAGGCCCCCCAGCAGTATCATCCAGGGCGCGAAGTCGCCCACAGCCAAGAACAGTGTGGCGGGCAGGGCGAAGATGCCCGCACCGATCATGCCGTTCACCGGCAATAGTGAAGCGCCGAACAGCCCCATGGTCCGCGGCGGTGCGAGTGGTTTCCCGTCCATCGCGCGGTGGATGGCCGCAAACGCTGCTTTGCACAAGCACTCGCCTCGCACTATCTGCACCGCCATGTCGCGTACGAAAGCCGGTTCTCCACACGATCCGAGAGGCAAGGAGCGTTTTCACGAGGAAAGCGCGACCAAGGTCGTGGCCAGCGCGCAGCCCGATCTCGAAGCCGGTATCACGGTAATCCGCGATACGGTGAAAACACTGAAGCCCCGGCCCGGCGTCTACCGCATGCTCGATACACGAGGGGATGTGCTCTATGTCGGGAAAGCGCGCAGCCTGAAGGCACGCGTGGCGAATTACACGCAGGTAAAGGGGCTGTCCAATCGCATCCAGCGTATGATCAGCCAGTGCCGCGCGATGGAAATCGTCACCACCAATTCCGAAGCAGAAGCGCTGCTGCTCGAAGCCCAGTTGATCAAGCGTTATCGTCCGCCATTCAATGTGCTGCTGCGCGACGACAAGAGCTTCCCCTTCATCCTGCTGCGCGCCGATCATGCCTATCCGCGGATCATGAAGCATCGCGGTGCGCGCAAGGCCAAGGGCAACTATTACGGCCCCTTCGCCAGTGCCGGTTCCGTCAACAAGACGCTGAACGCGCTGCAGAAGCTGTTCCTGCTCCGCAGCTGCACCGACAGCTTTTTTAACAATCGCGACCGGCCTTGCCTGCTCTACCAGATCAAGCGCTGTTCGGCCCCCTGTGTCGGCCGCATCGACGAAGCGGGCTACGCCAGCCTCGTGCGCGAAGCGAAGGATTTCCTTGGCGGCAAATCGGGCGCCGTTCAGTCGCAGATCGAGAAACAGATGGCGAAGGCGGCTGAAGATCTGGATTTCGAGACCGCGGCCATCCTGCGCGACCGTTTGCGTGCAGCAACCTTCATCCAGGGTAGCCAGGCCATCAATGCGCAGGGGGTAGGCGACGCGGATGTCTTCGCACTCGCAGCCAAGGGCGGACAAGTAGGCGTGCAGGCTTTCTTCATTCGTGGTGGGCAGAACTGGGGGCACCGTACGTTCTATCCGTGTAATATCGGCGATCTCGACATGGACGAGGTGTTGTCCGATGTGCTGCTGCAATTTTACGAGGAAGTGCCTCCTCCGCGTACGATACTGGTCGATCGCGAACTTGCCGAACAGGAACTCGTTGCAGAAGCGCTGGCTGAAAAGGCGGGACATTCGGTGGCGATCTCGATCCCGCAGCGTGGCACGCGCCGGAAGTTGATGAGCCAGGCACAGCGCAATGCCGTGGAGGCATTGGACCGACGGCTGGCCGAAAGCGGTACGAAGGCAAAGGTTCTGCGCGAACTGGCCGAATTCCTTGAACTGGATGACGTCCCGCAGCGTATCGAGGTTTATGACAACAGCCATATCCAGGGCACGAAGGCGGTTGGCGCGATGGTCGTGGCAAGTGTGGAAGGGTTCGAAAAGGGCCAGTACCGCAAGTTCAATATCAAGAGCGCGCAGACCAATGACGACTTCGGCATGATGCGCGAAGTGATGAGCCGCCGCTTCCGCAACCTCGCTGAAAATCCGGATGGCGAGGAGGGGAAGGCGAATAGCCACGAAACCGTATGGCCCGATCTCGTACTGATCGACGGAGGCAAGGGCCAGATGTCATCGGTGCGCGACACTCTGGCGGAGATGGGGATCGAGAATGTGCCCCTGATCGCGATTGCCAAGGGCCCGCATCACGGGCGGGAGGGGCGCGAGGTGTTCCACTTCCCGGATGGGCGGGAAAAGACGCTGCCGGTGAATTCACCGCTGCTGTTCTATCTACAGACCCTGCGCGATGAGGTCCACCGCTACGCCATCGGTGCCCACCGCGCAAAGCGCAGCCGCGCGATCACCGCATCACCGCTGGACGAGATCCCCGGCATCGGCCCCTCGCGCAAGCGCGCGCTTTTGCTGCACTTCGGTACGGCGGGAAAAGTAAGAGCGGCCGCGCTAGACGACCTCAAACGCGCGCCCGGTATCAGCGAAGGCGTGGCGCAGCAAATCTACGATTTCTACCACGCGGGCGGGTGAGGTGTGGAGGGGCTGCTAACGACCCCATTGCGGACTATCGGCGTCTATCGCTAGCCTACCGCTCTCTAGGGGATTTTATGGAAGCGATTTGGAAGCTTTGTATTGCGTTGGTTCGGGTCGTCCTGACGACCAGTTGCGAACATAGCTATAATCGTTCGGTAGGTGATGAAGCCTGTGATGTTACCGGTAAAGCTTTTCATTATGTTGATGCGGCTGGCACTGTCATCACAATACTCGATGAAGATGATGGATATACCGTATCTGGGCCAGGCATTCACTCGGCGGATGTTGATCACCTCTTCTTCCACGCAACTAGGAGTGGAGTAGATGTCTTCGTTCGGAATTACGGCGCCATCAACGCTCGCCTGCTTCAAGGGAAAGAATGGACAGGCAATGGGCTGGATTGCAGGGCGTCGCGCGACCAAACTACGTCGTCATCCGAAGTGTCCTGCGTCAATATCTTTGGCGACATAAACGGTTATCACTACCGACCGGGAGTGGGAGTGGATGAGATTTTCACGATAATAAATGGCCATAAATTTGCCGCCAAGCTAAGCGGCCCCGAAGGTTTATTCTTAAATTGCGCATTTTAGCCCCCGATTGGGCTCGTCGTCATGTCCGCATTCCCCCCCGATTGTGACGTTCCAGTCGCCTGTGGAGTGAGCGAGAAGCGGACCTCCCGCTTACGACCCTAATGCGGACGTTGAACCTCTATGGCGCTTCTATTAATCGCGCCTCAATTGCAGCGGCACGAATGGCTTCATGTTTCACACTGATGACCGACGATCGAGCGAACACGTTGTAGTGATCGCCACCGAAGACTTGTAGGCACAAATCGTTCTCATCGATGATGATGTCATACTCGCTTTGGGCATTTGGACCCGATTGCGGGGTCCCGTAATCGTCATGGGTCTTGCCGGGTGGCGGATAGGCGCGCACTACATAAATCGTGTAACGATACGCCCCATCTTCGGATTTTTCGATAGGCTGGCTGCTCGAACGATCCCAGAAGCCTCCACCCCCGTTATCAAACTCCCCGAATGAGATAAGCTTGTGATCATCGACTAGCGGGCAATAGTCTGATGCGACTCCAATCCAATAGGTCGGATACCCAACCGGAAGTTGGTGTGCGGAAGCAAGTTCAAGCTTTAGGTAACCGCCACCGTCAAATCCATCTCCCAGCCCGGGCATCTCTCGAACAAAACCGATCCGTTCAACTTCGAATTCGCCAAGGTCATGAGTGTAACCTGCTTCCGCGAGCATAGGCTGCATTTGTTCGCACCCACTTGCGAGCAGGCCGGCAGTGAGACAGGCGACGAGTAGTTTCACTACCGGTCGATACAACAACTGATGTCCGCTTCCCACCCTAGTTCTTGACGCTTAGGTGAAGCATCGCAGGTGCCAGAAGCCGACAGGTAGTTAGCGACCCGTTGCGGACATTGCTGCAAGCGGATAAGAATTCGTCATGAAAACGAGCGAAGAACCAAGTTGGGTCATTGCTAAGCGGACGAGTGATATTGCATTTCGGAATGCGGCTGTGGGCGTTTGGCTTGCTTGCTTTCCCGTTGCTTTAATTATGATGATTGTTTCCCCACTTGAGTACGGCGCTCGAATGTGGGCGGCAGCAGCCATGTTTTTCTTTACGGTTTTCGCCTGCTTGCTCTTGCGTCGTAAGACAGCCAAGAGGTCGTTTATTCGCACATTCAGCACGACCTGCTCGGGGCTTAGTTTTATTGCGGGAATTTCAGCATTCTCCGCAGGTGTGATGAGTGTTGGTTAAACCGAAAGGCAGCTTTCCACCCCCCATTCGGACATAACTTTACGCCCGAACCTGATCCCGGTTTGGGTTTTCCCTCGTCCATCCCACGCACGCAATCAGACACGAAAAACCCTTTCCTACACACCGCCAACTGTGCCTTACCCTCCCGAATGAAGCACTATCTTCCACCCGATCGCCACTCCCGCGCGCGCAGCATTCCCATCCCGCCCTTTCATGCCGTGCCTCTGCGCCTTCGCGCGGCTGGGTGGACACCGCTGCGCCAGGCGGAGTT
Source organism: Qipengyuania pacifica (assembly GCF_019711555.1). Classification (NCBI taxonomy): domain Bacteria; kingdom Pseudomonadati; phylum Pseudomonadota; class Alphaproteobacteria; order Sphingomonadales; family Erythrobacteraceae; genus Qipengyuania; species Qipengyuania pacifica. Next base: position 455,376 of record NZ_JAIGNQ010000002.1, on the reverse strand, counting down.
TATCGGGCATCTGGCGGCCACGCGTTCGGTAGCCCGGGCAGCGCGGGAAGTGTCGATGGCGCGCGAGACAGCCTATCGTTTGCGAGACAAGCCCGGCGCGCAAGGCTTCGCGGCCGCGTGGGACCTTGCGCTAACGCGGCTTGGCAGCGAGGCCAGCAGGGCGCGGTTGCTGGTGGCCTTGGCAGCCGCGCGTGAGGCGCTTAAACCTTCATGGAAGGTCACAACTGCGCAACTCACCTGGCGGGTTGAAACCGGTATATGGCAAGTCCGCCTGTGTGCCGGGCGCTATGACAGCGTCCGCCGTAAAGCCGACAATCCTGCACTTTTTGCACTGCTCGCTCGCACCGGGCGGGGCGCAATGGGGGAGATGGTATGATGGAAAGTCACGGCTTTGCGCGCGGCGGTTCGTGTCAACCGCGCAGGTCCGTGTTTTCGGCCCACCAGGTTATCAGCGCACGTCCCTCACGGCAGCGCTTTCCTCCCTTACCGATTTGAATTCGGAGCCGTCCTTCCACTCAGGCCATTGACTGTTGTTCGCCAATTCGGCGCCCATGTCGCGGAACAGGGCGATGTCCTCCACCGCTCCTGCAAGGTTCCAGTCTTCGCTCCAAGCGTCGCAGGCGGCGTGGTAGCAATCACCGGTGTAGGCATCGACCCACGCCTGACCGGAGTCTGTACCGCCTTCGACCAGATCGGAAGCGCCCGCGATGCCCATCATCAGCATTACCGGCACGCCGCGCTTGGCAAGGCTGAAATGGTCGGCTCGATAGAACAGGCCACGTTCGGGTAGGCTTTCCTCGCTTACCGTACGCCCCTGGGCCTGCGCAAAGCGGGCAAGATCGTCTTCCAGCGTACTTTGCCCTTTACCGACCAGGATCACATCCTTCGACAGGCCCGCGGTTTGCAATATGTCCAGGTCGAAATTGGCGACGGTCTTGTCCAGCGAATATATCGGATTGGCGGCATAGTATTCGGATCCGAGCAACCCGCGCTCTTCCGCAGTCCAGAAGGCGAAGATCACGCTGCGTTTGGGCGCGGGGCCACTCTTGAATGCGCGGGCGATTTCAAACAGCCCGGCAACGCCCAGCGCATCGTCATTCGCGCCTGCGCGATAGATGCGGCCCTGTTCGTCTGGTTCACCTTCACCATAGGCGTCCCAGTGAGCGCCGTAGATTATGCTCTCGTCCGGTTTCGATGTGCCGGAGATCTTCGCCAGTACATTCTGGCTCTGAACTACATCGCTCTTTACGGGGAACGATGCGGAAAACGTCGTATCAAGATCGACAGGTTTGAAATCCCTGCGCCGCGCAGCGATGCTCAGTTCGGCCAGATCCTGCCCGGCAGAAGCGAACAGCGTTTCGGCGGTTTCTCCTGAGATCCAGCCCTGCAGCACGAGGCTGGTGATATCATCCTCGGGGCGGACGACATCGTAATTCTCGCCCCCAGGGCTCTCCACGACATTCCAGCCATAACCAGCACCCGGTGTTTCGTGGACGATCAGCGCGCCGATCGCCCCCTGCCGCGCAGCCTCTTCGAATTTGTAGGTCCAGCGGCCGTAATAGGTCATCGTGCGGCCCCCGAATGTGCCCGCGACTTCTTCACCATCCTGGGCATGGAAATCCGGATCGTTCACCAGGAACACGGCGACTTTTCCCTTGAGGTCGACACCCTTGAAATCGTCCCAACCTCGTTCTGGCGCATCGACACCGTAGCCGACAAAAACCAGCGGGGCGTTGTCGATAGCGGCCGTATCGGACGGCTGCAGGGTCGACACGTAAATATCTTTCGGGAAGTTCAGATTTTTGGTCGTGCCGCCATGTTTGAACGACAGGGTCCCCGGGGTGCCGAGTCGAGTGTGAAGCAATGGCACCTTCTGGGTCCACGTACCGTCTTCGCCGCCCGGTTCCAGTCCCAGTCCCTGCAAACGCCCGATGAGGTAACCGATGGTCCGTTCTTCGCCGACCGTTCCAGGCGCTCGTCCCTCAAACTGGTCGGAAGCCATGGTGCGCACGGTTTCTTCCAGCTTGTCCGGATCGATGCCCGCCGGCTCTCCTTCCGGCTGCTGCGCGATCGCAGAAGTGGTGAAGAACAGGGCAGTCGTTATGGCGAGGCTGCGTAGGATCATTGAACGCTCCGGCTAGGGCAAAGCATTACCCTAGCCGGTGTGTTCATAGGTGCAAGGTCAGCGGCCCACTTCAGGGCTTGGGCGGTTTACCCTTCCCCTTGAAGGGCTTGCCCTTCTTGAAGGGTTTGCCGCCGGCAGGTTTGTTATCGCCGGGTTTTCCCCTGAAGCCGCCGCCGGGTTTGCCCTCGCCAGACTTGCCCCGGAAACCGCCACCGGATTTGCTGTCGCTTGTCTTGCCGCGGAACCCGCTGCCCTCCGGCTTCCCATTGCCGGACTTCCCTCTGACGCCGCCGCCGCCGGGCTTCCTGTTCAGCGGGCGAGCGTGGACTTTGCCACCGCCACCATGCTTGCGGTTCTCGCGCGCTTCGACACGCGGGCCTTCCGGTGCTTCGACAATGGCAATGGCGTCCTGTTCGTCATCGGGGCTAGCTGTGCGCTGCACAGCATCCGCGAACTTGGCAGCAATGGGACGGGGCACCTGAAACCAGGTTTCATGCTGGCCAATGCGGATCGCACCGATTTCATTGCGCGTGATGTGACCGCGGCGACAGATCAGCGGTAGGATCCAGCGTGGCTCGGCATTCTGGCGTCGTCCGATGTCCATGCGGAACCACACGACATCTTCGAAGCCGGGACGGTGACGTTCGGCCTTGGCCTTTTCACGCGCTTCGGGCGTGTTGGCGAGCAGTTCTTCCGGCTCGGGCATTTCCGCCCTGTGCGCCTGCACCAGTGCAGCGGCGATATCTTCCGGGGTCATGCGGGTCATGATGTCGGCAGCGAGTTCGCGATCGTACTCTTCGATTTCGCGTGGTGCCGTGAGGTTCTCGATCAGACGGGTACGGTCTTTTTTCCGGATGGCTTCCGGAGTCGGCGCATCGATCCATTCGGCTTCGATCTGCGCGCCGCGCAGCATGCCTTCCACCCGGCGGCGGCGGTTGTGGGGAACCACAATGGCGGCGATACCCTTTTTACCCGCACGTCCTGTGCGACCGGAACGGTGCTGCAGCGTTTCCGCGTCGCGCGGTATCTCGACATGGATGACCAGGCTCAAGGTCGGAAGATCGATACCGCGAGCCGCAACGTCGGTGGCCACACACACGCGTGCGCGGCGGTCTCGCAGCGCCTGAAGGGCCTGATTGCGTTCGCTCTGCGAATGCTCACCAGAAAGCGCGACCACGCCGAAGCCACGGTTCTGCAAGGTCGCGTGAAGGCGGCGGACGCTTTCGCGAGTGGCGCAAAAGCAGATTGCCGTCTCAGCCTCGTGAAAACGCAGCAGGTTGACGACCGCGTTTTCGATTTCCGACGGCCCGACAGCAACGCCCTGATAGGCGATATCGCCATGTCCACGCGTTTCGCCGACCAGCGAAAGTCTCAAGGCGTTGCGCTGATAGCGTTCGGCCAGCCGTTCGATCGGGCGGGGCATGGTGGCGGAGAAGAGAAGCGTGCGGCGTGTCTCGGGTGTCGCGTCGAGGATTTCCTCGAGATCTTCGCGAAAACCCATGTCCAGCATTTCGTCCGCTTCGTCGAGTACCACGCCGATAAGGCCCGACAGGTCCAATGCGCCGCGCTCGATATGGTCGCGCAGGCGCCCCGGGGTGCCGACGACGATGGCCGGTCCGCCACGCAGGTTGCGCCGTTCCTTGCTCGCATCCATCCCGCCGACACAGGTTGCGATGCGCAGGCTTGCACCTGCAAAAAGCCACCCGAGTTCACGGCTGACCTGCAGCGCCAATTCGCGCGTTGGAGCCACTACGAGCACGAGGGGGGTCTCGCTCAATGGCGAGCCGCCGAGGTCGCTCAGCAACTGGTCGGCAAGTGCCAGACCGAAGGCAACCGTCTTCCCGCTGCCGGTCTGAGCGGAAACGATCAGGTCGCGACCATGCGATTCGGCTTCGGTCACGGCCTTCTGAACGGGGGTGAGCGCCTCGTAGCCACGAGCGGTCAAAGCCTCGCCGATCACCGGCGGGAGGTGGGAAAACGACATTGAATTCTTTCTTTTGGGCGCGGGGCTCGGCAGGGGGTGCCGGCTCGTCGCGGAGCGGGCACGGCCCGCAATCGCGTGCGCCCTACACGCAAATTGCGCGTTTGGCCCGCATTATTTGCACTGACGGTCGGTCGAGCGCTCGCAAGGCCCGGCATTGTGACAAATGAAAGGCAAAAATAGCGCATTTGTCGTCAAACCGCCTCCGTGCGGCAATCAACCGGTCAAACACCGAAGCTAGGCGGCCCTCAACTTACTCGGAGGGCAACCATGAAAATCAGACATTCCCTATTCGCCGGCGCTGCAATCGCAGCCCTGTCACTTCCCGTTCTTGCTCATGCTGGCGAGGTCGCCGGGACGGTTTCGGATACCAGCAATACCATTGCGCTGCGCAGTGCGCAGGTCCGCATTGTGGAACTCGACCGAGTGACAGCCACATCGCGAGACGGCTCCTTCCTGTTTGCCGATGTTCCGGCTGGCGATTACACACTGGAAATTACGTATGTCGGTGCGGAAACCGCCACCCGGTCGATCAGCGTCCCCGCTACTGGCACAGTGCGCGAGGATGTTGCGCTCGCAGGTTTCGGGGATGATGAAATCCTGGTTGTTGGTCAGGCTGCCAACTTGTCCAGCGCGCTTTCGCGCAAGAAGGAAGCGGACGGCATTTCCGATGTGTTGACACGAGATGCGATCGGCCAGTTCCCCGACCAGAACGTCGCCGAAAGCTTGCGCCGCCTGCCCGGCGTGAACGTGCTGAACGATCAGGGGGAGGGGCGCTTCGTATCGGTGCGCGGCCTCGATCCGGAGCTCGTATCGACCTCGCTCAACGGGGTCCGTTTGCCTTCACCCGAAAGCGATGTGCGCTCGGTCGCGCTCGACGTTATCTCCAGCGACATCATCGAATCGATCGAAGTTAAGAAATCGCTCACTCCCGACATGGATGCCGACACAATCGGTGCGTCGGTCGAAATCCAGACAACCAGCGCTTTCGATCGCAAGAAGGACTTGCTGATCGTCAAGCTCGAAGGGAGTTATAACGATTACGCCGACGCACTCACGCCGAAAGCAAGCCTCGATTTCGCCACGCTTCTTAGCGACAATTTCGGCGTGTCCGGTGGCGTTTCCTATTATCGACGTAAGTTTGAGACCGACAATATCGAAGCCGACGACTGGATCGACGAGGGCGGCATCGTTCCTCTCGAACTGCAGTATCGCGATTATGACGTGGAACGCGAACGGATCAGCGGCACCTTGGGTTTCGATTTTCGCGCCAGCGATACCACCGACCTTTACGTTAAGGGAACGTGGAGCCAATTCGACGATCAGGAATATCGCCGCCGGCTGACGTTCGACATGGGCGACTTCGAAGATTACGGACCGACCAGCTTCGCCAACGGCATCGCAACGTTCAACGATGCGACCATTCAAGATCCGGAAAGCGACGATCCTGCCGACACGGTGCGCCAGCGGATCGGCGTAGAACGCGATATCAAGGACCGTTTCGAACGCCAGCGGATCTGGTCTGTCGTTGCAGGCGGAAAAACCGATACGGGAACCTGGTTTGCTGACTACTCTGCCAGCTATGCCCGCGCTTCCGAACGGGAGAATGGCAGCGTCGACCCGGCAGAATTCCGCCAGCGCTTCTCGGACGACGGCCTCGAAATCGGCTTCGATCTGACGGATCCGCGCGTTCCGCTCTACACCGTCAATTCCGATCCGGACAGCTTCTACGATCCGGCGGCTTACGAACTGACCGATATCGAATACACCGCGCTTTCGGACGCGAGTGACGAGGAATGGGCGGGACGCGTTGACTTCGGGCGCCGGTTCATCACGGACGGGGGTGAATTCACGGTTCAGGCCGGTGCCAAGGGCCGCTGGCGGGACAAGCGTTACAATTCCAACATCGAATTTTACGAGAACGACAGTTTCACGCTGGACCAGGCCCTGGGCTCTGCCACCTATCGCCTGATTTCCCTCGAACCGATGGCGAGCAACACCGGCGCCAGCGATTTCTTCCGCGCAAACCGTGACGATTTCGAATTTGTTGCACTCGATAGTGCCTTCGATTCAGCGGTGTCTGACTATTCGGTCGGCGAAGACATCATGGCTGGTTATCTTCTTGGCCGGTGGGACAGTTCCACACTGCGGGTCATCGGCGGTCTGCGTTATGAACACACCAGCAACGACATTCGCGGCAATCTCGTCACTCTCGTCGAGGAAGGGGGCACTTTGCCTGATGGAGGCGAAGCCGCCGACGATACCGTGCTCGTCGAACCCACCACGATCGACAAGAACTATGGCAACTGGCTGCCCAGCCTGAATGTCCGCTTCGAGCCGACCCGCAACGTGGTTCTGCGCTTGGCCGGATACCGCAGTCTCGTGCGCCCAAAATTGTCGCGCCTTGCGCCTCGTTTCGCTGTCGAACAGAATGATGACGACGAGCGCGAAGGCGAGTTCGGCAACCCCGACCTTCTGCCGTACAAGGCGTGGAATTTCGATGCCTCGGCCGAATACTACATGAGCAGCACGGGTGCGATCACGGCCGGCATCTTCTACAAATCCATCAAGGATTACATCGTGGATGCCAATTTCGAAGGTGACGATCCGCCGTTCAACGGTGTCTACCGCGGGATTGAATTCGACGAAGCGGTCATTCCTCTGAATGGCGATACGGCCGAGGTGTTCGGCGTGGAAATCGGCGTTTCGCAGGCGTTCACCTTCCTGCCCGAACCGTTCGACGGGTTCGTCGTCAGCGGAAACTACACTTATACCGATGCAACGGGCACGGTGTTCACCGATGGCGACATTGCCGATCCTCGCAAGATCACGCTCCCCGCGACATCGAAGCATACGGCCAACCTATCGCTCGGTTACGACAAGGGGCCGGTCGATATCCGCCTGTCGGGAACCTACCGCGACAAGTACCTCGACGAACTGGCTGGGACGGCCGAATACGATCGCTTTGTCGACGACCACTTCCAGCTCGACCTGTCGGCCAAATTTCGCGTCACCGATGGCATTCAGATCTTCTATGAATGGGTGAACATCAACAACGCGAAATATTTTGCTTACAACACGCTCGGCAACCAGCGTAACCTGTTCCAGTACGAGGAATACAACTGGACCATGAAGGGCGGCGTGAGGGTGACTTTCTGATGCGCAGCACACTTCCCATCCTCGCCAGCATCAGCCTTGCCGCATGTGCGACTACCCCAATGCCCGGCGATCCAGCCGTCCCGGTCTATGCCGTTGCAGAAACCGTGCCGGTAGCGACGGCGAATGAAGACGCTGCCGATGATCCTGCGATCTGGCGCAACGCCGCATCGCCGAGCGACAGCCTGATCGTCGCGACCGACAAGAAGGGCGGGCTCTACGTCTATGGCCTCGACGGCGAGGTGAAGAGCTTCAGCGAACACCCTGCGCTGAACAATGTCGATCTCGTCGACATGGGCGATATGGGCGTGATCGTCTTTGCCAGTGACCGGAGTGATCCCGTAAATGCCGGCATCATGCTTTATCGGCTCGATACGGCGAATAGCACACTGACGAAGCTAGGTCGCGTCGCCACCGGTCCGGGCGAGGCTTACGGTATCTGCGGTACACGTCGCGGCAACACCCTTTTCGTCTACACTGCCCCCAAAAGCGGGCGGATCGGGGAATGGGAAATCGCGCTCGACGCGGCGCCTGCCGCACGCGAACTGCGCACCATGCAGGTGCGCACCCAACCCGAAGGCTGCGTTGTCGATCATCGCAACGGTACGCTCTACATCGGTGAGGAGGACGTCGGCATCTGGCGCTTCCGGTCCGATGCAACGACGGGTGAGCTGGTCGCCGAGGTGGACGGGCGCAAGCTTGTCGCCGATGTCGAAGGATTGGCGCTCGTTCCTGAGGGCACCGATGGCGGCTGGCTCTACGCGTCCAGCCAGGGCGACAACACCTATATGCGTTATGCTTTGCCCGACATGACACCTGCAGGGCGGTTTCGCATCGCAAAAGGTGCTTTCGGCAGTGCCGAGGAAACCGACGGGATCGAAGCGATGGCAGGCGATTTCGGACCGGCATTTCCCGGCGGACTGTTCATCGCCCAGGACGGCATGAACGAAGGGAAGGCGCAGAATTTCAAACTGGTCCCGCTGGCTGAGATCGAGAAGGCGCTCGCGACCGAGTAAATACCTCGCGGACATGGTTTTCGCTGACGGAACCTTACCTTGACATCGATGCTCCGGTGGCGGACACATCGGTGTCAGGGGGTAGATGAGACGAATGTCGGCTGCGCGCGAGGAATTGACGGGGGCGATGGCCGGCATTGCTGGCGGAGATCGTAGGGCGCTCAAAACCGTCTACCGCCTGACATCGGCCAAGCTTTTCGGCACAATCGCGAGGATCGTTCCAGACCGCGAACGAGCCGAAGATGTCCTTCAGGATGTCTATGTCAAAGTCTGGCGGCGTGCCGCGCGTTTCGACAGCCGCAAGGGGAGCCCGATTACCTGGCTATGCACGATCGCACGGAATACCGCGCTCGACGAACTGCGCCGTGACGGTCGAATCGTCGAGCGGGCGGAAGCGACGTTGCCCGAAGTCGAGGACACCGATGTCCTTCCCGCCGACGAATGGTTGTGTGCGATGGAAGAGAGCGAGGCTTTGGCGCGCTGTTTGAAAAGGCTGTCGGGTGATCAGCGCCGTTCCATCAGGCTCGCGTTCTTCGATGGCTATTCATATTCCGAGCTTGCTCTCAAAATCGACGTTCCGCTCGGCACATTGAAAAGCTGGATCAGGCGCGGCCTTGCCGGTTTGAAGGGCTGCCTTGGTGGCTGATGAGGAAGTAATTCAGTCGGACGACCCGTTCCTGACCGCGGGCGAACTCGCTCTGGGTGTACTCGAGGGCAGTGACCTGGCGGCCGCTCGCCGGTTGCAGCTTTCGGACGTGACGTTCGCGGGGGCGGTTGAATGGTGGGAGGCCCGGCTCGGCGCGATGAGTGAAGGAGCGCAGAGCGCTCTGCCCTCCGATGCTGTATGGCAGGGTATTGTTGCACGGATCGACGCAATTGATGCCCAGCGAGACATGCCGGCCGCAGCAGCGATGGCCCCTGTGCACGGGCGGGGCCCTGCGGGATGGAGCATTGCTGCTGCGCTCGTTGGCGTGAGCGCGGCCGCAGCGGCCTTGGTTCTGTTCCTGTCCACTCCCGCGACATCACCGGTTGCACCACCGGAAATTGCCGCAGTTGCGGGTGATCAACTTGTTGCCCAACTGACAGATGCGGAAGCCAATCGCAGTCTTGCGAGCCGCATCGATCCCGAAAGTGGGCAGCTAAGGCTCGCAATCGCCGGTCTGGAAGCGGAGCCGGGCAAGACCCCCGAATTATGGGTCATTCCTGCAGGCGGTGCCCCGATATCTTTGGGCGCAATTCCCCAGCAGGGCAATTTCGCTCGTGACCTGTCGGTCGAGGAAAGCTCGTTGCTGGCGGCGGGAGCAACGCTGGCCGTCACTTTCGAAGACGACACGGGCGAACGGCATGAAACGCCTACCATGCCGATCCTGCTGGCAGGTCCGCTGGCGGAAGTCTGAGCCAAATCTCAAAATAATTCTCTGATACTATTCAGGGCGTTGAGATAGATATTCTTATTTTTCTGCCCGCGAGTGCATCCGATCGGGCTGCACGCAAGTAGCTGTTGGCGTCATCTCGATCGGGATGGCAGCCGAGACCCGTAGGTCTTCGTGCAGAACAAGGTGGAATAACCGCCAGCTGTGGGAGAGGATGGCCCGCGTCGATCGGCTTTCTGGTCCGTTAAAGGAAAGAGAAAGCATCATGATCAAGACTTTCGAAAATCGCATCGCAGCCGCGCTTCTGGCCGGTACTGCAGGCCTGGCATTTGCCACGCCTGCGCTTGCAGATGGAACCCCGGAATGTAACGCCGCCAATACAAATTCTACCGAGTGCGGCGTAGATTCGGTTGCGACAGGTAACGGCGGCGTTGCCGTCGGAACGGGTGCCGTAGCCGATGGTACCGATGCAGTGGCGATCGGCAGTGACGATGCCGGAGCCGCCCCTGCTACTGCGACCGGTCCGTCAACCACCGCGGTCGGCGGAGAGTCGGTCGCTACCGGCCCTGGCGCAAGCGCTTATGGCTGGCAGTCGATGGCCACCGGTGAACGTGCAACGGCGCTGGGCCATCTTGCGACGGCGCAAGGGGTTCGTTCTGTCGCGGTGGGCGAGAATGCCGATGCACAGACAGACAATGCGACAGCGATCGGCAATGAATCGATCGCCAATGGCATCGATGCACTGGCTGTTGGTGACACGGCGATGGCAATGGGCAATTCGACCAGTGCAATTGGCGGCGAAAGCGTCGCAACCGGGCCGGGTGCGTCGGCCTTCGGCTGGCAAGCACTCGCGACCGCTGAACGCGCAACTGCTGTCGGACACCTGGCAACCGCACAGGGTGTTCGCTCCGTCGCGATCGGTGAGAACGCCGATGCCCAGACGGACAATGCAACGGCGATTGGCAATGAATCGATCGCCAACGGTATCGACGCACTGGCTGTTGGCGATACGGCAATGGCCATGGGCAATTCGACCAGTGCGGTCGGTGGTGAAAGCGTCGCGACCGGACCTGGCGCGTCTGCCTTTGGCTGGCAAGCGCAAGCCAATGCAGAGCGTTCTACCGCCTTGGGCCATCTGGCAACGTCGGATGGCTTCGCGTCGGTCGCAGTAGGTGAAGCTGCCGCTGCGCAGGGTCGTGGCGGCATAGCTATCGGCGGCAACACCGACGGTGGCGCATTCGGTGCCCTCGCAACCGATGACGCTGGCATCGCACTCGGCGGCGACGCCGAAGCTCGCGGCGTAGGCGCTATTTCCATCGGCAGCGATGGCGACGGTGATGGCGATGGCTCGGTAGCTGACGGTGTGGATGCACTTGCTCTTGGTGCAGACGCGACCGCCATGGGCAATTCGACCTCGGCTATCGGCGGTGAAAGCGTTGCCACCGGGCCGGGCGCGTCCGCTTTTGGCTGGCAGTCCTCTGCCGGTGCAGAGCGAGCCACTGCGCTCGGTCACCTCGCCACTGCGCAGGGCGTTCGCTCTGTCGCGATAGGCGAAAACGCCGATGCACAGACTGACTTCAGCACCGCGATCGGCAATGAAGCGATCGCTAATGGAGTGGATGCTCTGGCAATTGGCGATACGGCGATGGCGATGGGCAATTCGACCACCGCAGTCGGCGGCGAAAGCGTTGCGACAGGTCCGGGCGCGACAGCTTATGGTTGGCAGTCATCGGCTGGAGCGGAACGTGCCACGGCGCTCGGCCACCTTTCAAATGCCTCCGGTGTTCGCTCGGTCGCAGTAGGTGAAGCTGCCGCTGCGGCTGGCGATGGATCGATTGCCGTAGGTAATCTGGCCAGTGCAACGGGCGCGAATTCGGTCGCCATCGGTAATGGCGCTAGCGCGACCAACGATGGACAGGTCGTGGTCGCTTCGCTCGACACAAGCACAGGATCGCAAGTCGGACCCATTGCTGTGGTAACAGCCGATGCCAACGGAACGCTGGGCGTCAGTTCGTCAGCAGGGCTGAGTAATCTTGCCAGCTTCACCGACGTGCAGGCAAACAGCGTGGCGATCGCCGGCAACTCCGCCGCTATCATGGATCTGCAGGGCCAAACCGGTCTCCTGTTCGACCTTGCTGCCGAAAACAGCGTGCAGGCCCGCCGTGCAAACGAAGGCGTGGCAATGGCGCTGGCCATGGAATCGCCAATCATCATGCCGGGTAAGCGCTTCGGCGTAGCGGGCGGCTTCGGGTATTATAACGACCGTGTCGCAGGTTCGGCTTCGGTTGGCCTCCGCGTAAGCGACAGCACCGTGTTTACCGGTGGCCTTGGGGTCGGCTTCGACTCCGGTGAGGTGGGCGCACGCGCCGGGTTCCAGGCTTCCTGGTAATCCATCTGCCAGCTTCCTGAAGGACCAGGAAGGAAGGGCGGGGTGCCTTGCATCCCGCCCTTTTTTGCGTCTGCATCCGCTGGGCCGAGCTATTCGCCCGTCTTTACCCGTTTCCGCATCATCCCTTCCTGAGCGACACTAGCGACGAGTTCCCCCGCGCGGTTAAAGATGCGTCCGCGGTTGAAACCCCTCCCGCCACCGCTCCATGGGGCATCGGTGGCGTAGAGCAGCCATTCGTCGGCGCGAGCGGGGCGATGGAACCAGATCGCATGATCCAGGCTGGCACCGACGAGTTCGCCCCGCATCCAGCTGAGCCCGTGGGGTAGGGCGCTAGTCCCCAACAAGGTATAATCGCTGGCGTAGGCGATAATCGCACGATGCAGTGCAGGGTTCTCAAGGATCGAAGGTAGATCGGAGACGGTACGGAACCAGGTATGCGCTCGGGGCGCGCGCGGTTCGCTGTTCATCCAGTGCAACTGATCGACCGTGCGCATGTCGATAGGTCGAGGGCGCAGGACGAGAGCGCGTTGCTGTTCGCCCATTCGGTCTCCGGCACGCTCGACCATGGCGCGGCGCATTTCCTGATCGCTCTTGAGTTCTTCGGGCGCTGTCACGTCCGGCATGGCCACATCGTCATGCGACAGGCCGTCCTCCGGTCGCTGGAAACTCGCGGTGAGGTTCAGAATGGCCCGCTGCTCGCCAGTATCATCTGCCTGACTGGCAACGACGCGCCGATTGGCAAAACTGCGTCCATCGAAGTCGCGCGCGGTACGATAGGCGATATCCACGCCCTCCTTCCCACCACGAAGGAAGTAGGCGTGCAGCGAATGTGCTTCCAGCCCATCGGGCGCGGTCGCTTGCGCGGCTTGCAGGGCTTGGGCAATGACCTGACCGCCGAATACGCGCCCGACCCCGCCAGCTTGCTGCGGGGCGGTAAAGGCGTCTTCGCCGTCGCGGGACACAGTCAGCAGACTGACGAGCTCTGCGACCAATTGTTCAGGGGACTGTTTTTCGCTCACGCCAATGGCTTTGCGGAGGGTTTACGTATCCGTCAAGCGCCCGACTTGTCGGCAAGTCACTTGCGGGAGCGGAAGGTCCTTCGCCAAACCCGGTAGGCCAGTGACTTTGCACGATTGCTGGCTGGCCAGCGCCCTGGCGCACGCGGGTTGATGCCCAATTTCCGCACGATCCCGTTGAAGCAGCGGGAGTCGGATTCGGCGTAACTCCATTCGCTGCGCCAGGTGATGGAAAGCGAGATGGAGCTGGCCGATCCATTGCGCACGAAATGCGGCGCCATGACAGGCACGTAAACGGCCTCTCCAGGATCGATCGCGAAGGCGGTGCCGCCGGGCAGCAAATCGTTGCTCCAAGGCAGTTCGCGCGGTCCGCCAAGGTGATAGCTTTCATGAACCTCATCGGGAGCATAGATGGGGTTGCCCGCCGGGAACTGGGTCATGACCTTGTTGCCCTTGAGCTGCAGCAAGATGTTGTGTTCCGGATCGAAATGGTAGGGCGTGACAGCGTTCGGGCTGGATATGAAGATGAAGCCCTGCGGTGTCAGCATGGTGCCGGTCGTCGCCTCTATCATGGGGCGAAGTTCTTCCAGAAGCCCCATCAGTAGAGCGTTATATTCGGGGATTTGCTCGATATTCTTGAGCACGGCCCAGCTGTTGCTGGTGGCGATATGGCGAATTGTTTCGCCGATGGTGAGGCCATTCGAACCTGGCTTTCCATCCACGCCTACCGGCAGATCTCCGCGGTTGTACTCGACGGAACGCTGCGGCAGAGCTTCCGCCAGACCGGCCAGCGCATCGAGCGCGAGGCGGTCGTCATCCTTCAAGTCATGGCGCAGGACGTGCGGTCTTTCGGGGTAATCACGTGCGAATCGAGCGTATGATTCACCCGAAAACACCCGTGTTCGGCGGGCGGTAAGCGTCTGATCGTGTGCGGTCATCGGTTGTTCTCCGACCTGCGGGCTTCGATTGATGTCAGAATGTCGCCGCCCCCCCGGCGGATCGCGCCGCCGACCGGAATGGACACGGAAACGATTTCGCGGCGATCGTCCCAGATCTGTTCGATCATGGGATGGCCGGCAGCCGCGCAGCTATCGGTCATCCCGATTTCTTCACGCTCCAGCAGGGCGAGGTTTTCTACCTGCAACAGCATTCCGGGCGACAGCTTGTAAAGATCCTCGTCGAAAGCCGTCTTGAAGCTGTGGGCGAGGGGGGGCGTGACGAAATTGCAGAGCATCGCCACCGGCTCGCCGTCGACGTGAAACGCCAGCCGCTCCAGCCTTTGCTCCCGGGCCGCGCCGTGAAGGCTTTCACGGAAAAAACAAGCGGTTTGCCGCGCGCTGACGAGCGAGGAACTTTCCTGTCCTTTCCAGCCTGCATCTTCGAGCTGGAGAAACTGGTCGATCCATTCGTCCAGACCGTCCTCCCCCGTCGCTCTGGTAAAAATCGTATGGCCGGTTTCCTCCAGCCGCCGCCGCTTGCGAGACAATTCCTTGCGGCGCTTCTTTCCGAGGATGGAGGCCAGATGAGCTTCGGGAGACAGACCATGACGAAGGCAGGCCCGGCTAACGCGATGGACAACCCGGTTAGTCCTTCGTTTCGCCTTGCAGACACGGTTTAGGGTATCGACGGCAATCCCGTCGGTGGGGAGACACGCGATATGAAGGAACAGGCTCGATCGCCAATTGCGGTCGCTCCAGTCGAGTACGGCCGACCAGAACGCTTCTGCATGATCCCCCGCAATCAACGGTTCCCCGCAGAAGCTATTCGGGTGCATCCAGTTGCCGATGTGGGGCAGAGGATGACCGTGATAGTCGCGGGCCCGGTAAAGTGGCATGAGGCCCACCAGTTCGCCACCCACGACCAGTGTCGCCAGATGAACGGTGCCGCGAGGATCGAACTGCTCGAGCGAGGGCAGGACGAACCAGTGTTCGCCAAACGGATTGGACGTGGCTGCGGACGCGGCAAGACGGCGCCACGATTGCACGAACTCCGGAGATACGCAGTCTTTCCAGGGCCGTACGGAAAGCCCGTCGGGACCAATGGCACGTGAGCCGACGCTCGCGGGTTCACCACGCCAGCCGTCTTCGATCAGGTCTTCGATCCGCGTCAATTGAAGGCGTCCCCTTGTCGGGCGATAGCATATATCGAAGCGCCTTAAACTTGCTTAATGCGCCAAACGCAAAGGGCGGCGGTACCTAGAGATACCGCCGCTCGAAGAATTTGCCTGAGGATTTTTGTCAGTTGAAATCCATCAAGCTTGGCTCAGGTGTCTTGTCGGTTTGAATATAAGCAGGATTAAACCTTTCCAGCCAAGCGTAGGCCTCCTCGATCCATTGGATATGCACGTCGTCATACGGCAAGTTATGCGTACCTTGTTCCTGCACAATGTAGCGGTAATCCTTGCCTTCGACCTTCCCTGATTTCCGAAGATTGGCGACAAGCGTTTCCGCCTGTTCCATCGGAATGCGAGCGTCCCGCTTAGCTGTTACGATCAGAATTGGCGCCCATGGCCCATCAGTATTGCGAGCGGAACTGATACCTTCAGGGTCTTCAGATGTCGCTTGGAAACCACTGCTAAAACGACCAAGGTTCTTGGAATCCCACTTGTTCATCATGGGCATATCATAGACGCCGGCGCCCGCAATTGCGCACTTCCAAAGCTCGGGGTCACGCTGCGCTCCGCGTGCGGCGGCATAGCCGCCATATGACCAACCCATTATGCACGCGCGCGTCGGATCGATGATGCCCTTCTTTCCATACTCGGTCAGTATATCGTTGAGATCATCTTGCATTCGCTTGCCGTATCCGCCCGGTTGGCGACCGATCTTGACGAATTCTTTGCCATACCCGCCGGAACCGCGATAATTCGGCTGGATCACAACATAGCCTTGCTCAGCCAAAGGCTGGTTCCAAGGTTCGGTACTGTTCGTCGCAGACAGTGCAAGAAACGGACCACCGTGCGGCATGACAATTACCGGCAAGTTTTTTTCGCCGAGTCGGTGGCGAGGATAAGTCACGACTGCCTGAATTTTGGTGCCGTCGCTCGCCGTATACCACTCCGCCTTCACCGGGTTCAGAGGTGCATCCTTCAAAGCGGTACGATCCCAGTTCAGCAACCTGAATTTTCCGCTCTTCAGATCGTACAGATAGTATCCGCCATTTCGCTCTAACCCCCCGACATAAATCACCTGCGTCATGAAATCGTTCGACCAGTCGACAATGGTCGCCTTGTCCTGACCGAAAGTTTCATCAAGAATGGTTTGTACGGTTTTCAGGTTTTCATTGGTCCATACAAGTCGCATCGTGCCATCAAAAGTGCGAACGCCGACAAGTTTGGAATCGTCCTTGCTGGGAATAATTCCCTGAACATCGAACCCTTCGGTTTCAAATGCAGTCTCAACGATTTCCATCGTTTTCATGTTCATTTTGTACACTTTGTCTACACCATCGTGATTGGAGATGGTGTAGGCCATGTCTGTGCCCGGTATGAAAAGTTCGGGCGTAGGGATGCTTCCTACCCGCGTCTCGTCCGCCTCGTTATAGACGGTTTTAAAATTCCGTTCGCCGTCCGCTTTATAAAGCATCCGAAACTTGCCGTCGTCAGGGTTGCTGTTGAAACCTGCTCTAATTTCGCCATCGCTGTCGGCGACCCACGCACGCACCACCGGATTGGTGCGCTGGACCATTTCGAACTTGCCCGTGGATACATCCACTTCGACAACCTCTGGAAATCCCCAACGTTCAGTGCTGTTGGCGACGCTGTCCCGCTGCAGCAGGTACTTGCCTTTATCATGATCGATATGAAGGATCGCGCCAGCGTCTCCCCCGGCGTCGCGCCAAGCCTGCGGGATTGATTGCCGAGTTTTTACATCGAAAGCAACGAGGCGCCGAAAGTCGGCAAGCTGTCCATACAGATTTTCGCGGCTGATAACGGTGGCCACTACATGGTCATTTCCGATCCAGCGATATTCGCTCATTGTGCGATCACCGCTTTCGCGTGCCTCATTAGCGGCGAGAATTGGCAATTCCTGCATCGTCTCGAGGTCTAACACCACGAGCATTTCACGCCCGTCCCGTCCGGCAACATAAGCTAGCTTAGTCGCATCGGGCGAGATCTTTACGCGCCCCATATTTGGCTGTTTTACAAACTCCGCCACCGGTATGCGGCCCTCAACAGTTTCCGGAACCTGAGGCGGCGACTGCTGTGCCTTCGCCTGCTGCGGAAACACGCCAAACGAAGCTGACATCGAAAGCCCCAGAGCGAGAGCGCTTGCCTTGCTCAGAACGGAAATTTTGAAAGTTTTCATTTAGATTCTGCGTCCCTGTTTGAAACTCGCGGGACGGTACCCTTGAGATCAACGCGTTCTCGTTGCGCAGATGCAGTAAAATGGGAAATGATTCCCCGCCCCTGCTTCTATAATGCAGCCGTGATGACGAACCGCAAGGAAAAACCCCACCCGGATGGTTCCGAGTGGGGTATCCTTGCTGCGTAAGACGACGAAAAATCAGCCAGTCGCGAGCGCCGCCAGCAGCAGCAGGGCAACGATATTGGTGATCTTGATCATCGGGTTTACCGCCGGGCCTGCCGTATCCTTGTAGGGATCGCCCACGGTGTCGCCGGTCACTGCAGCCTTGTGCGCTTCGCTGCCCTTGCCGCCGTGATGGCCGTCTTCGATGTACTTTTTCGCATTGTCCCATGCGCCGCCACCGGCGGTCATGGACAATGCGACGAAGATACCGCCCACGATCACCCCGAGCAGCAGTGCACCGAGCGCAGCGAAGCCGTTTTCCTGGCCAGCGATCAGCGTGATCACGTAATAGACCACGATCGGGGCCAGTACCGGCAGCATGGAAGGCACGATCATTTCCTTGATCGCCGCTTTGGTAACGAGATCGACCGTGCGGGCATAGTTCGGCTTGCTGGTGCCGGCCATGATGCCCGGATCGCCGGCGAACTGTTCACGCACGTCCTTCACCACATCGCCCGCGGCGCGGCCTACTGCGGTCATGCCCATTGCACCGAACAGGTAGGGGAGCAGCGCGCCCAGCAGCAGGCCGACGATGACGTATGGGTTCTCAAGACTGAAATCGACGTCCGCATTCGGGAAGAATTCGGCAAGATCGGTGGTGTAGGCTGCGAACAGGACCAACGCGGCGAGGCCGGCAGATCCGATAGCATAGCCCTTTGTCACCGCCTTGGTAGTATTGCCCACGGCGTCGAGCAGGTCGGTCTTTTCCCGCACACTGTCGTCGAGGCCAGCCATTTCCGCGATGCCTCCGGCATTGTCGGTGACAGGGCCATAGGCATCCAGCGCCACGACCATGCCCGCCAGGGCCAGCATGGCGGTGGCAGCATAGGCAATGCCCATGAGCCCTGCGAGCTGGAACGTGGCGATGATGCCCGCAACGATCAGGATCGTCGGCAATGCGGTCGATTCAAGGCTGATGGCCAGACCCTGGATGACATTGGTGCCGTGGCCGGTTTCCGATGCCTTGGCGATCGATTTTACCGGGCGATAGTTGGTGCCGGTATAATATTCGGTGATCCAGATGATCAGGCCGGTAATCGCAAGACCGATGAGCGAGCAGTAGAACAGCGACCAGCCGGTGAAACCGCCGATCTGTTCGGAAAGCCCCTCTTCTGCGAGATTGGTACCATCGGTTGCAGCAACGATTTCCGTTACCGTGCTGCCTCCGATGACGGTGTCCATGCCGCCAAGGGCAACATTGATTACGATCCAGATCAGCGGGATCGAGAGCAGTGCGGTGACGAGGAAGCCTTTATACATCGCGCCCATCACATTCGTGCTGCCCTTGCCGAGCTTAACGAAATAGGTTCCGATGATGCTGGTCACGATGCAGGCACCGCCGATCAGCAGCGGTAGCGCCATCATCGGCATCAGCAAATCGCCCAGTCCTTTAAGCAGCAGTGCGGTGAGAACCATGGTCGCACCGACGGTGACGACATAGGTTTCGAACAGGTCGGCCGCCATCCCGGCGCAGTCACCGACATTGTCGCCCACATTGTCGGCGATCACGGCAGGGTTGCGCGGATCGTCTTCCGGAATGCCGGCTTCCACCTTGCCGACCAGATCGGCGCCAACGTCGGCTGCCTTGGTGAAGATACCGCCGCCCAGACGCGCGAAGATGGAAATGAGCGAGGCGCCGAATGCCAGACCTACCAGGCCGTCGATCACCTCACGGCTGTTGGGCGCGTGACCACTGGGGCCCACGAGGTACCAGAAGAAAACCGCGATCGCGAGAAGGGCGAGGCCCGCCACCAGCATGCCGGTGATGGCACCGGCGCGAAACGCGATGGTGAGACCCTGCTGCAATCCGCTTTGCGCAGCGGCAGCCGTGCGGACGTTCGAGCGTACCGAGATATTCATCCCGATGAAGCCTGCAACGCCCGAAAGGATCGCGCCGATCACAAAGCCGGTTGCCGGGATAATGCCGAGGAAGATGAAGACGAGCACCGCCACGACCACACCAACAATGGCAATGGTGGTATACTGGCGCTTGAGATAGGCCTGCGCACCCTCCTGAATGGCCGCGGCGATTTCCTGCATCTTTTCGTTGCCGGCGCCGGAACTGAGCACCTGGCGGCTGGTGACGAAGCCGTACACGACGGCAAGCAGCCCCAGCGCAATTGCTATGAAAACAAGGTCCACTGAAATTTCCCCTCCCGATTGATTTTATATGCGGTCTGCGCGGGAAACGCAGAACCATCTGGGCTAGGGGTATAAGGGGCCTATGTTGCGTGACAAGGCCGAAATGCGCAGCAATCTTCGCCTGCTAGCCATGATGCGCGCAAGCGATCAATGTCGGTAGCCGAGGCCGTCTTCGGGTGTCAGCATGTCACCATCGAGGAGGAGCCCCGGCGGGCCCGAAAGGACGGTGCCGATGCGGGTGGCCCATACGGGCAATGGGTTACCGTCCGACATGGTGAAGAGCAGCTGATAATCGTCACCCCAGCGCATGCATTCCTCGCGTCGTTCGGGATCGGCTGCAGGAATGCTGCCAGCCTCGATTTCGAAGCATGTCCTGCTCGCCTGCGCCATACGCCAGCTATCGAGGAGAAGCCCGTCCGACACGTCCATCATCGCACTCACAAGGGGGGCAAGCGACTGGCCTTCCGCCAGTAGCGGCTGCGGCCGGCGATAGGCGAGATCGTTCGTACTGCCGGAGCCACGCTCCTCCATGCCCAGCATTGCACGCCCCAGAACGCCGGTGACGTAAATGGCATCACCCGCCTGCGCGCCGCGCCGGTCCGGCACGGTAGCGCTGCTGGCCTTTCCAATCGCGGTACAACCCCAGACCCGCCGTCCATCGGCCCTAACCGTATCGCCTCCCAGAAGCGGTACGTCGTAAGCTTCCAGAATTTCGCCAAGGCCCTGTGCAAACCGATCGTCATCGTCGCCCAGCATATGGGACACGAGCACGCCGACCGGTTGCGCACCTTTCGCTGCAAGGTCGGAAAGGTTCACCGCAATGAGTTTCCACGCGATATCGGCCGGGTCTTCATCCTCGCGCGCATGGACGCCCTGAACCAGCGTATCATGCGTCAGGACAAGGCGTTCGCCGCCTATTTCGATAACTGCGGCGTCATCTTCCAGCCCACGGGCTGCCGAATTATCTGCCAGCGCCTTCAGCGCAGAGATGAACCCGGCTTCGTTCAGCGTCCGGCATCCTTGGCCACAGCATCCAGGACGCCGTTGACGAACTTCGCCTCGCGGTCGTCGAAGAAGGCTTTGGCGACATCGACATATTCACTGATCGCGCTGGCCTTGGGCACATCTGGCCGGGCGATCAGTTCGTAGGTTCCGGCACGCAATATCTGCAGCATGGTCTTGTCGAGCCTTGCCAGCGTCCAGCCCTCGGCCAGCCGCGCGGTCAATTTGCCGTCGATCTCTTCGCGCCGGGCCTCGACCCCGCCGACGATGTCGTCGAAGAAGTCGACATCGGCTTCCGCATATTCCTCGTCCTCGATGACGCGGCCAAGGCGGTGCTGGTGAAATTCGTCAAGCAGCTTGGCAAGGCGCGTGCCTTCCATCTGCTGCTGGTAGAGCGCCTGAACGGCGCCGAGGCGAGCGGCGCTGCGGGCCTGGGATCTGGAATTCTGGCTCATTTCAGTCTCGTCGAAATCGATAGGGCGTGCGCGGGGAGACCTTCTGCCTCCGCCAGTTTCACCGCGGCCGGGCCGATGGCCGCAAGGGCAGCTTCGGAGGCGTCGATAAAACTGGTGCGCTTCATGAAATCAAGCACCGACAATCCGCTTGCAAAGCGGGCGCGGCGCCCAGTGGGAAGGACGTGGTTGGGCCCGGCAATATAATCGCCCACTGCCTCGGGCGTGTGTCGGCCCAAAAACACGCTGCCTGCATGGCGCATGGCGTCGAACAGGGATTGCGGTTCGTCGACCATAAGCTCGACATGTTCGGCAGCGAGGCGGTCGGACAGGGCAGGGGCTTCGTCGAGGCTATCGACCAGTACGATCAAGCCATGGGTGTCCCAGCTTGCCTTCGCAGTTTTCGCCGTCGGCAATTTCATCAGGGTGATGTCGACCGCATCCTCGACCTGACGGGCAAGGTTTTCGCTGTCGGTAATCAGGATCGATTGGCTCGTCGGGTCATGCTCCGCCTGACTCAACAGATCGGCAGCGATCCAGTCAGGGTTGTTGTTGCCATCCGCGATCACGAGAATTTCGCTCGGCCCTGCCACCATGTCGATGCCGACCACGCCATAAAGCTGGCGCTTGGCTTCTGCGACCCAGGTGTTGCCCGGTCCGGCGATAACATCGACCTTGCCGATCCGTTTCGTACCGTAGGCGAGCGCGGCCACGGCCTGTGCCCCGCCGACGCGCCAGATGTCGTCGACCCCGGCGATATGGGCAGCCGCCAGAACCAGCGGATTGACCTCGCCTTTCGGCGTGGGTGTGGTGACGACGAGGCGCTCCACCCCGGCAACCCTTGCAGGGATCGCGTTCATCAGAAGGGAAGACGGATAGGCTGCGCGGCCCCCGGGTACATATAGACCGGCGGCATCAACCGGCCGCCAGCGCGCCCCAAGGCGCATGCCGATATCATCGGTGTAGTCGCGGCCAGAAGGTAGCTGGCCTTCGTGATAGGCGCGGATGCGCGATGCGGCGAGTTCGAGCGCGTCGCGCAGATCGGCGTCGAGCGCTTCGTAGGCAGCGCGGCATTCCTCCAGCGGGATCTGCCAGTCGCTATCCCGTGTGAGGTGATGCCCATCGAAGCGGGTCGTGTATTCGACCAGCGCGCTATCGCCGCGTTCGCGCACTTCGTTGATCATCGTTGCGACATCCCGCCCGACCTGAGCGTCGCTTTCGCGCCTGTCTCGCACGACGCGATCGAATTTCTTGGGAAAATCGGCGTCGCTGGTGCGCAGAAACTGCATCAGGCGGCCTCGCGCCGGGCAGCGTCGGCGCGGAATTCCTCGACCAGCGCAGCGACGCGCGGATCGGTCTTCAAGGCGGCGCGGTTGACGATAAGTCGGGCGGAGATGTCCAGAATGCGGCTGGTTTCAACCAGGCCGTTTTCGCGCAGTGTGGTTCCGGTGGAAACGAGGTCGACGATCCGCCCCGCCAGCCCCAGTGCAGGTGCAATTTCCATCGCCCCGTTCAGCTTGACGCATTCGGCCTGGATACCCTGCCGTTCGAAATGACGGCGTGTCAGGTTTGGGTATTTGGTCGCGACACGCAGGTGGCTGGCCCCGTCGACACTGGCTGCGCCTTCCTTCGGCTCGGCAACCGACAGCCGGCAATGTCCGAAATCGAGATCGACCGGCGCATAAAGATCGGCATAATCGAACTCCTCGATCACGTCCGACCCGACGATGCCCATCTGCGCAGCGCCATGCGCGACGAAAGTCGCCACGTCGAATGCGCGCACGCGGATCAGCCGCATATCGTCGCGCGTCGTCGCGAAAGTCAGCGAGCGGTTGGCCTTGTCGTGAAAGGCATCTTCGGGCACCACGCCGGCACGCGCCATGACAGGCAGGGCCTCGTCGAGGATCCGCCCCTTGGGAACGGCGAAGGTCAGGCTGTCGTTCATGGGCTGCGCAAATAGGCAGCAGGAGGCCAAAGGGCAATGACGATCGACAAAGCGGAATATGTCGCGAGCGATCCCGAAGCTACGGGCCCGGATGCGGTTGCGCGGGCTTTCGAAAACCAAGTTGCCTATTGCCGGTCCAGCAACGCTGCCATCACGGCCACGGTATGCCAGGCCTTGCGTGACTTGATCGACACCGAACGCGGCGGTGCGGTAATGCGCCGAGCGCGACGATGGGCGGGGCCGGCGCTGGCCGATGCCCTGCCACTGAGATTGGCTGGCGGGTTGCACGCGCTTCATCTGAGCGGCGAGGAACCGCGTCTTGCGCCGATATACGAAGGGCTTGGGCCGAACAATGCGGCTGAATTGATCGCCGATACCATAGAGCGGCACGAACCATATTTGATGCCGTGGCTCGATGGGCCCCCGCAGACCAATGAGGCGGGCCGGTCTGCCGGATATGCGGCGGCATTTCTGTGGTTGGTCGATCACGGGCTTCCCGGCGAGTTCGACCTACTTGAAATTGGTTCGAGCGCGGGAATAAATCTGATGATGCGCCGTTATCGCTACGATCTGGGCGGAGTGGCTGTAGGACCGAAGTCTTCGCGTATTCACCTGACGCCGGAGTGGCGCGGCGAACCTCCGCCGGATCGCGATTTCAATATCATCGCCGCCGAAGGTTGCGATGTTGCACCGGTCGATCTGACCGATGATAGGCAGGCGCTGCGCCTCAAGGCGTTCATCTGGCCCGAATTCACCGAACGGTTCGCCCGGATGGACGCTGCAATCGCGGCGGCTAATACCTTCCCGCCCGAGGTGGCACGAATGCGCGCAGCGGATTTCCTGCGCGATCGCCTTGCCCGGCCTC
This sequence comes from Qipengyuania pacifica, assembly GCF_019711555.1. NCBI lineage: Bacteria > Pseudomonadati > Pseudomonadota > Alphaproteobacteria > Sphingomonadales > Erythrobacteraceae > Qipengyuania > Qipengyuania pacifica. Next base: position 431,385 of record NZ_JAIGNQ010000002.1, on the reverse strand, counting down.
AGCAGGAGGGTACGACCCGCGTCCTGATGCATTCGGTGGTCTGGCAGTATATCCCGCAAGAAGAGCGGGAAGGGATCGTGGAGATGATGGAACAGGCCGGCCAAGAGGCGGGTAAGGACAAGCCACTTGCCTGGATCAGCCTGGAAGCCAATCGCGATACGCACCGCCATGAACTGACCGTGCGATATTGGCCCGGCGGGCAGGCGTGGCATAAGCTCGCCACGGCCCACCCCCATGGATCGTGGATTGAGTGGGAGGGCTGACCACTATGCCGTACGCGTCAAGAACGTCTCCATCGCCTCGTTGACGGCGAGCGGCGCTTCCCATGGTACGAAGTGGCCGCAGTCGGGCACCTCGACCAGCGTGAAATCTTCAATGCACTCGCGCATACCTGCCGTATTTTCCGGCGGCAGGGCCAGATCGTCCTGCGCCCAGATAACCAGGGTCGGCAGGCGCAACTTGGGCAGGGCGGGGGCGGTCCAGCCTTCGGGCAATCCGAACGGCGCATCCATCGGGGGCACGTCGATCGGGCTGGCGCGATACCAGTTGAGCATGGCAAAGGCGGCATCACGGTCCTGCCAGTCCTCCAGCAGCATCGCGCGTTCTTCCGGCTCCATCCGGTCGGGCGCATCCCATTTGATTTCCTGCATCAGGATCCCCCCCAGCCCGTGTTCGCGCACCAGCGCGTCGTTCGCCGGATCGCGGAAACCACGCATGTACTGGCTGGCTTCGCGCTGAACCTTGCTGGTGTAGAGCAGCTTCTGGAAGACCTGCGGATGCGGTGCGTTGGCGATTACCGCGCGGGTCACGCGGCCCGTATCCTGGCCGGCCAGTGCTACACCCCATGCGATCGCGCCGCCCCAGTCATGCCCGACGATGGTGAAGTCCCTAACGCCCAGCGCAGCGGCCAGCAGGAAGATGTCGCCTACCAGCTTGTCGGGCGAATAGTCGGCCACCGCCTGCGGCTTGGACGATCCGCGATAGCCGCGCTGGTCCGGCGCGATGCAGCGGAAGCGGTCGGAAAAATGCGCGATCTGATGGCGCCAGGTGCGGTGGCTCTCGGGAAAGCCGTGCAGGAAGATCAGCACCGGCGCGTCGCGAGGCCCTTCATCGACCACATCGAGTTCGATTCCATTGCCCAGCGCAATCCGCTTCTGTTCCAGCCCCATGGTCACTCCTCCGCTTTCATCTTCTCCATGTAACCGGCGGCAACCATGCCCGCGACCTGATCGAGCAACTGGTCGGGCGTGCGGCGCAATTCGCCCATCGCTTCTTCCCTGCCTTCCGCCACGATGATTTCTCGCTGGTTCGCCTCGACTGCGCTGACGATGCGACTGGCCGCTTCGGCCGGATCGATGCCGTTATCGATCACCTTGTCGCTGCGCCCGCGCTTGCTGCCATCCGCGGTCAGCGCATTGCGGCTCACGTCGGTGGCGACGGAACCCGGGCAGACCACGTGGACCGAAATGCCCGATTGCGACAGTTCGGCGCGCAGAGCATCGGCATAGCCGACCAGCCCGAACTTTGCCGCGCAATAGGCGGTACGCATGGGCACGCCGACCTTGCCCGCAATGGAACTGATGAACAGCAGGTGCCCGCTGCCACGCGCGGTTACATGCGGCAGCAGCGCCTGTGTTGCCGCGATCTGCGCGGTCAGGTCGATATCGATGATCTCGCGATAGACGCTCATGTCCGTGTCGACGGCTGCACTGCGCTGCGACACGCCGGCGTTGGCCACGAAAATGTCCACGCCCTTCCAGGCGATTGCGCGCTCTGTCGCGGCCTGCATCGCCGTATCGTCGCGCACGTCGAAAGGCAGGACCAGGGATTCGTTCTGCAACGTGCCTGCGACATCGGCCAGTCTCGCTTCATCCCGGCCCGACAGAATGATATTGGCGCCCCGGCTTGCCCATTCACGTGCCAGCGCTGCACCGATGCCGCTGCTGGCGCCCGTAATCCAGGCGGTCTTGCCTTCGAAGCTCATCATATCCCCCTTATGGATAGGTCACCGTCTTGGGCGCGCCGTCAGGCAAGGGAATGAATTCCCCGTCTTCGCCCGGCACCGTGCCGAAACGCCCTTCGCGCCAGTCGTCCTTGGCCTGGTTGATGCGTTCGCGGCTTGAACTGACGAAGTTCCACCAGGCGTGGCGCTTGGTGGTGAACGCCTCGCCGCCCATCAGCATGACGCGCGCGCCGCTCCTGCTCTCCAGAGTCATTTCGCGGCCCGGCTGCAACACGGCAAGCTGGTATAACGTCAGCGCGTGCCCATCGACCGACGCTTCGCCGCCGACCAGCATCACCGCGCGTTCGTCGGCATCTTCCTCCAGCGGGATCATGCCGCCTGGCTCCAGAATGATTTCGGCGTAGATCGTGTCGGCATGCGTCGTGGTCGGCGCACGTTCGCCCCACAATTCTCCCATGATAACGATGGCCTTGGCATGTCCGTCCTCGATTACCGGCAGATCGGTCACCGCTTCGAAAGCCGGATCGATTTCCTCGCGCCCGTCCGGCAGGGCGAGCCATGTCTGCATGCCATAAAGCCTGGGGCCGGCCTTGCGCTCCGCTTCGGGGGAACGTTCGGAATGAACGATACCCTTGCCGGCCGTCATCAGATTGACCTGACCCGGGCGGATCGTGGCAAAGCTGCCGATGCTGTCACGGTGGTCGATGGCGCCTTCAAACAGCCAGGTCACCGTGGCGAGATTGATATGCGGGTGGGGCCGGACATCCATTCCCGAACCCAGATCGAGCTGCGCCGGGCCGAACTGGTCGACGAAGATGAACGGACCCACCATGCTGCGGGTCTTGGCCGGCAAGACCCGTCGAACTTCGAACTGGCCCAGATCGTGAGTGGTCGGGGTTAGGGTCTGCTCGAAATTGCTCATGCCGGGTCGAGGTCCTCGTAATGACGGAAGATACCGTCTTCGTTGAATGCGATACGCCGATCGCTTGCCAGATAAGCTGCAATCCCTTCGATAGTCGAGACTGCATTGCTGCAGGCTATCAGACGGGGGTAGTCGCTCTCCACCGCAGCCATCCGATTGGGGAACGCATAACGCAGCCCTGCAACCAGCTGAAATAACGATGTGTCGACATGCGACCACTTCGTGCCGGCAACGAACGGACCGTCGCAAATGCCGAGGGCGGTCTCGAAATGATCGAAGAATTTGGGAATGCGCTCCTCACGAAATGCCTCGGCAGCCCTGATCGCCGCATCCTTCTGATCGTCGAAATACAGGCCGCCTGCAATCGGATGGTGCACATTGTGCACCTCGGCCACCATGTCGGAAATGGTCAGCTGCAGCTGGATCAGATGAAGGTCCTTCGACCCGTCACCCGCGCCCAGACCGTGGCGATCGGTCAGCCAGGTGACGATATGGGCGACCTGCGCGATCCCAAACCCGCTCTCCCGTTCGACCAGATAGGGCGGCGCATAAGGTGCAAATTCATCTGACTTGCTGCGTCGTTCCATATCGTCGACCAGAGCTTCGACGCCATCGTCTCGTGCGCGGTCGCGATAGGTAATCCCCGCCGCTTCCATCAACAGGCGAACGAATTTTCCGCGGCCCTGGATAGAGGGCCAGTACCACAGATCGTAGTCGGCCCCGCTCACGTTACCGGGGCCGAGGCCTGAATGGCGAGGGCATGGACACGTTCACCGGGAATGTCGCCCAGAGCGCGGTTGACCATGCGCTGGCGTTCGAGGCGGGACTTGTCGGCGAAGGCGGGCGCTTCGATGACCACGGTAAAATGCGATTCGCCGCTACCATCGTCTCCGGCATGGCCGGAATGCTTTGCGCTGTCGTTGATTACCTCAAGCCGCGTGGGGCTGAAGGCTTCTTTCAGAAGGTCTTCCATTTCCTGCTGGACTGATCCTGCCACGGGTTCGAATCTCCTTTTCGGGGGTTTCCTTAGCGCACTTCGCTCCCCATCCTAGAACGAATGCGCCAGACAAAGTTTCACGGACGATACGAAGACACCGGGCGGGTATGCGCCCATCCATCCTGCGAAGAACCGGGCGAATTCCGCGCTCCGGGCGGCGGAGGGCATGGTTTCGACGGACCGGGTGAATGGCGCTGGCTGTGCCTTGAGCATGTGCGCGAGTTCAATGCGGGCTACGATTGGTTCGAAGGGATGAGCGCCGAAGAAATCTACAACGCACAGGCCCCTGGGGCGGGCTGGCGGACCGAAAGTCCCAGTTTTCGTCCAACCGCGGGCGTCGATGGGATGCCGCGCTGGTCCGATTTCGACGATCCGCTGGAAGCCATCTCCGCGCGCGCTGCTGGCATCAAGAGCCGTGCCCGGCGCGAGGCAGAAATGGCGATGGACGGCCGCTTCAGTCGCGAAGAGGCAGAAGCGCTGGAAACGATGGGTCTGGGTCTGAACACGGATCGGCGGCGTCTGCGCCGTCGGTATTCGGAACTGGTGCGCCGCTATCACCCGGACCGCAATGGCGGGGATCGGCAATACGAAAGCCGGCTTGGCCGCGTGGTGGAAGCGTACCAACTGCTGCGCAAATCGCGCGCTATCGCATAGGTTGCAGGTCTCTCAGCGCCCCAGCGACCGGGCGAGTTCCACGAATTCCGCGACCGTTACCGTCTCTGCTCTGCGCTGCGGATCGATGCCCAGTTTTTCCAGCGCCTCGACCGCGCCCGGTACGCATTTCAAACTCTGACGCAGCATTTTGCGGCGCTGGCCGAACGCGGCTTCGGTCAGACGCTCCAGCATGCGCGCGCTCACCCCTTCGGGCATGGCGGTGGGTTCGACATGCACGATCGCGCTCATCACCTTCGGCGGCGGGGTAAAGGCGCTGCGATGGACCTTCATCGCCAGCTTTGCCGTACTGCGCCACTGGGCCAGCACGGCAAGGCGGCCGTAAGCAGAACCGCCTGGCTCGGCCGCAATCCGCTGGGCGACCTCCTGCTGGAACATCAGTGTGAGGCTGGTCCACAGGGGCGGCCAATGTTCCCCGCCCAACCAGCGTACGAACAGCGCAGTGCCCACATTATAAGGCAGGTTCGACAGGACGGCGAAAGGCTCGCCTCCCATCAACTCCGCATGATCCAGCTTCAGCGCATCGCCTTCGATCACGCGCAGCTGTCCCGGAAACGCCTCGCCCAGTTCGGCAAGCGCGGGCAGGCAACGACGATCCATCTCGATCGCCGTGACGCGGGCGCCGGCACGCAGCAAGGCGCGGGTCAGCCCTCCGGGGCCCGGCCCGACTTCCAGCACCTGCTTGCCTGAAAGGTCGCCGGGAACGGCCGCGATCCGGTCGAGAAGATGCTCGTCGAAGAGGAAATTCTGCCCCAAGGCCTTGGACGCAGAAAGTCCGTGGCGGGCGATCACCTCGCGAAGGGGGGGGAGAGCGGTCATGCGCTAAATCCGCTCTGCTGAGCTCGTGGAAGCATAGCCGGGACGCTTGCCCCATCCTGCCGCCTTCGACAAGCTCAGCCTGCGAGCGCATGCTTCCTGCGGGCGGCGATTTCACCGGCCATCTTCATGGCCGCGATCATCGCGCCCGGCTCGGCCAGGCCGCGACCGGCAATATCGAAAGCGGTGCCATGGTCGGGGCTGGTGCGCACGATCGGCAGGCCGAGCGTGACATTGACCCCCTCGTCGAAATCCAGCGCCTTCAGCGGCACCAGGGCCTGATCGTGGTACATGGCCAGCGCCGCGTCAAATGTCTGGCGCGCACGGAGCGTGAACAACGCATCCGCCGGATGAGGGCCGGTGATGGCGATACCTTCTGCCACCAGCGTTTCGATGGCCGGCGCGATTATGCGCGCTTCTTCGTCCCCGAAGCGGCCGTTTTCGCCCGCATGCGGATTGAGGCCGCACACGGCGATCCGAGGGTCTGCAATCCCGAAATCATGGGCCAGTGCCGCAGCCACGATCCGGGCGCGGCGCGTGATGAGTTCCTGCGACAGCCGTCCGGGCACATCCGCCAGCGCGCAATGGACGGTCAGCGGAGCTGCGCGAAGGCTCGGACCGGCCAGCATCATCACGGCTTCATCCGGAGCCAGTCCGCAGACTTCTGCCAGAAATTCGGTCTGTCCGGGATATTCGAAACCGACCTTGGCCAGTTGCGCCTTGCCGATGGGAGCTGTCACCAGACCGGCGGACGCACCCAGCAGGCAGTATCGCGTCGCTTCGGCGAGTGAATGCAGCGCCAGCGCGGCACCAGGCTCGTCGGGTTTTCCCGGCGTGGCAGCCACATCTTCGGTACCAAGAACGGGTATCGCCCGGTTGAAGACAAGGGCCGTCTTCGCAGGATCCGAAATGACTTCGATTTCGACAGCGAGGCCACGCCTTCGGGCTGCCTCGGCCAGTACGCTTGCACCCCCGACCACGAAAAAGGGCGCGATGCCAGATTCCTGACGCCGCGCCCAGCTTTCCGCTATGATCTCAGGCCCGATCCCCGCCGGATCGCCAAGGGAAACGGCGAGGGGAGCCATGATCGGTGTCAGTTATACTCGATGTAGGCGTCGTTGCGCAGGTCGCGCAGATAACGCTGGGCACGCTTTTCGATGCGATCTTCTTCGAGTTGGCCCATGATCTGGTTGAAGTCCGGACCGGCAGCCGATTTCGGATCGTCCCGGCCGCACAGCATGAGCACCCGGACGCCTTCTTCGAACGAGCCGAAGGGCGGGGTGGACTGGCCGACCTGCAGTTGCAGGATGATGTTCTGCAGCTGCTCCGGCAGGGCACGGACGCGGATCTGATCATTGGTCACGACATTCGCGCCGAGTTCGGCGGCGACGTTTTCTGCGTCACCGCAGCCACGGATTTTCTGCACGCCTTCGGTGAAGCGGGCGACGCGCTGCTGGGCCGCTGCCTCGGTCGTACCCGGATCGAATCCGATCTGGATCTGCTTGAGGCTGAGAACGGCATCGCGCGGATCGGCCATCAGCACCTGGCGCCGGTCGATCAGGTAAAGGATCGAATAGCCGCCCGGAATAGCGATCGGCCCGACGAGCTGACCGGGGGTCATTTCGCTGGCTACCTGTTCGAGCTGCTCGTTCTTCAGCTGAGGCAGCTGGATCCAGCCGAGGTCGCCGCCGACCGCTGCGGTCGATGCTTCGGAGAACTGACGGGCATAGGCGACGAAGCTGCCACCCTGACGCAGCTGTTCCACGATCTTGCGGGCATTGTCCTCAACCGCGGATGACGTTTCGGGCGTCGCCGACAGGTAGATCTCGCCAAGACGGTATTCTTCCGTCCCACGCGAGGCTTCCATGCGTTCGATCATTTCGTTCACTTCGTCGGTCGAAATGTTGACGAACGGGGCCACGTTGCGGCGCAGCAGATTGTTCCACGCCAGCTCGCCCGTGATCTGGCGCTTCAGCGCTGCGGGCGAAGAGCCGATCGATGTAAGATAATCGTCCATCTTCCCCGGCTCCTGACCGAAGTTCTGGGCGGCAACGCGGGCATAGGTCTGGTCGACCTCGGCCTGCGAGACTTCGATTTCCTGCGAGAGGGCCGCCTGGATCTGCAGCGTTTCGTCGATCAGATTGCGCAGCACCTGCATGCGCACGCGGATCATTTCCTGTTCGCTCACCGGGCGTTCGTTCGCGGCGAGGAGCAGCGCGACGCGCTGGTCGATGTCGGTCTGGGTGATCACGAAACCGTTCACCACTGCCGTCGCGACGCGCTTGTTCGGGTCGCTGTTCGTGAGCATGCTGAGGTCGCTCGGCAGACCGAGAAGGTCGCCCTGCGCCATCGCGTCCTGGGCCTGCCCCGCGATCGGCGCGGTAGCCAGCCCGGCAGCAGCGGCAGCGGAAAGCAGTCGGGAAATTATGTTTGCAGTCACGTGTCGAACCTATCTAACGGCAACGTCTGGATGCCAATATGCCGGTCGCCATGAAGGGATGCGGCTTAACGGAAGCTGATAATCGCTCGCCGGATAGCGTGTTTGGCGCAAGGTGCCAACAAGCGCCGCCTAGCGGAAGCCCAGATTTCTCAGACTGAAATAGAACTGGAAGGTATCGCCGCGTTCCGCATCGCCCGAACTGATGTAGTCGCGGCGCCACGTCACCCCGATTTCGAGGCAGTCGTCCTGATAGGCGACGCCGAGCCGGGTGCGGATCGGATCGAACCCGTCGGAATCGAAGGTCGGGTCCTCCTCGCGGTCGGTCAGATTGAACACGCCCGATCCGAAGATCGACCAGTAATTGGCGAAGGCCACGCGCACCGCGCCGCGCAATTCCTCGCGATCCTGAAGATCCTCGACCTGCGTGATGTCGCGATTGAGGCGGACATAGCCCAGTTCCGCATAGGTCTTGCTCGACCCGACCGCCGCGTCGATTTCGTTGCGGCGGATGGCGAAGCTGTCCTTGTCCAGCCGGAAACGGTGCGTAAACTTGACGAAATTCTGGTACCGCACTTCCGTCCGGCCGACGAAATCGGAGAATTTTTCCGACAGGCCCGTCCCGTCGGGGAATATCTCCCGATCGTTGTCGAGCCGGTAGGACTGGCCGATCGTGCTCTTCACTTCCCAGTCGGGCACCCGCAGCGACCAGTCGACGCCGTATGTCACACGCGCCCCGTCCTCCACCCGGTCGTATCCCGGGAAGCGGTTGAGCGCGAAGAGATTGGAATCTTCCAGATCGATCGCCCGCGCATCTTCGTTGGGGATCGCGAGGTTCCTGATCGGCGGCGTCGCCACGAACTGGACGCGCGGGGTGAAGACCTGCGTTCCGCCGAACGCTTCGCCCACGAAGGGCCACTGCACATCCACCGCGCCCAGCGCCACACCGCGATATTCCCAGCCGGGATTGCCGCGATAGCTCGGCGTCTGGGTGAGGAAGTTCTCGTCCGAATGATAGACGTCGCCGCGCACCATGCCGGTCAGCGTCACGACCTGGCCCATGCCGGTCACGCGGCGCAGGTCCCATTGCGCGCGGGCGAAGGCGCGCTGGGTGTCCTGCCCGATGTCGCGCGTGATGGCGAGCGTGTTGGCCTGCAGTTCGAGCTGCCCGCCCATGATCGGGGTTTCGGGACGCCAGCGGGCGTCGAACACCGGCAGCGCGATAGGCACTTCGCCTTGCGGCTGATCCAGGCGCAGCGTCTGCGTGGCCCAGCCGGCGAGCGAGATGTAGCTGTGTTTCCCGATCCGCTCCAGCTCGACCATCGACCGCAGCCGGTCGTCGCGGCTGATATCGTACCGGCGCAGGAAGGTGCGGTCGGTCGCGCGGCGGATCGATCCGGTCAGGCTCCAGTTCGGGCTCAGCTGGAACTTGCCGTTGGCGAAAAGATAGCCGCGGAATTCCTCTTCCCCGACCAGGTCGCCGGTGCGCGTCGATATGCGCTGGCTGTGCGTGGCATAACCGGTAACCTGATAGGCGCCGCGGTCGGTCAGGTGCCGCCATTGCCCGGCCAGCATCGGCGCGGCCTGGGTATAGAGATGGGTGGTCAGCGTCAGGTCGCGATTCTCCGCGAACCGGATGTAATAGCTGCCCGATACTTCCACGCCATTGCTCTGCGACACGCGCAGATCGGGCACGAGGAAGCCGGAAACCGGCCCGCCATCGGTCCGCAGCGCCAGGCCCGGCAGAGGCAGGATGCGCGCCCCGAACAGTTCCAGATAGGCGCCTGTAAAACGGATACGCTGTTCGTCGGGGTTGTAGACCACCCGTTCTGCGGTGATCCGCCAGCTCGGTTCCTTGGGGCAACCCTTGGGCGTCACCACGTCGCACCCGCTGTAGGCGGCATCTTCCAGCGCGACCGTGCCGTCGTTTTCGCGCACGCCGCGATTGGCGGCCAGCCGGCCGCCCTGGCGCAGCGCCAGCAGCAGATTGTCCATCGCCCCGGCTTCGAACTCGTCGGTCAGCTCGACGCGTTCGGAAAACAGCTGATTGCCGTTCTCGTCCACGAAACGGACGCGTCCGTTGGCGACGATCTCGCCCGTATCCTCGTTCCAGGTGACCGAATCGGCGCGCAGCGAACGGTCGCCGCTGCGCAGCACGACATTGCCGCTGGCCGTAACGACGTCGCTTTCCGAACTGTATTCGAGAATGTCCGCCTCGAACCCGATCTCGCGTTCGCCGGCGGCATTGATGCCATCCGCGCCGGTGGGGGGCGGGGGTGTGTCGAGGCCGGCATTGGGTTCGGGTATCGTCAGCAGCTCGTCGACATTTTCCGCTGTATCGACAGTGGGCTGCTCGCTGCCCGGCTCGCCCTTCGGGTCTTCGACCGTGCCGACATCGTCCGCCGCGGCCTGGGCTGCAAGCGGTGCCGATGCGCACAGGATCAGCGCTGTCGCCGCCAGTGTCACTGGACGAATGGCCACCCGGCTGGCTCGTTTGGCTGACTCGGCAGGCGGGAGCATCACTTGCCTATCGCACCGCCCACGCCTAATCGCAATCGCCATCCTTGCAGGCCGGCTGCCAATTGCGCCAGCCCCACCAGAAATTGTTTTGGGAGATCCCATGGAAATTCAGTTCACCCAGTCCCGTCCGCAGAGCGCGCGCCTTGTTGCCCAAGTCACCGACAAGGGCAAGGTTCCTGTCGGTCTCGATAAGGCGATGACCGAAGGCATGGAAGCTGCGCGGTTCAAGGGCAATACCGGGCAGGTCTTTGACGGGTTCGTCGATCGCGACGGTCAGGTTTTTCGCCTGGCGATCGCCGGTGCGGGCGACGCCAAGGATGATGCGCGCCTCGCCAATCTCGAAAAGGCCGGCGCCGCGCTGACAGCCAAATACCAGTCGATCGGCAACGATGAACTCGTGCTCGACCTGTCGGACAGCAATCTTTCCGGCGAAGAAGCCGCCAGCGTCCTGTTCGGCCTGCGCCTGCGCAACTGGCGCTACGATATCTACCGCACCAAGATGAAGGACGACCAGAAGGTCACGCTGGCCAAGGTCACCGTGGTCGGCGCGCCCGAGGGAACGCAAGCCGCGTGGGAAGACATGGCTCATGTCGCTACCGGCGTTGAATTCACGCGCGAACTCATCACCGAACCGGCAAACATCCTCTATCCGGAAACCTTCGTCGAACGTTGCCAGCAGCGCTTCGAAGGCACCGGCGCGGAACTGATCGTTCTGGACGAAGCGCAGATGGAAAAGCTCGGCATGGGCTCGCTGCTCGGCGTCGGTCTCGGTTCGGATCGGGAATCGCGCATCCTCGCCATTCGCTGGAATGGCGGCGCAAGTAATGAAGCCCCCACCGCGCTCGTCGGCAAGGGCGTCACCTTCGATTCGGGCGGTATCTCGATCAAGCCCGGACCGGGTATGGAAGACATGAAATGGGACATGGGCGGCGCCGGAGCGGTCGCCGGGGCGATGCTCGCTCTCGTCGGTCGCAAGGCCAAGGCCAATGTCGTGGGCGTCGTCGGCCTCGTCGAGAATATGCCCGACGGCAAGGCCCAGCGCCCCGGTGACGTCGTCACCTCGATGAGCGGCCAGACCATCGAAGTCCTCAATACCGATGCCGAAGGCCGTCTGGTGCTCGCAGATGCGCTGCACTGGACGCAGGAAGAATTCCAGCCTGCACGCATCATCGATTTCGCCACCCTGACCGGCGCCATGATCATCGCGCTGGGCAATGAATTTGCCGGTGTGTTCTCGAATGACGACAAGCTGGCGAAAGACCTGCACGATGCCGGCGAAATCACCGGCGATCGCAACTGGCGCATGCCGATCGACCGCGCTTACGACAAGCTGATCAATTCCCCGATTGCCGACATGAAGAACATCGGTGGCCGCGCGGCCGGATCGATCACGGCGGCGCAGTTCCTCCAGCGCTTCATCTCCGACGATACGCCTTGGGCGCATGTCGATGTTGCGGGCATGGTATGGTCCGACAAGCCGGGCCGGATCTGGAACAAGGGCGCGACCGGCTATGGCGTGCGTCTCGTCGACCGCTTCGTGCGCGACACGCTGGAGAAATAGGACAGCCCAATCCTCGATCGGCGGCTGCACATTGCGCCCGCCGATCGAACCGACAGGACCCCGATGAGCCAGACCCGCGTCGATTTCTACCAGCTCAGCCGCGATCCGGTGGACGTGACCGTAGCGAAGCTTGCGCGCAAGGTGCTGCAGGCGGGCGAACGGCTGGTCGTCGTCAGTGAAGACGAAGACCAGCGCACCCGCTTGTCCAAGGTCCTGTGGGAGCAGGGGGGCGCGGCCTTTCTCGCCAATGGCATGGCCGACAGCCCGCATGCGGCGCGCCAGCCGATCCTGCTCTCGGCAAATTGCGATGCTCCCAATGAAGCGCGCATGGCGATGATCGTCGACGGGCGCTGGCGTGACGAAGCGCTGGCCTTCGATCGCGTGCTCTTGATGTTCGATGCCGCGCAGCGCGATGCGGCGGCGGATCTGTGGCGGCGCTTCGCGAAAGACGATGCGATCGACAACCGGATCAACAAGCAGGACGAAAACGGCGCTTGGCGCGAAGGGCGCTGACGGAACTCTTCGGCCAGTCGTGCATCGGTTGATGATGAACCGATTCCCGCATGCCCCGAACGTCGCCGCCACGATCCTCGCAGTCTTGGCGCTGGGCGCCTGCAGCAGCGAGAAGGGCGATGATGGCGCGTCAGGAACCGGCGATGCCGCCCAGTCGGTCCAGCCGCGCGGGTCTTACGACATCGACCGCAAAACCGGGGAAACGCGGGCGCGTTTCACCGATAACGATGGCACCACCACCACCATGCGTTCCGGGGAAAAGGTCCCCGTTCGCCTGCCTTCCGGCTTCACCGTCTATCCGGACGCGACGATCACCAACAACACCCGGGTGGAACAGGCGGATGGCCTTCTCGTCCTCATCAATCTGGAAACGGACGCCCCGCTCGACGAGCTGGTGGGCTATTACCGCAACGAAGCCGATGCCGCCGGGATCGACGTCGCGACCTCGTTGCAGTCCGGACCGATGACGATGATCGGCGGCGAAAACGGGGATGGCACCAGCTTCTCGCTCACCGCTACGCGGGATCGGGATACCACCAGGGCGCAACTGTCCATCGGGCGCGGCCTCGAATGAATCTTGCCGGGTCGCGCGCGCGGCGCTAGGGGCGCGCGCGAGAACTCTCTCCCCATAAAATCCCTACGCAAGGAACAGTCCCATGGCGGTTACCCGCACCTTTTCGATCATCAAGCCCGACGCCACCCGTCGTAATCTGACCGGCGCCGTCACCAAGATGCTGGAAGAAGCCGGCCTGCGCGTCGTCGCTTCGAAGCGCATCCAGATGACCCGCGAACAGGCCGAAGGCTTCTACGCGGTCCACAAGGAACGCCCCTTCTTCGGTGAACTGGTCGACTTCATGATCTCGGGTCCGGTCGTCGTGCAGGTTCTCGAAGGTGAAGACGCTGTAAAGCGCAACCGCGACGTGATGGGCGCCACCAATCCGGCCGATGCCGACGAAGGCACCATCCGCAAGGCCTTCGCCGAATCGATCGAAGCAAACTCGGTCCACGGTTCGGACAGCGACGAAAACGCCAAGATCGAAATCGAATTCTTCTTCAACGAAGACGAAATCGTCGGCTGATTTTTCCGCTGGACGATGACAGGCCTCGTCGCAGCGATGCGGCGGGGCCTTGTCGTATCTAGGCTTCGGCGAAGCGGGCGATCTGCGATCGATGCTCGCGATGCGCCCCGGTGTTCGACCGTTCGTATTCGCGCTCGATCTCGGCCAGTGCGGCGGGGAGCTGTTCGATCTCCAGCGCGGCATAGATACGGATGATTTCCCGGCGCCAGTCTGCGCCCAGCGCATCGAATTCGACGCGGGCAACGTGCCCCTCGAACTCGCTCAGCGCCTGCTCGATCCGCTCGTCTCGCAGGGCCAGCTTGCGCCCCCATTCGGCCTGTATCGTGGCAAGGTCGGCCTGACCGCTCTGGAATGCCATCTGACTGGCGATCAGCGACACGGAACTGTCCAGCACCGCTTGACTGTCGCGATGTGTCACGACCACGCGCGCCTCGGGAAACTGCGCCAGCAGGGCAGGCAGGTCTTCCGAAAACTGCGGGCACTTGATCGCGCGGGGCAGGGCCTCGTCGCCCATGGTGGCGGCATCGGTACGCAGGATGCGCGCAAACTCCGCATAGACCGGTCCAGGGTCGCGCGCCTCGCTCCAGCGGACGAACTCGGGAATGTGCCACTGCGCTTCGAACGTGGCGGGTGACAGGGCGGCGGCAAGCCAGCCGATTTCCTCGTCGATGCGCGTGGCGCCGAACGGATGCAGCGTGTCCAGCCAGGGATTGATGCGCCGCGCGATGGCCAGTGCGGCACCCGCCTTCAGTGGGCGCAGGTCGGGCTTGGCCGGCACGGGATAATGGCTGTTGCAGAACCGGGTGCCGGTATGGCGCGGATCGGCGGCGATCAGCCGGTGAATGCGGGTCGTGCCCGTTCGCATCTGCCCCACGATAAGGATCGGCGGGGCAATCTGTGTCGTGGCAAGCTCGGGGCTCTCGCGCCAGATGCGGCCCAGTGCATGGCGTTTGCGGATGGCGGACGTCAGTTGCCCATATGCCATGGTGTGACCCAGCGCGCTCAAATTCGCCTCACCTCTCAGGCTTGTGCAAAGCCGATCCAGCCGGGTGCGGAAATCCTCGACCTCGGCTTCGCTGCGGCCCGCATGCTCGTCTTCGCTGTCGAAGCCCCGGCTGCCAACCGACCACAGGAACTCCGGCTCGAGCGGGGGTTTCGCCGTGACACCGCCATCCCACAGTGCCTGGACCGCCCGGTCGGCCCATATGGCAGGCTTTGCGCGGGCGAGCGGGTGGGGGCGGGGCGGGCTGGCCATGCGGTCAGAATTCGTCCGCTACGTCGAGCAGGCGGGTCACGCTCTTGGGCGCGACAGCACGCCAGCTTCGCTGAAGCCAGTCTGCGACACTCTCCCAGTCGACGCCGGGCCGGTTCAGGATCACGCCGATCCATCCTGCCGCGCCGTAATAGGCGGGTTTGTAATAGGCTTGCGGCTGCGCTTCGACGAGGCCTTCAAGCTCGTCCATGCTCGAACATTTCACCAGCAGCGAAATATGCGGTGTGCCGTGATGCTGGTCGGAAAAATAGGCGAAGAACTTGCCCGACTTTTCCGTGCCCACCCGGAAGCCGGGCGAACCGTGGCTTTCGCGTTCGTGCGTTTCGGGCAGGGCCAGCGCCAGTTCGCGGACGCGGCCCAGCAGCCACTCCGGGTCGCTCCCTCGGGAAACGTAATCGGCCAGGACCCGGGGATAGAGCTGGTGTTCGGCGTGTCGGACGTGTTCGGCAAGCGAATCATACGTATGATTGACATGTATCTTCACTTTGATCTGGCCCAGTACCTCGCCCGCATCGAGCTCTTCGGTGACCAGATGCACGCTCGCTCCGCCATGCGAATCGCCTGCCGCAATGGCCCGCGCATGCGTGTCGAGACCCGGATATTTGGGTAGCAGGGACGGGTGGATATTGAGCATCCGGCCTTCCCAGCGTCTCACGAACTCGGGGGTCAGGATGCGCATATATCCAGCAAGAACAATATATTGCGCCCCGGCATCCAACGCCGCCTGTTCCATCGCCGCATCATGCTCGGCGCGCTTCATCCCCTTGTGGGACAGCGCGAAAGTCGCAACGCCTTCGGCCTCAGCCAGCGTCAGCGCCTCGGCTTCCGGATCGTTCGATGCCACCAGGCCGATCTCGTAAGGACACCCCGGCAACCGGCTCGCATAAAGCAGCGCCGCCATATTCGTCCCCCGTCCGGAAACGAAGACCGCGACCCGCGCCTTGTCAGGCATTATGCGTCGCCGACCAGCTATCGCGCGCCGACCAGGTGCCGGCCGAACCTTTCACCGTACAGCCCTTGTCACCTTCGGCGATGCGCCCCACGGCAAGGACGGTTTCTCCTGCTTTTTCAAGGCGGTCGCGTACTATTTCGACATTGGCGGGTTCGACGGCCAGCACCATGCCGACGCCGCAGTTGAACGTGCGCGCCATCTCGGCCGGCTCGATATTCCCCTGGGCCTGAAGGAAAGCCATGAGTCCCGGTTGCTCCCATCCATCCGCATCGACTTCCGCATGCGCGCCAGCAGGCAGCACGCGGGGAATGTTCTCGAGCAGGCCGCCACCGGTAATATGCGCCATCGCATCGATCAGCCCGTCGCGCACCAAGGGCAGCAGCGTCTTCACATAGATCCGCGTCGGCTCGATAAGCGCGTCGATAAGCAGCCGGTCCCGATCGAATACGGCAGGGCGGTGGAGATTCCACAGCTTGTCTTCTGCGAGCCTGCGAACCAGCGAATAGCCGTTGGAATGCACTCCCGAACTCGCGAGACCGAGAAGGATATGTCCCGGCGCGACACGCTCGCCCGTCAACTGCTCCCCGCGCTCGACTGCGCCGACACAGAAACCGGCAAGGTCGTAATCGCCGGCGGCATACATGCCCGGCATTTCCGCCGTTTCACCACCGATCAGCGCGCAACCTGCCTGCTTGCAGCCTTCGGCAATGCCGGCAATCACCCGCTCGGCCACGCCATTCTCGAGCTTGCCGGTGGCGAAATAGTCCAGGAAGAAAAGCGGTTCGGCCCCCTGAACGATCAGATCGTTGACGCACATGGCAACGAGATCGATTCCGACCGTGTCATGTTTGCCGCTATCGATGGCGAGCTTCAGCTTGGTGCCGACGCCATCGTTGCCTGCCACCAGCAGCGGATCCTTATAGCCCGCAGCCTTGGGATCGAAAAAGCCCCCGAACCCGCCGATTTCGCCATCGGCACCCGGGCGCATGGTGGCCTTCACCAGAGGCCCGATGGCCTTGACGAGAGCATTGCCCGCCTCGATTGAAACACCTGCCTGTTCGTAGGTGTAAGACGGGGTGTTCTGGCGCGGTTCGTCACTCATGACACCCGCCTTACGCATTCGCGCTTGGATTTCCAGTTGCCTTTGGGCAAAAGGCGCCCTGTTTTCCCCATGAGCCAAGCTATCTCCCTTCAGCACGCCCTTCGCCGTCCCGCCATATTGGCGATCATGCTGGCCGCTTTCTGCGCGCTGGGCGTCGCCGTATGGGCGCAAGTCGGGGGTGAACGTGGTATCGCGCCGGTCGCGTCGACCAGCGATATCCAGGTTTCGGGTGTCGAAGTGGATGTACATGCCGACACCGGTACCGAAGCCCGCGAGAAAGCCTGGGTCGAAGCGCAGCGAAAGGCTTGGGAGCGTCTCGACGGACCCGAATTGAGCGATTCGCAGATCGAAGGGCTCGTGTCAGCCATCGTCATCGAACGCGAGCGACTGGGTCCCAAGCGGTATATCGCCACGCTCGGCGTGGTTTTCGATCGTCAACGGGCATCCCGCTATCTTGGGGCGCAAGGCGAGGCGACCCGTTCCGCACCCATGCTGCTCCTGCCGGTAACCGTTTCGGCAGGCACGCAGATGATCTACGAGCAGCGCAATCCATGGCAACGGGCCTGGGCTGAATACCAGGCGGGCCAGAGCCGGATCGATTACGTGAGGCCCGCAGGCGCCGGCGGCGATTCGCTTTTGCTGACCTATGGACAGACTGGCCGGCGCAGCCGCACGTGGTGGCGCAATGCACTTGACCAGTTCGGCGCCGCCGATGTGCTCGTGCCCATCGCCAATCTGCGGTATACCTATCCGGGCGGTCCCGTCGAAGGTACGTTCACCGCAAGGTTCGGGCCGGACGACTACTTCCTGGGTAGCTTCGAAATGACGGCAGCGTCGCCCGCCGAACTGCCGGCCATGCTGGATAAGGCCGTTGTCCGCTTCAATCGTCTGTTCGAAACCGCGCTGGCCAATGGCACGCTCAAACCCGATCCGACGCTCAACATCGGGACTCCGGAACTCAGCCCGGCGCTGCAGCGCCTGCTCGAACTCGGACGATCGGTCCGTGCGCAGGATCAGGCCGCAGCAACTGCAGAGCCGACGACCGAGAGCGGCGATGCAATCACGGCTGCGCCGATCCGCACGCCTCCGCCCGAAGGTTCCGTCGCGCTGTATACTGTGCAGGTCGCGACCCCCGATGCATCTGCTTTCGATACAGCCGTCAGTTCGGTGCGGGGCACGCCCGGTGTCCGCAATACGGGTATCCGTAGCACCGCTATCGGTGGGACGTCGGTGATGACGGTCAGCTATTCCGGCACGATTGCGCAACTGGCGGATGCCCTACGCGCACGGGGCTTTACCGTCAGCCAGGGCAGCAACGCGCTCGCCATCAGTCGCTGAGACGCAGGCGATGACGTCGCAGATTGCGCTCCCGCTGATTCCGGCAGGTGCGAGAGATCCGGCATCCATCGCCATAGGATCCGGCAACCGTGCGGTTGCAGAAGCGCTTGCCGCACCTGAAAACTGGCCGTTTCGCACCGCCATTCTCCACGGCCCACCGCGCTCTGGCAAATCGCTTCTGGCGCGCTGGTTTGCCAACCGGCATGCGGGAGGGGTGATCGACGGCGTGGAGGCGCTTGATGAAACCGAGGTCTTCCATAGCTGGAACAGGGCCCAGGAAGACGGTTTCCCGCTGCTGATTGTGGTTGATGGCGAAAACTGGACGATTACTCTTCCCGACTTGCGCAGCCGTATGGGGGCTGCCCTGCAACTCGAGATTGGTGCCCCGGACGACGATATGGCCGCCGAACTCATGCGCAACCACGCGTTGCAGCGCGGCCTCGTCCTGGGAGAGGGGGCACCTGCCTATCTCATCCCCCGGATGGAGCGCAGCTATGCAGCAATTGAGAAAATCGTGTCGGAAATCGACCGGCTGAGCCTTGAACGGCAGGTTCCGGCAACCCTATCTGTATGGCGAGACGCGCTGGAAGCGGTGCAGGGCCCCGAACAGGGCCGCTTGATTTAACCGCCCGCGAGTGGGAGAATAGTGCCAATGTTGGAACGGCTTGTCGCCTATCTCGACAGCGTGAAGGCACGCGATCCGGCCCCCCGCAGCCGCTGGGAGGTGCTGACATATCCCGGTGTCTGGGCCGTCGGGTATCACCGCATCGCGCATTGGCTGTTCGAGGCGGAACTGTTTTTTCTCGCCCGATTGGTGAATCACTGGAGCCGTATGTTCACGGCGATCGACATTCATCCAGGTGCGAAGATCGGAAAGAACTTCTTCATCGATCACGGGTTTTCGGTGATCGGGGAAACCGCCGAGATTGGCGACAATGTGACCATCTATCAGTGCGTCACATTGGGCGGGACGAACCCGACGAATGGAAAGGGCGGCAAACGTCACCCGACCATTTCGGATGATGTCATCATCGGTTCGGGGGCGCAGGTGATCGGCCCGATCACTGTGGGTCGGCGCGCGCGTATCGGTGCCAATGCGGTCGTCACGGATGAAGTGCCAGAGGGTGCGACCATGATTGGTCTGAAGGCCCGCAGCACACTGGTGCCGGCCGAGGAGTGGGTGAAGGAATTCATTCCCTATGGCACCCCCTGCGATGATCCGTGCGAAAGCACGCGTGAGCTCGGCCGTGATTGCATCGAAAAGCTCGAGAACGAGCTTAAGCAGCTGCGGGCGGAAGTCACTGCCCTGCGTGCCGAACGGGAACCGGTCCGACGCAGCGGGACCGAAGATTGATGAGCTATCTCGGCGACACGGTGGTCGCTTTCCCCGGGCGTAAACCGCAGCAAGTGGGCTTCGGTCGCGATGAACTGACCCGAATACTCGATCTTTACGGACGCATGGTCGCTGCGGGGGAGTGGCGTGATTATGCCATGGACTTCACGCGCGACGTAGCCGTTTTCGCAGCTTTCCGACGCGCAGCGGAAAGGCCGCAGGCGCGGATCGAAAAACGGCCGGCATTGCGCAATAAGCAGGGCATGTGGACGCTCTTCGGTGAGCACGGCCAGATATTGAAACGCGGACACGAACTGCCCGGCGTCATTGCCCCTGTCGAACGTCGCTTGCTGAAAGCGATCGACGATTAGGACATAAAAAAGGGCCCGCATTTGATGCGAGCCCCTTTGTAAGCTGTCGGTCAGTATCAGCTGCGAGCGCTGCTCGGCCCTGTACCGGTTACTTTCTGCATTGCGGTCAGGATAGCGCCCGACTGTTCGCTACCGGACTGCGGGGCCTTGAGGTTCGAAAATTCGCTGATCTTGTCCCAGTTGGCAGCGAAACCTTCGACCGTGCGATCTTCGTCCTTCAGCCAGACTGCATCGTTCATAACCGTCCAGGCGGAATGGAAACCACCAGCGCCGGCGCCGACGATGGCATTGGTCGGCGCATCTTCACTAACGAGGAAAAGCGCGGCCGGAACCACATTGACCGGATCGAACAGCTTGAAAGCTTCTTCGGGGAAGAGATCTTCGGTCATGCGCGTTCCTGCCACAGGCGAGATCGTGTTGACCTTGATGTTGTATTTCGCACCTTCGAGCTGCAGCGTTTTGGTCAGGCCAGCCAGACCCAGCTTGGCCGCACCATAGTTCGCCTGGCCGAAATTGCCGAACAGACCGGTCGAGGACGCAGTCATGAGAATACGGCCATAGGCCTGCTCGCGCATGGTTTCCCAAGCTGCCTTGGCGACATTGGCCGAACCGTTGAGGTGAACGTCAACGACGAATTCGAAATCATCCATCGTCATTTTGGCGAAGGTCTTGTCGCGCAGAACGCCGGCGTTGTTGATGACGACATGCACGCCGCCCCACTTCTGCTTCGCGTCGGCGATCATTTTTTCCATCTGGTCGAATTCGGTGACCGAACCGCCGTTCGAAACCGCTTCGCCGCCGGCCTTTTCGATTTCCTCGACTACCTGCAGAGCCATATCCGAATGGCCGGTACCGTCGCGTGAGCCTCCCAGATCGTTTACGACGACCTTTGCGCCGCGACGCGCGAGCTCCAGCGCGTATTCACGGCCCAGACCGCCGCCAGCGCCGGTGACGATTGCTACCTTGTCCTTGAAATCGATGCTCATGGAACTGCTCCTGCTATGTCGTTTACGTAAAGGTCAATGTGGCTGCGAGGTGGCACGATCCCCTCGCAGTTGCAACAGGGGGCATGGCGGACCGCCATTCCGTAGCGGCGGACTGTTCAGCCGAGGCGCGCGAGAGCCGGTATGAGTTCGGACAGCGAATCGATTTCCGCATCCGCACCCAGTTCGCCGCGGGGCTTGTCGCAATATCCATAGCGTGCGCCGATCACCGGCACATTGGCCGCGCGAGCCGCTTTCACGTCGTATGAACTGTCGCCCACGAAGGCGAGCGACCCCCCACCGCCACGCCTGATGGCTTCGAAGATCGGGTCCGGTGCAGGCTTGGATCGTCCCTTGCCCATGGTATCGCCGCCGATGACGCCGGCGAAGCGATCGCGCAGACTTAGCGATTCCAGGATTTGCGAGGCGAAGCTTTCGAACTTGTTCGTCACCACGACCATGGCGATGCCACGATCATCAAGGTCGGCCAGTACCTCGGCGGCGTGGGGGTACGGCCGTGTGTGGACTGCGTTATTCTCTGCGTAGAAAGCCAGCATGGCTTTGTAGAGCTTGCGGAATTCCTCTTCGGGCAGGCCGCCCTGTTCGTCTACCGCGCGCATCAGCATGATCTTCGCACCGCCGCCGATGAGGTCGCTGGCATGATCGGCGGGGACCTTCTCAAACCCGCCAAGCTCGAGGGCGTGGTTGACGGCTGCGCCGAGGTCCCGGTGGGTTTCGAGCAGTGTCCCGTCGAGGTCGAAACCGATAATCTGAAATGGCAGTTGGCTCATGCGACGGGCGGTGCAGTATGCGCCTTCAAACTGCAAGGGAATGATGGCAAGGGCCTTAATCATGAAAACCGATCGCGATTTCGCCGCCATAATTCTTGCTGCCGGCAAGGGAACCCGCATGAAAAGCACCCTGCACAAGGTGCTTCATCCGATTGCTGGACGCCCGATGCTGATGCATCTGCTCGACAGCCTTGCGGAACTGGAATTCCAGCGCACCGTGGTTGTGGTCGGGGACAAGCGCGAGCAGCTGGATGCCGCGCTGTCGGATCGCGATATCACGACCGCTCTTCAGGAACCCCAGCTTGGCACGGCCCACGCTGCGCTACAGGCGCGCGAAGCGTTGGCCGGGTTCACTGGTAACATTCTCGTGTGTTTTGGCGATTGCCCGATGGTCAAGGCGGCTACCGTTCGCAAACTGGTCGCTGCGCTGGACGATGGAGCCAAGGTTGCGGTGCTCGGTTTCCGCCCCGATGACCCACTGCAATATGGCCGCATCATTGCCGATCGCGATGGCCGGGTGGCGAAGATGGTGGAATATAAGGATGCAACGGAAGACGAAAGGGCGTGCGACCTTTGCAATTCCGGTCTCATCATTGCGCATTCGGACGACATGTGGGCGCTGCTGGATGGGGTCGGCAATGACAATGCGCAGGGTGAATATTACCTGCCCGATGTCGCGACGGGCGCCATCGCGCGGGGCGATAGGGTTGCCGTGGTGGAAACCGATGCGGCTGAAGTCGCGGGCATCAACAGCAGGGCTGAACTGGCGGCGGCGGAAGCGCAATGGCAGGATGATCAGCGCGATTACTGGATGAGCGAAGGGGTCACTCTGAGGGCTCCGGAAACCGTATTCTTCAGTTACGATACCAAGCTGGCAGCCGACGTCACGATCGACCCGAACGTGGTGTTCGGTCCTGGTGTGACCATCGCGAGGGGCGCTCATATCAAGAGCTTTTGCCACCTCGAAGGGGCAACTATCGGAGAAGACTGTTCGGTTGGGCCCTACGCGCGCCTGCGGCCCGGCGCCGTTATGCGAAAGAACAGTTTTGTCGGCAATTTCGTCGAAATGAAGAAGGCGGTGCTGGGCGAAGGTGCCAAGGCAAGCCACCTCTCCTATCTCGGAGATGCTGAAATAGGCGCTAATGCCAATATCGGCGCGGGCACGATCACCTGCAATTACGATGGCTATTTCAAGTACAAAACCGTGATCGGGGAGCGCGCCTTCATCGGCTCCAACAGTTCTCTCATCGCTCCCGTCACGATCGGCGCGGATGCAATAGTCGGCGCGGGAAGTGCCGTCAGCCGGGACGTCGGTGCAGGCGATCTTCGGGTGGTCCGCGGCGAGCAGAGCGTGAAGCCTGGCTGGGCCGACCGCTTTCACGATGCGATGAAGAAGAAAAAAGCGGCCGAGAAGAAGGACTGAGCTTTCCCACTTTGGTCGTACGATTCTTGTAGGGTCGATTTTTCGAAAATCACGGGCAGCGGCGGGCCGAAAGTCGGTCAGCCATCCCTATTCGTTTACAGCTCGTTTACCATGTTCCTTTAGCCGGCGGTGGAGGTTAATCGGGAGCCCCGACATTGGATACGGAAAAGTCTAGCCAGCTGGCCGAGTATAAGGCGGTATGGGCTGCGACAACGCAATCGTTCGGTATGGTCCAGATGACCTTCGACGGGATCATCACCGCAGCAAACGAAAAGTTTCTCGAGATCTTCGGATATCGCGAAAAGCAGGTGGTTGGTTTTCACCACCGCATGTTGTGCGATCATACTTATGCGCAGTCGCACGAGTATCGTAAGTTCTGGGCACAGCTGGGCGAGGGTCTGACGATGGCCAATCGCTTCAAGCGCGAACATCGTAATGGCGGCACCCTGTGGCTTCAGGCAGTCTACACGCCCATCTTCGATGCCGATGGCAAGCCTGCCCGAGTGCTCAAGATCGCGACCGATATAACGCGACAGACGGAGCTCGAACTGGAACTCGACGACCGCCTACGCGACAGCGAGCGGCTGCGAAAGGAACTGGTGGAGGCTTCCAACATCAAGGAAGCGACCATTTCGGACATCGGCAAGATCGTTCGCACGATCGAGGCTGTCGCTGACCAGACGCGCCTTCTGGCACTGAATGCATCGATAGAGGCTGCGCGGGCTGGTGAAGCGGGCCGCGGCTTTGCCGTCGTCGCCGATGAGGTCAAGAAACTGTCCCTCACGATCGGCGAGGCGACGAGGCAGGCCGAGGGTCTGATGAAAAATGCCCTTGAATCCAAAAATCCGTCCACCCCGGCCAGGCCGGAGGGACGGATTAAATTGGTCGCCTAAGCTGCCCGCTTATCAGTCGGCCAGTCGCTGCAGCAGATAGATCATCTGCAGCGCTTGAAGTCTGGCGCGCTGTTCGTTGTCCACTCCGCCGGAATGGCCACCGGTGGTGTCTTCGAAATAATAATAATCCTGTCCCAGTTCCTTAACCCGTGCAGCGCCCTTGCGAGCATGGGCAGGATGGGTGCGATCGTCCGCAGTCGACGCCCAGAAGAATGGAGCAGGGTAATCCTTGCCTTCCAGCAGTTTCTGATAGGGAGAATAGGGTTCGATCCAGGCGCGCTGTTCTGGAATGCGTGGATCGCCATATTCGCCGATCCACGACGCGCCGCGTCCAATCTCGTGATAGCGCAGCATGTCGAACAGCGGGATCTGGACGATTGCCGCGTTGAATAGCTCAGGTCGCTGGGTGAAGGCCGTGCCAACCAGCAATCCGCCCTGCGAGCCACCCTGGATACCGAGGTGCTCGGGACTGGTGATGCCGCGTGCGATCGCGTCTTCCGCGATAGCAATGAAATCGTCCCAGGTGCGCTGCTTGTTTTCGCGAATTGCCGACTGGTGCCAGTTCGGGCCGAATTCGCCGCCCCCACGCATGTTGCCGAGGATGTAGGCTCCGCCACGCTCAACCCAGATCTTGCCGATCGAACCGAGGTAAGACGGTAGGCGCGGAACCTGAAAACCGCCGTAGCCGGTCAGCAAGGTAGGATTGGTGCCATCCATTACCATGCCCTCGGGTTTGACGAGGAAGTACGGAATCTTCGTCCCATCTGCGCTAGTCGCTTCGAACTGCTCGACTTCCATCCCGGTCGCATCGAAGTTGCTCGGGGAAGTCTTGATCACTTCGGGCGCGCCACTGCCGTCGGAATAGTAGAGGGTCGACGGGGTGAGGAAATCGGTCACCGAATACATGATCTCGTCGGACCCATCGGAAGCCGCCGCTACCCCGAGTGTCGAATTATCCGGTAGCGCGATTTCTGTGGAAACCCACTTGCCGTCCACATAGTCGAACTTGAGAACCCTGCCTCGAACATTGTCGAGAAGGCTTACATAGAGGCTTTCTGCCGTATTCGCCGCGCCTTGTTTGGTCTGCTTCGCTTCCGGCGCCCAGACGAGCGCCTTGGTCGCGCCATTCGGGTTGGCCTTGAACTCTTCCAGATCGACGGAAATCAAGGCATCCGCTGGGAATGTCTGACCCTGCGTTTCCCAATCCACATCGGTCGAAAAGAGCAACTGGCCGTCTATCAGGCCATAGGGCGCTGCTTTGAGCGGCATGTCGAGGCGCAGCCACTCGCCGTCTTTCTGCCAGAAGTATTCGGTTTCGTGGAAGCTGGTTGCGCGGAATGCATACGTGCCATGTACAGTGCCGGTATGATCGCGCAGCAGCGTTGCTCCCGACCAAACGTCCGCTTCCTCGCCGCGCCAGATTTCTTCGGCTTGGTCGATGGGCGTTCCGCGTTTCCAAACGCGTGTGGTCCGTGGATACTGGCTTTCCGTGAGTGTGCCTTCACCGAAATCGCGGCTGACGAGCAGTGTATCCTTGTCCAGCCATTGGATGCCGCCTTGGCTTTTTTGATCCAGGACGAAGCCTCCATCGACGAAGGACTTGGTCGACATATTGAATTCGCGAAGCACGGTGGCGTCCTCGCCGCCGTCGGATAGCGCGATCATACAGAGGCGCTCTTCTGGCGGCAGGCAATCGTAACCTTTGTAGACCCACTCCCGGCCTTCGGCCTTGGCGAGTGCATCCACATCGAGAACGGTTTCCCATTGTGGATTGTCGGTTCGATAGCTTTCCAATGTGGTGCGGCGGACAAGCCCGCGTGGATTCTGCTTGTCCTGCCAGAAATTGTACAGTCCGTCGGGCCGGATCGACACGTAGGGAATGCGATCTTCACTATCGTAGATTGCAAGCGCTTCGGCCTTGACGGTGTCGAAACGAGGGTCGCCCGCCAGCAACTCCGTAGTGCGTTCGTTTTCCGCCCGCACCCAATCAAGAGCCCTGTCGCTGCGCGCTTCTTCGAGCCAGATGTAGCTGTCTTCCTCAGGGCCGGGAATGCCATCTTGAGCAATTGCGGGAGTGTTCGTTGCAAACGTCATGGCAGCCGCAATGGCCAGCGCAGATACGAGTTTCAAGGGCATGTCTCCGAAGAAGCTTGGAATGACCTCAGAGTGACGGCTCGTCACCGGAAATTCAAGCTTCCGATTGTCAGTCGATCCGCTTCCATACTCTGATTGTGCGTCCGTGGAGGACGCCATTGGTCAATTCGCGATAATGGTCTGTTACCGCTCGCTCGACGAGCTGCCCTGCATCTTCGTTTTGGATCGTGAATTTTGTATCAGCGGTCACGATGATCGGCGGCCGGTTCGCAAGAATGCGTGCCACCTCGTCGGTCTGCTCTACGCCGAGGGCATTTCGCTCTAGAGCGTTATTCAAGTGATCAGGGTAGATGTAGCGGGTGGGCAGGCAGCTACCGCTGAGCGTGTAGAGCGATGTCGGTCCGTCGAAGACCCACAGACATTCGGTCTTATTGTCGACATTCGGCGCTATGGCTCGTGACAGCCTGTTCAGCGTTGCGCTCTGTTCTTGCGACTTTGCGTATTGTTGCGGCAAGGACAGCGTAGCTGCTGCACCTGCAAGGACGATTGCCAACGGTATCCAGCGTGCTTTTGTCCGGCAGTCGATGAGCGGAAGGGCTACCAGGACCGCGTTTGGAACCAATGCCGCGTAATAATACCGATAGACGGTCGAGGGCAGAAAGACCGTCGCAAGAGACGCGAAAAGCCAGAAAAGAATAAAGATATAGGTTTGGCGTTCGCGCGGTGGACTTAATCGGATCGCTGCGTAACCGCCGAGAACGATCAGGACGACGAGCGGCGATACAAATGCGGTGTGATCTATATCGAGTCTGCCACTTGGAGAAGGCAGGCGATCGAAAAACGACGTGAAATTGGCGAACAGGAAAGCATCGAAGTGACCGATGCCAGTGTAGAAGGCGCCTACGGCGATTGTTGGCAATAGGCCCAGAGCGGCGAATGCAATCCCTGGCCGCCAGAGTTTAGGCACCGGCGCGCCAAGTTTGTACTGCCCCCAAAGCGCCCACATACCAAAAAAGATACATTGCGGAACGACAGTGTATTTCACTTGCAAGGCCAACCCGCCGATCAGCATCGCTGCGAGCGCGCGGCGAAAGGCCCGAGGATGGGCAGGATCGCGTACCAGCAGTGCCATCGCCAGCATCATGGGAACATAGAACGCCTCCGACTGGCCGGAATGGCTGCCGTAAGTCGACATCAACACCACATAGAGCAACCCGGCGCCGGAGGCTGTCACCCGGTCGACGAGAACACGGGACAGTACATACATCATCACCGCGCCAGCTAATGTGAATAATCCGGCGAGGACCTGATATGAAGCAGCCGCCGGACCGCCGACGGCATGGGCCAGAGCGAAGAGTGCAAACAGGCCGAACGGTTTTCGATCCCACAGATCGACAAATGGTAGTTTGCCGTCGAGCATCGCATTGCCGATGAGAGAATAGAGCTGCTCGTCGACGTCGGCATTTGCATTCCCGATCCACGGCGCGCGAACCGCGATTACCGCCAGCAGCAGGACGATACACGCGGCGACATCGGCGCGCCTCGATTTCCTGATCGGCTCGGTTTGGGGGAGCGAACTCATGACAAGCATATGTCCCGGCAATGGTTAAATTACGCGTAACCACGCTCCTCAGTGCCAAGTCTGCTCCGAAACGAAAAAGGGCGACCCGTGGGCCGCCCTTCCTGTTTATTCTGTCGTATGAGCTTCAGCCTTCGACATGCTCCGCGAGCACCGTCAGTCCCTTTTCGCTGACTTCCGCAAAGCCGCCGCGCACCTCGATGCTTTCCGGTGCGGCCCCTTCGGTCTTGTAGACCTGCACGGCGCCGTCGCGGATCGTGGACATGAAGGGCGCGTGACCCTCGAGCACGCCGAATTCGCCTTCCGCTCCGGGGACGACGACCATGTGGACGTTTTCGGAGCGGACCAGCTTGGCCGGTGTGACGAGTTCGAAGTGGAGGGCCATATGCTTACGATTCCTCGGCCAGCTTCTTGGCCTTCTCGACCGCCTGATCGATGCCGCCTACCATGTAGAAAGCGGCTTCCGGCAGGTGATCGTATTCGCCTTCGACGACGGCCTTGAACGACTTGATGGTGTCTTCGAGCTGGACGAACACGCCCGGAATGTTGGTGAACACTTCGGCGACGTGGAACGGCTGGGACAGGAAGCGCTGGATCTTGCGGGCACGGGCGACGGTCAGCTTATCTTCTTCGCTGAGTTCGTCCATACCGAGGATGGCGATGATGTCCTGCAGGCTCTTGTATTTCTGCAGTGTTTCCTGGACCTTACGGGCCGTTTCGTAGTGTTCCTGGCCGACGACGCGGGGTTCGAGCACGCGGCTGGTGGAGTCGAGCGGATCGACGGCCGGGTAGATGCCCAGTTCCGAGATCGCACGGCTCAGCGTGGTCGTTGCGTCCAAGTGGGCGAACGAGGTTGCCGGGGCCGGGTCGGTAAGGTCGTCGGCGGGAACGTAGATGGCCTGGACCGAGGTAATCGAGCCCTTGGTGGTCGAGGTGATGCGTTCCTGCAGATTGCCCATGTCGGTCGACAGGGTGGGCTGATAGCCCACGGCCGAAGGAATACGGCCGAGCAGAGCCGACACTTCCGAACCCGCCTGTGTGAAGCGGAAGATGTTGTCGACGAAGAACAGCACGTCCTGGCCTTCCACGTCGCGGAAGTATTCCGCCATCGTCAGACCCGAAAGAGCGACGCGGGCACGGGCGCCCGGAGGTTCGTTCATCTGACCGAAGACGAGCGCCACTTTCGAACCGTCGGACGTTGCGTTGCCGTCCGCGTCCTTGGCGATGACGCCAGCGTCGAGGAATTCGTGGTAGAGATCGTTACCTTCGCGGGTACGTTCACCCACGCCGGCGAAGACGGACACGCCGCCGTGGCCCTTGGCGATGTTGTTGATCAGTTCCTGGATCAGAACCGTCTTGCCAACGCCGGCACCGCCGAACAGGCCGATCTTACCGCCACGCGCATAGGGAGCGAGAAGGTCGATCACCTTGATGCCGGTGACAAGAATGGCCGCTTCGGTCGACTGGTCGATGAACAGCGGGGCTTCCGCGTGGATCGGCATCGTCTGGTCTGCGCCGATCGGGCCGCGTTCGTCGATCGGCTGGCCGATGACGTTCATGATGCGGCCGAGCGTCTTCGGTCCAACCGGGACCGTGATCTGTGCGCCGGTGTTGACGACTTCCTGGCCACGAACGAGGCCGTCGGTGCCGTCCATCGCGATGGTGCGAACGGTGTTTTCACCGAGGTGCTGCGCGACTTCGAGAACCAGCGTGTTATCGCCGTTCTTCGTTTCCAGCGCGGTCAGGATGCCGGGCAGTTCACCTTCGAACTGCACGTCGACGACGGCGCCGATAACCTGGCTGATGGTGCCATTGGGCGATTGGTTGAGTACGGGAGCGGTGGCCATGATCTATGTCCTGACTTGGGGTTTATCGCGTCTTAGCCGACGCAAACATTTTCCGGATCGGCAAAGGTCCATTCGCCTTCGCCAGCAGTGAGTGTTGCCTTGTTACGCAGGTATTCGTCGTCACCGAGGCCGAATTCGCAGACGACGTCCGGAGAACCCATGCCGGAGCGCTTGCAGACTGCAGTGTTGACGGGCTTTTCGTCGGGGCAAGCTTCTGCATACTTGACCGAAAACAGTTCCTGATCGGGGGCGGGCAGCGTTTCGACCGGTTCGGGCGTCGCGACTTCTGCCACGGGCTGTTCAGCCGGTTCGTTGCCACATGCAGCAAGCAGGGCGAGAGCGGCGAGGGCGGGGATAGTCTTGATCATCGTAGTATGGCTCCGGTCAGCGTTCTGCGACACTTTCCGGCATCCTCTCCATTTATATCTTACAGCGCTTCCGCGCCGGCAATGATTTCGATCAGTTCGGTCGTGATCGCGGCCTGACGGCTGCGGTTGTATTGAATGGTGAGCTTCTGGATCAGATCGCCGGCATTGCGCGTGGCATTGTCCATCGCGGTCATCGAAGCGCCCTGTTCGGAAGCTTCGCGTTCCAGCAACGCACCGAACAGCTGGGTCTTCACATACCGTGGAAGCAATTCCTCGAGAATTTCCTCTTCGCCCGGTTCGTATTCGACGACGGCATCGCCGCCGGTGGACGCTGCTGCAGGAGCAGGCGAAGGGACCGGGATCAGCTGATCGACCGTCGGATCCTGCGCCAGTGCAGACTTGAAGATCGGATAGATGAGGTGCGCGACATCGAATTCGCCATTCTCGAAACGCGCAATCAGATCATCGGCAATAGCCTCTGCTTCTTCAAACCCGATATTGCGCACGGCCGAGGTATCGAAATGCTTTTCGATGCTGCTGGCAAAATCGCGCTTGATCGGGGCGCGGCCCTTCTTGCCGACGAGGTAGAACTTCACGTCCTTGCCTTCGGCAATAAGCGCCCGGGCCTTGATCTTGGCGGCCTTGACGATGTTGGAGTTCAGACCGCCGCACAGACCCTTGTCGGTGTTGACGACCACCAGAAGGTGACGCTTGTCATTCCCGGTGCCGGCCAGCAGCCGGGGTGCGCTGTCGCCGCTGACCTTGCCGGCGAGCGAAGCCATGACACCCGATAGCCGTTCGGCATAGGGGCGTGCAGCTTCAGCCGCAGCCTGAGCGCGACGCAGCTTGGCCGCTGCGACCATCTGTTTGGCCTTGGTGATCTTCTGGGTCGATTTGACCGAGTTGATCCGACCCTTGAGTTCCTTGAGGCTAGCCATTTCGGCTCCCTATCTTAGTGTCTCGTGGACTCAGGCGAACTGCTTGGCGAAGGTCTTCAGCGCGTCGACGACCTTGTTCTTGGTGTCGTCTTCGAACTTGCCGGTGGTGCGGATTTCTTCGAGCACGCCAGCATGTTCGGACCGCATGAAGCTCAGCATCTGGGCTTCGTAATCGGTCACGCGGTCCACCGGAACATCATCGATGTAGCCGTTTGTGCCAGCGAAGATCGACACGGTCTGCTCTTCGAACGGCATCGGCGAGAACTGCGGCTGCTTGAGCAGTTCGGTCAGGCGCGCACCGCGGTTGAGGAGCTTCTGCGTTGCGGCGTCGAGGTCCGAGCCGAACTGCGCGAAGGCAGCCATTTCGCGGTACTGTGCGAGGTCGAGCTTCATCGAGCCCGAGACCTTCTTCATCGCCTTCGTCTGAGCGGCACCGCCCACACGCGAAACCGACAGACCCACGTTAATGGCGGGACGGATACCCTGATAGAACAGGTCCGTTTCGAGGAAGATCTGGCCGTCGGTGATCGAGATCACGTTGGTCGGAATGTAGGCCGAGACGTCGCCGGCCTGCGTTTCGATGATCGGCAGTGCGGTCAGCGAGCCGCCGCCTTCAACCTTGTTCATCTTGGCCGCACGTTCGAGCAGGCGGCTGTGGAGATAGAACACGTCGCCCGGATAGGCTTCACGGCCCGGAGGACGACGAAGCAGCAGCGACATCTGACGATAGGCAACGGCCTGCTTGGAAAGGTCGTCGTACACGATGACGGCGTGCATGCCGTTGTCGCGGAAGAATTCGCCCATCGCAGCGCCGGTGTAGGGTGCGAGGTACTGCAGCGGAGCCGGTTCCGAAGCGGTTGCGGCCACGACGATGGTGTATTCCATCGCGCCGTTTTCTTCGAGTTGCTTCACGATCTGTGCAACGGTCGAACGCTTCTGGCCGACGGCGACGTAGATGCAGTAAAGCTTCTTGCCTTCATCGTCGGACTGATTGGCTTCCTTCTGGTTGATGAAGGTGTCGATCGCGACAGCCGACTTACCGGTCTGACGGTCGCCGATGATCAGTTCGCGCTGGCCACGGCCAACCGGGACGAGGGCGTCGATGGCCTTGAGGCCCGACTGCACAGGCTCGCTGACCGATTCACGCGGGATGATGCCGGGAGCCTTCTGTTCGACCAGACGACGCTCGGTCGTTTCGATCGGCCCCTTGCCATCGATCGGATTGCCGAGAGCATCGACCACGCGACCAAGAAGGGCCTTGCCGACGGGAACGTCCACGATGGTGTTGGTGCGCTTTACGCTGTCGCCTTCGCCGATTTCCTGGTCGGAACCGAAGATAACCGCACCGACGTTGTCGGCTTCGAGGTTGAGTGCCATGCCCTGAACGCCATTGGCGAATTCGATCATTTCGCCGGCCTGCACGTTATCGAGGCCGTGGATGCGGGCAATACCGTCACCCACCGACAGCACGGTACCGACTTCGCTGACTTCGGCTTCAGTACCGAAATTGGCGATCTGGTCCTTGATGACCTTCGAGATTTCTGCGGCGCGGATATCCATGATGTGTGTCCTTTAAGCCTTCATGGCCTGGGAAAGCGAATTGAGACGGGTGCGGATCGAGGCATCGAGGCGCTTCGAACCGATGGTGACGACGAGGCCGCCCAGCAGATCGGGGTCGACGTTCGTGGAAAGTTTTACGGTGCGACCTTCGCGGGCCGTCAGCTTGGCTTTCAGATCGGCGAGCTGCGCATCGCTGAGCGCATGCGCGCTGGTCACTTCTGCAGTGACTTCCCCGCGCTGTGCGGCGGCGATGGCGCGGAATGCGCGAATTACCTGCGGAAGCTGCGACAGGCGGCGGTTCTGTGCCAGCACGCCAAGGAAGTTCTGTGTCAGCTCGGAAACGCCCAGAAGGGCGGACACGCCCCACAAGGCCTTTTGCGCATTGGCGCGCGACACCTTGGGGTTGGTCGTGACGGCAGCGAGCTCGGGCGATTCGCCGAGCGCGGCCTCGATCTTGTCGAGGTCCGATTCGACCGCTGTCACGGTCCCGTTTTCGCTGGCGAGGTCGAACAGGGCCGAAGCGTAACGCCCTGCCAGGCTAGCCTGAATACCGGCGGAAATATCCACGCGCTTGAGGTCCTCTCGGGTCCGGAAGAAAAGTCTGTGCGAGCCGAGCCGTTCGCGGGCAGACAGGAGTCGCCCCGGCAAGGTCGGCGCGCGCCTAGCAAAGCCCCCCGTCAATGGCAAGCCGACTCCGGACCGGGAATCTGGACTCCGTTGTTAAAGAGCGTAAATTACGTGGCACAAAGAAACCAATCGCACGGGAGAGAAGCGATGGAGACCGTACCGCTGGCGCCGAAGTGCGGGGTCGAAATTACCGGTGTGAATCTGGCCAGTGTGGATGGCCGGGAACTGGATAGCATAAAGCAGGCGATCTTCACGCACGGTGTCGCCCTGTTTCGCGGGCAGGACGATTTCACACCTGACGCGCATATCGCCTTTGCCAGGAGGTGGGGCGGTACCGACATCAACAACTACTTCCCGCTGACAGACGATCACCCGGAAATCGCAGTAGTGCGCAAACGGGCGGATCAGGTCACCAATATCGGCGGCGGATGGCACACGGATCATTCCTACGACCAGATCCCTGCGATGGGATCGATCCTGGTCGCGCGCACGCTGCCCCCAAGCGGGGGCGATACGCTGTGGGCGCATATGGGCGAGGCTTATGATGCGCTGTCCGACGAACTGAAGCAGGAGATCGAGGGGCTGGAGGCGTTCCACACCGCCGACCACATATATGAAGAAGGCGGCCTATACGCGCAGACCGACATCGGCAGCGATTTGCGCGGCCAGGGGCTGAAGACGGGTGCGACCCATCCCATCGTAATCCGCCACCCGCAGACCGGGCGCAAACTGCTGTATGTAAATAGCGCCTTCACGATCAATATCGTGGGCCGGACACGGCAGGAAAGCCTGCCGTTGCTGCAACGTCTATACGAAGCCGCGACGCAGGCCGACAATGTCTGCCGCGTTGCGTGGGAAGCGGGGTCGGTGGCGATCTGGGACAACCGCACGACCTGGCATTTCGCGTCGAACGATTATCAGGGACATGCCCGCGAAATGCACCGCATCACGCTGACGGGTGAACCGCTGGCAGCCTGATCCGTCAGTTACGCGCCTTGCATTCGTAGACCAGGCGTTCGTTCGCCTGCTGCGGCAGCTTGCCGAGCACTTCGCTCTGCAGTTCGCCGAGCCGGGAGGCAGCACCTTCGCTGCCGCACTGGGGCGCTTCGAATTTGGCCCGGGCTTCGCGCGCTTCGCTCATTTCGCTGCGGGGAAGAAGATACCGTTCGCTGCGGAAGATGCGCCGGTCGGGATCGAAGCTGTTGACCGATACCGCCGCCTCGTCGTTGGGTACGAACACGCGGCTCCACGAACCGCCGGCAAAGCCATATTGCGTGCGTTCGTTGACACAGCCATCGGCGGTCCAGTCGAATTCCACGTCCTGCGTATCCGCACTGGTGATACGGCTGCGTTCGGGCACGAGCGTGCACAGCAGGGCCAGATCCTTGGCCTCGCCAGGTTCCGCATCGGACCCATCGGCGCCTTCCTGCATAGATGCCGCGACGCGGCGGTCGATTTCATCGAGGCCCGGGCGGGTCAGATAGGCGGCGAGGGCGATCAGAACGACGACGGCCGTCGCGCCGCCGACGATACGCAGACGCTTCTCGTCACGCTCGCCTGCGTCCTGCTGCCACAGGGCGAGCG
Organism: Qipengyuania pacifica; assembly: GCF_019711555.1. NCBI lineage: Bacteria > Pseudomonadati > Pseudomonadota > Alphaproteobacteria > Sphingomonadales > Erythrobacteraceae > Qipengyuania > Qipengyuania pacifica. Next base: position 396,849 of record NZ_JAIGNQ010000002.1, on the reverse strand, counting down.
CCCACTGGCCCAGGCCGAAGGCAACGAGCAGGAGCACGAAGGCAAGGAATACCCGGTCTTCACGCTCCATGATGACGGCCTGCTGCGCTTCGATCTGGGCGCGTTCGCGCCTGGCACGCGTGGCTTCGGTGCGTTCGGCCAGATCGGCGCGCGCCGCCATCTGTTCGCTCTGCATGCGTTCCCGCTCGGCCGCGTCGAGATCGGCCATGGAACGGCAGGTGGTATTGTTGACGCGGGGCTCGACCTCGTTTTCGCGCAGGAAGGGAAGAAGCTCGCGATTGGAGACGGCGAAATAGAATTCCGCATCGCCGCCATCGTTGTCGGCCCCGAAACTGTTCACCCCGACCACGCGGCCGCAGGCGTCGAGCAGGGGGCCGCCGGAATTTCCGCGCGCGATGGGGGCGGTGTGCAGGATGGTGTCGAACTGACGGCTGGGGCGCGCGCCCGAAATGAAGCCGCGGCTTTTCACCGGAGGCTGGCTGCGGAAGATGTCGCTGATGTCGAGCCCCTGGGCGCGGTCGACATTCATCGGATAACCGACGCTGGTTACCTCGCCACTGTCGGGCGGCAGCCCGCCGGCAATCGCCAGTGGGGGCAGGCGCAGATCGCCCGTGATCCGTATGAGCGCCAGATCGTTGCGCGTCGAAACGGCGATAAGCTGGCCATAGACCGCCTCGCCCCCGCCAGTGGGGACGATGCCGATCTTCATCACCTCGTCACGCAGCGCGTCGCGCACGACATGGGCGTTCGTCACGACCTTGTCCGGGGCGACGGCGAAGCCCGTGCCGTGGCTGATCGGGAACAGCTCGCCATCCTCTTCGCCGATGATGACGACGCGCACCACACCGCGGGCGGCCGCATCGATATCGGCAGGATCCGCATGGGCCATCGCCGGCGCGAAGAGCGTGAGCAAGGCGGCAAGGAGGAGTGGAAGGCGTCCCATCGGAGCCGCCTTGTGAAGATCATTGGCTTTGATCGCAAGATGCGGGATGCATCGCGCGGGGGACTGGCGCACATCGGCGTTCCATGCGCTATAGGGAGGCTGCCGTGACCATCACCGACGACATTGCCTGGGCCGCCGTCATGCGGCGCGACCGAACCTATGACGGGCGCTTCGTCACCGGCGTGCTGACCACGGGTATCTATTGCCGGCCATCCTGCGCCGCGCGACATCCGGACCGGGGCAATGTGCGCTTCTTTACCGATTGTGCGGCGGCGCGGGCGGCGGGCTTGCGGGCGTGCAAGCGCTGTCTGCCGGACGATGTCGGGCGGGACGAGGCAGCCGTCCTGGCCGCGATCGACGAGATCCGCAATGCGCAAGACGTCCCTTCGCTCGCGGTTCTGGCCGAGTTGACCGGCTATTCGCCGACGCATTTCCAGCGCATCTTCAAGCGCGCGATCGGTCTTTCGCCGGCGAGCTACGCCCGGGCCCTGCGCGAAGAACGTGCGCGCAATTCCCTTTCGGCCGGTGAAAGCGTGACCGGCGCAATCTATGAGGCCGGCTATGGATCGGCATCGCGCTTTTACGAAGATACGAAAGGACGGCTGGGAATGACGGCAAGTGCATGGGCGAACGGCGGAGCGGGCGTGACGATCAACTGGGCGGTGGTCGAAACGAGCATGGGGCCGATGCTCGTCGCAGCAACGCAGAAGGGCGTCTGCCGCCTGTCGTTCGGCGAGGACGAGAGCGAGCTGGCACACCGGTTCCCGAAGGCCGAGCTTGTGGAAGGCGGCGACGCGTTCGCAAAATTGCTCGCCGAGGTCGTGGCCAGCGTCGAGGCACCGGGTGATTTTTCGCATATCCCGTTGGACGTGAAAGGAACCGCTTTTCAGGAGGCGTGCTGGGACGCGCTGCGTGCGATCCCTCCCGGCGAAACGCGCACTTATTCGGAAATCGCCGCGGCGGCAGGCAATGCCAAGGCCGTACGCGCGGCAGGGAGCGCGAATGCAAAGAACAATGTGGCCGTTCTGATCCCGTGCCACCGCGTCGTGCGCAAGGGCGGCGACCTGGGCGGCTATGCTTATGGCCCCGATATCAAGCGCGAATTGCTGAAGCGGGAACGGAGGTAAGGGCGGTCGCCTTGAGAACAGGCGGAACGATCGGGCTTGAACTGCGAATGATTCGCATTAACTGAGGTCGATGAGCACGAGACCAAGCCCGCGAACCCTTACAGTCCAATCCAGCCAGCGCCTGTCCCCATCGATGATCCGCATCACGCTGGGCGGCGATGAGCTGAGAGACTTTCCCACCGGCTTTGCAGGCGGTTATGTCAAACTCATTCTGTCGCCACCGACTGCAACATCGAAAGCGGTGATTCGAACCTATACGATCCGCCATCAACGCAGTGATGCCATCGACGTCGATTTCGCATTGCATGGAGGAGAAGCCGCAGGGCCAGCGACACGCTGGGCCCTATCGGCAAAGCCGGGTGATACCGTCCTGGTCGGAGGGCCTGGATTGCCCAAGCCCCTGCCGGAAGATCGCGACTTCTATCTTGTCGCTGGTGATATGACCGCTTTGCCAGCCATCAGCGTCAACCTTTCTGCTCTTCCTGCGAATGCTCGGGGATTAGCCGTCATCGAGATACAGGATGAGGCAGACCGACCGGACATCATCGCTCCCGAAGGGATGCGGATCCGTTGGCTTATCAATCCGGAACCGGGACGGTATCCCGATCTCCTGGTCGACGCGCTGCGATCGATCGGGCAGCCTGAAGGAAAGATCGCCGCGTGGGCAGCGTGCGAATTCACCTCGATGCGGAAACTGCGCGATTACCTGCGCGGTCAGATGGGCCTTGGCGGGGACGATCTTTATATCTCGAGTTACTGGAAGCACGGACTGATCGAAGACGAACACAAAGAGATCAAGCGGGCGGATGCAGATGCTCAGCTGGTATCCTGACTGCATGAACGACCGATAGAAAAAGGGCGGACCGTGAGGCCCGCCCTTTTCGCTGACAGATCGGTTCGGATCAGAACCCGGAACCCATCCCGTCTACACTCTTGCTGACGAGGATGTTGACGGCAACGCGGCGGTTCTGCGCTTTGCCGGCTTCGGTCGTGTTATCCGCCGCCGGATCCGCCTCGGCCATGCCGGTCGGCGTCATCATGCGATACGGGGCCCACTTGCATTCCTGCTGGAGGAAGTTGACGACGCGCGCCGCGCGCTTTTCGCTGAGTTCCTGGTTGAACTCGTAATCGCCGGTCGAATCGGTGTAGCCGACGACGAGGAGCAGGGCGTTCGATGTTGCATCTGCCTGGCCAGCGGCCTGACACAGTTCGGCCCGCGCGGAATCCGACAGGGTGTACTTGCCCGTGTCGAAATAGACGTTGGTGACGCCCTTCACGTTGTATTCGTCGATATTGGCGACCCGGCCACGCAAAGCCTCGGTGGCGGCTTCGTTGGAAGCAAAGCGCTGATCCGTTCCGTTATGAATCATCCGCGCCGTCTTGAGGTCCTTGCTCTTGAGCGCGACCTTGGTCGCGATCAGACCGCGATTGGCCCATTCGACCGTCTGCACTTCGACAGGCAGACCATTCAGGAGATCCGCAGGGGGCAGGGTATCCTTGTTAAGGCCGAGGAAGCCGCCGCTGCTGCGGATTTCAGTCGCCGGGCTGATCGCTACGATGGTGCGCGCGCCATCGACAGTGGTAACCTGCATCTTGTCGTCCGTGCGAGCGGAAATGACGCCTTCGACGGTCGGGCCATCGGGCATGCCGGACAGATCGCTGGGAGTGGTGCCGGTGACAGTGGTTAGAACTTCACCGTCCTGACCGTCCTGCGGTGCGATTTCTTGTGCGTAGACACTACCGGTCACAGGCAGAGTCAGTGCGGCAATTATGGCCAATGTCTTCGAACTTTTGGAAATGGCAGTCATAATCTTCTCCTTAAACCGTCAACCGCATGTGCCATGTGCCCGGACCAAACCTGTCCGGTGCACCCCCTCCGTTAAGCATATGCGGGCAAATGAGCCCCCTTTGTCCATCATCAATCACATGCGGCACACGGCCGCGGGTCCGCACCGGTGTGCAGGTCGACCTTATGCGCAAATGAACGTCCCCCCATTTGTCTCCAAACGAGTCGTCAATCTGACCTCAATATGCGGTGAAGCGACGTTCAGGAGGTCGCAGCGTTAACCATCTTTGCGGCGAGCCCAGCCCGAACGGGCCTGAGTCAGCGTGTCGAGGAAGCGATCTGCACTGCGCAGATAGTCCCGCTGCTTTTCAGACCCCATCCGATCCCAATTGGCGTAAATCCGGCCGATCCGCCGGTTCTTTTCCAGCCGGTCACGGTGCCGGTGCATAAAGTGCCAATATAGTGGGTTGAACGGGCATGCGCCGTCGCCGGTCTTCTTGGTCGGCGAGTATGCACAGCCCGCACAGTAATTACTCATCTTGTTGATGTAGTTTCCGCTGGCGGCGTATGGTTTGGACGCGAGCTTCCCACCATCGGCATAAAGGATCATGGCCGACACATTGGGCAGTTCGACCCATTCGTAAGCATCGGCATAAACAACAAGGAACCAGTCCTGTACGTCGCGCGGAATTATACCCGCTAGCAATGCAAAATTGCCGAGCACCATCAGGCGCTGGATATGGTGCGCATGCGCGTTATCGCGCGTCGAACGGATACAGTCGGCAAGACAGGCCATGTCGGTTTCGCCTGTCCAGTAGAATTCGGGCAGCCCCCGTTGCGCATTGAGTTCATTGGCAGTCTGCAAATGCGGCATCTGGTTCCAATAGAAGCCGCGCACGTATTCTCGCCAGCCGATGATTTGCCGGATGAAGCCTTCCACCGAATTGAGCGGCGCCTTGCCGTCACGATAGGCTTGCTCGGCGCGATGGCAGAGATCGAGCGGGTCGAGCAGCCCGAGATTGAGGCTGGTGGACAGCATAGAGTGAAACAGGTCGTCCTCGCCCGCGACCATTGCATCCTGATAGGGACCGAAGCATTCGATCCGTTCGGCGAAAAACGCGTCGGCAGCGTCTTCTGCTTCCTCGCGCGTGACGGGCCATTCGAATTTCTCGAGGCTGCCGAAATGATCGCGAAATCGATCTTCGACCAGTTCGATGACCTGCTGTGTGATCTGGTCTGGTTCGAACTTCGGGCGTTCCGGCGCGGCAAGGCCTTCCTTAGGTGGCTGGCGGTTTTCGCTATCGTAGTTCCATTCTCCGCCTTCGTGCCTGTTCCCATCCATCAGCAGGCCGGTCTTTCGGCGCATTTCGCGATAAAAGAACTCCATCCGCAATTCGGTGCGGCCTTCGGCCCATTCATCGAATTCCGGCTGGGGGCAGATGAAGCGGTCGTCTCGCAGGATCTGCACGTCGCAGGGGAATTTATCGGGCCATTGTTCCATGTCCTGGCGGACCCGCCATTCGCCCGCTTCCACGACCCTGATCAGGCGCGGTGCATGGTCTTCGACCGCGCGGGCCAGTTCGCCAGTAAAGCTGCCCGCATTGTCTTTGTCGTCGAGCTTGACGTAATCCACCGTCCAGCCGGCTTCGCGCAACTCGTCGGCGAAGTGGCGCATGGCTGAAAAGATCAGGGCGATCTTCTGCTTGTGATGTTTGACGTATGTTGCCTCGTCCCAGACCTCCATCATCAGGATGATGGTGTCGTCCTTGGCGCAACCACGGATCGACGCGATTTGGCGACTCAGCTGATCGCCGAGTATGGGAACGAGAACGGGGCCGGGCATTGCCGTTTCAATGCCCGGCGTCCGTCTTGGTGCCTCAGAGTTTCGCGATCGTTTCTTTTGCCGCTTCCATTCCAGCGGCGATCGCCTCGGGACCGAAGCCAGCTTTTTCGACGCGCACGAAATGAAGGTCGTCCACCCCGATAAAACCGAAGAAAGTCGTCAGCAGGCTTTCCTGGTTTTCCGCCATCTGATCGTTGGAATATTCGCCGCCACGCGCCGATGCGATCACGACCTTGCGACCGCCCGCCAAGCCTTCCGGTCCAGCTTCCGAATATTGGAACGTGACGCCTGGCACGCCGAGGCGATCGAGCCATGCCTTGAGCTGCGAGGGGATGGTGAAATTGTACATCGGCGCGCCAACGATGACGATGTCGCTCGCGAGAAATTCGTCGAGCACCGCGCGCTGGTCGGGATAGGCAGCCGCAACGGCTTCTTCATGCGTGTCGGGCGCAGTGCGGATCGCCTTGGTGGTGATCGGGTCGATATGAGCGAGCGGTTCTGCGACGAGGTCGCGGGTGACGAGCGTGGCATCGGGATGTTTGGCCGTGAAGTGAGCGACCAGCTCGTCGGTCAGCTTGCGGCTGATCGATTGATCGCCGGTGGTCGAACTGTCGATGCGAAGGATTTGCACTATTGAAACTCCGTAGTTACTATCGATAACTTGGAGGCTATATGGAAACTACAACCCGACTTGCACAAGAAGGCACTTTTGTGTCCGATAGGGACACCGGTGTAACCCTTGAAGTTCACGACGCGCCGCAATGTACAGCCGTGAACGACATTCTCGCCCGTGTCGGGGATAAATGGTCCGTGCGCGTGGTGATGGCGCTGACCGGGGAATCGCGGCGGTTCAATGAATTGCGGCGCGAAATTCCCGGTATTTCCCAGCGCATGCTGACCCGGACGCTGCGCGGGTTGGAGCGGGATGGGCTCGTCAGTCGCGCAGTGACGCCGACCGTGCCGCCCCGTGTCGATTACGCGCTGACCGCGCTCGGCAAATCCTTGTGCAACCCGGTCGCCCAGCTCGGCAATTGGGCTATCGCCAACATCGGCAAGGTAGAAGCCGCTCGCGCCGTGTTCGACAGCGAACAGGATTAGACGAAACTGTAGGGATCGATATCGACCGCCACGCGCACGCCTGCGGGGTGATCGACCTGTGTCAGCCACCGCCGTATGACGTGCTGTAGTTGCACACTGCGACGGGCATTGATGAGAAAACGATAGCGATAGCGCCCGCGCAGCAGGGCCATGGGGGCAGGGGCCGGTCCCAGGATCATGCAGTCCGCCACATCCGGCCGGAAAGCACCAAGGCGATTGGCCGCCTCACGCGCTTCGCCGTCGTCTTCCGACGATATGATGATCGAGGCCCAGCGACCGAACGGCGGAGCGCCGGCCTCGCGCCGCATTTCGGTTTCGGCAGAATAGAAAGCGTCCCGGTCCCCCGCAGCGAGTGCGGCGATCACCGGGGCTTCGGGATGGCGCGTCTGGATCAGGACTTCACCCGGCTTTGAACCGCGTCCGGCACGCCCGGCGACTTGGGCCACCTGCTGATACGTCCTTTCGCCTGCGCGCAGATCGCCACCTTCCAGCCCCAGATCGGCATCGACGACGCCGACCAGCGTCAGCTCGGGGAAATGGAACCCCTTGGTGACAAGCTGGGTGCCGACGATCACGTCGATTTCACGCGCTTCGACCGCAGCGATAAATTCTGCGGCACGGCCCGGTGAATTGAGCGTGTCCGACGTGGCCACGAATACGCGGGCCTGCGAGAGCCGTTCGGCCACTTCGTCGGCAATCCGTTCCACGCCCGGGCCGCAGGCGACGAGGCAATCGGGTTCGCCGCATTCGGTGCAGGCTTGCGGTGCAAGCGCCTCGTGCCCGCAATGGTGGCAGGCCAGCCGGCGGGTGAAGCGATGCTCGACCAGCCAGGCGCTGCAATTGGGGCATTGATACCGGAAGCCGCAATTGCGGCACAAGGTCAGCGGTGCATAGCCGCGCCGGTTCAGGAACAGCAGCGATTGTTCGCCGCGCTCCAGCCGTTCCTCGATCCCGTCGACCAGCCGCTGCGCCAGCCACATGCCATGAGGCGGCTTTTCTTCGGTCAGATCGATCAACTCGATCGCCGGCAATTCCGCGCCGCCAAAGCGGCTGGGTAGATCGACCTTCTCGTAAATCCCGCTTTCTGCCATCTGAAGGCTTTCCAGCGCCGGGGTGGCGCTTGCGAGAATGACGGGCACCTTTTCGAAATGGCCGCGCATAACGGCGACATCGCGCGCATTGTAGCGCACGCCGTCTTCCTGCTTGAAACTCGTCTCATGCGCTTCGTCGACGACTATCAGCCCGAGCTTTGCGAACGGCAGGTACAGGGCAGAACGCGCGCCGACCACCACCTGCGCCGAGCCTTCGCAAACCGCGCGATAGGCACGCCTGCGCTCGGTCGACTTGAGCGAGGAATGCCACAGGATGGGGGCAGCGCCGAAGCGTTCTTCGAACCGGTGGAGGAAGTTCTCGGTCAAGGCGATTTCGGGCAGCAGCACAAGCACCTGCCGCCCCATGCGCAAGGCTTCCGCCACAGGTTCGAAATAGGTTTCCGTCTTGCCCGATCCGGTTACCCCATCGAGCAGGAACGGTGCGAAGTCCCGCTTGCGCACCGCAGCGGAGAACACGTCGGAGACAGCCTGCTGCTCAGCGCTCAGATCGACCTGTACGAAATCCGGGCGTGCAGTGTCGTAAGGCCGGTCGCAATCCACCTCGACAGGTTCGAGCACGCCCTGATTGACCAGCCCGCGCAGGACTCCTTCGGACACGCCTGCAATGCCCGACAGTTCGCGGATATTGGCCTGCTCGCCGTCCAGTGCGTCGATGGCTGCCTGGCGCTGGGGCGTCATGCGTTCCGGCAAGCCGCCGGTGAGGCGATATTCGGTCATCGTCGCCGGGCCCTTCAGCGCGCCCCCGGACGACAGCGCCATTCTTGCCACCCCGGCGAGAGAAGCGACGTAGTAATCGGCTGTCCATTCGATCAGGCGGCGCAGAGGGGCCGAAAGCGGCGGGACGGGTAGTATACCGCGTAGCGGTCGCAGCTTTTCGGCCGGAACCTCGGTTCCCGGCAGCCGTTCGGCCTCCCAGACGATTCCGATCACTGTCCGCGGTCCGAGCGGGCATTCGACCACCGATCCGGGTTCGACCCTAAGGCCTTCCGGCACCTTGTAATCAAGGGGGCCCAAGGCAGCATTGAGGACAAGGCAGCGCACGCGGTTCATCGCTCGGCCATATGGGCGGCGCAAGGCTATGGAAACAAGGGTGGGATGAAATGAGGACCAACAATATGAATGATATTCTCGTGAAACCCACCGGGCGACGTGCCCTGCTTGGCGGCATGGCGGCATCGGGCGGGCTGCTTTTGCTGCCGGCCTGTACGTCGGTGCCGCGCTTCAGTCTCGTCGATGCCGTGCAGCGTATGCTGTTCCTGTCGAGCGAGCGGGCCTTCGCACGCATGCTGCAGGCGGACGGGTTCTGGGACCAGCAGGTTGCACAGGTCGGTTTCAATAATCTGCTGGGCGCCCGCGGGGATGTCCTGTCGCGGATACTGACCTCGGCCCTGTTCAAGGATCGGCTGGACCGCGCATTCGGCGACATCGCCTATGATGGAGCAGCGCGGGCCGCACCGCTGGTTACCGATGCCGTTCGTGTAATTGGCATCAACAATGCTCTCGACCTTGTGCGCGGCGGGCCGACGGCGGCGACCACGTTCCTGCGCGGTTCGATGGGGGCCACGCTGGTGGAAGCGATGGTGCCGGAACTGGGCCAGGCGATACGCATTTCGCAGGACCCTCTGGTCGGCGAACTCATCCAGGGGCTGACGGGTGTTGATTTCGCTGGGGCGACCAATCGTTTCGCGACCAGTCTGGACAACACGATCTGGCGGGAAATCGGTGCGGAGGAAGCGGCGATCCGCCGTGATCCGAGGGCGACACGTGATCCTCTGATCATCGGCGTGTTTGGAGCCGCTGCGCAATATTGATCTAGACGGCTGGGCGCGCCGGGCGCGGAATGGCATAGAACATCCATGCGAACCCTTCTCGCCGCTTTCCTTCTGGGCACCACAGCCTGTAGCACACCTGTGATCGAGCCCGGCCCGATCGTCGGCGCGCAGCTTTACACGGTGCGTGAAAGCATGGCGGCCGATCCTCTCGCAACGCTGCGTCGCGTTGCCGATCTGGGGTATCGCGAGGTGGAAATTGCCGGGACCTTCGGGGCCAAGCCTGAGGCGATTTGTCAGCAAACGCGTGCGCTGGAACTGCGAGTTGCGGCTGTGCATGCAGATTGGCCGTTGCTGCGTACGGATCCGGCGGCTGCAATCGCGGAAACCAGGGCGCTATGCAGCGATACACTCATTCTCGCCTGGTTGCCTGAAGATCAGCGTCAAACCTTGGCTCAATGGCGAGACTGGGTGGAACAACTGAACCTGATCGCCGACCTGGCAGAGCGGGAAGGCGTGCGGATCGCGTATCACGCCCATGATTTCGAGTTTGCAGAGATAGACGGGATCCGTCCCATCGATCTGCTCATGGACGAGCTCGATCCGCGTATCGGCTTCGAACTGGACACATATTGGCTGGCCTATGCGGGCGAAGATTCTCTGCGTTTCCTTCGACGGCATGCCGATCGGGTCACCCATCTTCATCTCAAGGATATGGCGGGTGACGGAAGCATGGCCGATGTGGGCGAAGGCACGCTGCCGCTGGCTCAAATCATCATTCAGGCGCAGCGACAGGGTGTGCGACACTTTCTGGTCGAGCGCGACGATGCATCCGATCCGTGGGCCAGCCTAGCCGCAAGTCTTGACTCGCTGCGCGCTATGCCCTTGCAGCAGGACACAACTTCAAACGCCTTCCGGAGCGCGAATCCATGAAATTCTTCGTCGACACTGCCGACATCGCCGACATCAGGGAAATGGCCGACACCGGCCTGCTCGATGGCGTCACCACCAATCCGTCGCTGATCGCAAAGTCGGGCCGCGATTTCATGGAAGTGACCAAGGAAATCTGCGACATCGTGGATGGGCCGGTGAGTGCTGAAGTCGTCGCGCTCGATCACGACACGATGATGAAGGAAGCGGAAACGCTGCGAAAGATCGCCGACAATGTCTGTATCAAGGTTCCGCTGACGATCGACGGCCTGAAGACCTGCAAGAAGCTGACCGGCGACGGCACACAGGTCAACGTCACGCTGTGTTTCTCGGCCAATCAGGCGCTGCTCGCAGCCAAGGCGGGGGCGACCTTCGTTTCGCCTTTCGTGGGGCGGCATGACGATAATGGCTTCGACGGCATGGAGCTTATCGCCGATATTCGCCAGATTTATAACAACTACAATTTCGCGACGGAAATTCTCGTCGCCTCGGTTCGCAACCCGGTTCACGTGCTCAAGAGCGCGCTGATCGGGGCCGATGTCGCCACCATGCCGCCTGCCGTAATCAAGGGTCTGTTCAAGCATATCCTGACCGACAAGGGCATCGAGGGCTTCGTCGCCGACTGGGCGAAGACCGGTCAAAGCATTCCGACGCAGTAAATGACCGACCAGACGCCCCTCGACCGTTTCAAACAGGCGCTGACGAGCGCGTCGCGCGCGCTCGCGAACGAGCCTGAGGTCGAGGTGGCGTGGAGCGCGGATGCTCCTGCGCAATCGGGTAAGAATTTCCGTGTCCCGCTGCCTGGCCGAAATCTTCCCCGTGATCAGGCGATCGAGGCGCGCGGTTTCGCTGACAGCTTCGCGCTGAAGCTGCGCCATCATAACGAGGCGCTTCATAACAAGGGCGCGCCGCCAGAGCCCATCGCACGCGCTTGTTACGATGCCGTCGAACAAGTTCGCTATGAGGCGATCGGTTCGACCCACTATGCAGGCATTCGCGATAATCTGAATTCGGCAGTAAAGCTCCGTACGGCGTCGGATCCGATAGTGCGCGCGGACGAAGCGAAAGACGTACCGCTTCCCACGGCGCTGTCGCTGATGCTGCGCGAGGCTTTGACCGGCGAGGCGATCCCCGAACGGGCTCAAGCGGCCGTCGATCTGGTTCGAGACGATATTCTTGCAAAGATCGGCACCGATATGGACGGGCTCGCCGATGCCCTCGACGATCAGCGCGCCTTCCAGGATCTGACGCTCGATATGCTGCGGCATCTCGACCTTACCCTTCCCGATAGTCCCGAACCGACCGATGCCGAAGATGGCGAGGACGAAGAAGGCGAAAACCCGGAAGAACAGGAAGCCGACGAGGAAGACGAAGGCGGGGCCGAGCCGCAGGCTGCCGATGCGCGCAGCGAAGTCACCGACGGTGAGGCGGAAGGGGATGCCGATCAGGAAGTCGATGGCGAGCAGGAAATGGCCGACGGCGACCCTTCGGACGACGGCGAAGAAGGCATGCAGCCCGTCCGGCCAAATCGGCCATGGACCGATCTTCCCGATACTTTCGAATACAAGGCCTACACCGAGAAATTCGACGAGATCGTCGAAGCACCGGAACTGTGCGATAACGAAGAACTCGACCGGTTGCGGACCTATCTCGACAGCCAGCTCGCCGGATTGCAGGGCGTGGTTACACGTCTTGCCAATCGCCTACAGCGCCGCCTCATGGCGCAGCAGAACCGCAGCTGGGATTTCGATCAGGAAGAAGGCCTGCTCGATGCCGCGCGTCTGACGCGGGTGGTCGTCAGCCCCGGTCACGCACTTAGCTACAAGATGGAGCGCGATACCGAGTTCAAGGACACGGTCGTCACGCTGCTGATCGACAATTCGGGTTCGATGCGTGGTCGGCCGATTTCCATTGCCGCAATCAGTGCCGACATACTTGCGCGCACGCTGGAGCGGTGCGGCGTGAAGACCGAAATTCTGGGCTTTACAACCCGCGCCTGGAAGGGCGGGCAGGGCCGCGAGATGTGGCTGGCCGATGGGCGGCCTGCCAATCCCGGTCGCCTCAATGATCTACGGCATATTCTCTACAAGAAGGCGGATGAGCCTTGGCGCCGTGCGCGCCGCAATCTCGGCCTGATGATGCGCGAAGGTCTGCTGAAAGAGAACATCGACGGCGAAGCGCTGCTGTGGGCGCATGATCGCCTGCTGCGCCGCCCCGAGGACCGCCGCATCCTGATGGTCATTTCCGATGGCGCGCCGGTCGACGACAGCACGTTGAGCGTAAACCAGGCCGGTTATCTCGAGGGACATTTGCGCAAGGTCATTGACTGGATCGAGAAGCAGTCCCCCGTCCAGCTTGCCGCGATCGGCATCGGCCATGACGTCACCCGTTACTACAAGCGTTCGGTGACGATCATGGATGTGGAGCAGCTTGGCGGGACCATCATCGAGCAGTTGGCGGATTTGTTCGAGGTGGACGGCTGAATGGATTGGACGCTAGCACTCACCGGCATGCTAATAATTATTTGGTCTTTATCCGGTCTTTGGCGGCCTGAGAAAAATGTCGCTAGCGTAGAAGGGTGGCGGAAGAGGCTGAACGAATTAAAGGCCGGTGCGTCCGAAAGCTATTTTGAAGAACGGCGGCAATTGGAGGCGTATCCTCCACCAGAACATGCAACAATCACAAAGTTACGTGCTGTCAGCCTTGTGGGTATGAGCATTGGGGCAATACTGATCGTGATTTCAGCATTCAGATGAACGTCACCGAAGCCGTTCAGTCGCGCCGTTCCGTCCGCGCATTTCTCGACACGCCTGTCGAGCGTGAAATGCTGGCACGTATCCTAGAAAAGGCGCAGCGTTCACCGTCGGGTGGCAACACCCAGCCGTGGCACGGCATCCTCCTGACCGGCGATCCGCTGCAAAAGTTGTTCGACCGGATTGCGGAGGAATTTCCCAAGGGCCGCGCGGCGCATGCGCCCGAATATCACGTCTATCCCCCCGAACTGGATGGCGCCTACGAACAACGCCGCCGCGGGGTGGGCGAAGATATGTACGGCGCGCTCGAAATCTCCCGTGAGGAGAAGGCCAAGCGCCTGATGTGGTTCGCACGCAATTTCCAGGCCTTCGGGGCACCCGTATTGATGCTGGTCCACACGCCGAAATACATGGGGCCTCCACAGTGGAGTGATATCGGTATGTGGCTGCAGACCATCGCCCTGCTGCTGCGCGAGGAAGGGCTCGATTGCTGCTTCCAGGAAGCCTGGGCGGTCTATTCGCCGCAGATCCGCGAAGTGGTCGACATTCCCGAAGACCACATCTTCTTCTGCGGCATGGCAATCGGCTACCGCGATACAGAAGCGCCGGTGAACAATTTCGACGTCAAACGCGCCGGGACCGACGAGAGCGTGCGCTGGGAGGGTTGGCAGTAGGCGTGCCGCCACCTAATGCGCGTTTCATGACCGACGCGCCCCTGAAGCTGTTCAATTCGCTCACCCGCAAACTGGAGGAATTCCGGCCCGTTCACGAGGGGGAAGCGCGCGTCTACAGCTGCGGGCCGACGGTCTACAACTATCCCCATATCGGCAACATGCGCGCCTACGTCTTTGCCGATGTCCTTGGCCGCACGCTGAGCTGGAAGGGCTACGAGCTCACCCACATCATCAACATCACCGACGTGGGTCATCTGACCGATGATGGCGATGCGGGCGAAGACAAGATGGAAAAGATGGCTGCGGCCAAGGCGGAGTCGATCTGGGACATCGCCAAGCATTACACCGAAGCCTATTGGGCGGACGTGAAGGCGCTCAACATCCGCGAGCCGACCAAGTGGTCGGTGGCGACCGATTACATCGACGAGATGATCGATTTCGCAAAGGGAATTGCCGACAAGCATTGTTACGAACTCGACACCGGCCTCTATTTCGACGTGTCGACAGTCGCCGATTACGGGAGGCTTGCTCGCGCGGTGACCGAAGAGGGTGAGGGCCGGATCGAAACAGTAGAGGGCAAGCGCAACGCGGCTGATTTCGCCATCTGGCGCAAGACACCTGCGGGCGAGACACGGCAGATGGAATGGGACAGTCCGTGGGGCAAGGGCGCGCCCGGCTGGCATCTCGAATGCTCGGTCATGGGCGAAAAGCTGCTCGGCTTCCCCTTCGATATCCATACCGGAGGCATCGATCACCGCGAAATCCATCACCCCAACGAGATCGCGCAGAACCAGGCCTTCTGCGGTTGTGGCGGGCTCGACGTGGCGACCCATTCGGGCGCGAAGATCTGGATGCACAACAACTTCCTCGTCGAACGGTCGGGGAAGATGTCGAAAAGCTCGGGAGAATTCCTGCGTCTGCAATTGCTGATCGACAAGGGCTACCACCCGCTCGCCTACCGCATGATGTGCCTCCAGGCGCATTACCGCAGCGAGCTGGAGTTTTCGTGGGAGGGGCTTGGGGCCGCCCTCACGCGGTTGAAGCGGATCGTCATGGCGGCGGAAAAGCTGCAGGACGCGTCCGCAGGCGATCCTTCGCACCCGAAATTTGCAGCCGTGCGGGACAAGTTCGCAGCCGCCATGTCGGATGATCTGAACACGGCGGTCGCCCTGGTCGCTCTGGAAGAGACGCTGGCGATGAAAAAGGTCGACGCCAGTGTAAAGCGCGCTGTCATCGAAGAGATGGATCGGGTCCTGGGACTGGGCCTGTTCGGCCTGACCCGTACAGATCTTCGCATTCGCCCCAGCGATGCCCGGATTACCGAAGCCGAGATCGAGGCCGAACTGTTCCGCCGCAAGGAAGCGCGCGTAGCCAAGGATTTCGCCGCGTCGGACGCGATTCGGGAAAGTCTTGCAGACGGTGGCGTAGAGGTTATGGATGGTGATCCTCTCGGATGGGAATGGAAGCTTTGACGAAGGCCGATCCGCAAGCACTCCTGTGGCAACATCTGAAAGACACGCCGCAGGGCTTGTTTTTCGTCCGCGACCATCCGGCAGAGGATTTCGTTCTGCCGTTCTATTGCGAAGAGGCGCATCTCGCCATCGAAGTGGATGACGATCCGTTCCGCCCACGGGACGATGCCGCGCGCGAACGATGGCAGGATCGGCACAAGGTCGACATCATGCAGGTTCCGCCCAGCCACGTGCTGCGCAATGCCGGCGAAGTTGCGGAAGCAATCCTCGACATCGCTACCCGTCGCAAGGAACGGTTTGCGAAATAGTTTCTGAGCGGCAATGACAGGCGTCGAGGAGAAATCGATGACCAAAGCCGCCCTGTCCGCCATGATCCGCCCACTGGTCGAACCGCGCCTTCCCGAATGGGTCGAGCCGCTGTGGTTCACCAGCAAGGAACAGGCGCTGGATTTCGCGCCGCAGGCAGCGATCGGCTGGTTCGATCTCAATGAAAAAGAACCCATGATCGAAATTGCCCGGGCGGCGACCAACCTCAAATGGTTGAATTCGATCTATGCCGGGCTCGACTTCATGCCTCTCGACATTCTGAAAGAACGCGGTGTGGTCGTCACGAACGGGGTCGGCATCAATGCCATCACCATCGCCGAATATGTCGTCATGCTCATGCTCTCCCATGCCAAGGGATATCGCGATGTGGTGCGGGCGCAGGATCGTCATGAATGGCTGCGTGACAGTCCGGGCAAGCGGGAATTGTCGGGCGAGCGTGTGCTTCTGCTCGGCATGGGCGCCATCGGTTCGCTGATCAAGACACGCCTCGAAGCCTTCGACATGACGGTCGTTCCCGTGCGCCGTTCGGGTGCCGACGGTGCGCTTCGTCCGGGCGAATGGCGCCAGAAACTGGGCGAATTCGACTGGGTCGTGCTGGCCGTGCCATCCACTCCCGAAACGAAGCACATGATCGGCGCGCTGGAACTTGCTGCAATGCGCCCGAACGGTGTGCTGGTGAACATCGCCCGCGGCGATGTCGTCGATCAGGAAGCACTGGTCGCTGCCCTGAGGGAAGAAAAGATCGAAGCGGCACTGCTCGACGTGACGGATCCCGAACCACTGCCCGAAGATCACCCCTTGTGGGAACTTGGCAATGCGCAGGTCACCATGCACCTGTCTGGCAGGGCGCAGACGAAGATGTTCCAGCGGTCCGCCGATCGCTTCATCGAAAACCTCGAACGCTGGCACAAGGGCGAACCCGTCCAGCCGCAGCTCGACCTCGAGCTCGGCTACTGACGGAACGCTCCCGCTTGTCGCGCCGTTGATGCTCCGAACAGGAGATCACATGCCCAGCCTCAAGGAAACCTACCCGCTCTATCTGAACAACAAGGCGCAGCAGCCGAACACCGATCTCGAGGTGACGGACAAGTTCACCGGCAAGGTCGCCTTCCGGACCGCCCTGGCGACGCCCGAAATC
Organism: Qipengyuania pacifica; assembly: GCF_019711555.1. Lineage (NCBI taxonomy): Bacteria > Pseudomonadati > Pseudomonadota > Alphaproteobacteria > Sphingomonadales > Erythrobacteraceae > Qipengyuania > Qipengyuania pacifica. Next base: position 379,877 of record NZ_JAIGNQ010000002.1, on the reverse strand, counting down.
ATCGATCAGGCGATCGCGGGGGCGGTGCAGGCCACGGAACCGATGGCGAAGCTCGCCAGCTACCAACGGCAGGCGGTGCTGCAGCACTGTGTCGATCGCTTCAAGGAACGCTTCGACGAGCTGGCCTATGCCCTTTGCGTCGAAGCGGGCAAGCCGATCAAGGACAGCGAAGGCGAAGTCACGCGCCTGATCGACACGTTCCGTATCGCGGCCGAAGAATCGGTGCGGATGTATGGCGAAGTCATGCCGCTCGACATTTCAGAACGGGCGAAGGGCTATCAGGCGATCTGGAAACGCGTTCCGGTCGGGCCCTGTAGCTTCATCTCGCCGTTCAATTTCCCGTTGAATCTCGCTGCACACAAGGTTGCCCCCGCCATCGCCGTGGGCTGCCCGTTCGTGATGAAGCCTGCCAGCATGACCCCGCTTGGCGCCATCATCATGGGCGAAGTTCTGGCGGAAACGGATTTGCCGGAAGGGGCCTTCTCGATTCTGCCAGCCCATCGCGACGGCGCCGATATGTTTACCGAAGACGAGCGGCTGAAGCTGCTCAGCTTCACTGGCTCGCCTGCCGTTGGCTGGGCGCTCAAGGCCAAGTCGGGCAAGAAGAAGGTGGTGCTCGAACTCGGCGGGAATGCTGCGGTCGTTGTCGACCGGGATGCCGATTTGGATGACGCGCTGGAACGGATCATCTTCGGCGCATTCTATCAGAGCGGGCAGAGCTGCATCGGCGTCCAGCGGATCATCATTCACGAAGACGTGTACGACCGGTTCCGCGATATGATGGTCGAGAAGACCAAGAGTCTGGTCGCGGGCGATCCCAAGGACCGCGATACCTTTATCGGACCGATGATCTCGGAAAAGGAAGCGAGCCGGCTCAAGGGGTGGATTGACGATGCCATCGATGGCGGCGCCAGCCTGCTGACCGGCGGCGGCTGCAAGGGCAACATGCTCGAAGCCACACTGCTCGAAAACGTGCACAAGGATGCCAAGGCGCTCAACGAAGAAGCCTTTGGCCCGCTTGCCATCCTCCAGAAATTCTCCGACTTCGACGATGCGCTGGCAGAGGTTAACCGAAGCACGTTCGGTCTGCAGGCGGGCCTCTTCACGCGGGACCTGTTCAAGATGTTCGATGCGTGGGACCGGCTCGAAGTGGGCGGTGTGGTTATCAACGACGTGCCCAGCTACCGGGTGGACAACATGCCGTACGGCGGCGTGAAGGATTCGGGTCTGGGCCGCGAAGGGATCAAATTCGCCATGGAAGACATGACCGAAATCAGGAATCTCGTCGTCCGCCGAAACTGACCCCGTCGCGTTGCCGGACGAATCAACTCTCCTCCAGCAACAGCAGTTCGCACTGCACCATCAGCCGCGGCTCGGGTATCAGCCGATGCTCGACCTCTAATATCGCTGCGTCCGCAACGATCTGGCCGGGAATGGCAAATTCGTGTTCTGGCAGTTCCGCGACGAGCACTTCGCCAGTCGCGACGGCGTCCGCTCCCGCGAACACAAGCTTGAGCGAATGGCGGGTGCCAGCGAAAGTGATGCTCGCCCACGCTTTCTCCATATGGGTGAGTGCTTCCCCGTGGCCGCCATGCAGTTCGGCGAGAGCCTTGCGAACACGATCCGCAGCCGTCCGGCGGGGCCGGGGCGATCTGGCTGAATTACTCTCAAGCAACATGGGCAGTCTCCTGGGCGGCGGGGGTGACAGTGCGGGCAGCTTCGAAGCCTGCCATGAACCCGCGGATGCGTTGCTCGGTGCGGTCGCGCGGTTCGCGACCCATCCGCAAATCGAGCACGAATCGCGGGTCCTGAATGGCCAGTCGGCCGAATTTGGTGGCCGGCATTTTGTGCTGCCTGAGGAATTTCTCGACGGATCGGATCAGCATGCGAAGGCTCCCGGTAGGCTGGTCTGACAGACGAATCGCTCGCCGTGTTCCGTATTTGTTCCAATCGAAATCCTACTTGTCTAGGAAAAATACTATGATATAGGATTTTTCCGCGAACCAACCAACAAGGAGGCCGGTCATGGACTTTGTCGAACCGCTCGATCGGTACGAGCCCGAGGAACGCTATGCCCGCGCACGGTTGCGGGAGATCATCCGTGAGAAGGGTCACAGTCTGTCGGCCCTGGCCCGCCTGATCGGGCGTAATCCGGCCTATCTGCACCAATATGTCGGTCGTGGTAGCCCCCGGCATTTGGACGAGCCGGACCTGATGAAGATTGCCGAATTCCTGGGCGTCGATCACGAGGTGATCGCCACGCGGGAGATCGTCCGGCCCCGCTCCTCGAGAATGCAGGACTCGGGCGACACTGAAGGCTTCGTGCAGGTGCCGCGCCTGCCGTTGGAGGCTTCGGCCGGGCCGGGTGCCTTCAGTGCAGAGGAAATTTCCTATGACTCCTTTCAGTTCTCCCGCCGCTGGCTGCGCGAGATGGGGCTGGAGGGCGCCGACCTGACCGCTATCCGGGTCGAAGGCGACAGCATGGAACCGCTGCTACGTTCGGGTGACGAGATCTTCGTCGATCGCAACAAGCGGGGCGGGGAGGGAGTGTTCGTGGTCCGCATCGGCGATGCGCTTCACGTCAAGCAGGTCCAGTCCCGCGGTCCCGGCGACATCGCGCTGATCAGCGCCAACGATGCCTATGCGCCGATCGAACTGGCGCGCGACGAAATCGAGGTCATCGGTCGGGTCGTGTGGAAAGGGGGCAGGCTTTGACCCTATGCCTAACTCCTCTGTGGATCGTGGTGTCCAGGGTGGCGAGCATGCGCAAATGGAACAAACGCCGGGTGACGACGTAACTCCCATACTCCTGGCGCTCCGGTGGATGTGGCAGGGACATCACACGAGGAGACATCGTATGCGCAAGGCTCTACTTCCCATCGCTATCGCCGGCGCACTGTCGCTGTCCGGTTGCGCAAGTTACGGCCTCGGCGGAATTGGCGGCGGCTCGGATGGCTACGGTTCCGATTACGGATATGGCTATAATGGTCGCGACGATTTCGAACGCGCCGCTGTCAACGCCTGCGGGCGTGAAGCTTCGCGCTACGGGCGAGTTTCGATCAACTCTGTCAATCAGGAAAGCCGCGATAGGGTAGTGGTCACCGGGCGTATGGAAACGCGCCGTGGCGATCGCGATCGCTTCGGCTGCACCTTCGACAGAAGCGGTCGGATCACCGATTTCCGTCGCCTCTGATACGCGGGCGGCAATGGCAATGCGCGCTTGCAAAAGGGTAGGCGCGCAGCCATTTCAGCCCGCATGACCGACACTGCAAGCAAGCCCCCGATGAAAGCCGGTATCGTCCCGGTCACCCCTCTGCAGCAGAATTGCTCGCTGATCTGGTGCACTGCGACCAACAAGGGCGCGCTGATCGATCCGGGCGGCGATCTGGACAAGGTGAAGGCCGCCGTGGCAAAGACCGGTGTCGAACTGGAAAAGATTCTCATCACTCATGGTCATATCGACCACTGCGGCGAAGCCGGGGTGCTGGCCAAGGAACTCGGCCTGCCCATCGAAGGGCCGCAGGAAGCTGATCGTTTCTGGATCAGCCGCTTGGATGATGACGGCGCAAAATACGGCGTGAACGGTCAGGTTTTCGAACCCGACCGCTGGCTCGAAGATGGCGACACCGTTACTGTGGGCGATCTGACGCTGGAGGTCATCCACTGCCCCGGCCACACGCCCGGCCACGTGGTTTTCTTCCATCGCCCCAGCAAGTTTGCCGTCGTCGGCGACGTTCTCTTCCAGGGCAGCATCGGGCGTACCGATTTCCCCATGGGCAATCACCAGGACCTGATCGATGCGATCACGCAGAAGCTCTGGCCACTGGGCGACGATGTGACCTTCATCCCCGGTCATGGCCCCACCAGCACATTCGGGCAGGAACGCAAGACCAACGCCTTCGTCAGCGACTACGCGCTCTCCTGATACTGTGCCGGGCCGGGAGGCATGTCCCGGCCTGCAGAATCTACATCACGCCAAGCACGATCAGCACGGCTACCGCCGCCAGTCCGAGCTGTGTCACCATCGTCATGATCGTCCCGATGGAGCGACCTTTGCCCAGCGTCCCTCCGTCCATACCGAAACCGTGGGCGACACGGCCCAGCATGTAGATGGCAACCACCCAGGCCAGCCAGGGATTCCCGCGGCCTGCCAGTTCTATGCCCGCGACCAGCACCAGTACGAAGGCCGTATTCTCCACGAAGTTGAGCTGCGCCCGCATCCGGGCGGTCAGCGGGCCGCCGCCATCGTCGCCGACGGAAATCTTCGTCGCCATGCGCATCTGGCCTACGCGAATGCTCAGCCAGAGATTTATGATTGCCGCTGCTGCAGCCGCGGTCAGTGTAACCGGCAGGATAACGCCCATGTTTGTCCTTCCCTTGCGATCTCTCCACCGGAGACCCATCTGGGGTGCTAGGGTGATGGTTCGCGCCGCGCAATGCCGATCAGGCAGCGAGACGGGTTGCATCCCCTGTGAATTTCGCTATAGCGCGCGCCTTCACCGCCACGGTCGGGATATTCGGGTTCACGCGCTCTTGTGCGGTGCCGGACCATCCCCTAGGGCGGCCACCGAAATTGATTGAAATTGTTTGAGGAACAGGTGCCGCCATGGCCGTCCCCAAGAGGAAAGTATCGCCCCACCGTCGCGGCAATCGCCGTGCGCATGATTCGCTCAAGGTTGAAGCGCATCACGAATGCTCGAACTGCGGTGAACTCAAGCGTCCGCACAATCTGTGCCCGCACTGCGGCTACTATAACGGTCGCGAAATCATCGCCGTCGGTCTTTAAGACCGTCAGCAAAGCCGGAGAATCCGCATGAGTCTGCCGCGTATCGCCGTTGATGCGATGGGCGGTGATGAAGGCGTGCGCGTCATGGTCGAAGGGGCTGCGCTTGCGCGGCGCCGCCATGACAAGTTCAAGTTCCTGCTGGTGGGTGACGAAGCGCGGATCAAGGCCGCGCTCGAATCCCATCCCGGCATGGCTGGGGCCTCCGAGATCCTGCACAGCGACGACGTGGTCGGCGGCGACGAGCTGCCGAGCCGCGCCTTGCGCCGCGCAAAGACCACCAGCATGGGTCTGGCGGTCAATGCCGTGAAGCAGGGCGATGCCGGCGCTGCGGTCAGTGCCGGCAATACCGGCGCGCTGATGGCGATGAGCAAGCTTGCGCTGCGCACCATGCCCGGTCTTGATCGGCCGGCGCTTGCCGCGTTGCTCCCGACGCTTACCGATAATGATGTGGTCATGCTGGACCTTGGCGCCAATCGCGAATGCGATGCGCGCAATCTGGTCCAGTTCGCCATCATGGGGGCTGCCTATGCCCGCGTCGTTACGGGGCGTGAACGGCCGCGCACGCGCCTGCTCAACATCGGTACCGAAGAAACCAAGGGCACCGAAGATATCCAGGCCGCCGCCGAAGCGCTGCGCGCCGCGACCGGTCTTGCCATGGACTTCGAAGGCTATGTCGAAGCTGACAAGATCAATCGCGGCGAATGCGATGTGGTCGTGTGTGACGGTTTTTCCGGCAATATCGCTCTCAAGGCCATCGAAGGGGCGGCACGGTTCGTGACCGATCTGCTGCGCCAGGCATTCACTTCCAGCGTGCGTTCCAAGATCGGCTTCCTCGTGTCGCGCCCTGCCACCGAATTGCTGCGCCACCATCTCGATCCCAACAATCACAATGGCGCGGTCTTCCTCGGCCTCAACGGTGTGGTGGTGAAAAGCCACGGCAGCGCCAATGCCAAGGGCGTCGCCAACGCTGTCGAGGTTGCTGCCCGGCTGCTGGAGGACGACATTACCAACCGCATCAAACACGATCTTGCCGCAGTCGGCACAGAAGGATTGGCAGCCAAGTGATCCGCTCCGTAATCACGGGAACCGGCTCGGCGCTGCCGGCCAATTGCGTCAGCAATGCCGATCTGGCTGAACGTGTGGATACCAGCGACGACTGGATCGTCGAGCGCACGGGTATCCGCCAACGCTACATCGCTGGTGAAGGCGAAACCACCTCCACCCTCGCTATCGACGCATCGCGCAAGGCGCTTGCTGCGGCAGGGGTCGACGCTGGCGAAATCGGCCTGATCATTCTGGCCACGGCCACGCCCGACCATACCTTTCCCGCCACGGCCACGCAGGTTCAGGCGGCTCTGGGTTGCGGCGGCGGTGTCGCCTTCGACGTCCAGGCCGTGTGTTCGGGCTTCCTTTACGCGCTGGCCACAGCCGATTCGCTGCTGCGGACCGGCATGGCGAAGAAGGCGCTGGTGATCGGGTCCGAAACTTTCAGCCGCATTCTCGACTGGGACGATCGCACGACCTGCGTACTCTTCGGTGATGGCGCGGGCGCAATCGTGCTCGAGGCGAAGGACGTGGCCGAAGACGGCCCGGGCATCCTCGCCAGCCGCCTCCATGCAGAAGGCGCGCACAAGGACATGCTCTATGTCGACGGCGGACCGTCCACTACGGGTACCGTCGGCAAGCTGCGCATGAAGGGCCGCGAGGTTTTCCGCCACGCCGTGGTCAATCTGGCCGATGTGCTGCGCGAAGTGCTCGAAGAAACCGGTATGAATGCCGCGGACATCGACTGGGTGGTGCCGCATCAGGCCAATGCCCGCATTCTCGATGCCACCGCGCGCAAACTCGATTTGCCATCCGAAAAGGTGGTCGTCACCGTCGATCGTCACGCCAACACCTCGGCCGCGTCCGTGCCGCTGGCGCTCGACACGGCCGTGCAGGACGGTCGCATCAAACAGGGCGATCTCGTCATGTTCGAAGCGATGGGTGGCGGCTTCACATGGGGCGCATCGCTCGCACGTATGTAGGTGCGGCCAAAAATACGCCGAGCCGATTTGCCAGAACTGCGGCAAACCTCTATATTGCTTGGCGAAGTTTGAATTTGGGTCGCATTCTCGCTCAGGGTCGCATCTGGGGGGAAAGAAAGAATGAATATTACGCGTTCCGTAGGCACACTGACACGGGCCGACCTCGCTGAAACCATCAACCGCAAGATGGGTCTCAGCCGCGCTGAATCGCTCGACATGGTCGAAGCGATCCTGGCCAAGATCTGCGATGCTCTGTCCGATGGCGAAAACGTGAAGATCTCCGGTTTCGGCAGCTTCGTTCTGCGCGACAAGTCGGAACGGGTCGGCCGCAATCCCAAGACCGGGGTCGAAGTGCCGATCACGCCGCGCCGCGTGATGACCTTCCGCGCCAGTCAGCTCCTGAAAGAGCGGATCGCGAACGGCTGAGGATATCCGCATGGCGAGTTTCGACGACGGTAAGGACAGCGGCGCTCTGCGCACCATCGGCGAAGTCGCCAAGGCCACCGGCATCAAACCGCATGTGCTGCGTTATTGGGAACAGCAGTTCCCCACGCTCAGGCCGCTCACCCGCAGCGGCGGGCGGCGCTATTACCGGCCCGAAGATATCGAACTGGTCGAACGCATCGAGCGCCTCGTCAATCGCGAAGGCTATACGCTGAAAGGCGCGAAAGCCGCCTTGCGCGGCGCGTCCGATCAGCAGGCGGCACCGCAGGGAGCGGCAGCGCCGGAATCGCCGCCAGCCGCTGACCTACTCCGCCAACTCGAAGCAATCCGCAACGATCTCAAGGCAGCCCTCGCGGCCTGAAACCGATTTCTCACGGCTCCGGAGCGTAGGGCCGCGATGCCGTGGTTGCCGTGCCGAGGTAAAGTCGGCCCGAATAGGGGGCCTCGGGATCTTCTTCGATCACCGAAGATGGCTCGCGAATTGCAACGAGCACTGCCGAGAGAACGGCGGAACAAAGAAGCAAGTTCATCCACATTTTCATTCGCTTGACCGCGAAGTGCTGTCGAGCAAGATGCCTGCTTCCGACCTCAATTCGCGACAGTTTAGCACCTTGCCAAGAGCGGACAGTCAGCAAACGACCCGATTGCGGACTATCGGCGTCTATCGCTAGCCTACCGCTCTCTAGGGGGATTTTATGGAAGCGATTTGGAAGCTTTGTGTTGCGTTGGTTGGGGTCGTCCTGACGACCAGTTGCGAACATAGCTATAATCGTTCGCTAGGTGATGAAGCCTGTGATGTTACGGGTAAAGCTTTTCATTATGTTGATGCGGCTGGCACTGTCATCACAATACTCGATGAAGATGATGGATATACCGTATCTGGGCCAGGCATTCACTCGGCGGATGTTGATCACCTCTTCTTCCACGCAACTAGGAGTGGAGTAGATGTCTTCGTTCGGAATTACGGCGCCATCAACGCTCGCCTGCTTCAAGGGAAAGAATGGACAGGCAATGGGCTGGATTGCAGGGCGTCGCGCGACCAAACTACGTCGTCATCCGAAGTGTCCTGCGTCAATATCTTTGGCGACATAAACGGTTATCACTACCGACCGGGAGTGGGAGTGGATGAGATTTTCACGATAATAAATGGCCATAAATTTGCCGCCAAGCTAAGCGGCCCCGAAGGTTTATTCTTAAATTGCGCATTTTAGCCCCCGATTGGGCTCGTCTTCATGTCCGCATTCCACCCCAATTTCGGTCAGAGTGGACGATCGGCTAACGAACCCATTGCAGACGTCCATCAGTCAGCTAAGCTTTGCATGTGGGGTATCTCAAACATGCTTCGTCTGCTCTCTTAATGGTAGCTTGCGTCGGATGCTCACCGGCACCTTCCTCTATTTGCGCAATGCCACAGAACCGGCACTTCTGGCAGGGAGTAGAAGTGGCATGGAGCGGCGAGGTCATCGACGTCATGGCCCCTCCTCACGGGGGTAGAATACACTTCACCGATTACAGGTGTGGCGTAAACATCGAACTCGATCCTGACACAATTCCGAACCTCTACTCCGCTTCCGAAGACTGGTCTGGCCACCTAGCAGTTGCCGACTTCGAGGTGAGGGGGCGTTTGTCCTACAAGGATGGAAAGGTAGTGCTTCGTCCCGAACAGCTTACGCAAACGTCGCCATGGCTGATTGGCGAGGGATTTGACGGTTACATGGAAAAGCGGCGGGCCGCCCTTCTGGAAAAGGGCTTGCCCACGATCCCTCCGCAATGACCGCTCCCCACCCCATTTCAGCCGTTCCAGCTGTTGGCGACTGTGCCCCATAGCGGACTAGCAGCTTCGCGCTTGTTTTGGCCAGGAGCGGAAATTTAGCTAACGACGCCATTGCGGACATAGAAGCGTTTCGCCAGATTTCCCTGAAACGGTTACTCTATCCCAGTGCTTGGTGGTACCGTGGATGGCACGTCAATAATTCTCAGGTCGTACTGGCCGGGTGGCAACATCAGTACGACCTCTTCATCGGGGCGGATAGCGACCCGGTCTACGGGAATTGATGCGAGGTTTTCGCCGACAGGACGCGCCTCAATTACTCGCCAACCTTCTGAAGGATACAAGTTCGCTTGGATGGGGACAGCCTTATCGCCTGCCTGCTTGCGCCAGAGTGGACGCTTCCCCTCGAATTGCGCATCTGGATGATCGACCACAAGATCGAAGCCTCCCACAGGTTGATCTGCAGGTAGCTCGGCGAAACGAAGACCCTCGCTCCCGCCACGGCATGTTGTCTGCGAAATGGTAAGCGGGTCAATGCCAGTCATGTCTTTCAGGCGGGCAGCCATCCAACGCGCGCCGCTTTGCTTTGGAACTTCTACCGCGTGAGAGTAACCAACATGCACGATCAACTTGGTGCCGGGATGGTCACGTAAAAAATTTGAGAGATTGCTTGCCTGCCCTTCCTCGCGAAGAGCAATCTGCTCATCCACAGATAGAGTTTCCTCGTTCTCTCGGTGGCGAGCTTCATAAGGAAGGACTTGATATTGCTTCGCCTTTGCTAACCTCCCAAGGCGACCAAATGCCGCCTCCGAAAGATAGTATCCATCTTCATCCTCAAAATAAGGCAAATCTGGTGTTCTCAAGAACGAGGGCAAATACCGCTCGGGCGTGTCAGGAAGTGGATTGGCCAGCGCCTCCATCGCGAGGGTGTTGTAACCAAGTGGGCGTAGCCGCTTTAGAACTTCGGCAGTAAAACCGCGATGCTCTGAGCGCTCATGGCTCTCGTTGATAATGACGATCGACGTCTCGCGCGCTCGATCTTCTATTTCGGCGAAAACATCGCGCATTGACGCCGCAGGCGAGCATCCGGTTGCCTGATAGTCATCGCTGGTATCGGCGATCAGATCTTCCCTGCCAAAAAGGCTGAGTATCTGCCCCGCCGTCTCTTCTGCCAACGGATTGGAGGGGTTGATTTCACCCAGCGCGGCAAACTTGTATCCCAACATAGAATTTGCCGGAGGAAGTGTGACAAACTCGGACGACCGGACCGATACGTCCCGCTCCCGTGCCGAACCGCCTTGAGGCTGCGTGGTCATGCATCCAGTCAGCAACAAGCTGATAAAGACGTCACCAAACGTCACAGGTCGAAAATTCAGCATGGGATAAAGCTAGCGTAACTAATGACGACGTTCCAGTAAGACGTGTCGCAAAGCCGCCAGTCAGCTTCCCACCCCAAAAGCAGCTGATAGCGACGCTTGAAAATGCACCCAGCAGCGGCCCTCTGGCGCTCCACCTTTCCTCGCCAAAACCACTCCCTACTCCTCGCATCACTCCGACGGGATCAGCGTGAGCTCCGTCTGCCTGCCATCCAGAAACCGCACCTTTTCACCGTCGAACCAGGCGTCTTCCTCGGACCGGAAGTCCACCATTTGTCCGCCCCATTCGGGTACGGCATTGTAACTGGTCAGTTCGATCGACCAGGCGGTGTCGGGGCGCAGGGCGTATTCGCCGCGGGGATCGCCGTTCTGATTGTCCCAGAAACCGATGGGCGTTCCCGCGCCGTGTCCGTGGAAACCGATGGGGTGCGAATAGATCGACGGCATCAGTCCCTGTGCGATCGCCTTGGCGCGCGCGCGTGACAGGATCTCGTTTCCGCTCAGCCCGGTTTCGAACGATTCCAGCAGCGCATCCTGCACGCGGTTCGTCGCGGCAAGGCCGTCTGTCAGCCCTTGCGGGGCGGAGGTTTCGCCCGGTTTCAGCACATAGGCCAGATGCTGCGTATCGGTGTTCAGCCGCAGATAGGTGATGCCGAAGTCGGTCCACAGCAGATCGCCCGGCTGGATCACCGTGTCGCCGCGCAGCATCACTTCCGCGCCTTCGCGCTGGATGCCGACCGACGGGTGGAACCAGGGTGTCAGGCCCAGCGACGCCAACGTGTCGCGGTACCACCATTCGACATCGGCCGCGGTGGTGGCTCCGGGCGTGATGACTTCGCGGGAAAAGGCGCGGGCGATCAGCGCATGCGCGGTCCGCACGATGCCGGGATAGATTTCCATCTCTTCCGGAATGCGGTGCTCGAGCCAGCGTGTCGCCAGCGTTTCCCCCGACACGATGCGATCGCGGTAGGTTTGCGGCAACGCCGCGCTCATCAGCCGGTACTGGCTCAGCGTCATCCCGTCGCCAAAGGCGCTAAGGTCGGAAAAGTTTATCGCAATCTTCTGTGGATCGCGCTCTGCCACGATATCCGCCACCGCCTGCCACTGGTCGGGTTGCGTACCCGGCTCCCATGCCGCTTCGAACAGATCGCCGAGCCCGTAGCGGCTCACGGTCAGCCGCTCCACCGGCTGGCCTTCGCCCGGATCGTAAAAGACCAGGATGGTGCGGCGCCGCGCGCTCATGCTCTGCCCGTCCAGCATGGTCGCGATGACGGGCTCCTCGAAATATTCGCGCGCCATCAGCACCCACATGTCGATGCCCTCTTCGCGCATGATCTGCGGCACTACCGTGTCGAGCCGTTTGGCCAGGATGCGGTCGATGACCTCGGCACGCTCCCGCATCGACAGCAGTTCCGGCATGTCCGGGGCGGCCTCTTCGCTATCGCTCATGGCGATCTGCGGCGGCGCGGCGTCCTGCGCATGGGATGGCGATGCGGCAAGGGCGGCGCACAGCAGGGCGGCCCTGATCGGAAAACGCATTAACATTGTCGGAAAAATTCTCCCCTCGGGCCGGCCAGCCTATTCCGCGGCCAGCAATTCCTCTGCTCCGCCAAGGTCCACGCTGACGAGACGGCTGACGCCCTTTTCGATCATCGTCACGCCGAACAGGCGGTGCATCCTGCTCATGGTCACGGCGTTGTGGGTGACGATCAGATAACGGGTCTGCGTTTCGCGCACCATCGCGTCCAGCAGGTCGCAGAACCGGTCGATATTGGCATCGTCCAGCGGCGCGTCGACTTCGTCCAGCACGCAGATCGGTGCCGGGTTGGTGAGGAACAGGCCGAAGATCAGCGCGGTGGCGGTCAGCGCCTGTTCGCCGCCCGAAAGCAGGGTCAGCGATTGCAGTTTCTTGCCCGGCGGCTGGGCGAAGATTTCCAGCCCGGCCTCAAGCGGATCGTCGCTGTCGATCAGCGCAAGATGTGCCTCGCCCCCTTCGAACAGCCGGTTGAACAGGCGCTGGAAGTGATCGTTGACCTGCTCGAACGCCGTGCGCAGCCGCTCGCGCCCTTCGCGGTTGAGATTGCCGATCGATCCGCGCAGCCGGCTGACCGCCTCGCGCAGTTCCTCCTGATCGGCGGCATTGGTGCCATGCTCGCTCTCGATCCGCTCCAGCTCGTCCGCGGCGACGAGATTGACCGGGCCGATGCGCTCGCGGCTGGCGGTCAGGCGGTCCATCTCCTCGCTCTCGGCCTCGGCGGCCCGGATGGCGTCCTCGTCGAATTCGAAGCGCTGGGGCAGCAGCGGCGGCGGGCACTGGAACCGCTCGCCCGAGATGCGAGTCATCTCGATCCGGCGGCTGTCCTGATTTTCCGCGCGGGCGGCAAGGCCAGCGCGGTTCTCGCGCGCATCGGCCAGCGCTTCGTTCGCTGCGGCAAAGGTGCGGTCGGCGTCCTGTGCGGCGCTCCCTGCCTCGGCCACCGCCTGTTCGGCTGCGGCAAGTTCGCGGGTCAGCCGGTCGCGGACCTGATCGCCCTGTTCGATCTCGCGTATCAGCCCTTCCGGCTTGGCGGCGACGATCGCGCGTTCTTCCTCGATTTCCTCCGCCCGGATTTCCATCTCGGACAGGCGCCGTGCGGCATCGCCGCTGCGGGCCTGCCAGTTAGCCATGTCGCTGCGCTGGGCCGATGCCCGCTCGCGCGCCACGGCCAGCGCCTGGTCGTGGGCGGCCAGTTCTGCCGCGCGGGCCTGCAGGTTCGACCGGGACGCTTCGTTTCTGGCACGTGCGGCTTCCAGCGATGCGCGACCGGCTGCGGGATCGGGCAGGGCATCGCGCTTGGCCTCGGCAGATGCGAGATCGGCCTTGGCCGAGGCGATCACTTCGCCATGCTCGGCCTCGCTGCGGTCGAGCTCTTCCAGCCGCGCCGCCAGTCTCTCGCGCGCGGCTTCGGCCTGATCCAGTGCGCGCAGCGCCTGACGCTCCGCATCGGCGGCGCCGGCCAGTTCGCGTTCCGCGGCGATCAGATCGCGCTGGACATCCGTCAGCTGCCCGGCAGCCCGATCGAGCGTCTCACTGGCCTGTGCCGCAGCGTCTTGCAGGGGAGGCAGGCGCTGCTCGAGTTCGACAAACCGGTTCTCCGCCTCCAGCCGCGCGGCCTCCGCGGAACCTTCGCCGCGCACCACCAGACCGTCCCAGCGGCGCAATTGACCCGCCATCGTCACCAGCGCATGGCCCGGCTTCAGCGCGCGCCCATCGTCCTCTTGCGCGACATGCACCAGTGCCAGCAAAGCGCGCAGTTCCGCGGGACAGCTCTCGACATGGGCCGACAGGCTGTCCTCCACGGGCGACGGCGCATCGGCCCCGGTCCAGTACCGCCCCTCCGCATCGCCGTCCGGCACGCCCAGCAGCGCCTTGCCATCGCGGCCCAGCGCCGCGGCGACGGCGCGCTCGTATCCCTTGGCGGCCCGCACGCCGTCGATCGCCTGCTGGCGCCCGCTACGCTTGGACATAGCCCGCTCGCGCGCCTCCCGGTCGCGCTTCAGCGCTTCCCACTCGCGCTGCACGCCCGACAGCTCGGCCCTGGCTTCGGCGAGGTGCGAGGATGCCTCGTCGCGCTCGGCCTGTAGCTCCGCCTTACGCGCCTGCATGCCCTCCAGCTGTGCGCGAAGGCTCGCAAGCAATGACCCCGCGTCTTCGGCTGCGGCTTTGGCAGCATCGACATCGGCATCCGGATCTTCACCGGCCAGCGCGGCGCGCTGCTGCGCCATGCGGCGTGCTTCCGCCTCGGCCCGTTCGAGGCGGGCTTTCGCCTGGGCGATCTCGGCTTCGGCCACGCGCCACTCCGCCTCGACCCCGGCGTTGTCCGCTGTCGCCTTGGCCAGCGCGAGTTCGGCCGTGCGGCTGTCCCGCTCGGCCTGTTCCTGCGCGCGCTCGAGGGCAGGGCGGCGTTCCTCGTCCGTGGAGAGAGCCTTCTCGCTCTCGGCCAGGTCGCGCTCCAGCTTCGAAAGCGCCTCTGCGGCATCCCGCGTCAGCCGGTCTGCATCGCCCTTGTCGGCTTCGAGCCGCGCCTTCTGCCGGTCGAGATCGGCGAGCCGCTGCTCGGCAGCTTCGAGCTGAGTGCTCAGCGCCGCCATGCGGTGCCCGTGCGCGCTCGCATCGTCCCGGCGGTCCGCCTGTTCCTCGCGCGCTTCCGCCAGCGCTTCGGCGGCCGTCCGCTGCGCCTTCTGCGCCTCGTCCGCAGCCTTCTGCGTTTCACTTACCCTGGCTTCGGCAGCCGCCGCCGCTTTCTTCGCCTCTTCCGCAGCCGCCGCCGCGTCGCGCCAGCGGGCGAAGACCAGCCGCGCTTCGGCGGTCTTTATCTCGTCGGACAGCTTGCGATAGCGTTCCGCCTGCTTGGCCTGCCGCCGCAGCGAGGCGATCTGGCTGTCGAGCCCGGCCATGATGTCTTCGAGCCGTTCGAGGTTTGTTTCGGTTTGCCGCAGTTTGCTTTCGGCATCGCGCCGCCGCACGTGGAGGCCCGCGATGCCCGCGGCTTCTTCGAGCATCTGGCGCCGTTCGGTGGGCCTGGCGGCGATGACCTGCGCGATCTTGCCCTGGCTGACGAGGGCAGGGCTGTGCGCGCCGGTGGCCGCATCCGCGAAGATCAGCGCCACGTCCTTCGCGCGCACGTCGCGCCCGTTCAGGCGATAGGCGCTGCCGGCGCCGCGTTCGATCCGCCGGACGACTTCCATCTCGTCGCCGTCATCGTCCGCGCCGTTGAGAACGACTTCGGCGAAATCACGCTGCGGGCGGCTTTGCGTACCGGCGAAAATGACGTCTTCCATCCCGCCCGAGCGCATGGACTTGGGCGAGTTTTCGCCCATCACCCAGCGGATCGCCTCGAGCAGGTTGGATTTGCCGCAACCGTTGGGGCCGACGACACCCGTCAGCCCCGGTTCGATATGCAAGGTGGAGGGCTCGACGAAGCTCTTGAAGCCACTCAGCTTGAGCTTCGAGATCTCCATTCCTGTCCCGGCCCCCCGTTGCCAGCTTTACCTGGCGCCGGCGCGCTGCAGTATCGGTTCAAGCCCGGCCCAGGTGTTGGCATCGACATCGCGGCCGTTCAGCTTGAAGGTCGGGGTGCCGGTAATGTCGAATTCGCTGCCGTAACGCTGGGTGAAGTTCGCCTGTTCTTCCAGCTTGGCGGTATCGGCCAGGCACTGACGTCCCTGATCTTCGCTAATCCCGCGTGCGGCGAAAAAGTCGAGATAGCCCATCTGTTCCGCGGCCACCACGAAGCGTTCCTGCATCGGGCGCTGCATCGCTGCTTCGAAAGCGGCCTGATTGGTCTGGATCGGCTGCATGATAGTTTCGTAATTCATCCAGACCTGGTCCGATAGCGGCAGGACCGCTTCTACGGGGCCGCATTGGGTCAGCCGGCCAAGCAGCAGGTCGAGCGGGCCATGGATGGCGTATTGGCGCAGTTCGAAGCTGACGACGCCGCTGTCGATATATTCCATCAAGGGCTCGCTGCCTTCCACCGCGAACCGTGCGCAGGTCGGGCAGGTGAGCGAGCCGTATTCCATCAATTTGAGCGGGGCGTCGGGATTGCCGACGAGTACGCCGCCATCGTCGGTCATGACTGCCGTGCTGCGCCATTCCGTACCTGCGGGTGCGGGGATGGCGGCAATGGCATCGCCCTTGATTTCACCGGTTTCCTCTGCACCCGATCCGCAGGCGGCCAGCGCCAGGGCAAGCGGAGCGGCAAGGGCGAAACGCAAGGTCTTGGTCATGAAAATCCTCGTATCTATGCTGGGGAGGCTATGCCGGGGGATGTCCCCAAGGAAAGGCGCTATTATGCGTATCCACAGGGCTTTCCCCCGAAAAACGGGTTAGCGGTCTTCAGATTGCGTCCTTGAGACGTTTTTCGAGCGAAGGCCAGTCATGCGCTTCGAGCAGCTTGCCATCGAGCACGAAGCTCGGCGTGCCCGTAAGCTGGTACTTCGCAACATCGGCTGCCGAAGTATCGGCCAGAGCCTTCGCTTTCGCTTCGTCGGACAGGCACCGGTCGAGATCGGCCCGGCGGTAGCCACGGGTTTCCATTATTTCGTAGAAATCGAGGTCGCTGGCGATCGCCTGGAACCGCGCCGAATTCGTGCCGAACTGCCAGCGCGAACGCTGCGCCTGCGTCGCATTGCGCGCCTTGTCCATCCATTCGTCGAAACGATACATGATCGCTTCGTGATTGCCGCCGAACTTCTTTTCATCGCCGCAGTGGGTCAGCAACGCGGCGGTCAGATCGACGGGGTCGCGGATCAAGTGGCGGACTTCATAGCTGATCTTGCCGGTGGGAACGTAGGACAGCTTGATTGCCGCATCGCCCTTGCGCGCGAATTCCGCGCAGTGAGAGCAGGTGTAGCTCATGAATTCGATCAGCTTCTTTTCGGCTTCCGGGTTGCCGAAAAGATGCCCGCCATCGGATGCCTGCAGCATGCCGGCCCAGTTGCCGCCGGGCTTCATCAAGCGTTCCTGCGCATTTGCGCCAAGAGCCAGCGTGCTCGCACCGACCAGCGCGAGCGCTGCCATGGCCAACGATTTGATTTTCACTTTATGTCATCCCCGTCTTCTCGAGACCCGATGCTGCGCGCCAGCGATTCCAGCACCGTACGCAATTCCGGGTCTCCGATATCGCGCAGACTGTCACCCAATTCCATCGGAATCGGTTTGAGCGAAGGCGGCGCTTTCTGCGCCTCTCTTCCCGGTGGTGGCTTAACCTCGCCTTGCCGCAGCTTGATCCGGGCGACGGCACAATATCCGAAGAACCGGTTCACCCGTTCGATTATTTCCGGAATGACCTGCTGGACCAGCGGCGCATGTGCAGGTTTGACCACCAGATGCATGATGCCTTCGGATTTCTCGCCCGGCGGGAAACGGATCATTTCGGGTGTGCATGTCCGGGCGTGTATTTCGCCCACGATTTCAGGCCAGCGGCTGACGACCGAGCTCTGGACGAAGCCGTAACGGCGAAACGCGCTGCGTCCGATCTGCGGCATGAGGTCGCTGATAGGCTTGGCTACGCCGCCGCGTGGACGCCGGTAGTGTCTCGCCTCGGATTTTGTCTTGTCGCTTCCCATATCGCCTGGCTCCATGCCATAGGCGGGCGGTGGCCGCCACTGTCTCTGACAATTTGCTCGACTGGTATGACGCGCATGCTCGCGAACTGCCATGGCGCGCGCAGCCGGGAACGCCTTCGCCGGAACCGTACCGCGTCTGGCTGTCGGAAGTCATGCTCCAACAGACCACTGTCGCCGCGGTGAAACCCTATTTCGAAGCGTTCCTCGCGCGCTGGCCCAATGTGGAGGCGCTTGCGGCAGCGCCCGAAGAAGACGTCATGGCGGCGTGGGCGGGGCTGGGCTATTACTCGCGGGCGCGAAATCTCGTGAAATGCGCGCGGGTCGTGGCCGAACTGGGGCACTTTCCCGAAACGGAAAGCGACCTTCGCAGATTGCCGGGCCTCGGGGCCTATACCGCTGCGGCAATCGCAGCGATCGCATTTGAAAAACGTGCCGTGGTGGTCGATGCCAATGTCGAGCGCGTCGTCGCGCGACTGTTCGCTATCGAGGAACCGCTGCCGGCCGCCCGCAAGGCCATTCGCACAGCAGCCGATGCCATCACACCCGATATGCGTGCCGGCGACTTTGCGCAGGCCATGATGGACCTGGGCGCGACGATCTGCACCGCGCGCGATCCCAGATGCCTCCTGTGCCCCTTGTCGAACGCCTGCAAGGCAAGGGCCGAGGGCGATCCGGGACGATTGCCGGTCAAGGCCCCGAAGAAGGCGAAACCGGTGCGACAGGGGCAGGCCTACTGGATGGAAAACGATGGGGCCGTGTGGCTTGTCAGGCGTCCCGGCACCGGCATTCTCGGCGGCATGCGCGCCTTGCCTGACGATGGCTGGAACGCCCGCTCCAGCGGTTCGATGCAAACGCCATCACCGGGGATATGGGAGAGCGCCGGCGTCGTGCGCCACACCTTCACCCATTTCTCGCTCGAGCTGACGGTCCTCACCAGCCTCGGGGCGAGCCAGCCTGAAGGCCAAGGCGAATGGTGGCCGATCGACAGCCTCGACGAAGCAGGTCTGCCGACCTTGTTTGCCAAGGCTGCCCGGGTGGCGAAGTCGGGTTAGATAAGCCCGCCGCCAAGCGACAGCCGGATCGCTGCAATCAGCAGAACGATGAGGCAGAAATTCCTGCCCCCGTTGCTCGACGAAAACTGGCCAAGCACCACGCCGATCACGATCAGCGGCAGTGCGAACCAGTTGGCCCAGCCGAGAAGAGGAATAGTCGCCGGAATGACGACGACGAGGGACACGAGTCCGAACAGGATTGAGAGAAGGTTCAGCATGTGTTCGGTATGGGTAAAGCACCGGGGCAATGCAACAGTTTCAATTCGCAATTGACGGCCCTGCGCCGCTCACGCACAAACCTTCGTAGACAGAGTATCGGAGAGAGACGAATGGCCTATCGCGAGTTCGACACCCCCAGCATGTCCCGCCGCGCGTTGCTGCGCGGGGGCGCCTGGCTTACCGCAGGGGCGGCGCTGGCGGGTGCTCCGATGGGCCGCATGGCTTTCGCTCGCGAAGCTGCTGCGGACTGGAAGAACGTCAGCGCGATGGTCCAGAAATACGTGACCGAACGCAAGGTGGCGAACATGGTCGCGACACTTGGATGGGGCGACAAGGAGCCTCTCTATATCGCTCGCGGCACGTTGGCATTGGGCGGAACGGTCAAGGCCGATGCCGACAGTCTCTATCGGATCTATTCCATGACCAAGCCGATCACCGGCATGGCAGCGATGATCCTCATTGACGAAGGCAAGCTCGGGCTCGATCAGCCCATCGCGGAACTGCTCCCGGCTTATTCCAACATGATGGTGCAGAAGACCTATGACGGCTCCATCACCGACGTTGTCCCGGCCGAACGCCCGATCACGGTGCGCCAGCTGCTTACCCACACTGCAGGCCTTGGTTACAACATCGTGCAGAAAGGCCCGATCGCGGCGGCCTATACCGAACAGGGCCTGATCCCGGGTCAGGTCAGCCGTCTTCCGCTTCCCGGCCTCGGTCGCGCGACGGCAGTAAAGGGACTGGATGTCTTCGCGGACCGGCTGGCCAAGATGCCGCTGGTGCTGCAGCCGGGTTCGAAATGGAGCTATTCTGTCGGGCTCGATCTGATGGGCCGCGTCATCGAAGTGGCATCGGGCATGAAGTTCGATGAATTCCTGCGCACGCAGATTTTCGAACCCACCGGCATGACCAGTACCTGGTTCACCGTGCCAGAAAGCGAAATCGGCCGTCTGACGACGAATTATGGGATCATGAACGGCTCGCCGCTGCCGATGGACCCGGCGCGGGCGTCGATCTTCCTCGACAAACCGCCATTCCCGTTCGGTGGCGCCGGGCTGGTATCGAGCCCGCGCGATTATGATCGTTTTCTTGAAATGCTGCTGGGATACGGCGTCATCGACGGACGGCGCGTGATGAGCGAAAAGGCCGTGAAGCTTGGCACCTCGGACCTTCTTCCGGAAACCGCCACGACCAAGGGTACGTGGATCGAAGGCCAGGGCTTCGGCGCGGGCGGGCGCGTAAGCGACGGTGCCTACGGCTGGGGCGGGGCTGCCGGTACGGTCGCCCTGGTAAGCTACAAGGTCGGTCTGCGCGCCAATCTGATGACGCAATACATGCCGTCCGAAGCCTACCCGGTCCACGACGCCTTTCCAAAGGCGGTGCTGGAAGACCTTGCCGTTATGCAGGGAGCGAAGAGCTAGCCCGTGCTTTCCTTCACTGGCTCGCGCCTTGACCGCGCCGACCATGTCCGCGCCGATCCGGAACGGCTTAGCGGCTATATGAACTGGAAAGCGCGGTTGCTGGCGCTGGACGGGTTGATGCCGTCACTGGACGATCACGGGCGGCTGGCATTCGGCACATTGGCCGATGCGCCCGAGAATGCGGAGCTGTGCTTTCTGGGACTCGATGACGGAAAGGCCTGTTTCGCGGCGGTTCCGCCGCGCGGAGACGCGGCTCCGCGAATGGCTAACCCGCAACTATGGTCGTTGATGGCGACACTGCAGCCCGACGATCTCGCGCTGTATGGCGGTGCTCGCAGCCTGATCGACTGGCATGCGCGCCATCGGTTCTGTGCCGCCTGTGGCGGTGAGACGGTACTGGCCAAGGGTGGTTGGCAGCGCGACTGCAGGCAATGCGGTGCCAGCCATTTCCCGCGCACCGACCCCGTCACGATTATGCTGGTCGAACACGAAGGACGGCTGATGCTGGGCCGCGGTCTCGGCTGGCCCGAGGGCCGCTTTTCGGCACTCGCCGGTTTTGTCGAGCCGGGTGAGAGCATTGAAGAGGCTGTCGCGCGGGAGGTGCTGGAAGAATCGGGCGTGCAAGTGCGCGATGTAACCTATATCGCGAGCCAGCCCTGGCCGTTTCCGAGCCAGTTGATGATCGGCTGCCACAGCCATGCCGATAGCGAGGAACTTACCATCGACGAAACCGAGATGGCCGAAATCGACTGGTACACGCGTGAGGAGGTTGAGGCGGCACTGGCGGGAAACGGCCGCTTCGTTGCCCCTCCGCCGCATGCTATAGCGCATCACCTGATGCAGTGGTGGATAGATCGATGAACAGCCCGCGAACCTTGCGGATCGACATATGGTCCGACGTGATGTGCCCCTGGTGCCTGGTCGGTTGGGGCGCGCTTCAGAAAGGGCTGGCACTGCTCGACGGCGAGATCGAGGCCGATGTGCGCTGGCACGCCTTTGAACTCAATCCCGACATGCCGGCCGAAGGGGAAGAAAGCGCCGCGCATATCGCGCGTAAATATGGCTCCACCCTCGAACAGTCCAAGGCGGTACAGGGCCGAATGCGCGAAGCGGCCCAAGGCGCTGGCGTGTCGCTGGATTATGAAGGGCCCGATCCCGAGCCGCAGCGCTGGATGTGGAACACTTTCGATGCGCACAAGCTGCTGACATGGGCTGGCGAGCAGTTCGGACCCGAAAAGCAGACCGAACTCAAACTTGCACTGTTCAAGGCGCATTTCAACGAGCGTCGCCGCATTGCGGATCATCAGGTCCTGATGGATATCGCCGAAAGCGTGGGTCTCGACCGTTCCGAAGCGCAAGCTGCGCTAAAGAGCGAAGACCTGGCCCACAAGGTTCGCGCGGAAGAGAGCGCTGCCTGGGATCTGAACATCACCGGGGTTCCGGCAATGATCGTAGAAAACAAGTTCATGATCCCCGGCGCGCAGCCGCCCGAAGCCTACGCGGATGCACTGCGACGGGTGGCGGCGAAGATTCCGGCCTGATCGCTGCTGTGCCGATCTAGCTGCTGCGCGAATTCTGCATGGCGGAAAGCGTCTTTTCGCCTTTCCGAGCATCCTGATCGGGATTGTCCGAGCCTGTTTCCGGCTCGCGGTTGGCAGGGTCGGTAGCGCTGTTTTCTTCGCCGCGCTTGCCCACACGGCGGTTGACTTCACCGCCAGCGGAACCCTGCTGCGATGGCGTGTCGCCTTCGGTGATTTCCTCGATAAATTCGTTGTCGGGATGACGCGATTGGCGTTCGGGCATTGGTACATTCTCCTTTGCCGAATCAATGGGCGAGGGAGGGGGCCTGTTCCGAAATCATCTATATCAGTCCAAGGCGCTCCAACTTGCCTGCCAGTTTCCCCGGGAGCGCGTCGCCAATGTCCTCCCCTTCGGCCAGATCGCGCGGCACGTCTCCCTTGAGATAACGCCAGCCCTGATGCGCGCGCTTCGGGCGGGGATGCACTCGGACGAGTTCGGGCTTGAGGTCGATCGACCAGCGCCCGTCAGCCGTCTCGGAAAATCCGATGATTTCGCTGCGTGCCACGATGCTGTGCTGATGGATCCAGTAAAGCGATCCGCCGATGCACTCTTCCCACTTCGTCGGGCGATAACGCGTGGTCAGGTTAGGGCTACGCCGCTGCGCATACCAGCTTTCGATATCGCCATAGCTTTGCGCCCCGAAAGCGATCTTGGTCAGATTGAGCGGCATGGGGACCAGATGGGATGATGGGGCGCCGCACTCAAGTGCATTTTGCCGATAGTCCCAAAAGCATCGCGACATTGATCTGATTGGCATCAGGCGTAAGAATGCCCGGGCAATTTCGCCAGGGGAGCGTGCGTTGAACATCAGAAGCCACATCGGAAATGCCGGTATCGTCGCAGCGCTTGTCGCTGCAGCGCCGGCAGTAGCGCAGCAGGCGGACGGCTATTGGCGCGGCAATCTCGACCTCAACGGCACCAGTCTGACGATCGGCGTCGCTCTCGAGCGAGCGGCGGACGGGGCCCTAGTGGGTACGCTCGACAGTCCGGATCAGAAAGCCTTCGACATCCCGCTTTCGGAAGTGGTGGCTGATGCCGACACACTATCCTTCTCCGTCCCCGCCATAGGGGCAGCCTATTCGGGCACGTGGGATGCCGAGGCCGAAGCCTGGCAAGGCGTGTTCAGCCAGGCAGGAATGCAGTTTCCGCTGACCCTGAGCGCCGGCCAGCCTCCCGAACGGACCGCCGAGGTCAAACAGCCATCCCTCCCGGACGATTGGGAAATGCCGGCTGACGACGCCATCCGGACAGCCATAACCGATCGGCTTGCCGGCAGACCCGGTGCCGGAATGATCGTCGGTACGGTGGAAGCGGCGAACGCGCGCACGATTTCCAGCGACGAAGCGAGCGTGAATGCGCGAACCTTGTTCGAGATCGGCTCGATGACGAAGGTTTTCACCGGGCTTCTGCTGGCCGACATGGTGCTCGATGGGACGGTTTCCCTCGATGATCCGGTCGAGAGTTACCTTCCCGACGGCGCCACAATGCCCCGGCGTGATGGCAGGCAGATCACTCTGCGAAATCTGTCGCAGCAGGATTCGGGTTTGCCGCGCTTGCCCGACAATCTCAGCCCGTCCGATGTCACGGATCCCTATGCGGATTATACCGAGGCGGACCTGCTCGGTTTTCTCGCCGCCTATGAATTGCCCAGAGAAATCGGCAGTCAGTATGGCTATTCGAACCTGGGCGTCGGCTTGCTCGGTTATGTTCTGGCCCGCGCGGCGAAAAGCGATTTCGAAACCCTGCTGCGAACCCGCATCCTCGATCCTCTGGGAATGGAGGATACCGCCATTACGCTCACGCCCGATCAGCAGGCTCGGTTTATCGGCGGGTTCGACGAATATATGCGGCCCACCAGTGCTTGGAATCTGGCGGTTCTCGCCGGGGCTGGTGGATTGCGCTCGACGGCGCACGACATGGATATCTTTCTCAAGGCAGCTCTCGACCCGGAATCTCCCATCGCTCCGGCCATGAAATTGACGCTGGGCGAGACGAGGCAGTGGCCGGGATTCAAGGCCGGTCTTGGCTGGATGATCACAATGGCCCCGGCGGGCGAAGTGATCGGGCACGGCGGCGGGACGGGTGGTTTCCGCTCCTACATGGGTCTGCAGCCGGCCACCGGTCGCGGGGTCGTGGCTCTGACCAATTCCGCTGCCGAACCGTCCGCGCAGGATATCGCGCTTCACGTCCTGATCGGTGCGCCGATCGCGGAGGCGAAGGCCGTTCCCGAAGCGCCTACGGGCGTGGACCGCACGGATGTGGAATTGTCGCAGGAGCAACTGGACCGGGTCACCGGCACCTATCGGTTCAACCCCGATCTTGCCCTCGTCGTCACGCGGAAGGGCGATCAGCTTATGGCTGCGATCACGGGGCAGGGCGCATTGCCGATCTTCCCGCGTTCGGAAACGGAATTCTTCTGGCGAGCCGTAAACGCTGAGGTAGTGTTTGCAGAGGACAACGGGATCGTCACGAGTGCGACCTTCACCCAGGACGGGGCCAGTTCGCCGCTCGTGAAAGAATAATGCCGCCGGTCAGCTGCCGACGATGCCGCTGGCCACCGCAAGACCGAGAAACGCGAAGAAGCCCATGGAATCGGTGATCATGGTCACGAAGACGCTGCTGGCGACTGCCGGGTCCTGATCGAGCCTGTCGAAGATCACCGGCACCAGCACGCCGGCGAGCCCGGCGATGACCACGTTGATCACCATGGCAAGGGCGATGACGCCGCCCAGCATCGGGCTGAAGATTGCGCCAGTTGCCAGCCCGATGAGCACCGCGATGGTCATGCCGTTGAGTACTGCCACGCGCATTTCCCGCAGCAGGATGCGCCGCGTGTTGCTGCGCGTCAGCTGGTTGGTGGCAATTGCACGGACGGTCACTGCCATGGTCTGCGTGCCCGCATTGCCACCGATGCTGGCGACGATCGGCATCAGCACGGCAAGGGCAACCAGTTGCTCGATCGCTGCGCCGAACATGGCGATGATGAGCGATGCGACCAACGCCGTGCCCAGATTGGCGATCAGCCAGCGGACACGCGCGGAATAGGCTTCGCGGATCGGTTCGTTGATGTCGCCATCACCCGCACCCGACATCAGCAGTGCGTCTTCGCCCGCTTCTTCGGAAATGATGTGGACCACGTCGTCGACCGTCATCTGGCCGACAAGCCGATCGTTCTCGTCGACCACGGCAGCGCTGATCAGATTGTATTTCTGGAACATCAGGCCGACCTCTTCCTGGTCGAGCATGACCGGGATGAGCGTCTGATCGCGCTTCATCACGTCCGCCAGCGCCACATTGCGCGGCGCACGCAGCACCCATGACAGGGCGCAGGTTCCGACCGGATGATGCTTTTCGTCGACCACGAACACTTCGAAGAATTCGTCGGGCAGGTCGCGCCCGTCGCGCAGGTAATCGATCAGGTCGCCCACCGTCAGATGTTCGGGCACGGCCACGAACTCGCGGCTCATCAGACGGCCGGCGGTTTCCTCGGGATATGACAGGGCGGACTGGATTGCGATCCGGTCCTCCAGCTCGACCTCGGCCAGAATGGCGCGCTGGTCGGCCTCGTCCAGATCCTCGATCAGCTGGACGGCGTCGTCGGTCTCGAGCTGGTCGACGATCTGCGCCACGGCCTCGGGCGGCAGCGCTTCCATCATGTCCTCGCGGACATAATCGTTCAGCTCGGCTACCACCTCCGACGTCATCAGATCGGTAATGGCGGCGGCTAGCTGGTAGCGTTCCTGCCGTTCGAGAAGCTCGAGAAGGTCGGCAATGTCGGCCGGGTGAAGCGGCTCGACCAGTTCGTAGACCGCCTTGGTGTCGCCCTCCTCGAGCGCATCCTCGACGGCCCGGACGAACTCCGGCTTGAACGTATTTTCCTCGTCCATGCGCTCGTCGTCGATGCGGTCGTCTGGACGGCCTTCCTCGGCCGGCTCGTGCGCGAGCAGGAATCCGTCTTCATCGAGGGGGCGGTCGCTCTCCGACATGAGCATCGCTCTAGGCACCCGCCATGGGATTGCAAGCAGAGGGTGACACGCTCTGCACAATCCCTATGTAGGCGCCGATCGATTTACAGGAGACACGACACATGGCTGACAAGCTGACCTTCACACTCGACACCGGCGACGGCGAAAACAAGGACGTGGTAATCAAGCTGCGCCCCGATCTGGCTCCGGGCCATGTCGAGCGGATCACCGAACTCGTCGGTGAAGGATTCTACGACGGCGTCGTTTTTCACC
Source organism: Qipengyuania pacifica (assembly GCF_019711555.1). Lineage (NCBI taxonomy): Bacteria > Pseudomonadati > Pseudomonadota > Alphaproteobacteria > Sphingomonadales > Erythrobacteraceae > Qipengyuania > Qipengyuania pacifica. The sequence continues at coordinate 353,852 of NZ_JAIGNQ010000002.1, read as the reverse complement.
GCGTCATCCCCGGCTTCATGGCGCAGGGCGGCGATCCGACCGGCACCGGCATGGGCGGCAGCGACAAGCCCGACCTGAAGGCCGAATTCAACAGCGAACCGCACACTCGCGGCACTTGCTCGATGGCCCGCACCCAGGTGCCCGACAGCGCGAACAGCCAGTTCTTCATCTGCTTCGACGACGCCGAATTCCTCGATGGCCAGTATACGGTCTGGGGCCAGGTAGAGAGCGGCATGGAGCATATCGATGCGCTGCCCAAGGGCGAACCGCCGCGTGAACCGGGCAAGATCGTCAAGGCGACCATCTCGTAACCGTTCCGGTCAGCAATTAGACGGGAAGGGCGGCCATGTGCCGCCCTTCTCATTGAAGGAACCCCTCTTCTTCGCTATTGGCGCACACCTGCTATGAAACCGACTACCGCCCCCAAGACCTATAGGGTCAAGAGCTTCGGCTGCCAGATGAACGTCTATGACGGCGAGCGCATTGCCGACATGCTGGACAAGCGCGGGATCGTGCCGGCGCCTGAGGGCGAGGAAGCCGATCTCGTGGTCCTCAACACCTGCCACATACGCGAAAAGGCGGCAGAGAAAGTCTATTCGGACATCGGGCGCCTGACCAAGGCGGGGCGCAAGGTCGGCAAGGAACCTCTGATCGCGGTAGCAGGCTGCGTCGCACAGGCCGAAGGCGAGGAGATCATGGCTCGCAGCCCGGCGGTCAGCATGGTCGTCGGCCCGCAGGCCTATCACCGCCTGCCCGACATGCTGGACAAGGCGGTCCAGGGCGAACGGGCCACGGATACGGACATGCCTGCCATTGCCAAGTTCGCGGCCTTGCCGGAGCGGACAAAACGCTTTCCTACAGCCTTCCTCACGGTGCAGGAGGGCTGCGACAAGTTCTGCACCTATTGCGTCGTGCCTTATACGCGTGGCGCGGAGATTTCCCGCCCCTTCGCCGATCTGGTAAAGGAAGCGCACCGTCTGGCGGAGCGCGGCGCGCGTGAAATCACGCTGCTTGGGCAGAACGTCAACGCGTGGAGCGGTGTGGATACGAAAGGTGACAGTTGCGGGCTGGACGGGTTGATAAGAGAGCTTGCCAAGATACCGGAATTGCAGCGTATTCGCTACACGACCAGCCATCCCAACGATTTTGAAAAAGGGCTGGTTAGGTGTCATGCCGAGGTCGAAAAGCTGATGCCCTATCTGCACCTGCCGGTGCAGAGCGGATCGGACCGCGTGCTCAAGGCGATGAACCGCAGTCACACGGCAGACAGCTACCTGCGGCTGCTGGAAGATATGCGCGCCGCGCGCCCCGATATTGCGCTGTCGGGCGATTTCATCGTAGGCTTCCCCGGCGAAACCAACGCAGAGTTCGAAGAAACCCTCGCGCTGGTCGACGAGGTCAAATATGCGCAGGCCTTCAGCTTCAAATATTCGCCGCGCCCCGGCACGCCCGCCGCCACGATGGACGGGCAGGTGGCAAAAGAGGTCATGGACGAACGCCTCCAGCGCCTGCAGGCGGCTCTCAACCGTGATCAGCTCGCATTCAACGAGGCAAGCGTTGGAAAGACCTGCCAGGTCCTCGTCGAGCGCAAGGGCAAGCTGCCGGGCCAGTGGCTCGGCAAAACCCCCTGGCTGCAAAGCGCCTGGTTCGAAGGCGACGTGGCGATCGGCGATCTGGTCGAGGTGGAATTGCTCGAAGCAGGCCCCAACTCGCTGAGCGCTAGGCTGCGCAATCAGGTAAGATCATTCGTCTGAGCTTGGTTCTGCGTTGAGTTTCAAGGCACGCTTGCGGTAGGCAGACCATGTTGCATCATGAATCTGTGCACCTCGCGCAGTGCGAGGAAGGTTATACAGTGCCTTAAGATAGGACCAGTCAAATTGGCTCAGTCCATCCGGTGCCAGACCGCCATTGTTGAATAAAGACAGGATCGTCGGCGTAGTGTGTGGTTCGCCCGCTGGTATATCGTTCACGGATGCAAAACTGCGCATGGACACATAGTCGGCCAGTTGGCGCACAGTCTTTCCAGGGACACGTGACTTTTCAATGATCACCACCGAACCAATCATATCGACCCTGATCTGTTGGGCCATGCGTGTCGCCATGAAGGGGTCTGCCGTATATACTTCTCGTGGCGGACAACTTGGAAAACATTTAAGTACTTTAACAGTGAAGTCTTTTTCATCGACCTCTTTGACCTTGGTGGAGTGCCAGGCATACGTGCCGTTGTTGCCGTTCAGGATGCGCTTGAATTCGTAGTCTCGTAAAGTTTCGAATAACCACGGAGCAGACTTTCGTAAGCCCTCGACCTCCGCTTGGCCATTTTCCACAAATGCTGCCAGGGTATTGACGCGGCATCCTTCAGGCGCAACGCGGATCTTCAATGCGCGCGCGTTGTCTTCCATCTGCCAAATGAGTGCCTCGGCATATTCCGCACTCATCCCCAATATGCCGATGCAAATGGCGTCGTATTGTCTGGCGATCGGCTGGTCGATGCGCGGGTCACGCACGATGACCTCAGTTATGTGATTAATGCGCTGCCGCGCTTCTTTCTCGCGCTCTCCTAGCACCAAGATGCTTTCGTCAGCTGCGTCGAAACGATCATCAGAGTTTGGTTGCGCAACGAGGATCGATGGAAGCGCTAGTGTGCTCAGTGCCACAGCGAAGCGAATAGATTGGCTCACATTCAAGTCCCTTTCCCAGATGCGCAAAAAAATTTAATCCATGAACTCCGGTATCATTCTAAGAAAAGAAAATAGCCTGGGCTGTGAACAACAGTACTTTATAAAAGTCCTGGGATATTAAAACCCGCAATTACGATATTTTCCTCACTCTATCATCATTGATCATTGATTATTCAATCATACAGGCGTCAAAATAAAATCGCTGAAAGAAATCACCAAATGTGTCTAAGGTGGCCCGGCTTAGTCCGAGGTGCGGTCGTCGTCGATTTTCAAAGCACGCTTACGATATGCGGACCACGCAGCATCATGCACCGTCGAACCGTGTGCGGTGCTGGGGAGCTTGTAGAGCGCTTCGAGATAGGACCAGTCGAAATCGGTCATTCCTTCGGCGGCCTGGCCATTACTTGTGAAAAGCGACAGGATGGTTGACGTTGTATTGGGGCCATCACTAGCCATATCATCCACAGACGCAAAGCTGCGCATCGAAATGTAGTCGGCTAATTGACGGATGGTCTTACCCGGAACCAAGGACTTTTCAATCAACACTACCGAACCGATCATATCAACGCGGATCTGTTGTGAAATGTTCGAAGCTGTGAAAGGATCGGAAACGACGACGTCGCGAGGTGGATCTCCAAAGGACATCATTGCCATTTCCTTGCCGTCGACTTCTTTAACTTTCGTCGAATGCCAAGCGAAAGCGCCACCGCTGCCGCGAAGAATGCGCTTATACTCGTAATCAAGCAAAGATTCGAAAAGCCATGGTGCGCTCTTCCGCAAATCCTCCAGCTCGGCGTGACCATCGCGTACAAATGCGATTAATGTATTTACGCGACACCCCTCCGGCGAAACGCGGATGCCTAAAGCGCGCGCGTTCTCTTCAACCTGTCCGATAATCCCGTTGGCATAATCGGCGCTCATGCCGAAGACGCCGACGCAAATATCACCATACTGTCGCGCGATAGGCTTATCAATTTTCGGACGCCGCGTGATGGCCTTTGTCATTTCGTTGACCCGTTGCTGCGCTTCTTTCTCTCGTTCGCCGGTAACGACAATCTGATTTTCTGGTGCTTCAGAATGATTGGTATCATCGTCTTGCGCAGAAAGTGCCGCAGAGGTTGTGAAAGCGCTGAACGCCAGCAAGTAACTCAAATGCCTAAACATGTTATCTTACTGCCACGAATGCGATTTGAAGGAAAGGCTTTAATCTGGCTCGAATCCAGAGCTAGTAGTCTCGAGGAAATAGGACTAGAGGAGACTGGGTTCCTCCACATGGTCGCATCGGCTGCTATAAATTGCGATCTTATTACTTTCCACCGTCATCGTGCGGCGAACAGCTTGCCTCCGGAGCGATGAGGCTTACATTCCGAGTCGTAGACGAAAGGAGCCTATGGCCCGTAAACCCGCACAGAAGGACACCCGGTCTTTCACCCCGCCGCCCTCTCCGCAACGCGAAGTGCGCCGCGCCCAGGTTGACATAGGCTTTGATAATCAGAGCTTGCTGGGCGCCTTGTTCGGGCAATTCGATGCCAATCTGGTACAAGTCGAGAACCGCCTGGGCGTATTCATCTCGGCGCGCGGCAATCAGCTTCATATCGAAGGGCCGGAAGACAGCGTGGCCCGTGCACGCGACGTGCTGAAGGGCATGTACGACAAGCTATCGATCGGTCAGGACCTCGATACAGGCGCGATCGAAGCCTTGATCGCAATGTCCGACGAACCGACTTTCGATGGGATCGTCGATGCCGAACCGGGCAATGGCAAAGGCGGGCCGCCGATCATGATCCGCACGCGGCGCAAGACGATCGTGCCGCGCAGCGCAATGCAGGCAACCTACATGCGCAGCCTGGTGCGCGACGATATCATCTTCGCTCTCGGGCCTGCAGGAACAGGCAAGACCTATCTCGCAGTGGCGCAGGCGGTGGCGCAACTGATCAATGGCAGCGTCCAGCGCCTGATCCTGTCCCGGCCTGCGGTGGAAGCCGGTGAAAAGCTCGGCTTCCTGCCCGGCGACATGAAGGAAAAAGTCGATCCCTATCTGCGTCCGCTCTACGACGCGCTTTACGACTGCATGCCGCCCGAACAGGTTGAGCGGCGGCTAGCTTCTGGTGAGATCGAAATTGCGCCGATCGCCTTCATGCGCGGACGCACACTGGCCGATGCCTTCGTCATCCTCGATGAAGCGCAGAACACCACGCGCGAACAGATGAAGATGTTTCTTACCCGCTTCGGCCAGAATAGCCGCATGGTCGTTTGCGGAGACCCACGGCAGGTCGACATTCCGGGCGGCGACGGGATGAGCGGCCTCGCCGATGCAGTGGGTAAGCTGGAAGGTGTCGATGGTTTCGGCACCATTCGCTTCACCGCTGCCGACGTTGTCCGCCATCCGATAGTTGGCCGTATTGTCGAAGCTTACGAGGGGCCCACCAGTTAATTCGGTCATTGCTAGCCCATTCAACCAGCCCATGGAACGGGGCTTGGATGGTTCACCGTGCTCGCAATGAGAGGAAGGATACCATGGAGCTGGACATCGAGATCGACGGCTGGCCGGAGGGAGACTGGCGCGCTTTGGCGGGGCGTGCCGGTGCGGCTGCTGCAGCGGTCGAACCAACGTTAATCAACGAACGCCTGACCGCATCGCTTCTCTTCACGACTGACGAGGAAGTTCACGCGCTGAACAAGCAGTGGCGCCATAAGGACAAGCCGACCAACGTCCTGTCATTTCCCATGCTTGAGCGCGACGATCTGCTCGATCTATCGAAGGATGGGCCGCCGGAAATGCTTGGTGATCTCGCGCTGTCTTACGAGACATGCGCCAGCGAGGCGCGCGACAAGAACGTATCGCTTTCCGATCACGCGGCCCATCTGATCGTCCACGGGCTGCTCCATCTTGCCGGTCATGATCATGTCGATTCCGACGAACAGGCCGAAGCGATGGAGGCGCGTGAAATCGCAGCGCTTGCAAAATTAGGCATCGCGGACCCATATGGGGATCGCAACTGACTGGAGTGCATTGTTAGGGCCATGCCCGATTCGTCATCACCCGCGGGAGACGCGGAGAGTAGCAGCGGGCTGATGCTCGCAATCCGGAAATTCTTCGACCCCGATCACGGCGAACGCTCGCTGCGCGCGCAGCTGGAAGAAGCGATCGACGAGCATGAGGGTGAGAACGGCGAAGAGGCGCCTGAAAACAGCGGCACCGGCGATCTGTCGCTGGTCGAGCGGCAGATGCTACGCAATCTGTTGCACTTCTCCGAACACGATGCGGACGACGTAGCCGTGCCGCGCGGCGAGATCATCGCGATCGATGCCAAGGCGAGCTGGGACGAACTGGTCGATACGTTCGCCGAGCACGGCCATTCGCGCATGCCGGTATATCGCGATCAGCTCGACGACGTGATCGGCATGATCCACATCAAGGACGTGTTCCCCATCCTCGCGCGCCGCGAACAGCCTCCGCGCGACTGGACCGTGTTGATGAGACAGCCGCTCTATGTTCCGCAAACGCGCAACGCTCTGGACGTGCTGGCCGATATGCGTGCGCAGCGCATGCATCTGGCTATCGTGGTGGACGAATTCTCCGGCACCGACGGGCTCATCACCATCGAAGATCTGGTGGAGGAAATCGTCGGCGATATCGAGGATGAGCACGATGATGCGCCCGAAGAATGGATTGTCGATATCGGCGAGGGAATGTGGGATTGTGACGCCCGCGCCGAACTTGACGATGTGGCCGAGAACGTCTCGCCGGCGCTTGCTGAAGTTGAGGAATCTGTCGACACGCTTGGCGGTCTCGCCTTCGTGCTGGCAGAGCAGGTTCCGGAGGTTGGCCGTATACTCGAGCATCCCAGCGGATGGCGCATCGAAGTGACCGATGGCGATGAAACGCATGTGAAGCGTCTTCGCCTGCACGCCCCCGAACCGGATGCGACCACCGTGTGACAACTGTTGCAGATTTTTGCACATTCGCGCTCGACAGGCGTGATTTGCGTCAATAGCGTGCAACCATCATGGCAACACGGCGATTACCCCCACTTCGAGCGCTGGAGGCCTTCGTTCGCACGGTTCGGCTCGGCTCTGCGCGCGCGGCGGCCGACGAACTCGGTCTGAGCCCGTCAGCTCTTTCACGACGGATCGGCAATCTCGAAGAATTCGTGGGAAAGAAGCTGTTCACACGTGCCCGTCAGTCAATGAAGCTGACCGATGACGGCCACGCATTTTTCGAAGCAGTGAACCCGCAGCTCGAGGCATTGGCCCGCGCTGTTGAAAGCCAGTCGGAAAACCTTTCCGTCTTGCGTTTGCATTTGGGCGTCTTGCCGCTGTTCGGCACTCAACGTCTATTCCCGCGGCTTGGAGAATTGCGCGAGCGGCACCCGCTTCTTCATATCGATATCGATACCGGGGCGCATCTGGAAGATCGGGTCGGCGACGTGCTCGATGCTGCCATCATCTTATCCCGCGGCCCTTCACGCGGGCTGCACGCAGTTCGGCTCGATTACAACAAGGTCCACGCAATCTGCAGCCGCGATCTTGCAGAGCGTTTGGGATCCACTCCCGATGCGTCGCTTCTGATGAAGCAGACATTCCTGATCCATAACGAGCTTCCGGAGAGCTTCAATGCGTGGCGCCGCGAGATTGGTATGGGCGATCTTGAACCCACCGCGATCGACCATTTCGATTCGGGGCAGATCATGCTGGAAGCAGCCGCGCAAGGCCTCGGCATTGCGATTATGCATGACGATCACATGCGCCGGGCTGCCGATACCCGGCTAGCCAGACTTTTCGAGGTAGAGGTGGAAAGCCCCTATAGTTACTGGTTCGTGTGCAAGCCAACCGCGCTGGAAGAAAGACCGGTGCGTTTGTTTCACGATTGGTTGGTAAAGGCGGGGCTTTAGTCCGAGATTTCGGTGCTCGCTTTTGGACGATAACGCACGGCTTCGACGAGATGCTGGAAGTCGCGCAATGGTCCGCCGAGGTTAGCGACCAGTTGCCGCTCGATCTCTTCTCTAGCCTTTGCGGCCACCGCCTTGCGACCTCTGTAATCCACCGGGCTGAACGGCTCGAGATAGTGTAGCGAGAGCCGGAAACTGCCTTCGCGCGCCATGACCCGCATCGCATTGTGCAATCCGCTTTCCTCGCCGATCCAGGCGATATCCTCGGCATTTTGTCCGTAATTCAGCACGACCGGCTGCACCATCACGCCCGCAGGAGGCGGTTCGAGCACGGATATCATGCTGGATTTGAACGGAAGAAGCGAATGGCCGTCGGTCACAGTGCCTTCGGGAAAAACCGTTACCGACCAATTGTCCTGTAAAGCTTCTCTCAGCGCATTAATCTGCTCGGCCACGCCCATACGGTTTTCGCGTTTGACGAACACGGTGCGATTGAGCCCGCATAACCACCCGATCACGGGCACTTCGGACAATTCCTGCTTTGCGACAAAGGCCGTACCGCTGGCGCCAGCCATGCTGAGAATGTCGACCCAACTGATGTGGTTAGAGATGAAGAAGACGTCGCGCCGCAACGGCGTTCCGACGATCTTGACGCGCGCACCTACGATCCATGCGGTAAAGCGCAAGAAGAGCATGGGGAAGGGGGATCCGTAGGCGAAGATCCGGTAGAGGTAATGCAGCGGCACGAACACCAACAGCAGGAGCAGGATGCCGAATGCGCGCAGGGCGAAGCGGACCCAGCCAGCGACCGTTAGCGGTACTTTCTCGCCTCTCGCTGCCGCCAGTCGCTTGGCGGTATATTTCGCAAGCTTGCGCTCACTTTTCGCGGTCGAGGCGGACGCCATAGAGTTCCAGCCTGTGGTCGACCAGGCGATAACCGAGCTTGGCAGCGATCTGTTTCTGCAGGGCTTCAATTTCCGGGTCGACGAATTCCACGACTTTGCCGGTTTCCACGTCGATCAGATGATCATGATGGGCTTCCGGCGCGGCTTCGTAACGGGCACGGCCATCGCCAAAATCATGGCGATCGAGAATGCCCGCCTCTTCGAACAGCCGGACGGTACGATAGACCGTGGCAATGGAAATCCCCGAATCGATCTTGTTAGCCCGTTCGTGAAGCAGTTCGACGTCGGGGTGATCGTCGCTTTCCGACAGCACGCGTGCGATTATGCGCCGCTGTTCGGTAATGCGCAGGCCCTTGTCGGCGCACAATTGTTCAAGATCGATTTTCTGGTGCAAGATGGATTCCCGAATGAAAAACGCCCCGCACCCTTATCGGGCCGGGACGTTTTGCTCAAGGCGAACCGGAGCGTTCAGGCCGTCTTCTTCTTCCGGCCCCGCTTCTGACCGGGCTTGCGGCCTAGGCCAATCTTCACGGCCAGTTCGCGGCGCTTTTCGGCATAGCTTGGCGCGACCATAGGATAATCGGACGGCAGATTCCAACGCGCCCGGTATTCGTCAGGCGTCATGTCGTAGGCCGTCTTGAGGTGGCGCTTGAGCATTTTCATCTTCTTGCCGTCTTCGAGGCAGATGATGTAATCCTTCTTGACCGACGAACGGATCGGTACGGCAGGTTCTAGCGGCGCTTCGCTGGTGGCTGTTTCCCCGTTGAGGCCCGACAGCGCAGAATACACATTCGAGATCAATGTCGGGACGTCGTCTACGGATACGCTGTTGTTGCTGACATGCGCTGCGACGATATCCGAGGTGAGAGTGATAAGTGTCTCGGACATGTCTGTTTCAAATTTTTCCATTACTTTCCCTTTTATTTTGAGGGATATCGTTGAACGTCGCGACCCGTTCTTCCGGACATTGTATGAAAACGACAAAAAATTGCAAGTATTTCGCCAGGTTTTATTATCGGCGCTTAGCTATAATCTTTGTGCGAAGGTGATTGCATCCAACAGCGTGCCATCCAGCGTGCGGTAGTAATTCGCTCTACGGCCGATTGGCTCGAAACCGCAGGACAGGTACAATTTCTCAGCTGGATTATTTGCACGCATCTCCAAGAATACCCGCTCCGCTCCTTCTTTTCGGGCGACATCGGAAAAATATTCGATGAGCGCGCGGCCTACACCGTTATTTCTTACTTCGGGCCTAACGCCGATCAGCAGAAGTTCTTCTTCGCCAGGCGCGCGCCGCGCCAGAATGAACCCTGCCGCTTCGCGTTCCGGTGCGAGTAACCGCGCGTGTTTATCGAAAATAATTGCATAGGTGTGTGGCATGACCAGCGAATTTTCGACCTGCTGCCGCGTCCAGGCTTCGCGCCAGTGGGGATCGAACGCAGCATCCATTACGCTCATAATGTGATCGAGGTCCGTCATTACGTGGGAAGCTTTGCGTCGGGCGCCCGGCCATAAAGCGGGGACAACTGGTCCCACAGCAGGGCGTCGGGCACAAGAAGGGCATCGCTCGCATTCGGCAGAATGATCGGCGCACTTGCAACGCCAATCAAGGCGCCAAGGTCCTCCGCTCTCGTGCCTGCCAGTATGTCCTGTGTCCTGCGCATGGCAGCGGTATCTGGAGACAACGAGGCGACATCATCCAATGGTATTCCATCAGTGCCGAAATCCTGCACGAACCACTCGCCGTGGCCCCCGGACATGCAGACCGTAACGGCCCGGTCCGTACCGGCGCGCGCCATGGCAGCGACCAGAGCTAGAGTAGGGTAGCCGCGTACCGGGATTTTCCAGGCCACACCCAAGGCACGAGCCACGGCTAGGCCAATACGCACGCCGGTAAAACTTCCCGGACCTAAGGAGATGCGGATCTGCTCTGCATGGCCTTTGTCCGGCAGTTCCGCGATCATCGGAACGAGCCGTTCGGCATGGCCGCGACCAAGCACTTCGTGGCGGGCGTCGATCAATTGCCCCTGATCGAACAGGGCGATCGAACAGGCTTCGGTTGCAGTTTCAATGGCCAGAATGCGCATGAATGCGCACTGCCTCAGGCAAAGCCGGCCTGCAAGTCAGGCGATGCGGTTGAACCTGTCGAAATCGGGTCGAGGGCTGCGATCGAAGATGCTGCTGGGATCGCCGTACCCGATGGAGCAGATAAAATTGCTGCGAGTGCGCGGATCGTCGGCGAAGAATTCTTCGTCGACAGCCTTATTGTCGAACCCGGACATCGGGCCGCAATCCAGCCCAACAGCTCTGGCAGCGATGATCAGATAGGCGCCCTGCAAGGAGGAATTGCGAAACGCGCCTTCCTGGCGCCCGTTCTCGTTACCTTCGAACCAGCTTTTGGCGTCGGTATGAGGAAACAGCCACGGCAGTTCCTCGTGGAAATCGATGTCATAGCCAACGATAGCCGTGACGGGAGCAGTCTTGATCTTGTCCCGATTTCCTTCGGACGCCAGCGCGGCAAGCTTGCCTTTGGCTTCCTGCGACTTCACCCAAACGATACGCGCAGGCTGCATGTTGGCCGATGTCGGGCCCATCTTCATCAATTCGTAGATCGCGTGAATTTGCTCGTCGCTGACTGGTTTATCAAGCCAGCCGTTGTAACTGCGCGCTTCGCGGAAAATCTGGTCGAGCGCTTCGCCGGATAGGGCGGTGTCGTGAAACTGAGTGGTCATGAATTATCCCGGTTGGAACTGGAAGATCAGGCTGCCCGAACTTCAACGACCTCCGGGACATAATGTTTCAATAGACCTTCAATGCCATGCTTGAGCGTCGCCGTGGATGATGGACACCCGGAACACGCACCCTGCATTTGCAGATGAACTATGCCGTCACGGTACCCGCGATACTGAATATCGCCTCCGTCGCCCGCGACGGCCGGTCGGACCCTCGTTTCCAGCAATTCGTTGATCTGAGAAATGATGTCTGCATCTTCATCACGCTCGTCGACCAGCATACCTTGATCTTCCGGGGGAACCGAAATGCCGCCCGCGCTGCCCGGTGTGAAGAGCGGTGCCTGCGCAACGAAATGGTCGAGCAGAATCGCCAGCACCTGCGGCTTGAGATCGGTCCAGTTTACTCCTGGTGCAGCAGTGACGGTGACAAAATCACCGCCGAAGAACACATTCACCACCTCTCCGGTATCGAAGATTGCCTGTGCCAGCGGGCTGGCCTCTGCCGCCTCCGGCGTGGCAAATTCGCGCGTTCCCTGTCCCATGACCTGCTGGCCGGGAAGGAACTTGAGGCTCGACGGGTTGGGCGTGGTTTCGGTCTCTATGAACATACCTGACGATGTAGGAAGCTCGGGAACCGGGGACAAGGACGGAACGCTTGGCACGTGAACATTCAACTAGCCTTCACGGTTGTCCCGCCTATATGCCTTGCATGACCAATTTTTCGCGCGCCGTCCGGCGTCTCGCGCTTTTCCTTCCCGCTGCGCTGCTCGTACCGCAGCCCATCCTCGCGCAGGAACCGGCCGTTCCGGCACCGCAATATATAACTCCGGCCGGTGAAACTCCGTGGATTTATGAGGGCAGCGACGTTCCGCGCGACGAGGAATGGACCTTCGGTGAATTGCCCAATGGTCTGCGCTATGCTGTTCGCAAGAACGGCGTGCCGCCCGATCAGGTTTCCGTTCGCGTTCGCATCGACGCTGGGTCCTTGCATGAAGAGGATTCAGAACGCGGCTATGCCCACCTTCTGGAGCATCTGCTTTTCCGCGAAAGCCAGTATCTGAAGGTCGGAGCGGCCATTCCGACATGGCAGCGGCTCGGTGCGACCTTCGGCAGCGATACGAATGCGCATACCAGCCCGACGGAAACCGTCTTCAAGCTGGATCTGCCCAATACCAATGCGGCCAAGCTGGCAGAAAGCATGAAGCTTCTTTCCGGCATGGTGCGCAGCCCAGTCCTATCCGATACGAACGTTAAGGCAGAAGTACCGATCGTACTTGCTGAAAAGCGTGAACGTGGCGGAGCATCCGAGCGGGCTGGCAATGCCAGCCGAGAAGTGCTTTTTGCCGGACAGCGACTGGCGAACCGCATCCCGATCGGGACCGAAGAAACCCTGCGGGCTGCAACCGGCGATAGCGTCAGCGCCTTCTACAAACGTTGGTATCGCCCTGAAAACGTGGTCGTCGTTGCTGCAGGCGATATCGACCCGATGGTGCTTGCTGCGGAAATCGAAAAGTGGTTCGGCGACTGGCAGGGTGATGGTCCTGCAGTCGCGGCGCCCGACTTCGGCGATCCGGTGGCACCCGCCGGGGCCGATCCGGCCAACCCGGTCGGCGAGATCGGCGTCATCGTCGAGCCCGATCTGCCCCGTTCGTTCACGTACACGATCATGCGCCCCTGGCGTCCCGTTCAGGACACGGTAGCCTATAACGAAGGTCTGCTTCGCGACGCTTTGGCTCAGGCTCTCATCAATAGGCGACTTGAATCCCGCGCGCGTTCGGGAGGCAGCTATCTTTATGCACAGGTGTCGCAGGATGATGTTAGCCGGTCGTCGGACATGACCTTCGTCACCTTCGCTCCTTTGACCAGCGACTGGAAAGCGGCGCTTGATGATATTCGCGGCGTAGTCGCCGATGCGCTGGCCACTCCGCCGACGCAGGAAGAAATCGATCGAGAACTTGCGGAATTCGAAATTGTTTTCAAAAGCCAAGTCGAACAGCGGCGCGTCCTGCCCGGGCCGCAGCTGGCCGACGATATTGTGAACGCTGTCGATATTCGCGAAGCGGTCGCTGCTCCCGAAACGGTCCTTACCGTTTTCAATTCGATGAAGCAGACTTTGACGCCGGAACTCGTGCTCGAACATACGCGGGCGTTGTTTACAGGCGATGTTATCCGTGCGGCCTATGTCACCCCGGCAACGGGTGAGGCGGATGAGGAGGCGATACGATCTGCACTCAAGGAGACGGTCGCAGCCGATACAGGTTCGCGGCTGACGGGTCGCGCCGTGTCTTTCGAAGATTTGCCGGCAGTCGGTGAACCGGGTCAGGTAACTGCTCAGGGACCGATCGGCGTTCTCGATATTGAAAAGGTTGAATTCGCCAATGGTGTGAAGGCCATCCTGTGGTCTAACGATGCCGAACCTGGACGGGTAGCGGTCAAGGTTCGCTTCGGCGCCGGCTATCGCGCACTCGACGCGGAAGATGCCGTCTATGCAAATCTCGGCAGTTCTGCCCTGATCGGTTCGGGTATCGGCGAGCTAGGCCAGGAAGAACTCGATCGTCTCGCTACAGGCCGCAAGTTCGGTTTCGATTTTGAAACCGGTGACGGCGCATTTACCTTTTATGCGCAAACGCGCGAAGCTGATCTCGACGAACAGCTCTATCTTTTCGCTGCCAAGCTGGCGATGCCGGGCTGGGATCCCAATCCGGTCATTCGTGCAAAGGCGGCGGGCAAACTCGCTTACGAAAGTTATGCTGCCAGCCCCGGCGGTATCCTGCAGCGCGATCTGGAAAATCTGCTGCGCGACAGCGATCCGCGTTTCCAGACGCCCACGCCAGAAATGTTCGATGCTGCAACGCCAGAGAAGTTCCGCGAAGTATGGGAGCCGCTGCTCAAGCAGGGACCGGTCGAAGTACTCGTCTTTGGTGAATTCGACAAAGCGGCTACGATCGAAACGCTGCGCAAGACGTTCGGCGCGTTGCCTGCGCGTGAAGAGCCTAGCGCTGCTGTCCTGAACCGCGGGGTCGACTTTCCCAAAGCCGGCGAGACGGTTGTTCGCCATCACCGCGGCGATGCCAATCAGGCGGCCGCCGTCGTCGCCTGGCCGAGTGGGGCGGGCGTCGACAATCTGCGCGAATCGCGTCACCTCGAGGTACTCACGTCGGTCTTCAACAACCGCCTGATGGACGCCATGCGTGAACATGCCGGCGCGAGCTATTCGCCGGTTGTCCGGTCTGAATGGCCGAGCGACGTTAAAAGTGGCGGCCGGATCGCGGCACTCGCCCAATTGCGACCCGAAGACGTGCCGGTCTTCTTCGCCGAAGCCGAACGTATTGCGAAGGAACTGGCGAGCGAACCGGTCAGTCAGGACGAATATGACCGCGTCGTCGAACCGCTCCGCCAGTACGTCAGCCGAGCCTCAACCGGTAACCTCTTTTGGCTTTACCAGCTCGAAGGCTCGACCGTCGATGCTCGCCGGGTAGACATGCTGCGCTATCTGCTGGCCGATTACACCGAAGTTCCACCTGCTCAATTGCAGGCGCTGGCGCAGAAGTATTTCGGGTCTCGCGCAGGCTGGCACTTGGCGATCATCCCACAAGGGCAAGAACTTGCAACTGCGGCCAACGTCGGAGCCGCTGCGGCCAGCCGCTGAGCCGGTCACTGCAATCGGCTTTTTAAGCTGGCCAAGCAAATGCTGCTTGCGACATGGTACCTGTTCGTCTGCTAAGGGGCGAACAGTCAGGCGCGACTTTCAGCGCCGTAAATGGAAAATATAATGGCAACGAATTGGGCACCCGACAGCTGGCAGGGATTCACGGCGAAGCATTTGCCGACATATCCCGACGCGGCTGCTCTCGATGCCGCAACGACGACGCTCGAGACGCATCCTCCGCTGGTTTTCGCAGGCGAGGCGCGCGCGCTCAAGGCGGATCTGGCGGAGGTCGCGCAAGGCCACGCATTTCTGCTCCAGGGTGGGGATTGCGCGGAAAGCTTCGCGGAATTTCATCCGAACAATATCCGCGATACATTTCGCGTGCTGTTGCAGATGGCCGTCGTCATGACCTTCGCCAGCAAAAAACCAGTGATCAAGGTCGGGCGCATGGCAGGCCAGTTCGCCAAGCCGCGCAGTTCCGACACCGAAACGCAAGGATCGGTCACGCTACCGAGCTATTTCGGCGACAACATCAATGGCATCGAATTCGACGAAGCCACCCGCGCAGCCGATCCGCAGCGCATGGTGCGCGCCTATTCGCAGGCCGCGGCCACGCTCAACCTGCTGCGTGCCTTCGCCACCGGAGGCTACGCCAATCTCCGTCAGGTTCATCAGTGGACGCTGGATTTCATGGGCCGCAGTCCGTGGGCCGACAAATTTTCGGACATCGCTGATCGCATCGGTGAAGCCCTCGATTTCATGGAAGCGTGCGGGGTCGATCCGCAGGTGCTACCACAATTGCAGCGCACCAGTTTTTATACGAGCCACGAAGCGCTGCTGCTCCCGTACGAACAGGCCATGACCCGGCGGGACAGCCTGACGGGCGATTGGTACGATACCAGCGCGCACATGGTCTGGATCGGCGACCGTACTCGGTTCGATGATAGTGCGCATGTCGAATTCTGCCGCGGGATCGGCAATCCGTTGGGAATGAAATGTGGCCCCAGCCTCGAAACGGACGCTATGCTGCGCCTGCTCGATACGCTCAACCCTGCGCGCGAACCGGGCCGCATCACGCTGATCAGTCGCTTCGGCCACGACAAGGTGGAAGAAGGCCTGCCCCGCCTCGTTCGGGCGGTAAAGGCGGAAGGCCACCCTGTGGTGTGGAGTTGCGACCCGATGCACGGCAACGTCGTTAAATCGGAAAGCGGTTACAAGACGCGGCCCTTTGATCGTATCCTGACCGAGGTGAAGGGCTTCTTCGCCGTCCATCGTGCCGAAGGGACGCACCCGGGAGGTATCCATGTCGAAATGACCGGGCAGGACGTGACCGAATGTGTGGGCGGAGCGGTGGCGATCACCGATGAAGCGTTGAAAGATCGCTATCACACGCATTGCGATCCCCGCCTCAACGCCGCTCAGTCTCTCGAGCTCGCCTTCCTGATCGCCGAGATGCTGAACGAAGAACAGGCCGTTCGCCGCGCTGACGCAGCCTGATTCTTCCTTCCGGCGTCGTCGGCCTCACGAGGGCGCGGAACCCCGCGACCTCCGCTGCATTATTCGGAGAATGCAGTTCACTTCATTGTTCGGGCGGGCTTTTTCACCTCAACCCTTTAAACGCTGGGTGAATCGCGTCATAATGGGACAGGCCAGCCATGTCCCGGCTGCCGAAATATAAAGGGGGGGATAGACGATGCCCCATGCCCAGCCGCGATCGGTCCTGACGTTAGGGGAAGATCTTCCGGCACGCTACGCCGCTGTCCGCGCGTTGAGCCAGGCTCTGGCCGCGCCGCTGTCCGATGCCGACGCTACCATTCAGTCAATGGAAGATGCAAGTCCTGCGAAATGGCATCTAGCTCATACAACCTGGTTCTGGGAAACCTTTCTGCTGCGCGATCATGCCGAAGGCTACGCGCTCTACGACGAGAATTGGCCCTTCGTGTTCAATTCCTATTACGAGACAGAGGGTGAGCGCATTGCCAGGTTTTCGCGTGGAATGCTTTCGCGTCCGACGCTGTCCGATATCGTGGAATGGCGCAAACATGTCGATGCGGCGATGGATGGCCTGTTAGGGCGCGAAGAACTGGCGCCACTGATCGAGCTTGGTCTCAGCCATGAACAGCAGCACCAGGAATTGCTGCTGACCGATATCAAACACGCCCTGTTTCAGAACCCTCTTGGCGTGAAGATGTGGGATGTATCTCCGGCAAAAGCGAATTCCAGCCCGAACGATTGGCATTCACATCCCGGTGGTATCGCGCGGATAGGTCACCAAACAGACGGGTTCGCCTTCGACAACGAGGGGCCTGCTCACCGCGTTCTCCTCGAACCTTTCGCTCTGTCCTCGCGACTTGTCACGAATGGCGAATGGGATGAATTCATCGCCGATGGCGGATACGACACGGCGACCTTGTGGCTTTCGGACGGATGGGGCTGGGTACGGGAGAACACCATTCGTGCGCCGCTTTATTGGCGCGATGACGAACAGTTTACTCACGCCGGCTGGCAGGCGCGCGATCCCGATGCCCCGGTAACGCACATCTCTTACTTCGAGGCTGATGCTTTCGCCAGTTGGGCTGGCCGCCGCCTGCCAACCGAATTCGAATGGGAAGCCATCGCCCGTGGGCAGGAAGGCGAATTACCTGCGCATGACCCCCAAGGCGGTAATCAACTCGACGACGCGACACCCGCACTGCCGCGTGGTGGCGCCGAATTGTTCGGCGATTGTTGGCAATTCACCCGGTCCGGATATCTTCCCTACCCACGTTTTCAACCTGCCGAAGGTGCCGTGGGCGAATACAACGGCAAGTTCATGAGCGGGCAGTTCGTCTTGAAGGGTGCGAGCTGCGCCACCGCTCGCGGTCATTCGCGAGCAAGCTATCGCAACTTCTTCTACCCACACCAACGGTGGCAATTCACCGGCGTCAGGCTGGCAAAGGACATCTGATGAAAACCGATACTGGCATTGCACTTGTCGATCTAGACGAGGAGGGGGTCGATCGCGCTTTTCGTGCGGACGTACTCAAGGGACTAAATCAGCTGCCGAAGGCCATACCGGCGCGCTGGTTTTACGATCAGGAAGGCTCACGGCTGTTCGAACGCATCACGCAGCTGGACGAATATTATCCCACCCGCGCGGAAACCGAAATTCTCAAGACGCGCAGCAATGAATTCGCCCAACTCGTCGGGCAGGGCAGGGCTGTGGTCGAATTTGGATCTGGCAGTTCGGTCAAGACGCCGCTTCTGCTCGAGGCGATCGATCCGGCAGCCTATGTCCCTCTCGATATCTCGGGCGATTTCCTGCGCGAAAGCGCTGTCGCCTTGTCGCAAAAATTTCCCGATCTTCCGGTTCATCCGGTAGAGGCCGACTTCATGCGCCGCGTGAGCCTGCCCGACGGTGTCGGGCCCCTCAAGAAACTCGGCTTCTTCCCAGGTTCGACCATCGGCAATATGGTTCCGCGCACGGCGGTCGATCTGCTTCGCTCGATGCGGGCCACGCTCGGAGCGGATGAAGGTGAAAGCCCGCTGCTCCTGATTGGGATGGATCTCGTCAAGGAACAGCAGAAACTCGAAGCGGCCTATGACGATTCCGACGGTGTGACGGCCGCCTTCAACATGAATCTCGTCACGCGCATCAACCGTGAACTTTCAGGGACCATTCCCGCGGATGCTCTCGACCACCGCGCTGTATGGAACGACGATCTCGCACGGGTCGAAATGCACCTGGTCGCCAATCGGGACATCGACTTCACCGTATCGGGTGAAAGCTTTTCGATGCGTTCCGGTGAAACGATACATACCGAAAACAGCCACAAATTCACGCCTCGTAGTGCGAACCTGTTGCTTCTTGCCGGCGGTTGGACGCCGATCAAGCGGTGGGTCGACGCAGATGAAAGGTTTTCGGTGGTACTAGCTCGCGCAACCGAGCAACGCGAAGCGCCCTGAGCGACCGCGGCTATTCATGGACGTGTCACCGGCACGTTCCTATATGTAAATAATGGAACTCGAGCCCGTTTTTAGCGCCGCTGCGGATACACTGCGTGCCATTCCCCGGTCGGAGCTGCTGATGGCGGCGGTCGTCGCCATGCTTGTAGGGTGGTTCGGCGCAATGATCGCCAAACGCTCGATGCTCGGCGGGGTGCTACGCATGGCGAGTTCACTTGCGCTTGGTCTCATCCTCCTTACTGTTGTTCTGCAGCTCTCGCGTTTCGATCCCCGCTTCGACATGGCCGTCCCGCAAATCGGCCTGCCCGAACAGGTCGTCGAAGGCGGCGAGACGCGCATTCCGCTATCCGCCGACGGGCATTTCTGGGTTCGTGCCGATGTAAACGGTGTGCCGGGAAATTTCATGATCGATACCGGCGCGACGCTGACGGCGATTTCAGCTGGGCTGGCGGAACGGGCGGGGCTCGAACCAAGGCGCGGCGGCATTCCCATCATGCTCGGCACGGCGAATGGGACGGTACAGGCACACGTGGCAACGGTCGATAGCCTTACCTTCGGCAATGTCAGTGCCAGCGGCACCGATGCTGCGATTGCGGAGAACTTCGGCGACTTCAACGTCATCGGGATGAATGTGCTTGCGCGCCTCGGCTCCTGGCGGGTTGAAGACAACACCCTGATCCTTGTCCCTCGAGCAGAAGATACGATTTCATGAACTCTGGCGTTTGACCGCGCTGCCGGAGCCGCTAGTGGCTTGCATTATGGACGGTTCGACCACGCTTCCCGCCCCGCCGGTGCTCGGTGAACTCCTCGTGCAGGGACCGGTCGCGCTTTTCCTCGATTTTGACGGTACGCTGGTGGAAATTGCTGCTCGTCCCGGTGAAATTTACGTGCCGGATGCGCTGGCAGGCGACCTTCAGACCTTGAGCAGTCGGCTGGACGGCAGATTGGCCTTGGTCAGCGGCCGCGCACTGGATGATCTGGCAGGCCACCTGGGTGAACTGGCCGTATGCCGCGCGGGTTCGCATGGTGCATCGCGCTATCTCGCCGATGGCACCCGCTTGGGCGAAGAGCCGCGCGGACTGGCAAATAGCTCGATTGCCGAACTCAAATCCTATGCCGAAGACAATGGGCTGTTCTACGAAGAGAAAGCGCACGGTGGTGCCCTGCATTTTCGTGATCAACCGGGCAAAAAGGACGCGACGCTCGCTTTTGCAGCGGATTTCGCCGGATCGCGCGATCTCTGTGTCACCAGGGGGAAAGGCGTGATCGAACTCGTCCGGCCGGGCGCAACCAAAGCTGCAGCGGTCGAAGCTTTCATGCAAATAGCTCCCTTTGCGGGCGCCACTCCCGTGTTCATTGGCGACGATGTGACCGACGAGGACGGGTTCGCTGGCGCGATAAAATTCGGCGGATTCGGCATCGCCGTCGGAGAACGTCCGAGTGAGCGGGCACGATACGCTCTCGGCAGCGTTGCTGCAGTGCACCATTGGTTGGAGATGTAATGAAGCCCGATCTCGAGCTTTCCCCTATCGGTAATTGTCAGGTCAGCGCCCTGATTGATCGTGAGGGCGCCATCGTCTGGGGCTGTGTTCCCCGCGTGGACGGCGACCCGGTCTTCTGTTCTCTATTGAACGGCGATGCGCGGGATCGTGGTATCTGGCGCTTCGAACTGGAAGGCCAGACCAGCGCTACGCAGCGTTATGAACGCAATACCGCCATTCTCATCACGCGCTTGGAAAGCGAAGACGGAAGCGCAGTGGAGATCCACGATTTCGCGCCGCGCTTTGAACGTTCGGGTCGGATGTATCGTCCCGTAGCCTATGCCCGCATCGTCAGGCCGGTGGCTGGTGCGCCGCGCATGCGTGTAGTGCTGGCACCGATGATGGAGTATGGAGCCAAGCTTGCCGAAACCACCAACGGCACCAACCATGTTCGCTATCTAATCGGTCCGCAGGCATTGCGCCTGACGACTGATGCGCCAGTCGGGTATGTGCTTGAAGGCCGCAGTTACCGGGTCGAGAGTGATCAGCACTTCTTTCTCGGCCCCGATGAACCCTTCGTCGGCAACATCCGCAGCGAAGTCCGCCGTTCGGAAGCGGCAACAGCCCGCTACTGGCAGCATTGGGTGCGCGGCCTGCATATACCCCTCGAATGGCAGGAAGAGGTCATCCGGGCGGCAATCGCGCTCAAGTTGTGCCAGCATGAAGAAACCGGTGCGATCGTCGCTGCACTTACCACGTCTATTCCGGAAGCACCGAACAGCCAGCGCAACTGGGACTACCGTTACTGTTGGATCCGCGACAGCTATTACACCGTGCAGGCGCTTAACCGCCTCGGCGCGCTCGATGTGCTGGAGAAATATCTCGCCTATCTACGCAACATCGTGGACCAGGCCCGCGGCGGGCAAATCCAGCCGCTGTATTCGGTCATGGGGGAAACCGAACTCCACGAATTCGAAGCCGAGAAGCTCGCGGGTTATCGCGGCATGGGGCCGGTACGTGTGGGTAATGCCGCCTACAAACAGGTTCAGTATGATTGCTACGGCCAGATCGTCATGCCGACTGCGCAGGCCTTCTTCGACACCCGTCTGCTGCGCATGGCCGACGACCGCGATTTCGAGCATCTCGAAGAAGTTGGCGAAGCCGCGTGGGCCAAGCATGACAAGCCAGACGCCGGGTTGTGGGAGTTTCGTACCCGGCAGGAAGTGCACACTTATTCCGCAGTCATGTGCTGGGCAGCCTGCGACCGTCTCGCGAACGTCGCTGCTCGTCTGGGCAAAGGCGACCGCGTAATTTACTGGCAGGAAAGGGCGTCCGCCATACGCGCAAAGATAGAAGAGATGGCGTGGGCGGACGAAGGCGATCACTACCGCGCCAGCTTCCAGAGCGACTATCTCGACGCAAGTCTGCTCCAGATGGTTGAGCTGCGTTATCTCAAGCCGGATGACGCGCGCTTCCTGAAGACCTTCGCCGCTATCGAGCGCGACCTGCGCCGCGGCAATCACATGCTTCGCTATGCAGCGGAAGACGATTTCGGTGCGCCCGAGACTGCGTTCAACGTCTGCACCTTCTGGCTGATCGAAGCGTTGGCGCTTGTTGGGCGCCGCGATGAGGCTCGCGGTATTTTTGGCGATATGCTCAGTCATACGACCCATTCCGGCCTGCTTAGCGAAGACCTCGATTATGAAACGGGCGAGCTTTGGGGGAACTTCCCGCAGACCTACTCGCTAGTTGGTATAATCAACTGCGCTGGCCTTTTGAGCAAACCCTGGAGCGAAGTCCGCTGACCGGAGATCCACGCCTCGTCGTCATTTCCAACCGCGTTGCGGTACCCAAAGCCCGTGGAGCGGCCGGAGCCCAGGGTGGCTTAGCAGGCGCGCTGCATGCAGCGTTGAAAGATCGCAAGGGCTTATGGTTTGGATGGTCCGGCGAGGAAAGCGAGAGCGGCCGCACGGGTCACATCGATACGCAAACGTCCGACGGGGTAACAACAGCCACGCTCGATCTCTCTCAGCGCGATATCGACGAATATTACAATGGCTATGCCAATTCGACCTTATGGCCGCTATTTCACGATCGACTTGATCTGGCAGAGTACGAACGTGAAACGGCCAAGGGATACGAGCGTGTAAACGAGCGCTTTGCCGAACTCGGCGCCCCTCTGATTGACGCAGAAGATATCGTTTGGGTTCATGATTACCATTTGATCCCGCTCGGCGAACGGCTGCGTTCACGCGGGCTCAAGAACCGCATAGGGTTTTTTCTTCACATCCCTTGGCCGGCCACCAGGATGTTCGTCTCTCTGCCGTATCACGAACGGCTTGTCCGAACGCTGCTGTTCTACGACGTCGTTGGTTTTCAAACGCAGGAATGGCTCGAAAGCTTTCTGCATTATTGCGAAAACGAACTGCGCGCGGAAGTCGATAAGGCCAGTGGCACGGTCACCTTCGAAGGCCGCACCACCATCGCAAGAGCTTACCCCATCGGCATCGACTGGGAACATTTCTCGAAGCTTGGTGAGAATGGTGAGGCGCGGCAGGCGCAACAGCGGCTGATCAGTTCGACGCGTCGACGCATCGCGATGATCGGTGTGGACAGGCTCGACTATTCTAAGGGAATTCCGGAGCGCATAGATGGCATCGGACGTTTCTTCGATAAAAACCCGGAGAGCATTCGCGATCTCGTCTTCATTCAGATCGCTCCGCCGAGCCGGGAAGACGTTGGCAGTTATCAGGAAATCCGTGCTGCCCTTGAACAGAAATGTGGCCAGATCAATGGTGCGCGAAGCGAAGTCGACATGGTGCCCATCCGGTATGTGAACCGGGGATATAGCCACGCTGAACTTTTCGGGTTCTTTCGCGGCGCCAAGATCGGACTGGTTACGCCACTTCGCGATGGCATGAACCTTGTGGCGAAAGAATATGTTGCCGCGCAGGATCCGGAAGATCCCGGGGTTCTCATCCTTTCGCGTTTTGCCGGCGCTGCCGCTCAACTGAAGGATGCAGTTCTGGTCAACCCACACAGCCCCGACGACATCGCCCACGCTATTCGCATTGCTCTCGATATGCCGCTGGACGAGCGGAAGCGGCGCTACGAAAAGATGATCGCAACGGTGCGCGATGACAATGTCCAGAACTGGACCAGGGACTTCCTGCGCGATCTTTCCGAGGCCTGATCAAGACCTGCGCGATTGCGTATGCGATGAGCGACTGCCACCGTCTCCGCCATGATTCGTGATCCTTTTCTCAAAACGCAGGGCATCCACAACTTTCGCGACTATGGCGGCTGGGCCACGAAAGGCGGGGGTGCCGTTCGTACGGGACTGCTCTTTCGCTCCGGCCATCACGTCGGCGCGACTGACGCAGACCTTGCAGCCATCGCTCCGCTGGACATCCATACCGTCATCGATCTGCGCGGTGAGAGCGAGCGCAGCGCCAACCCCTGCCGGCGGGTCGAGGGTTTTGATGGCGAAGTTCTGTTCTACGAAGGGGAAACGACAAGCAGTCCCCCTCATATGGATATCGATCCCGAGATGAGTGCGGGCGATTTCGCGCGTCAGCGCATGTTGGCAGTCTATACTCGTATGCCCGACAATCCGGCGATGATCGACATGTTCGGCCGCTATCTCAACATTCTTGCTAACAGGGATGGAGCTAGCCTGGTCCATTGTTATGCCGGGAAGGACCGGACGGGCGTTGCGGCGACCATGCTGCTGCATATTCTCGGGGTATCCGAAGAGAACCAGCGACGTGAATTTTTGCGAACCAATGACAGCCCTACGTTCGAAGTTCTCGCGCGCCAGTCACTCCCCGGCATCGAAGCGCGGCTCGGGCGCAAGCTGGATGACAGTGCGGCAAAGGACCTGCTCGGTGTGCGCGAAGAGTATCTCGACCGCTTTCTCGAGATCGCGAGCGATCGCCACGGGAGCTTCGATGGCTATCTGGAGCAGGCGATAGGTGTGGATGAAGCGCTTCGTGAAGCCCTGATCACACGCTTCGTGACGTGACTCTCAGTCCTGCGGTTCCCATATAGCCGCAAAACCCATTCAGACTTACGGAATTGACGACATGGCTACCCATCGCACCAAGATGCTCATCATCGGCTCGGGACCGGCAGGCTATTCTGCCGCCATTTACGCAGCGCGAGCCATGATGGAGCCCATCGTGGTGCAGGGGCTGCAGCCCGGCGGCCAGTTGACCATCACGACCGATGTCGAAAACTATCCCGGCTTCGCAGACGTTATCCAGGGCCCCTGGCTGATGGAGCAGATGCAGAAGCAGGCCGAGCATGTCGGTACGCGCATGATGTGGGACACGATCGTCGATGTGGACATCGCTGGCGGATCGCCTTTCAAGGCGATCGGAGACAGCGGCGACGAATACATCGCAGACGTTCTGGTGATCGCCACAGGGGCCCAGGCCAAGTGGCTCGGCGTTCCGGGCGAGCATGAGCTGGGCGGCAAGGGCGTTTCAGCCTGTGCCACGTGCGATGGCTTCTTCTATCGCGGCAAGAAGGTAGCAGTGATCGGCGGCGGCAACACGGCAGTCGAAGAAGCCCTATACCTGACCAACCATTCTGACGATGTGACGCTGATCCATCGCCGCGACGAATTGCGCGCGGAGAAGATCCTGCAGGAGCGCCTGCTCAATCATCCCAAGATCAGCGTTCTGTGGAACAAGACTGTCGAGAGTTTCGAGGCCGGTCCGTCGGGAGCACTGGCCCATCTCAACTTGCGCGACACGGTGACTGGCGATGCGAGTACCTTCGACGTCGACGGCGGCTTCGTCGCCATTGGCCACGCCCCTGCCACCGAACTGTTCAAAGGCAAGCTGCCGATGGACGACGGTGGTTACCTGCTGACCGAGCCGGGTTCACCCAAGACGGAAGTTCCGGGCGTATTCGCAGCGGGCGACGTCACCGACCACGTTTATCGCCAGGCGGTTACGGCCGCCGGGATGGGCTGCATGGCCGCGCTCGATGCAGAACGCTTTCTTGCCAACCTCGAGATCGACATGGACGGTCACGCGCATGCAGCCAAGGAGGCTGCAGAGTAAGCGGCCCGGTCCCCGTCAGATGTGAAGATCGAACACGGCGATGGCGGCGTGGAAGATCAACGCAATCAAAGCGATGCTGGACAGCGCAAATAGAACGAAGCGGACCATCACCACATTGGCGGTCGCCTGTACCAGCGAGTGGGTGATCCTGAGACCTACATAAATCCAGGCGATCAGCGCGTTCATGCCGTCACCCCAGCCAATCAGGGCGAGCAGAAGCGCCACCGCGTAGAACACCGTCGGCTGTTCGTGCAGGTGGTTGTAGTTATGTGCCTTCCATTGCACCTGCTCGGGAAGACGTTCGTCGAGAGTGCCGGTCTTGCGCGCGTCGTCGGGCTGGATCTTCGCCTTCGACATGGCTGGAATGCGGGTGGCGTACATCCAGAGCCACATGATCATGGTCCACGCCATCAGCACGACGACAGGCTGGAGAATTTGCGAATCAATCATCGAAGCGGTCCCTGTCATGCCGGCGCCAGGCTCGGGTCATGGAACATGGTTAGGGCAATGGCGCGATAGGCGAGATACATCAGCGCCGCGCTCGACAGGAAGAAGAGCAGGAAGCGGATCTTTACGACGTTTACCGTGGCCTGCCAGACCGAATGCACGATACGAAGAGCGACATAGATCCATGCGGCAACGACGTCGAAAGCACTGGCGCCGAGCAGCGCGATGATGATCGTGACGGCGTAGAACAGCGTCGGCTGTTCCATGAGGTGAGCGTAATTATGCGCTTTCCAGTTGATCTTGTCCGGCAGAACCCCTTCGAGATCCTGGCCGCGACCGCCCGGACGGGCATTTCCCAGGCCGCCACCGGCCTTGCCCATCGCTGGCAGGCGCGTTGCAGCCATCCAGACGAGCATTATCAGCGACCACGCGATCAGTACCGCCGCGGGTGCGAGCATCTGGGCTAGCATTGTCGATTTCTCCCCTTTGACCCTTGCCGACGAACGTGCGGCGGCGCGGATCGATTGTCAAACGCAACTATCGATCAGTGATGGTCGCAGCGAAGCTTGCTGCGTCGGTGTTGCCGCCGGTGACCATGATCACCGTATCCTCGTCCACCGCGACTTTGCCCGCAAGCGCTGCGGCAAGGGCGGCAGCGCCACCGGGTTCGACCACGAGGTTGAGATGGCCGAAGGCGAAGCGCTGTGCTGCCCGGACTTCCTCGTCGGTGACGGTGACACCGGGTTCGGCGCGTCCCTGAAGGACCGACAGGTTGATCGGCTTGGTAGTATCGGGCTGCAGGGCGTCGCAGATGGTGGAAGGCGGGTTCTCGCCGACATGGACCACCTGGCCAGCCGCAATCGCCCGACCGACCATGTCCCACCCGTGCGGCTCGACGATATGAATAGCACTTTCGGGACAGGCGAGAGCGAGACCGGCCGCCAGGCCGCCGCCGCCGCAGCAGACCAGCAGGCGCGACGGTGCACGGCCAAGCTGCGCCTCGATCTCTATACCGGCGCTTCCCTGGCCTTCGATGACCCAGGGATCGCCAAAGGCGTGAACGAGGACTGCACCGCGTTCTTCCACCAGCTTTGCCGCCACGTCGTCCCGGTTTTGGCCAGGGCGGTCATACAGAACGATTTCCGCGCCCAGAGCACGGGTCGCTTGCAGCTTCACCTGTGGAGCGTTGCGCGGCATCACAATCGCGGCGGCAATCCCGAGACGACGAGCCGCCCAGGCGACGCCTTGCGCATGGTTGCCCGAGGAAACGGCGATCACGCCGCGCGCCCGTTCCGTGTCATCAAGGTTCGAAAGCCGCCACCAGCCCCCGCGGATCTTGAACGCGCCGACGGGCTGCAGGCTTTCCGCTTTCACATGGCAGCGAACCCCGCCGATCTCGACCGGCAAAAGCGGGGTGGGGGGCAAGATAGCGGCGACAGAGCGCGCTGCGGCAAGCACGCCGTCGCGATTCGGTGCGCGGATATCGCTCATCAGTTCGTCGCTCGGGCAGAACACATGGACCGCATGTTACACCGTCCAAGGGCAAAAAAATCCGGCCCGGTTTGGCGCTGCAAACGGGCGGAGAGGGGGCAGGGGATATATTTGGTCATGTACCCGGCTATGCCGAAATTACGCAAAGTAGGAAACGGGGATGGCGGATCGTTTGGCGCTGCCGGTGCATTTCGCTAGGGAGCGCCCAAGATTCGAACCCGGAGAATATTTTCATGTCGACAGTCCTCGTGATCGGTGCCGGCGGCGTCAGCTCGGTCTGCGTCCACAAGATGGCGATGAACCCCGATATCTTCACCAATATCCACCTGGCCAGCCGCACCAAGAGCAAGTGCGATACGATCGCCGCTTCCGTGAAAGAGCGTACGGGGGTGGATGTGAGCACCTATGAGATCGACGCCGAGGAAGTTCCGGCGATGGTCAATCTCATCAAGAAGATCGGTCCCGAACTCGTGGTCAACCTGGCCCTGCCATATCAGGATCTGCCGATCATGGACGCCTGCCTGGAAGCGGGCGTCGATTATCTGGACACGGCCAATTACGAACCGAAGGACGAGGCCAAGTTCGAATATCACTGGCAGTGGGCCTATCAGGACCGCTTCAAAAGTGCAGGATTGATGGCGCTGCTGGGATCGGGTTTCGACCCCGGCGTAACCAGCGTCTTCACCATGTGGCTCAAGAAGCACAAGCTGAAGACCATTCGCCAGCTCGATATTCTCGACTGCAACGGCGGCGACCATGGCCAGGCCTTCGCCACCAATTTCAATCCCGAAATTAACATTCGCGAAGTGACCGCACCTGCGCGCCACTGGGAAAACGGTGAATTCGTCGAAACCCCGGCCATGGGCAAGAAGGTCGAATTCGACTTCGAGGCGGTCGGCCCGAAGAACATGTACATGATGTACCACGAAGAGCTGGAAAGCCTCGCCAAGTTCAATCCGGAGATGGAACGGGCGCGCTTCTGGATGACGTTCGGCGATGAGTACATCAAGCACCTGACCGTCCTGCAGAACGTGGGCATGACCCGGATCGATCCCGTCCGGTATCAGGGCAAGGACATCATCCCGCTCCAATTCCTCGCGGCGGTCCTGCCCAAGCCTGAAACGCTGGGCGAAACCACCAAGGGCAACACCAATATCGGCGTGATCGCGACGGGTGAAGCGCTGGATGGCAGCGGCGAGAAGACGTTTTACATCAACAATATCTGCAGCCACGAAGCGGCGTATGAGGAAACCGGCAACCAGGCGGTTTCCTATACCACCGGTGTGCCCGCGATGATCGGTTCGGCCATGATGGTCACCGGCAAGTGGACCGGCGACGGCGTGTTCAACATGGAAGAAATGGATCCCGATCCTTTCATGGACATGCTCAACGAACATGGCCTGCCGTGGCAGGTGAAGGAACTGGACGGGCCGGTGGATTTCTGATCGTGACCCGCGCGGCTGTGTTCGCGCCGATCGTGCTCCTCGCCCTATCCAGTCTGCTGATGAATCTGGCGTGGTACGGCCATCTCAAGGCTCCGCATCGCGCGTTGTGGGTGGCGGTGCTGTTGAGTTGGGGAGTTGCGTTCTTCGAATACATGCTGGCCGTGCCGGCGAACCGTATCGGCGCTCAGACCTATTCACTGGCTGAGCTCAAGACCATTGCCGAGATCTGCTCCTTGATCGGTTTCGTTATCGTCGCCTGGGCATTGTTCGGAATTCGTCCCGGACTAAACCAGGCGATCGGCTTCATGCTGATCGCCGCGGGGGCGGTGTTCGTGTTTCGCGGACCTTTTCCGTCATGAAGCGGATAGCGGTTCTTGCTGCACTGGCCCTGGCGGCATGTTCGGGCCAGACAAAGCCGGAAGACGCGCCGCGCGCCGAAGTGGATGGCAATTGGGCGGAAATCCCGGAAGGCGTCGCCTGGGGCGAAGTCAGCGCCGTCGATACCGACAGCCACGGGCATATCTTCGTGCTCCAGCGTGCCGGACGCGATTGGAAAGAGCCGTTTCCGTCCAATCCGATCGATGATCCGGTGGTTTTCATGTTCGCGCGCAATGGTAAGTTGCTGGGTCGCTGGGGCGCTGGCGAGACGGTAATGCCGCACGGCCTGTCTATCGATGATACAGACAATATCTGGATCACGGATGTGCAACGCGAGCAAGTGCTGCGCTTTTCCCACGATGGCACGCTGGAAATGACGATGGGCGCGCGAGGCAGATCGGACGATGTGCCGGATCATTTCGGCAGACCGACGGACGTTGCTTTCGGCAGGGACACGGTATTCGTAGCCGACGGATATGCGAATTCGCGGATCGCGGTATTCGACCGGCAGGGTAATTTCCTGAGCCAATGGGGCCATGAAGGTTCGGGCGCTGGCGGGCTTGCCGTTCCGCATTCGGTCGCGGTGAAGGACGGCAAGGTCTATGTCGCCGACCGAGAGAACCGGCGCATCAAGATATTCAGTGAAGGCGGGCGTTTGCTGGAAACGTACAATACGCCCGGCTATCCCTATGCGGTCAAACCGTTGGGGCAGGGGTATTTCGTGTCAGTTGAAGGGCGCGATGCCAGCGATCGTGAAGGTGCCATCGTGCGCGTCTGGCGGCCGGATGGTACGATCGAGCGCATTCTCGACGCGAGCGGGGAAGGGCCGACAAAGGGGCACGACCTTGCGATCGGCGGTGACGGAACAATCTATCTGGCCGATCCGGAGGGCAAGCGTGTGCTGACCTTCGAACTGGCCCAGACGACGGAAGACGAGTGATGGAAACAAAAGCCGGCGATCCGGGCGCATTCGCCCAATTCGATCTGGACCGGGTCAGCAGCCCGGCCTTTGTCGTGGATGCGGCAAAGCTGCGCGCCAACTGCCAGGTGCTGGCAAACATCCGCGACGAGGCCGACATCAAGGTACTGGCTGCGCTCAAGGCCTTTTCGATGTGGTCGACGGCGCCGATTATCGGCGAATATCTGGACGGTGTGTGTACGTCCGGGCTGTGGGAAGCGCGACTGGCCAGCGAATTCTACGACGGCGAGATCGCGACCTATTCTGCAGCTTACAAACCCGACGAGCTGGAAGAGGTGTGCCGGCTGTCCGACCATGTGATCTTCAATTCGCCCGGCCAGCTGGAGCGGGCCGCGTTGATCCTGGAAAATGCGCGCGCGGCGGGTCAGGATTTCGACGTCGGGCTGCGCATCAACCCCAAGCATGCAACGGGCGAAGTGCCGCGCTACGATCCGTCCAGCCCGGGCAGCCGGCTGGGTTTCCCGATCGACCAGTTAACGCCGGAAATCATGGCGCAGGTCGATGGTATCCATTTCCACAATCTGTGCGAACAGGATTTCGAACCGCTCCACGCCACATGGGACAAGGTGTTCGATGCGATCGAACCGTGGTTCGGCCAGCTCAAGTGGATCAACATGGGCGGGGGCCACCATATCACCCGCGCCGATTACCAGCGCGAGGAGCTGATCGAATTCCTGCGCGATGCGAAAGAGGATACGGGCGCGGACATCTATCTCGAACCGGGTGAGGCGGTGGCGCTGGACGCGGGTATCCTCGTCGGGACGATACTGGACACCGGTTTCAACGAACTGCCCGTCGCCGTGGCCGACATTTCGGCCACCTGCCACATGCCGGACGTGATCGAGGCGCCCTATCGCCCGGCCATGCTTGGCGAAAGCGCGGACCAGACCGTGACAGAGGTGCGGATCGGCGGGCCGTCATGCCTCGCCGGAGACGTGATCGGCGATTACCGCATTCAAGGCGGCGCAGAGGTGGGCAAGCGTTTCGCGTTCCTCGACCAAGCCCATTATTCGATGGTGAAAACCAATACGTTCAACGGGGTCCAGCTTCCCAGCATCTATCTTTGGGACAGCGAAACCGACCACCTCGAGCTGGTGAAAGAGTTCGGCTACGACACCTTCCGCGACAGGTTGAGCTGAGGACCAAGCAGGGGCGCAGCGTCCCTCGTTTCGCGCAAAGGGTCGCGGCGGTCGAAACATAGCTGGTCGCGGCCGCTTCGCTTGGCATTGTAAAGCAGCAAGTCGGCTTCGCGATAGCTTGCCTTCGGATCTGCGGGATCGACCTTGGCGAGGCCGGCGCTGGCCGTGATCGGCTCGTCCAGACCGGGCACCTCGTTATCGATCGCGAGGGGGATTCCGCGGCGCACCCGGTCGAGTTCGAGCGCGGCCAGTTCGACCGACGCGGCGCGGACGACCACGGCGAATTCCTCGCCCCCCAGCCGCCAAGCGCCGACGAAGGAGCCGGTTGCGATCTCACGTCTCAGCATGTCGCCCAGCCATTCGAGCACGCGGTCGCCCGTGGCGTGGCCATAGGTGTCGTTGACCGATTTGAAGCGATCGATGTCGATCAGGCCGAGCATGTCTCCCGCCTGCCAGACGCGCGCATCGTAATCGCGTCGATTCCCCAAGCCCGTCAGCGCATCATGGCGTGCCTCGCGCGCCAGATCGTCGCTGACGGCAAGAGCGGCGTCGCGTTCCTCCCGCAGGGCTTTGACGCGCCAGCCCACGGCCGCCATCAGCGCAGCCGCTTCGAACGCCAGAGACAGATAGAAGCCGAAGTCGGCGATCGGCGGGAGCGAGTAGAGGCCGAGGTTACGGACCAGCCGTTCGATGGAAAATACGAAGGGTACGCTCCACGCCATGACGAATACACGCGCGGCCTCGCTCCCCTTGCGCCACGCCGAGGTGGTGATCACCAGTGTGGCGATGGAACCGGGGATGAAGCAGAGGTTGTAAGCGGCGCGCATGCTCATACCCAGCAGGGCGCCAAGCGGAAGCAGAAAGCCGCCTGCAAATACCAGCAGGCCGCACGCGATTGCCACCCGCCGCATGGCAGGCGTGATTGCGTCGCGTTCAAAGAAGGTCAGCGCGAAGGGGGCGAGCAGGGCGATCGCCCAGGCGAGAGTGGCGTAGGAAATCACCGAACGCGTCCAGAGCGAGATGCCCGGCGCAATCAGAAATATGAGGGAGCCCGCAGTGGTGACGTAAATGACCAGCAGGGCCGAAAAAGCGAAATGCACCGCGGCGAACCAGCGGCGCAGCGCGATCGCCATGAAACCGCTGACAATCGCGGTAAGAATGAGCATGCCGAGGACCACGCCGAGCAGCACAAGCGATCCGGTACGGTCGCGCTCTGCCGCTTCGGTTGACACGACCTTGAGCCCATGGGCGAGATCGGGCCCAAGCGGACGATCGACGCGCACGAACAAGGGGCCTTCGCCGCCGAGGCTGTGCAAGGGGAGGGCAAAGCGGGTGCCGGTCGTCCAGTTCTTTGCAAGCGCGGCGGAACTCATGGCCCGGCTTGCCATGCGACCATCGGACTTTGCCCGCGCAATGATCAAGCCGCTGGATGCCATGGCATCACCGATAAGAACCGGCTCCTCGACATGCAGCGCCTCTGCCGGGATGCGAACCCAGCTGTGATCCCCGACCGCATCGAGCTTGGCCGCATCGCAGACCCAGTTTGAAGAAGCAGCTGCCTCTGCCGAATCGAGCAGGTCGTCCGTCGCAAGGATGCAATTCGCCGCGCCGCTTGCTGCGCGCGCATCCACAGCCAACCCGGAAAGGAAGGTTGCGGCGAGCATCATCAGCAAATAGTGGACGGCGCGTCTCATAAAGGCGGCGCTAGCATCACATGTTTGTATGTGGGTTAATCTTTCGCCTTTTGATAAAAAACGGTTTTTACCGGTCGCCCTATCGCAACTCAGCCTCGCCGCGACCCGGCTGCGCTTGCATTCCTATTCCTACATTTCACTTGCGATTAATGACCCACCATTTATATGCGCCGCTCCCGCTGCCCCAAGGGGACTTCCTAACCGCAAGGCAGCTTGTCGTTTCATGGTCCGCAAGGACTGTTTAGGGGGTCCCTTGAGTTGCCGCATTTCCCTGACGCCCGGTCCGTAGTTCGCGCGCTCGCGCCCGACGAACCCATCATTCTGAACCGCCCGCACGCCGCGGCGCGCGCTGCCCGTTTCTTCGTCGAGAAGTTTCCGGGTAAGTCGCTCTATGCGGTGAAGGCCAACCCGTCGCCGGATCTGGTCCAGATCCTGTGGGACAACGGCGTGACGCATTACGACGTGGCTTCGATCGCCGAAGTGCGGCTGGTGCGTGCGACGCTGCCCGACGCGACGCTTTGCTTCATGCATCCGGTGAAGGCGCCCAGCGCCATTCGCGAAGCCTATCGCCAGCACGGGGTGAAAACCTTCAGCCTCGATTCCGTCGAGGAACTGGAGAAGATCGTCGATGCATGCCGGGACGATGCCGGCGAACCGGCGCAGGACCTGCGCCTGTGCATCCGTCTGCGCGTATCAAGCGAGTATTCAGAGCTCAGCCTTGCGTCGAAATTCGGGTGCGACCTGACCGAGGCGCCCGCGCTGCTGCAGGAAGCACGCCAGCATGCCGACTGGCTGGGCCTGTGTTTCCACGTGGGCAGCCAGGCGATGACGCCTTTCGCCTATGTACAGGCGCTGGAACGCGTGCGCATCGCCATCGGCGAGGCATCGGTGGTCATCGACATGATCGACGTCGGCGGCGGTTTTCCCTCGGTCTATCCGGGGATGGAGCCTCCGCCGCTGGAAGACTACTTCCAGATCATCCACCAGAACTTCTACAATCTGCCGATCGCTTACAACGCCGAATTGTGGTGCGAGCCGGGCCGTGCGCTGTGCGCCGAATACAGCTCGCTCATCGTCAAGGTGGAGAAGCGGCGCGGCGACGAACTGTACATCAACGATGGCGCCTACGGCGCGCTGTTCGATGCGGCTCATGTGGATTGGAAGTTCCCCGTGCGCGCGCTCGAAGACGATCTGATCAAGCCCGAGATGGATTTCGCCTTCTACGGTCCGACCTGCGACGATGCGGATTACATGCAGGGCCCATTCGTCCTGCCCGAAGATATTCAGGCAGGCGATTATATCGAGATCGGTATGCTTGGTGCGTACGGTGCGGCGATGAAGACGGACTTCAACGGCTTCGGCGCTGCCGAGCGGATTGTAGTGCAGGACGAGCCGATGGCGAGCCTCTACGATGGTAGCCGCCAGCGTCCGGCGGCGGATAACGTCGTAAGCTTGCGCTGACGCAGGCCTAGCTAGCGAAGAAAACGGGCCGCCCATGCTTACAGCAGGGCGGCCTTTTCATTCAGTGCGACACGATCGGGTTCCGTGATCCAGCCTGACGACGCGGACTGGATTACGCGTCTGCACGCCCGGAACGCGGGGCTTTCGATGTTTCCCGGTGCTGCTGCGGCGCACCGGGCCGCTGCTTTTTCGCTTCCAGCAATCCCGTGAAAGAGCCTGTCGGCACCAGAAGAATGTTCTTTTTCATTTCTTGCAATCGTCATCGTGAACAGTTGGCAGTGCCGGTCGCTTTGCCAGCCTTTCTGTTGGATGAACGGTTGTCGGCCCATCGCACACCATGAACGGGCGACGGATGAAGTGAACTACAATACGGCCAAAATGAGGCTGTTTGCTAACCGTACTTTTCGCGATGGGCGTCCAGCGTCGGCCTGATCCTGCCCAACGCTTCGCCGACCAATTCGGGAAATGCGTCACGTTCCAGTTCCAGCACGGCATTGTGTGCTGCTGCTATGCGCTTCGCCCCGGCCCATTGCGTTCCGATGTCGAACGCCCAGTCACGAAAAGCGTCGGCCGCACCCGCGTGCGGTTCGAGCGCCTTCGCCAATGTGGGATGAAAGCCAAGCCGGCCTGTGAAAGGCATAAGCGAAAGCGGAAAGCCCTTGCGCAGATATACGAAGGTATCATCGACATGGATGGTCCCGCTTGCCCGGTGAAACGCGAGCACTGACGAAAAATGCACGCTATCGTCGGAACAGACGAGGGGAACCCCGCTCGGTACCGAAAACGAGAAGTCGTCACTGTACTGCTGTGCAAGTTCGTCCTGTTCGCAGCGAGTGTCCGACCAGGGCAAGTGGGGCAAATGTTCGTGATGTCGGGCAGTGCCATGGAGCTGCGCGTTTGGAAACGCTTCATGCATCCATTCGCAATGGAGCGTGTGAAAGGGATGCAGGTTGAGCACCGCCTCCACCCTGGCACCGCCATCGGTCAGTTTGAGGATGTCGGAATGGACGGCATCGGGGAGGGTATAACTGTCGAGAAACACAAAATTGCCGTTGGCGAGTCGCACCAGCGAGCATTGCGTTCCCACGTCGAAAAAGCCCCCGACCCGAAAACTGCCGCGAACGGACCAGAAACCGTTACCCAGATCGATGAAGGCGCTACTCATGGAAACCCCACGAAGCGTGCCGCTTCGTTGACCGGCTTGCGCTCGCTGACGACCGCATTGGCTGGAAAACTCTCGTCGGGCCAACCCAGCGCCACTGCTTTCATGATCACCTGCTCCTCTGGAATGCCCGCATGTTCGCGAACCACCGGGCTTTGCATGATGCCCTGCGAATTGATTACGCAGCCGAGGCCGCGGCTCCATGCCGCGTTGACCAGTGCGGTCGTTACGGCTCCGCAATCGAAGGGCGTGTCATCGCTTCCCGACAGTTCGCGATCATAGGCCACGATTACGCAGACCGGCGCATCGAACTGGCGAAAACCGCGCAACACCCAATCCTGCCGTTTTTCCTTATCGTCCCGTTCGATGCCCATCGCTCCGAACAATTGCTTGGCAACCCCGATCTGGCGTTCGCGATGAATGCCTGCAAAAGGCTCTCCGCGCCGGAATTCGCGGCTGTCGGGCTCTCCGGCGAGAATCCGTTCCGTATTGCCTTTACGAATGCGGTCGAGAGGTTCGCCGGTGATGACATGGAAATGCCACGGCTGCGTATTCATGGATGTCGGTGAACGCATGGCGAGGGTCAGCACCTCTTCGATTATCGCCCGAGGCACCGGTTTGTCGAGGTAACCCCGGATCGAACGGCGGCTCATCACCACCTCTTCGTACGTCATATCCGGATTGCCGCTCATCCATCTTCTCCCAAGTGTGTTCGTAGCAGGACTAGCGCTGCGAATCGAAGGCGCAAAATCCGCTACGGCCTGGTGGGCAGGCAGGTGCCAACGTCGGGCGCAGGGAAGGTGCGGCAGTCGAAGAAGATTGCTTCTGCCGCGTTCGCGCTTGCCGAAACAAAGCTGAAGCGCACGCTTCGGCGGGCTTCTTCAGTCAGTGGTAGTTTGGCCGGAATGTTGCTCGCATCGCTCCATCCCTGCACGCGGCAATACCCTTCGCTCCCACACAGCGAACGTGCCTTGTCGACCAGCGCCGCTGGTGCGTCAGACGATGATACGAGCACGAAATGTATTCCCGCGCCTGGCGAAGACGGTGTTGCGTCGCCCCCTTCGGTGGTTTGGTTTACCATCTCGGTCGTGATGCTACGCACCGCTTCGCCGCCCTGCATGAGGGTGGGGAGCGGGTTGGCCGTTGCCACGGTCAGTGCCGTTTCCTGCAAGCGAAGCGGATCCGGTTCTCCTCCGCCATAACGAGCGGAGAGTGCATTGCGCGTGCCCCAGAAACCGCGCCAGCGGAAGAAGATATGGGGGCCGACCTGCGCTACCTTGTCGAGCTTGTCGCTCCACCATGGATAGACGTAATTCGCGTGAAAGTGGGTGGCGTTGCCGACAGTCGCATCGATAGCGCCGGCGAGCATTTCGTCGGCCCGTGCCCGGGCTGCCCGCCAGGCAGCATCGGAATAGCGACGCGCCAGCGACCCATCACAGGTAAAGCTGAACTGGCAACCGGTCGGTCGCTGCGAGCCTTCGAAGACCACCCCGCAGACTGTTTTGGCGAATGCAGGATGGCGAACGCGATTGAGTATGACCTGCATCACCGCGCGTTGATCACCGTCGCCGCCGCCTGCTTCGGCCATTCCGGCGAGAGCCAGACAGTCGCGTGCACGCGCCCGATCCGCGCTGCTTCCGCGAAACGAAAACGGAGTGGCCTTGCCCGGTCCCGCCGCTGCGAACCCGACTGCCGCATTACGGGCCTGTGCATCGTCTGCGGCAAGCTGGGAGAGGATCACCGTGTCTTCGCCCGTGGCGGGAAGATCCGGTACGGCAGGAAGGGGAAGGACCTGCTCCACCGCGGCCTCCCGATCATGAACGGGAGAGTGGGGCGTCTGGTGGAAAAGGCCAAGGAACAGGAAGGGCAGCAGCAGAAGGCCGACCAACGCCAGCGCCGGAGCAAAATCGCGTTTCGATCGCGTGCCAGGGCCGTTGCCATTCATCAGGGCTATTTAAGCCGGTTTTTTCCCGCTTCCAGCGTCAGGCTTCGAAATAGGGTCTGTCGCCTGCGATCGTCACGCGTTCCATCACCCGCCGCGCAGGGAAATAATCGCTGGCGGCAAAATGCTGGCAGGCGCGGTTATCCCAGAAAGCGATCGAACCAGCACGCCAGCGAAAGCGGCATTGAATTTCCGCATCGCGCGCCGTGGCGAACAGGTGATCGAGTAGCCACCGACTTTCGGCCTCGTCCAGCCCATCGATGTGCGATGTGAAGGCGGTGTTGACGTAAATCGCCCGTTCGCCTGTCTCGGGATGCGTGCGGATGACAGGGTGGCGCGTGGGTGGATATTGATCGTGCAGTTCTTCCGGTCGCTTGCCGAGCCGACGGGCAAAAACGCGAGCAATGTCGTGAACGGCGGTGAGACTTTCGCAGAAACGCTTCATCTGATCGGAGAGCCGTTCGTACGCCATATGCATGTTCGCGAAGAGCGTGTCGCCGCCACATTCCGGCACCTCGCGCGCAAGCAGGATCGATCCGAGCGATGGTTCTTCGCGCCAGGTGACATCGGAATGCCAGGCATTTTCCTGACCGCGGCTCTTGGGTCCGTGTTCGATCCGCAGCACTTCGGGATCGGGCTGGTCCTTAGGCGTCGCCGGGTGGATTTCGAGTTTTCCAAAGTGGCGCGCGAATGCGATATGCTGCGCCGTGGTGAGATCCTGATCGCGGAAGAAGATGACACCATGTTTGAGAAGGGCTGCCCGGATCTGCGGTATCCGATCACCGATATCCGTCGACCCCAGGTCGATGCCCAGAATTTCGGCCCCAATGGCAGGCGTTATCGGCCTGATGTCGAGCGTGCCGGTATCGAGCTTCGTGCGGTCGAAGGTAGTTGCCATTTATCTCTCTCCTCTAGGCGTAGCATGCCACAAGGGGAGGAGAACTGGCTAGAGGGTCATGCGTCGACGAACTTGCGCGCGCTTTCGCGCCGGTGCGGGCAGCCGGGCCAGCAGCATGGGCGCTTTTTCCCGGCGAGGATTTCCTCGTGCAGCCGCTCGCGACGCTTTTCGCGCGTAGCCTCCTGCTTGGCGGACAGGGTCCAGCAGATCCATTCATTTCTGGCGAGCGGGGTCAGCGCTTCCCATTTCGCCGACAGCGAAGCATCGCCATCAAGCATAGCTTTAAGTTCTGGGGTGAGCTGGTGGCGAAAGTCGGGGTCGGCTGCCTTCGCCACGCCGCTTCAGGCCGCTTTGGCCAGTTCCATATCCATCCGGTCCCAGATCTCCACCAGGGCAGACACGAGGTCGTCCATCATGGCGGGAGTGTGCGCCGGGCCGGGCGTGAAGCGAAGCCGTTCCGTGCCGCGCGGTACGGTCGGGAAATTGATCGGCTGTACGTAGACGCCGTATTCGGCAAGCAGGATGTCGCTGATCTTCTTGGCGTGAACCGGATCTCCCACCATCAGCGGGACGATATGCGTTACGCTGTCCATGACCGGAAGGCCCGCATCGCGCATCTTCTGCTTGAGCAGTTCGGCGGCAGCCTGCTGACCTTCGCGTTCCTCGCTCGACGCCTTGAGATGGCGGACCGATGCCAGCACACCAGCCACCAGAGCAGGGCTGAGCGATGTGGTGAAAATGAAGCCGGGCGCATAGGACCGGATGCAGTCGACGATCTTCCGGTCGGCCGCGATATAGCCGCCCATCACGCCAAACGCCTTGCCCAGCGTGCCTTCGATGATGTCGATACGATGTGCCGCTTCGTCGCGTTCCGAAATGCCGCCGCCGCGCGGGCCGTACATGCCGACGGCGTGCACTTCGTCGATATAGGTCAGCGCGTTGTATTTTTCCGCAAGGTCGCAGATCGCATGGATCGGTGCGACGTCGCCATCCATCGAATAAACGCTTTCGAAGGCGATCAGCTTGGGCGTGTCCGCATCTTCGGCAGCCAGCAACTGTTCGAGGTGTTCGAGATCGTTATGGCGGAAGACGCGCTTTTCGCAGCCCGAATTACGGATGCCCGCAATCATGCTGGCGTGGTTCAATTCGTCGGAAAAGATCACGCAGCCCGGCAGCAGCTTCGCCACGGTCGACAGCGTAGCGTCATTGGAAACATAGCCGCTGGTGAACAACAGGGCCGCGTCCTTGCCGTGTAGATCCGACAGTTCGGCTTCGAGCTGGACGTGATAATGGGTGTTGCCACCGATATTGCGCGTTCCACCCGAACCGGCGCCCACATCGTGCAGCGCTTCTTCCATGGCCTCGATGACCTTGGGATGTTGCCCCATGGCGAGATAGTCGTTCGAGCACCACACGGTGACCGGCTTTGGACCGTTGTGACCAGCAAAACACCGCGCGTTAGGGAAGGCGCCCTTGTTGCGCAGGATGTCGATAAAGACACGATAGCGGCCTTCCTCATGGAGTCGGGCAATCGCTTCGTCGAAGATCTGGTCGTAGTTCACGGCGTAGTCGCTCGTATCTGCGCCGCCCTTCCGCGGCTGACTATGCGGCTCGCCCTAATCGAATGCGTTGCAAATCGCCACTGCGATCTTTGCGAACGATTCTCACCTGTCGAAACAAGCTCTGCTGGCCGAAACCCGGCTGGCTAAAGAACTTCGAGGCGATCGAGGCCCATTTGCGACAGGGGACCGCGTACCTTCTCGAAGTTTTCGAGAGAGCCGGTTGTAACGGCCCGGTCCGGAACGGTGCGCGTCATCGGTTGCCCTTCGACTAGTTGAGCGACCCGCCGCGCGATGCCGTGCGCGCCATGTACGAATCGGACGCCCGGTCCAAATGCTTCGCCGAGCTCCTGCTCGAGCAGGGGGAAGTGGGTGCAGGCCAGCACCACCGTATCGATTTCGTTGCCGCGAGCCTGCAGGACCAGCCCACGGGCAGCCTCCGCCACGGCGTCGACGTCCACCTTCTCTCCGCGCAGTTTGGCTTCCGCCAGGGTGACGAGGTCGTTGGCGCCGTAACGCAGCAATTTCTTGCCGCCGGCGAATTCGCGTTCGAGATCGTCGACATATTTCTGGCGTATCGTCGCCTCGGTACCGAGTAGGCCGAACACGCCCGTCTGTGTCATGGCGGCAGCTGGCTTGATCGCGGGAACGGTGCCCACGATCGGAGTTTCCAGCACGTCGCGAACCATGCCGAGCGCGATCGTGCTGGCCGTGTTGCAGGCGATACAGATCAGGCGCGGCTGGTAGCGTTCAGCCATGCGGCCCAGCAGCCCCGCCACGCGGGCGGCGATTTCCGCTTCGCTTTTCGCGCCGTAGGGCAGCCCAGCCATGTCGGCTGCATAGATGATCGGCGCTTGCGGCAGCAGTGCGCGCAATTCTGCCAGCACGGTGAGCCCGCCGACACCGGAATCGAACAACAGGATGGGGGATGATGCGTCCAAAGCGGATTTTCTTACGATGCGGGTGTGAAGGTGACGTCAGTCGGGCATTGCCCAAGGCCCGTACTTACTTTTAGAGCGAGTTCATAGAGAAAGGGCGCGACCGTTCCCGGTTCGTCCATAAGCGGAGTTTCCCGTGGAAGCATTATACGCAGCGCTGCTCGGCTACCTGATCGGATCCATTCCGTTCGGCCTTTTGCTCACCAAAGCCGCCGGCATGGGGGACGTGCGCAGTATCGGCTCCGGCAATATTGGCGCGACCAACGTACTGAGAACGGGCAACAAGGGATTGGCGGTAGCCACGCTCGTCCTCGATCTAGCCAAGGGGCTCGCTCCGGTCGTCATCGCGGGGCAGCTCTGGGGCGAAATCGCAATGGCATTCGCTGCGGGTGCTGCGGTGCTGGGACACTGTTTCCCGGTCTGGCTAGGGTTCAAAGGCGGCAAGGGCGTCGCCACCAACGCCGGCGTTTCATTCGGCCTCGCCTGGCCGATAGGGCTCGCCTATGCTTTCGTATGGCTCAGCGTGCTGGCAATTTTCAGGGTATCTTCGCTTGCCGGTATGGCTGCGGTGGTCGCCGCCGCCGCCGCCGCACCTTTGTTCGGATACCCGCAGTTCTTTCCGGTTCTCGCCGCAATCGCGGTGGTAATCATCTACCTTCACCGCGCCAATATCACGCGCCTGACGAAGGGAGATGAACCGAAGGTCGGCGGCAGCAAGGAATGAACGCACCCGCGCATCCGGCGCTATCGCAGGAGGAAGCGTTCGCCCGAATACGCTTGCTGCGTTCTCCCAATATTGGCCCGGTCAGCTATGCCATGCTGCTGCAGCGTTTCGGCGCCGCGACGCAGGCATTGGAAGCGCTGCCCGATCTGGGAAAACGTGGCGGGAGACAGTACCGCGCGATACCGGCTGAAAAGGTCGAACGCGAGGTGGAAAGCGTGCGCAAAGCGGGCGCCAAATACCTTTTCCACGATCAGCCCGGCTATCCCGCATTGCTCCGTGAAATCGAAGGCGCGCCGCCGATCCTGACATGGCGGGGGGACCTATCTCTTGCCGCCAGACCATGCGTGGCCATTGTCGGTGCCCGCAACGCCAGTGCGGCGGCGGTCAAGCTGGCACGCGAATTTGCAAAAGGGCTGGCGGAAGCGGGCCTCACAGTCGTTTCGGGTCTTGCCCGCGGCATCGACGGCGCTGCGCATGAGGGTGCTTTTCCTCACACAATTGGCGTAATCGCCAGCGGCATCGACATTGCCTATCCCCCACAGCATGCGGAGTTGCAGGATCGGATCGCTACCGAAGGTCTGTTGCTTGCAGAACAACCTCCGGGCACCGAACCGCGTGGAAGCCACTTCCCCAGCCGCAACCGCATCATTGCCGGGCTGGCGAGCGGGACGCTCGTGGTGGAAGCGGCGGTAAAATCGGGTAGCCTCATTACAGCTCGATTGGCGGGAGAGGCCGGGCGCGAGGTCATGGCAATACCCGGCAGCCCGCTGGAAGCCCGCAGCCACGGTTGCAACCATCTGATCCGCGAAGGCGCAGTCCTGGTGCAATCTCCGGAAGATGTAACGGAACTGCTCAGGACTTTCGAGGGCGAGCCGCGCTCGACTTTTCGCGAGCCGGCGCAGGCGTTCCATTACACGCATGATGACCTCGCCGACACTCATCCCGCGGATATCGAGCAACTGCTGACGACGGCTCCGATCGGGGTCGATGAACTTATCAGGCAATCTGAAACATCTGCAGCAGCAGTGCAGTTGGCGCTACTGGAACTGGAGATCGCCGGCAGACTGGAGCGCCATGCCGCAGGGCGGGTCTCGCTCAAATGACGTCAGGTAGTTAGCTCCGAACGATCAGGCTTCACTACAATCCTGCTTGACGGCTCTTGGGAGCGGTCCCCATTTTCGCGCGTATACGCACATGCACACGTAAGGACTGCCTTCTTCACCATGCAACTGGTCATCGTCGAATCGCCCGCCAAGGCGAAAACCATCGA
Organism: Qipengyuania pacifica; assembly: GCF_019711555.1. Classification (NCBI taxonomy): domain Bacteria; kingdom Pseudomonadati; phylum Pseudomonadota; class Alphaproteobacteria; order Sphingomonadales; family Erythrobacteraceae; genus Qipengyuania; species Qipengyuania pacifica. Next base: position 310,968 of record NZ_JAIGNQ010000002.1, on the reverse strand, counting down.
GAAATACCTCGGCAAGGACTTCAAGGTTCTCGCTTCCTACGGTCACGTCCGCGACCTGCCGCCCAAGGACGGCAGCGTGCGTCCGGACGAAGGCTTCGAGATGGACTGGGAACTTTACCGGGACAAGCAGAGCCGCTTCAAGGAAATCGCCGATAACGCCAAGAAGGCCGATCGCCTGATCCTCGCCACCGACCCTGACCGCGAGGGCGAGGCGATCTCATGGCACGTGCGCGAGCTGCTGCAGAAGCGCAAGGCGCTGCCCAAGGATGTCGAACGCGTCACCTTCAACGCCATTACCAAGCAGGCGGTGACCGACGCCATGAAGGCGCCGCGCGAACTCGATCAGGATCTGATCGACGCCTACCTAGCGCGCCGCGCGCTCGACTATCTGTACGGCTTCACGCTTTCGCCCGTCCTGTGGCGCCGCCTGCCGGGTGCAAAAAGCGCGGGCCGCGTGCAATCAGTCGCCCTGCGGCTGATCGTCGATCGCGAGATCGAAATCGAACAGTTCCGGGCCGACGAATACTGGTCCGTCATCGCCAAGCTGCAGCACGACGGCACGGAATTCGCCGCGCGCCTGGTCAAGTTCGATGGCAAGAAGCTCGAAAAGCTGACGCTGGGCAATGAAGGCAGCGCCATGGCCGCCAAGCAGGCGGTCGAAGGGGCGAACTTTACGGTCGAAGAGGTCGAGACCAAGCCGTTCAAGCGCAACCCGGCCCCCCCATTCACCACGTCTACCCTGCAGCAGGAAGCCGCGCGCAAGCTCGGTTTTTCCGCCAGCCACACCATGCGCCTCGCCCAGTCGCTCTATGAAGCCGGGGCGATCACCTACATGCGTACCGACGGGGTCAGCATGGATGGCAGCGCCATTTCCGCTTGCCGCAAGGCGATTGCCGACCGCTTTGGCGGACACGCGCTGCCCGACAGCCCGCGCATGTACAAGACCAAGGCGAAGAACGCCCAGGAAGCGCACGAAGCCATCCGCCCGACCGATTTCGACCGCGACCGCGCCGGGTCGGGTGACGAGGGCAAGCTGTACGATCTTATTTTCAAGCGTGCGACGGCCAGCCAGATGGCCGCCGCCAGTCTGGAACGCACGACCGTGACAATGCGCGACCCCACCGGCCAGCACGAATTGCGCGCCACCGGACAGGTTGTGAAATATCCCGGCTTCCTTGCGGTCTACCAGGAAGGCCGCGACGATGCGGACGATGATGAGGACGGCCTGCTTCCGACTATATCCAAGGGCGATGCGCCGCTGAAACGCGGGGTCGAGGCGAACCAGCACTTCACGCAGCCACCGCCGCGCTTTTCCGAAGCCAGCCTGGTCAAGCGGCTGGAGGAACTTGGCATCGGTCGCCCGTCGACTTACGCCAGCACGATCCAGACGCTGCGCGATCGCAACTATGTGCGGATGGAAAAAAACCGTTTCTTCGCAGAGGAATCGGGCCGGCTGCTGACGGCGTTTCTTGAGCGGTTTTTCGAGCAATATGTGGCCTTCGATTACACCGCGGGCTTGGAAGACGAGCTCGACGTCGTTTCCGACGGCAAGGAAGACTGGAAAAAACTGCTCGAAGCCTTCTGGCGCGATTTCAAGCCCAAGACCGAAGAGGTGATGGACAAGAAGCCTTCGGAAGTGACCGAAGTGCTCGACGGTTTCCTCGCCGATTATCTTTTCCCCGAACGCGCCGACGGCAAGGATCCACGCCATTGCCCGATGTGCGAAAGCGAAGGCCGCGAAGGCGGACGGCTGGCGCTGCGCGGCGGTCGCTACGGCGCATTCGTCGCCTGTGCCAACTATCCGGAATGCAAGTACACGCGCCAGTTCGCCAAGCCCGGCGGCGCGGATGGCGATGACGGTGCTGACGACGGCGTGATGGGCGAAGACCCCGAAACCGGCCTGCCGGTGGAGCGCAAGAGCGGCCGCTTCGGCCCCTATGTCCAGCTGGGCGAGGGCAAGGAAGCGAAACGCGCGAGCATCCCCAAGGACCTCGACGATTTCGATCTCGAATGGGCGCTCAAGCTGTTGAGCCTGCCGCGCATCGTCGGAGCGCATCCCGAAACCGGCAAGGAAATCGAAGCCGCGATAGGACGTTACGGCCCGTATCTTCGCCATGATGGCAAGTATGGCAAGCTGTCGTCGACGCAGGAAGTCTTCGATGTCGGCATGAACCGCGCGGTCGATATCCTCGCCCAGGCGGCCGATCGGAAAGGCGGCGGTCGCGGCAAGGCCGAACCTATCAAGACGCTGAGCGAACATCCGACCAGCGGCGGCGAAATGAAGGTCATGCCGGGACGCTATGGCCCCTATGTGACCGATGGCACGACGAACGCGACCATCCCGAAGGACATGAAACCCGAAGACCTGACCGATGCACAGGCGATCGAGCTGATCGACGCGCGGGTCGCCAAGGGGCCGGCGAAAAAGAAAAAGGCCGCTCCGAAAAAGAAGGCCCCGGCCAAGAAGAAGGCTGCACCCAAGAAAGCTGCTGCGAAAAAGAAACCGGCGGCCAAGAAAGTGAAGGCTGACTGATGGCCAAGGAACGTTTCGAACGCCACAAGCAGCCATGGAACGGCGAGGAGGCAGGTCAGTTGCGCACCCTTGCCGCCAAGGGGAAGGGGCTGAAGGAAATCGCCAAGGCGCTCAATCGCAGCGAGGAATCGACCAAAGACTTCGCCAAGAAGAACAAGATCGACATCGCGAAGAAGCGGTAAGATAAAGGGAAAGGCCGCCCACGATGGCGTCGAAGCAAACGACCGGGCCAGGCCATGACCGGATCGATCAGGACAATACTGCGCCCGGCCCGCTTGAGATGGATGGTTTGCCGATGCCGCGCCGCATCTGGGCGATCTGCGCAATCAGTTTCGGAACGGCCCTGTTCGTCGTGGACGGCGCCATCGCCAATGTCGCCCTGCCGACAATCGCGCGCGACCTTTCGGTAAGCAATGGCGCGGTAACGAGCGTCGTCACAGTGTATCAACTCGTGATGGTGATGGTGCTATTGCCCTTCGCCACGATTGGTGATCGGATCGGGCACCGGCGTTTGTATCAAATCGGCCAGGTCATCTTCTTCCTCGCATCCACGGCTGCGTTGCTGATCGACAGCTTCTGGCATCTGATTGCGGTGCGGGTACTGCAGAGCTTCGGCGCGGGGATCGCGTTGTCCGTGTCGGCGGCCATGTTGAGGACCATCTATCCGGCCAAGAGCCTGGGCAGCGGGTTGGGGATCAACAGCGTGATCGTTGCGACTGCCTATGCCGTGGCACCTACTTTGGGGGGCTTCATCGTCGAACATCTCGACTGGCGGTGGGTTTTCGTAGCCGCCGCGCCTCTGGCACTGATCTCGCTGGCGATCGGGCGGTTTCTGCCCGAACCTGAACCGCGCTCTGGCCGCGTCGATACGATAAGCGGCCTGTGGAGCGCCTTGACCGCGCTCTTGCTGATCGGCGGACTGACGCTCGCGACACACGATACGATCGTCCCCGGTCTTGCCGCGATCGTGGCAGGGGTAATCTCAGCCTTTCTGCTGACCCGCCGGGAAAACGGCAAGGAACGCCCCATTCTGCCCGTGGACCTCATGCGGCGGCCCGTGATCGGTCTGTCCGTGTTGGCGGCGGTATGCGCCTTCGTGGCCTCCGCCATGCTGATCGTGGCGCTGCCTTTCCGGTTCGAACAGGGCATGGGCTATGCGCCGGACGAGGTCGGTCTGCTGATCGCACCCTTCCCCCTGACCATGCTGGTGGTCGCGCCTGCGGCGGGCTGGCTGTCGGACCGCATCTCGCCTTCGGTCATGGGCGTGGTCGGTATGGGGATCGCTATCACGGGATTGCTCTGCCTCACCTTCATGCCCGACCATCTGGGGGCGGCGGGTATCGCCTGGCGCCTTTCGCTTTGCGCTTTGGGCTTTGGCCTTTTCCTCGCGCCCAATTCACGGCTGATGATCGGCAGCGCGCCCAAGGACCGCGCAGCGGCCGCGGGTGGAATGCTGTCGACAGCACGTCTGTTCGGCCAATCGACCGGAGCGGCGGTCGTCGGTCTGGTGCTGGCGATCGGGTTGGGGCTGGGGGCCGCGCCCTTTAGCATCGCGTTGGCGTTCTGCGTCCTTGCGATGGCCTGTAGCGCGTACCGCTACAAGGCGACGGGGGCTACACTGAGACGCACGCCCCAGCACGCCGATATCGTTCGCTGATGGTCTCAGCTAAACTCGCGCACTAGCTCTTCCATTCGAGGCCCATTTCCTCGAACATTTCCTTGTCTTCGCTCCAGCGTTCGTCGGTCTTGACGTGCAGGAACAGGTGGACCTTCTGGCCCAGCAGTTCGGTGAGTTCTTTGCGCGCCGCCTCGCCGATGGCCTTGATCCGGCTGCCGCCCTTGCCGAGCACGATGGCACGCTGGTTGTCGCGCATGACCACGATCTGCTGGTGGATCTCGACGCTGCCATCCTTGCGTTGAATGTACTTTTCCGGGCGCACGGCGGAATCGTAGGGCAGTTCCTCGTGCAACTGCTGGTAGAGCTGTTCGCGGGTGATCTCGGTGGCGAGCAGGCGTTCGCTGGCGTCCGACACCTGGTCTTCGGGATACATCCACGGACCTTCGGGCATCATCGCGGCAAGTGCGGCCTTCATTTCCGGCACCCCGTCGCCGGTCAGCGCCGAAACGAAATAGATGTCGGCAAAATCGACCTTGCCGCCCAGTTCCTGGGCCAGCGCCAGAAGAGGTTCCTTCTTTGCCGCGTCGACCTTGTTGAGGACGAGGATCTTGCGTTCGGGCCGCGAGGCGATCTGTTCGATCAGCGGCTCCAGTTCGTGGCGGCGCTGCTTGATCGGATCGACCAGCAGCAGCACGGCGTCGGCTGCCTCGGCGCCTTCCCAGGCCGCACTGACCATCGCGCGGTCGAGCCGGCGCTTGGGCGCGAAGATACCGGGCGTATCGACGAGGATCATCTGCGTATCGCCGTCCAGCGCGATGCCCATCATGCGCGCGCGCGTGGTCTGAGCCTTTGCGCTCGTAATTGCGACCTTCTGGCCCACCAACTGGTTGACCAGCGTGCTCTTGCCCGCGTTGGGCGCGCCTAGGACGGCGACCACACCGCATCTGGTTTGTTTGTCGCTCACCCGAACTTCTCCATGAATTCTCTTGCCGCCTGCTTTTCGGCTTCCTGTTTGCTTCCTGCGGTGGCTACCGCTTCACCCACCCTGTGAACCTTGACGCGCACGGTGAATTTGGCGGCATGATCGGGCCCCGATCGGTCTACCAGTTCATATTCCGGCGGCCGCCGCTGATTGCCCGCTGCCCACTCCTGCAGCGCGCTCTTGGGATGTTTGGCTTTGCCAGCCCCGCTTTCGAGCGCCGGGCGCCAGAGTAGGTGAACCATGCCGCGTGCCTGGACGAAGCCGTTGTCGATGAATTCGGCGCCGAGAAGCGCTTCCATCACATCGCCCAGGATATTGTCGCTGTCACGGCCGCCGTCGCTGCTGGCCTGTTTGGAAATCCGGATATGCGGGGCAAGCCCAATGCCGCGCGCGATGGTGGCGCACATTTCGCGGCTGACGATAGCGTTGAGCCGCTGGGCAAGCTTGCCTTCGGGCGCGTCGCTCTGGGCATAGAGCCAGTCCGCAATCGACAGGCCAAGAACGCGGTCGCCAAGGAATTCCAGCCGTTCGTAATCCTGCTTCTCGCCCATGCTGCCATGGGTCAGCGCGGCAAACCACAGGGCCTCGTCCTTCACGGTGAAGCCAGTCTCTGCAAGCCAGCTGCGGGTTTCGGGCTTGAGCGCGTTCATATGTCGCTCCCGATGCGATTCCAGCGGGCAGCCGTAAACCATGTCCACGGTAGCAGCCATTCGGCGCTTCCGTCCGTGGACCAAAGTACCCGGCTCGCCCGACCGACCAGCAGATTGGCATCGACAAATCCGACGCCCCCATCGGGAACGGCAGGAAAGCGGCTGTCGAGGGAATTGTCCCGATTGTCGCCCATCATGAACAGGTGGCCTTCGGGCACGATTACGGGTTCGGTATTATCGGGATCGATCCGGATAGGCTCGCCATTGCCATCCATAGACAGAGCACCTGTGCCGTCCGTCAAGAAACGTGGGCCGACATCGCCGAAGTCGATGGTAAGATAGCTTTTGCCCGAAGGCAACGTCTCGCGAAACTGGCGGTAACGACAGAACGTGCCATCGACGACTACGCCGCCATCACTGCGGCAACCGGTGTTTTCGCTCATCGGGATATCGGCATAACCCGCTTCTTCTTTGGGCAAAGCTTCCCCGTTGAGGATTACGACACCGTCCCGGACCACCACCGTGTCTCCCGGCAGGCCGATCACGCGCTTGACGTAATCGACGCCGGACACCGGGTGTTTGAAAATGGCGACATCGCCGCGTTCGGGCAGTTTCGCGAAAATCCTGCCTTCGAAAAGCGGCAGGTCAGCCGGAAGAGAATAGCGGGAATATCCGTACGGCCATTTGGCGGCCACCAGATAATCCCCGTTGCGCAATCCGGGCAGCATCGATTCGGAGGGAATGGTGAAGGGCGAGAATATGAAGCTGCGGAAGATCAGCACTGCGATCACCAGCTTGGCGACAAACCACAGGAAACTGCCGAGCGATTCCTTTTGTTGCGGCTTGGTGGAGGCATCCAAGGATGCATTCGTATCCAGCGTCGGGTCTGTCATGCGGGGTTCTCAATCATCGCCGAAGTCCCTAGTCGCAGGAGCGCAGCCATTAAAGGATTTTTGCCCGCCATGACGACCGCCGCCGAGCTCTGGGCCCGCCTCGACAATCTGCCTCGCCCTACACTTGGCGAATTGTTCAGCACGCAACGCGACGGGGGTGAGGGCGGTAGCGAACCGGGCAATGACGAGCGCGTCGCGAATCTTTCTGGCCGGATCGAACTCGACGAAGGCGGAATATTGTTCGACTGGTCGAAGACCCATCTCGACAGTGCCGTGATCTCCGCATTCCAGGATCTGGCAGAAACGATGGACTTCACCGGAATGCGCAAGAAGCTTTTCGCGGGGGAGATCGTCAATCCGACGGAAGGCCGCGCTGCCGATCATGGCACTTTGCGGGGAACGGGCGACGAGGCCAAGGTCGAAGAAGCGATGGCGCTGATCGACCGCATGGGCATGCTGGTCGAAGCGATCCACCAGGGCGCACTCGGTGAAATCGAGCATCTCATTCACATCGGCATTGGCGGAAGTGCCTTGGGCCCCGCGCTCGGGGTCGACGCGCTCTCTCGCGATCTGTCCTATTGCGATGTGCACGTCGTATCCAACATCGATGGCGTCGCGCTCGAAGAAGCTTTCGCCAAATGCGATCCGGCCAAGACCCTGATTGCTGTCGCCAGCAAGACGTTCACGACCATCGAAACGATGACCAACGCCGAAAGCGCGCTCAAATGGCTGAGTGACAACGGGGTGTCGGACCCCGGGGGACGCGTCATTGCGCTGACGGCCAATCCGGAAGGCGCCGTAGAATGGGGCGTGGACGAAACACGGATCCTTCCCTTCCAGGAAAGCGTCGGCGGGCGATATTCGATCTGGTCGAGCATCGGATTTCCGATCGCGATGGCTGTGGGGATGGACGATTTTCGCGCCTTTCTTGCCGGCGCAAAGGCTGTGGACGCGCATTTCCGGGATACCGATATTGCCGATAATCTGGTGATGCGGGCGGCCTTTGCCGATCTTTACTATGCCCGGGTTCGCGGCTGCCAGACCCGCGCCGTATTCGCCTATGACGAACGGCTGGGCCTGTTTCCCGACTATCTCCAGCAGCTCGAAATGGAATCGAATGGCAAGCGCGTCACTGTAGACATGCAGCCGGTCGACGGCCCGACTGCACCGATCACCTGGGGAGGGGTAGGCACGGATGCGCAGCACGCGGTATTCCAGTTGCTCCATCAGGGCACGCATCTGGTGCCGGTCGACTTCATCGCCAGCATTGCGCCGGGGGACGATCTCGATCCTGCACATCACCGTATCCTGCTGATGAACTGCTTCGCTCAAGGCGCGGCATTGATGGCAGGCAAGAAGGGCGATGATCCTGCGCGCAATTATCCCGGTGACCGTCCAAGCGCGACGATCCTGTGCGATGACCTCGACGCTGCTACGCTCGGTGCACTCATCGCGTTTCACGAACACCGCACATTCGCCAATGCCGTCCTGTTGGGAATCAATCCCTTCGACCAGTTCGGAGTGGAACTGGGCAAACAGATGGCAAAGGCGATCGAACAGGGTGGCGAACGCTTCGATGCCAGCACCGAAGCGCTTTTGCAGGCAGCGGGCCTTTCGCAATGATCGGGGTCGTTCGCTTCCTGCTGACTGCCGTCGCCCTTGTTTCCACGCCTTTAGCTGCGCAGGAAGAGCACCGAATCCTTTTCATCGGCAACAGCTTCACCCAGGGTGCCAACTCTGCCGTGCTGAGATATCGTCCCGACAGCGTGAACGATCTCAACGGAGAGGGCGTCGGCGGCATTCCGGCGCTATTCGCCAAATTCGCCGAGCAAGCGGATCTCGATTGGGAAGTCAGCCACGAACTGCAGGGCGGAACTACGCTGGGCTTTCATTTGCGCGAGAGGCGCAAACTGATCGATCACGCTTGGGACATGGTGGTGATGCAGGAATATTCCGTCCTCAACCCCGAGGATCCGGGGGATGCGACCGATACCGGCAGGGACGCCAGCGCGCTTGCGAAAATGTTCGAAACCGCCAATCCGAAAGCGCGCGTCTATCTCATGTCGACATGGAGCAGGGCGGACCAGACCTACAAGCCGGAAGGTCACTGGTACGGACAAACCGTAGGGCAGATGGCCATCGATCTGCGTGGCGCCATGGATCGGATCGACAACCAGGCTGAACAGATCGACGGTGTCATCCCGGTAGGCGAGGCGTGGAACCGTGCAATTGCCGCAGGCATTGCCGACGACAACCCATATGATGGGCGCGACTACGGGAAGGTCGATCTATGGAGCTACGATCACTACCACGCGAGCGCCGAAGGCTCGTACCTCGAAGCTCTCGTCGTCTTCGCAACCATTACTGGTTTCGACGTGCGCGAGTTCGGTGCGAACGAACACGCAGCCCACGAACTGGGCATCGAACCGAAGGTGGCTGCGGGCCTTCAGTCCCTCGCGATGGAACAGGTGGAACTTGAAGCTGCCCGCTGAAACAGCGCTGCGGGATTAAGATGACGGCTATCTCCGGACGTGTTAGACGTCTGGAATGAAGGCATGGTTCGCACGGCGCTATCTCGATCTGTTAGGATCGATATACATTTATAACGAGCATCGCGGATATACCGCACTCGACCGGGTTCTCGAAGCAGTTCGGGCAAAGCATCCTGAGGCTACAGAGCTTATCGCGGCGGTCGAGAAACACCGTGCCGACGAACGTAAACATTATACCATGTTCAAGCGGTGGTTCGAACTGCGGGGGACAATGCCCATCGCCCTGGACCGGATGTTTGGCCATATCGATCGGTTCATCGAAATTACTTTCGGCTGCACCATCGACAGCCTCGACACCCAGGCCATTATCGCCAGCGACGATCTGTTCGAACGGCTTTGCCGGGTCGTTTCACTGACGGAAAAGCGCGGCCTCAAACAGGTCGAAATCCTGCTCGATCATCCGATGGTGAAACAGGACAAGGCTCTGCACCGCATATTCGAGATCGTCCATGTGGATGAACCCGACCATTTCCTGCCCTACGACAAATGGCTTGCCGAAAATGCGCGGCGCATGCCCAATGCGTGGGAACGCGGGATCGATCGCCTGATCCATTCCGAATTGCTTTTCATAAAATTGCCGCTCCTGTTCCTGTGGTTCCGTGCTCCCCGACTGACGGAATGGCGAGACGCGGGGGAAAGTAATCCGCGCCCGACACCACGCTCGCTGGCCACCGCCTGAGAGTTTACAAGCCCGCATGTTCGCTCGTTTCTTCACGCGCCCTGCCGGTCGCATGCTGTTGCGTAACACCGTGGTCAGCACGGGCGTCTTCCTGCTCGGTCTAGCGGTACTCTGGGTTCTGGTCGAAAAGGCGGGAATGAATGCAGTACTGGCGACCGGGCTGAGCTTCCTCGTTGCCAATAGCATCCACTATATTTTCGGCCGAACGTGGATTTTCGCCGGATCGGATCGCAAGCTTTCTACCGGCTATGCGATATTCCTCATGAATGCCATGATCGGTCTGGCAGTGACGGTCGGACTGTTCTGGGTGCTGACAGAACTCACCCCGATGAATTATCTGGTGGCGCGCGTAATCGTGTCGGTTTTCGCTGGCTTGGCGGTTTTCGGCCTCAACGCTTCGATCAATTTCCGTCAGGTCTGACGCCATTACAAATGCTCATCCGCGCGAATTGAATTGACTTTTTGCACTGCAGCATCCAGATGACTGCATCGAAGCGCGCTAGCCAGCGTGAAGCGGCGATGCCTAAAAGTTCATCGCCCCGGCCGCGCCTCGGTCCATATTTCCAGACTTCCCTTTTCACGCGGGTGGTTATTCAACCCCGCGACCGCGCGCCGATTTCGGCTGCGCGCCGCATATCGAATGCGAGTAAACATGACTCAGTTTTCAGATCTCGGGCTGTCGCAGCCCGTTCTTCAGGCCCTCGACCTGAAGGGTTACAACGAACCCACTCCAATTCAGGCACAGGCGATCCCGGCCGTCCTCGAAGGGCGCGACCTCATGGGCATCGCGCAGACGGGGACCGGCAAGACGGCCGCCTTCATGCTGCCCAGCATCGACCGCCTGCGCGATGCCGACCGGCAGACGCCGTTCAAATCCTGTCGTATGCTGGTGCTCGCGCCGACGCGCGAACTGGCTGGGCAGATTGCCCAAAGCGCCAAGGATTACGGCGCACTTGCCGGCCTCAAGGTGCAGAGCATCGTCGGCGGTACATCGGTCAACAAGGACCGTAACAAGCTGCATCGCGGCACCGATATTCTCGTGGCGACGCCCGGTCGACTGCTCGACCTGATCGATCAGAAGGCCTTCACGCTCGACAAGGTCGAAGTGCTTGTCCTCGATGAAGCCGACCAGATGCTCGATCTGGGCTTCATTCATGCGCTGCGCCGGATCAGCCAGCTCGTGCCGGAAGATCGCCAGACGCTGTTCTTTTCGGCAACCATGCCGAAGCAGATCCAGGAACTGGTCGGCAAATATTGCCGCAACCCGGTCAAGGTCTCGGTCACGCCGGAAAGCACGACCGCAGAACGCATCGACCAGTATCTCTTCATGGTTCAGCAGGACGAGAAGCAGACGCTGCTCGAAATGATCCTGTCCGAACGCCATTCGGTACCCGGCAAGTTCGAGCGCGTGCTGATCTTTGCCCGCACCAAGCATGGTTGCGACCGGATCGTGAAGAAGCTGTCGCAGGTCGGCATCCCGGCCAACGCTATCCACGGCAACAAGAGCCAGCCGCAGCGCGAACGCGCGCTCGATGAGTTCAAGCGCGCCAAGACCCCTATTCTCGTCGCGACAGACGTTGCGGCTCGCGGGATCGATATTCCAGGCGTCAGCCACGTCCTAAATTACGAATTGCCCAATGTGCCGGAACAATATGTCCACCGCATTGGCCGGACGGCGCGTGCGGGCAAGGACGGCATCGCCATTGCCTTTTGTGCCGAAGACGAGCGCGATTATCTGAAGGATATCCGCAAGAAGACCGACGCCGAATTCGAGCGCCTTCCGCTTCCGGACAATTTCCGTGCAGTGGTCGAAGGCGTCGGACCCACGAAGCGCGAACAGAAGCCCCGCCTGGCGAGGCCGAAAGTTCGCCCCACGGGCGATGCGGCCAAGAAGCGCAAGCCGAAGGTCAAGCATCCCAACCGCGCTGGTGCACCGAAGCGGGAAGGTGCGCCGGCTGGAGGCAAGAGCAGAAGCGGCAATCGCCGCCGTCGTTCAGGCGCTCGCCAGCCTGGCTAGCCCATCAGCATGTGAACAGGGGCATGCCCCTGTCCACATGATCTCATCCGCCTTGTCATTATCGAGCGCAACCGCATGGAACCTGCTTTCAAGCCGAAGATCACTCCGATCGATCGCATTCAGGAAAACCTGGTTGCCCGGGTGGAGCGGCGTGCGCTGAACTGGCTCTGCGCCAGAATGCCGCGGCGCGTATCTCCCGATATGTTGACGGCATTCGGGATGTTTGGCGCGCTGCTGGTCTTCACGGGCTATCTCGGCAGCAATCTGGATCCTAACTGGCTGTGGCTCTCGATCGGCGGATATGTCGTTCACTGGCTGGGGGACTCCCTCGATGGCAGCCTCGCGCGCTTTCGCAAGATCGAACGCCCGCGTTACGGCTATTTTCTCGACCATAGCTGCGATGGTTTTGCGACCACGCTGCTGGTGGTCGGGATCGGCCTCAGTCCGTTCGTATTGCTCGAAGTATCCTTGGTGGCGCTGGCAGGGTATCTGCTCATGTCGATCCATGCTTTTCTGTCGGTTCGCGTGCTCGGCGAACTGCGCCTTTCCTACCTCAATGCCGGACCTACGGAGATGCGGCTGATCCTGATTGCCCTGACCCTGGCAATGTACATCGCCGGGCGCGAAGCTCCCGTTCTGTGGCAGCTCAATCCGTTCGATATTTTTGTGGGCGGGATAGGCATTCTGCTGGTGACGCTGTTCGTGACGCAGACAATTCAGGTCGCGCGGCGGCTGGCGGTTGAAGAGCCTCCGCTCAACTAGCTGAAAATACTTTCCCTTGTCCGACCTTGGCAAACGCCCGATGCGTCGCGATATCGCGGGCCTGCGCAACGAGGAGCCCCGCATGTCCGACAAGTACGATTTCGATCTTTTCACAATCGGCGCGGGGTCTGGGGGCGTACGCGCCAGCCGGGTCGCGGCTGCCCACGGAGCGAAGGTCGCAATCGCTGAAGAACATCGGGTCGGCGGCACCTGCGTCATCCGCGGCTGTGTTCCCAAGAAAATGCTGATCTACGGCGCACATTTCGCCGAAGATCTGAAAGACGCGCGCAATTTCGGCTGGTCTACCGAAAATGCCAAGTTCGACTGGGTAACCTTGCGCGACAACGTCTTGAACGACGTCGACCGCCTCGAAGGCGCCTATACCGAGACGCTGGAGAATAACGACGTCTCCATCTATCACGAGCGTGCCGAGATAACCGGACCTCACGAAATCACGCTGGCCAGCGGGACCAAGGTCACCGCCAAGCACATCCTCATCGCTACGGGTGCCCGCCCGCGGATGCCGGAGTGCCAGGGTGCGGAACACGCGATCAGTTCGAACGAGGCGTTCCATCTCGACGAACTGCCGAAGAAGATCATCATTGCAGGCGGCGGGTACATCGCGAATGAATTTGCCGGTATCTTTAACGAGTTCGGCTGCGATGTTCACATCGTCAATCGCGGCGACAAGCTGCTGCGTAGCTATGACGAAGCGGTTCGCGACCGGCTTCTGCAGATTTCGACGATGAAGGGCATCAAGTTCCGCTTCAACACCACTTTCGAATATATCAAGCCGTGCGACGACGGCGGGTATTTCGTGAAGATGTCCGATTGCGACGAGGAGAAGGCCGATCTCGTCATGTTTGCAGTCGGCCGCATTCCGAATACCGAAGGGCTCGGTCTTGAAACTGCCGGCGTGGAGCTTGGCGACAAGGGCGAGGTCAAAGTCGACCGGTTCAGCAAGACCAATGTGGATCACATCTACGCGGTGGGCGACGTGACGGATCGCGTGCAACTGACACCTGTCGCCATTCGCGAAGGCCAGGCTTTTGCCGACAGCGTTTTCGGGAAGGGGGACCCGGTTGCCGTGGACCACGGCTGCATCCCGAGCGCGGTTTTCAGCCATCCGCCTATCGCCGCAGTCGGCATGACCGAAGGCGAGGCGAAGAACAAACTCGGCAGCGTGAAAGTCTATCTGTCCGACTTCCGACCGATGAAGAACGTCCTCGCTGGACGTAACGAGCGTAGCCTGATGAAGATGATCTGCGACGGCGACAGCGGCAAGATCGTGGGAATTCACATGATCGCACCCGAAGCCCCGGAAATGATGCAGGCGGCTGCGATTGCGGTGAAGGCCGGTCTGACCAAGGCGGATTTCGATGCCACGACCGCGATCCATCCGACGATGGCGGAAGAACTGGTCCTGATGCGCTAGTGCAGCCGCATGAGCGACAGGTCTTCGGGCCTGACGTTCACGGCGCGCAATTCGCCGGGCCATGCGCTGCCGGTGACCAGTGCCTCTGCAGCCAGGGCCATGGCGGGGGAAGTCTGCAATCCGAAGCCGCCCTGGCCGGCGAGCCAGAAGAAATCCGGTGCGTGGCTGTCGAAGCTGGCTATGGGCAAACGGTCGGGCGTAAAGCTGCGCAGACCGGCCCATTTGCTCGCCAAGCGCGGGATCGCAAGGGTGGTCGCCTGCTCGACTGCCCAGGCGGCGCGGGCGACGTCTTCATCCTCGGGCTGGGCATCGCAGGGGGCGCTTGTCCCTTCGTCCATGGGGCAGGCTAGGAGGCGTCCGGCGCCTTCGGGTTCGATATAGAAGCCCGGGCCGACCGTCTTGGTGAAGGGCCATGCGGAGACATCTATCGGGACGTCGAACGTGATGACCGTACGGCGTAGCGGGCGGATGCTGATGGGTTTGACCTGCGCTAGTCCGGCAATCTCGTCGACCCAGGCCCCGGCGGCGTTGACGACCGTTTTTGCAGCGTAGCTTGTGCCCGGCGTATCGACGATCCAGCGTGTGCCATTGTGCCGCATGGCGGTGACCGGAGCGTCGCATGCGATCGAACCCCCGTCGTGAATCAAGGCTTTACGGTGCGTTTCGAGCATGGAGTGTGCATCGAGTTTGCGGCCGTTTTCGTCGAGCAGAGCGCCGCAGATGCGGTCTTCGCGCAGAACCGGGACCAGTTCGCGCGCCTCGGATACGGAGAGGCGCCGCGCGTGCGAGGACCATTCACTATAGTGATATGCAAGTCGATCAAGCGTATGATCCTGCTGTTCGAGAGCGACGAACAGTGCCGAATGGCGCCGAGCGTTCGGTTCTTCGAGCAAGGGGATGCTGGCCGCCGTCAGGGCCCGGACCAGGGCGCTGTCCATGTCGAAATGGGCGAAGGCGGCGCTACGTCCAGAAGCATGGACGCCCGGAGCCGCTTCCGCTTCGCACACGACGGTTCTGCCGTGCCTTGCCAGCCGGGATGCAACCGACAGGCCGGCAATCCCGGCGCCGATGACGAGATAATCGATCTGCAGCATGGTGCCTCGTTGCTCCTCGAAACCAATCCGCCTAGCCTTCTTGCGTGCATAACGACGGGGGACGCAGATGACAGCTACGGTACTTGTGACGGGCGGCACAGGCTATATCGGCGGAGAAGTGATCGATCGGTTGCTGGCGAGGGACTACACCGTCCACACGACGGTCAGGAACAAGGCGAAGAGCGAACCGAAATTGCGCAGCCGGTGGACTGGCGCTGGCGAGCGCCTGAAAGTGTTTCAGGCCGACCTGCTGAGCGATGAGGGCTGGGCGGAGGCGAATGCGGGTTGCAGCGCGGTTGCCCATGTCGCCTCGCCGTTTCCCCTGCGTGTACCGAAGAACAAGGACGAGCTGATCATTCCCGCTCGCGAGGGCACGCTCCGCGCACTCGAATTCGCCACTTCGGCAGGTGCCGAAAGGTTCGTGCAGACCAGCAGTGCAGCGGCGATCGCCTATGGGCAGCCGGACAAGGATCATTTCACCCATCTCGACTGGACGGATCTTACCGCAGGGGTCCCGCCCTATATCGAGAGCAAGACGGTGGCTGAACGCGCGGCGCGCGACTGGGTGGCCATCCATGCGCCGGACCTGATTTTCTGCTCGATCAATCCGGTCGCCGTTTTCGGCCCGGTCCACGACGATGACATGTCGACCAGCGTGGAAATCGTGAAGAAGCTGATCGACGGGTCGATCCCGCTGATCCCAAACATGGGTATCTGCGTGACCGACGTGCGCGATGTGGCGGAAGCGCATGTCCGCGCAATCGCGGCGCCTGCGGAAAAGGTCCGCGGCGAGCGCTTTCCGACGAGCGAGAAGTTCCTCTGGATAAGCGAGATGGCCGACATCATCCGCCAGCGCGTGCCCGAGCATGCGGGCAAGGTACCAAGCCGCCCGATGCCGAACTGGCTGGTGCGCGTGCTGGCGCTGTTTCTGGACGAAATGAAGCAGATCAAGAGCGAACTGGGCAATGTGCGCGATGTATCCGGCAAGCATACCGAGGACGTGCTGGGCATGCGTTTCATACCGGCGGAAGAAACGCTGGAAGCCACCATCCGCAGCCTGGTCGCCAAGGGAATAGTCAAGGTTTGACCCCGTGATCGGCCCGCACCGGCATGGGACGGAATTGCCATGCTGCATTGCCACCTGCGCGGTGTCTCGCCAGAAAGCGCATGAAACGAATCGTTGACGGGGTAAATGGATGAACATGCTGGCGTCGCGCGGGCAGCTGCGCGCAAGTTTCATTCGGTGGGCGCTCTTCACCGTGCCACTTTGCGTGTTGCTTGGATTTCTGGCGGGCCGTTTGGGCAGCCCGGACACGGCATGGTTCGCTGCTCTGGAGAAGCCCGGCATTTTCCCCGAACCCAAGTGGTTCGGCATCGTGTGGACTATTCTCTACATCATGATCGGGCTCGCCGTGGCGGTAGTCGCATCGGCCTGGGGTGCCCGGGGACGCAGCACCGCGCTGTGGGTTTTCGCCATCCATTTCCTGCTCAACCTGTCGTGGAGCTACGTCTTTTTCGGCGCGCAGCAGATCACCGGCGGGCTGATCGTCCTGGCGCTGATCGTGCTGACCCTGCTGGCGGTGATCGCGCTGTTCTGGCGCGTGCGCAAGCTGGCGGGGGCCCTGCTGCTGCCGTACCTCGCCTGGGTCCTGTTCGCGAGCGTGCTGAACTATCAGTTCCTCCAGCTCAATCCCGAAGCCGATGGCGGCGATGCCAATGGCGCGGTCGAACGCGTGCGCATCGGCAATTGATACGCGCGGGGTCTGCGCCTAGATAGCAGCCATGCAAAGCCAGAACCCGATGATCGCCGATTTCGTCAAACTCGCCAATTCGGCGGCCGGAACCCTTGCCGGCATGGGCCGCGAAGCGCGCGACGCTGCGCGCGAACGCGCCAAGGAAACCTTCGGCGGCATGGACTTCGTCAGCCGCGAGGAATTCGACGCGGTCAAGACCATGGCCAGCAAGGCACGCGAAGAAGCCGAGGATCTGAAGGCCCGCGTAACCGCGCTCGAAGCCCGTATCGGAAGCTGACGAGGGCCGCGGGAACCCGCTGCCAATTCAGGGTGTTGCAGTTCCTGAAAGGGGCTGCACATGTTTACCCAGCTCAATCCCCCGATACCCCTGCACGTTCTAGGGAAAGGTGACGGCTACGCTCTGGCCGTGATCGATTACGGCCAGGAGCATAATCTGATCTGGGTCACCGCCATCGACGATACGGGCGAGATCTGGTGCGCTCCCAATCCGGAAATTCGCATGCAGGCCAACTGGAGCATGGGGCGCAGCAAAGGACTGGCCGTGGCTGCATCGAAGGAAGCGCTGCGCCAGCAAGGCTCGACTTGAGCATCCGTTAGCTTAAGGCGGGGGCCATGCACCTCACCGCACCCGCCATTCTGGTCGCAGCCCGCCCGCATGGGGAAACGGCGGTGATCGCACGGATGCTGACCGAAGAGAGCGGCCTGGTTGCCGCCTATGTCGCAGGAGGACGGGGGCGGCAATTGCGCCCCGTCGTTATCCCGGGCAATCTGGTGCAGGCCGATATTCGTGCCAAGTCGGACAGCCAGTTGCCGTTCGCCCGGCTGGAACTGGTAACGAGCCGTGGGCCATGGCTGAGTGAGCCGCTGCCCGCCGCCGCCATCGCCTGGGTCACCGCGCTGACGGCCAGCGTGCTGCCCGAACGCAATGCCTATCCCGCGCTATACGATGCGCTGGGCGGATTGCTCGATGCGATCTGTTCGGCGCAGGCGGCGCGGCAGTGGGTCGAGGCGCTGGCCGTGTACGAAGCGCTGATGCTGCGCGAACTCGGCTATGGCGGAGAACGTCCGGCGATAGCGGACCTTGGGCAGGCCTTGGAAATTCTCGACCGGCAGGAGCCCCTTATCGCACGCTACCTGCTTGCCGATACCCGCACCGACGTCCTAGCTGCACGGCAACTCTTGCGGCAGCGACTGGCACGGATGGTAGAATGAAAATTGCGGTATTTGCAGGTGACGGGATCGGGCCTGAAGTAACGGCACAGGCGCTGCGCGTGCTGGACGAACTTTCCCTTCCCGGGCTGACCCTGTTCGAAGGCGATGTGGGTGCCGTCGCCTATCGCCGCCACGGCCAGCCCCTGCCGGACGAAACGCTGGAGATGGCGCGGGCGGCCGATGCCGTTATGTTCGGAGCCGTCGGCGATTTTTCGTGCGACGATCTGCCGCGCCACCTGCGCCCGGAGCAAGCCATTCTGGGTCTGCGCAGCGAGCTGGGTCTATTTGCCAATCTGCGCCCGGCAGCCGGTTTTCCGGGGCTGGAGCACCTGTCGTCGCTCAAGCCCGAGATTGCGCGCAGTATCGACGTGCTGGTGGTGCGCGAACTGAACGGTGACGTGTATTTCGGCGACAAGGGCGAGCGGGCGAGCGCCGGCGGCCGCGAAGGGTGGGACGCCATGTCCTATAACGAAGCCGAAGTGCGCCGCATCGCGCACACCGCCTTCCGCGCAGCGATGGGACGGGGCAAGAAACTGACCAGCGTGGACAAGGCCAATGTGCTCGAAACCAGCCGCATCTGGCGCGAAACGGTGATCGACGTCGCCAAGGATTATTCCGAGGTCACGCTGGATCACATGTATGTCGACAATGCTGCCATGCAGATGGTGAAGGCCCCCGGGCAGTTCGACACGATCGTCACCGGCAATCTGTTCGGCGATATTCTTTCCGATCAGGCCAGCGCCTGTGTCGGATCGATCGGACTGCTGGCAAGCGCCAGCCTGGGCGAACGCCAGACCGGATATGGCACGTTCGGCCTTTACGAGCCGATCCACGGCAGCGCGCCCGATATTGCGGGGCAGGGCAAGGCCAATCCGGTTGCTGCCGTGCTGAGCCTTGCCATGCTGCTGCGCCATTCGCTTGGCCGGGAGGAAGAAGCGGTACGCGTGGAGCGCGCGGTGGAGGGTATCCTTGCCGATGGAGTATTCGGCGGAGATCTGGGCGGCAATGCCACAACCGGCGAAATTGGCGATGCCATTGTTAGCAAGCTGCTAACCATATCTTGAGGATTGCGGCATAAGCGGGTGAAGCAATGGACATGAACCCGGAAACGCAGCCTTCCATGGCCTCCACCTCCGCAGCCAGCGCTCTCGAGCTGGCGATAATTCTCCCCACTCTCAACGAGCGGGACAATCTTGCCCCGCTGGTAGAGCGGATCGAAGGCGCGCTGGGCCGGTCCGGCTGGGAAGTCCTGATCGTGGACGACAATTCTGCCGACGGGACCAGTGACGAGGCGCGCCGCCTTTCCCTGTCCGATCCGCGCGTGCGGGTCATCCAGCGGATCGGTCGCCGCGGTCTGTCGAGCGCCGCGATCGAAGGTTTCTGCGCCACCGCTGCGCCCTATGTGACGGTGATGGACGCCGACCATCAGCACGATCCCAAATTGCTGGTCGAGATGCTGGCAGCCGTGAAGTCGGGCGAGGCCGATGTCGCCGTGGCCAGCCGCTTTGCCGAAGGCGCGAGCATGGCCGAATGGAACCGGCCCGACCGCGAAAAGCTTTCGAGCGTTGCCAACACGCTTGCCCGCAAATTGACCGGGGTCGATTTGTCCGACCCGATGAGCGGATTTTTCCTGCTGCGCAGCGCCACGGCGCGCGAGCTGGTGCCCGGCCTTTCGGGGATCGGTTTCAAGATCCTGCTCGACCTGCTCGCCACTTCCGAAACACCGCTCAAGGTGAAGGACTTCCCGATGAATTTCTCCGCCCGCCGTTCCGGCGAAAGCAAGCTCGACCGAGCGATCGCCCTCGATTTCCTGGCCGGTCTTTACGACAAGAGCTTCGGCCGGGTCATTCCGACGCGCTTTGCGCTGTTCGGCACGGTCGGGGTCATCGGCGTGGGTGTCCACATGGCGATCCTCTACGCCTTCATGCTGGTGGGCGGCGCGAATTTCAGCTGGAGCCAGGCGGTCGCGACCTTCGGCGCGATGACGTTCAATTTCTGGCTCAACAACTTCCTCACCTATCGCGACCGGCGCCTGAAAGAAGCGAACAAGGTATTCTGGGGCTGGGTCAGCTTCATCGCCGCCTGTTCCATCGGCGCCTTCGCCAATGTGGCCGTGGCAACGACGCTGCACGATCGCGGGTTGCCGACCGTCGTGGCCGCGCTGGTCGGCATCGGCATCGGTTCGGTCTGGAATTATGCCCTGTCCAGCCGCTTCGTCTGGGGGCGGTACTGACCCGCGGAAGCTGAAAGACGCGCTAGCGCCAGCTTGCGAGCCAGGTCCAGACCTTGAAACTGTCTGGCCCGGCGAGCGGTGCGGCGCTGATGATCGGGTAGAACCAGGCGAACATCAGCACGCTGCCGATTACGGGCGCAAGCGCGGATTTGCGCCAGCCATTGCGCCATAGCGCATCGCAGGCCAGCGCCAGTGCGGCGAGCAGGGCCATGCTGGGCAGGCTGTAGTGGTAATAGAACTGCACCGGCTTGTTGGCGAAGATCCAGAAAGCCAGGCTGACGATGTAGACGACCACCGCGCCGAGAGCTGCCCAGTAGCGGCGCACCACGCCATGCCAGGCACACCATGCGAGGGCCGGGAGGCCGAGAATCATGGTCAGCGGATTGCCGATCAGCATGATGCCGCGCTGCACCCCGTCGACCGGTTCGTAGAGATACCAGATCGCGCGGGCATTCAGCACCCATTGTTCCCAGGTCGACTGGTAGGGATGCGGCTTGAGCACGTTTTCCTGCTGCATGAGCATGAACTGGTGGTGGAAGATCAACCCTTCGGTGATGGGATTTTCACGAAAGAAGAAGGCCGGCAGGAAGCTGGCGGCGTAAACGACCAGCGGAACGACGCCGAGCCATAGCGCGGCTTCGACCAGCGTCGTGCCGGGAACGGGCGCGCCGCGGCGGCTGAGGAAGAGGCGGCGACGTCCCGCTGCTGCGCGGGCAAAGAAGAACACCAGACCCGGCAACATGGCCACCGTGATCGCATTCCATTTGGCTCCCATGGCAAGCCCAAGCGCGATGCCCGTCAGCGCCAGCCGCCAGCGCCCCTGTTCCGGCTGGCGGATCGCCCCGGCGAACTGCCATGCGGCGACGCACAGGAAGGTCAGGTAGAAAATGTCCAGCATCGCGATGCGGGCATGGATGAAGAGGTGGAAACCGGTTGCCACCAGAACGCCGTAGGAGAGCGTTGCGAAACGGCTTTGCGTGCCGAACCATAGCGCGCGCATGGCGGCGAACAGGGCCAGCGTTCCGAACAGGGTCGGCAGCAGGCGCCAGCCCCAGGGATTGTCGCCGAACAGGGCGATGCCGAGCGCGATCAGTTCCTTGCCGACCAGTGGATGTTCGCGGTTGATGAATGTGCCCAGCGTCAGAAACTCGCGCGCGGCGGGCAGATAATGGACCTCGTCGAAATAGGGATGGGTGACGACGGTCAGGAACGGCAGGCAGCCCAGCAAGAAGGCGAGCGCCAGGGCGGCGCACCAGCGGATCGGGTCCTTGGGTTGCTCTGGCGCGCGGCTCATCGCCTGCTGGCTTAGAAAAGCCGCGCGCGCGCATCAAGCGGGATCAGCGGGTTGTGCGCTTCTCCAGCCAGAACAGGCGCGCGACCATGGCTAGAAGGCCGATGCTGGCGGTAAGGGCGGTGAAGATCACCCATGGCACGATGTTCATTCCTGCTGCGCGGGCGCGGGGAACGATGAAGAACAGCGCGGTCCCGGTCGCGAACAGCAGGTCCCACCACACCTGTACGCCCCACAGGTTGGTGGTGTGATTGGTCCAGACGAGCACCACGCCTTCCTTGAAGATGGTGATCGCGGTGTAGCCGAAGAAGGCAGCGGACAGCACTGCGGCCAGCAGGGCGCTGCCCGTCGCTTCGCGATTGGTCAGCACATGGGCGATGACGAGCAGGATGGCGACCGCGCCGCCTGCAGCGAGGAGTTCATAGGACGTCATGGCAGCATCTCCCGAAGGTATGTAGCGAGTGCTACACTTGTAGCGATTCGTAGCGCTCGCTACAAGTCGGGAATGGCGCCCAACCGTATGTCCCGTGAAACCCTTCTGCCCATGATGACAGGATATGTGCTGGAGAACGGCCTTGCCGATGTCTCGCTTCGCCCGCTGGCGAAGGCGGCGGGAACGAGCGACCGGATGCTGCTCTATCATTTCGGCAGCAAGGAGGAACTGGTAGCCGGGTTGCTGGAGTATCTGGCCAGCATGTATGCCGCTACGCTCGACGCGGCTTTTCCCGATGGTGCAGCGACATCGCGGCGCTCGCTCGCCGAGGCGGTTCTTAGGACCACGGCGCAACCGGACTTTGCCCCGTTCATGCGGGTGTGGTGGGACATCGTTGCAGGATGCGCGGACGGCAATGCCCACTATCTCGCCAGCGCCGGAGCGATGGGCGACAGGCTGCTGGAATGGATCGAGGCGCATTTGCCGACCGACGACCCCAACCCCGTTGCCGGTGCACGAGCCGTGCTCGCGGTAATCGAAGGGGCCATGATGCTGCGGACCATTGGGCGCGGCGATATCGGTGAAGCGGGGCTTGCCGCGCTGGAATCCTAATCTGCTTGCGGGGCGGGGCCTCCGTGCTATCTCGCCGCGCTATGAAAAAGACTACTGGCATGGACCGTTCCGTCACCTCCAAATGGCGCCCCGCGACGCAGGCCGTGCGCGGCGGCACGTGGCGTAGCGAGCAGGGCGAGACCAGCGAGGCGCTGTTCCTCACCAGCGGCTATACCTATGACGATGCGCAGACCGTCGCCGATCGCTTTGCCGGCGAAGCGGCTGGAATGACCTATTCACGCCTCCAGAACCCGACCGTCGCGATGCTGGAGGAGCGTATCGCGCTGATGGAAGGGGCCGAGGCCTGCCGTGCGCAGGCGAGCGGCATGGCCGCGATGACGACTGCGCTCTTGTGCCAGGTTTCCGCTGGCGACCACGTGGTCGGCGCGCGGGCCGCCTTCGGTTCGTGCCGCTGGCTGCTCGATCACCTGCTGCCGCGCTTCGGGATCGAGACAACCGTCGTCGACAGTGCGGACGATGATGCATGGGAAGCTGCGATCCGGCCGAACACGAAGGTGTTCTTCTTCGAAACGCCGGCGAACCCGACGCTCGACGTGGTCGATCTGGCGCATGTCTGCGGAGTTGCGCGCGCGCATGGCATTACTACCGTCGTAGACAATGCCTTTGCCACCAGCGCACTTCAGAAACCGATGGAGTTCGGCGCGGATGTGGTTGCCTATAGCGCGACAAAGCTGATGGATGGCCAGGGCAGGGTGCTGGCGGGTGCCGTATGCGGATCGCAGGAGTGGATCGACGAGGTGCTGCTGCCGTTCCAGCGAAATACCGGCCCGAACATTTCACCCTTCAATGCCTGGGTCGTGCACAAGGGGCTGGAAACGCTCGACCTGCGCGCGCGCAGGCAGAGCGAGAATGCAGTGGAACTGGGCAAGTTCGTGGAAAGCCGCGTACCCAAGATCCTGCACCCGGGGCTGCCAAGCCACCCACGCCATGAACTGGCGCAGGCGCAGAT
This sequence comes from Qipengyuania pacifica, assembly GCF_019711555.1. Taxonomy (NCBI): domain Bacteria; kingdom Pseudomonadati; phylum Pseudomonadota; class Alphaproteobacteria; order Sphingomonadales; family Erythrobacteraceae; genus Qipengyuania; species Qipengyuania pacifica. The sequence goes on along the minus strand of NZ_JAIGNQ010000002.1, from coordinate 287,248 downwards.
GGTCGCCACCGGGCCCATCTTCGCGCTGGACGTGGGCGATCGGGCCACAGCCTTCGCCCTGCTCGACGCGCTGGAACTGGTCGATATTTCGAACAATATCGGGGATGCGCGCAGCCTCATGTGCCATCCCGCGAGCACCACCCACGCCGGCATGAGCCAGGAAGCACGCGACGAGATGGGCGTGACCGAAGGACTGCTGCGCATCAATGTAGGGCTGGAAGATGTCGAGGACATCAAGGAAGATCTCGACCGCGCCCTGGCGACAGCGGGGCTCTAGCGTCGCCAGCGATTGCGGGTGGCGATCCGCTCCAGTTCCTCGCCCAGAGCATGGGCAGTCGTCATGGCGACCGGACAGGAGGAATCGTCGGTGAGCACGCCATGGACGTCCAGTCCGGCGCCGCTGACGAGTGCCATCAGCAGCCCTTCGTCGCGCGTCATCCCCGCTGCACAGCAGGGGGCAAGGAGGATGCGGCGCTGCGAAGTCCGGGCCAGATCGACAATCAGCGCCCGTGCCAGCACCAGAAGCTTGCGGAAATCGGTGCCGCCGGCGTCGAGGGCTAGCATGGTCGCCCGTGCGTCATGCAGACCGTGACCTGCCATTCTTCGCAGTATCACGAGCCCCAAGGTCTGATGCCGTCGTGCGGGGAAGGGAAGCTCGAGAGCGGTCGAATCATGCGGATGGGCCATGCGATCTCCTTCGCGGCCCATAGTATGCAAATGATAATCATTCGCAAGTGACGAGTTCGAGGTTTTCCTGTTCAGGCGGTCCTGAAAGGGCGTTGAAGGGAATAGAAGCTTTGAAAGTTGGCGCTGGGATCACCGTCCGCGGCATGACCCATGGGAATTGAATCGCTGCCGAGAGATAATAAAGGAAAGCCGGTCAGAGTACCAGCAGGGCCATTCCCGCAATCGGCGCGATGAGCGCCAGATTGACGAACGAATCTCCGCAGTGGTCGCGGGCCAGTTGCCCGAAGAATGCGATGATCATGTTCAATCCCCCGATTGCCGCAGTCCGGGCTCGCCCGAAACCGCTGTCGGGGGCATGTCTAGAGCCCGCCTCTTAGGAGACTGTCACGAGTCACGGTAAAGCGGAATTAACCTTTCAAAGGCCCTCGGGGCCGCGTGTATCGGGGAAATTCCTGCGCACATACTTGCACAAGGGGATCAGGGCATTAGGTTGGCCATGTGATCAAGGAGCTTTTCCAGCATGCCGCAATGACCGACGGGATAACCGTTCGGGTCGCGGTGAACTTCCTGCCCGAACAATCCCGCCCAGAGGCCGGGAAATGGTTCTGGGTCTATCACATCCGTATCGAAAACGGTTCGCACGAGCGAGTCCAGCTAATCACCCGTCACTGGCGGATAACCGATGGGGCGGGCATGGTCAGCCATGTCGACGGGGAAGGCGTGGTCGGTGAAAAGCCCGTTCTCATGCCTGGTCAGAGCCACGATTATGTATCGGGTTGCCCACTGGATACGCCGCATGGCTCGATGGAAGGGTTCTATACATTCCACGCGGAAGACGGGTCGCCGATGGAAGTGCGCATCCCGTTCTTTCCGCTCGCGGCGCCTGCCACCGCAAACTGAAGCTCATTCTTCCTCTTCGCTCAGGTCGGAAACCGCGAAGCTTCCAATTTTTATCTTCGGCTTGAGGTCCAGCCATTCGGCCAGGATTTCGAAATCGCGCGTCGCGGGATAGATTGCGAGAGCTGCGCGGCTTTCGTCCAGACGCAGGACCAGGCTCTTCTTCTTGCGTTTCAGAGCGCTGGTGGTGAGCGACATCCTGCTGCCACCCCCCAATCGGCGTGCGAGGCGGAAACCCAGCCCCCAGGTTACACCCTCGCGCAAGTCGTCGTCACTGGCGAGGACGCGCAGCCTTTCGGGCAACTCGGTGCGGCCCATGCTGCCGAACAGCGCGGCGCAGATCATTGCGCGGCCCCTTGCATCCAGATCGATCCAGCGCTTGCCCAGCGACCATTCGATCGCATGGCTGTCGCGCAGATTGGGTTCCACCCGCTGGAGTGCGCCGGACAATTGCGCTGCGGCCAGGCGCAGACGTTCGTTCAGCGTTCCGTCACCGTCAGCGAGATCGACTGTCCAGGCCGCAAGTAAAGTCGCTTCGGTGATCGATGCATCGCGAGGAGCGGCATAGGCTGTCACACCCGCCAGAAGCGGGTCGGCCTGCATCTGCCCGGGTTCGAGCCGTGAATAGAGCAGGCCTTCGCGCAGGCCCCAGGAAGAGAACACCAGTTCGTCCGGACCGATCTCGTCCAGCAACGGGCAGAGCAGGGCCGCGGCATCGGGCAGATAATTGGCGCGCATGGGGCTGATGCCGGAGATGTCGATCAGCTTTTCCGGATCGGCCGCAACGAGTTCCTTCGCCAGCCTGCGGGCATCGTCTGGCAGCAGTGAAAAGCCGTGCGGATCGGTCAGCGGGTAATCGATGTATCGCATGGCGTAAGCCGCAAGCGCACGCCATGTGCCGCCGACCATATACATCGGGCCGGTGTGGGCAGCGGCCCAGCCGACCGATGCGAGCTGTTCGTGCACCGCGCTTTCGAATGCTTCCGGGCCTTCTGCGCGAAGCGCGGGCAGGCGAAGGGTGCCCAGCCTCAGGCTAGACGCTTCGCGACAGTCATTGTCGGCGATCGAAACCAGTTCGAGGCTGCCCCCGCCGAGATCGGCGACGACACCCTGCGCACCGGGAAAGGCCCCCAGAGCGCCCATGGCCGAAGCACATGCTTCTTCCTCGCCCGACAGAAGGCGTGGTGTAAGCCCGAGTTTCGCGACGGCTTGCAGGAATTCCCCGCCATTTTCCGCATCGCGGGCCGCTGCGGTTGCAACGGTCTGCACGTCTTCCACGCCGAGATCGGAAATGATGAGCGAATAGCGCGCGAGCGCAGCGAGCGCTTCGTCCCATGCTTCCTTGGGGATCCGTCCCGTATTGGAAAGGTCGCGGCCGAGGCGCGCAGCGACCTTCTCGTTCCAGACCACCTCGGGCGCACGCCCGGTCCCTTCGTAGATGACCATGCGCACCGTATTCGAACCGATATCGATCACTGCGCGCGGCGGCTGGATCAGGCGGCGTTGCCATTTGGCCGAACGGGATTTGTTCATGTCTCTGCCCCTCCGAGGGTCAGGCGAGGGACTTCGTGATCGGTCAGGGCTGCCCCGCGGCCCGACAGCGACGGATTGGACATGAAGTACTGATGGCAGTTGAACCCGCCATCATCGGTCCGCATGCGCCGGTACTGGCCATCCGGGTCCAGCCTCCAGCTTTGTTCGGTATCGAGGATATTCGCCAGCATGACCTGCCCGAGCACCTGGTCGTGGACGGTCTTGTTGGTGATCGGGACCATCACTTCCACGCGATGTTCCAGATTGCGGCTCATCGCGTCGGCACTGGTGAGATAGACTTTCGCCTGGCGGCTGGGCAGCGTCTTGCCATTGGCAAACGCCCATACGCGCGAATGTTCGAGGAAGCGGCCGATGACCGACTTCACGCTGATATTCTCGGAAATGCCGGGCAGGCCGGCCCTCAGTGAGCAAATGCCGCGAACCACCATGCGGATTTCCACTCCGGCGCGGCTGGCCTCGTAGAGCTTGTCGATAATCGCGCGGTTGGTAATCGAATTGAGCTTCACCCAGATGCCCGCAGGCTTGCCCGCCTTGGCGTTGGCAATCTCGGCATCGATCAGTTCGTAAAGATGTTCCTGAAGGCCGATCGGCGACAGCGATATGCGTTCCAGCTGGTCGGGCTCGATATAGCCAGTGATGAAATTGAACATCTTCGCCGCGTCGCGCCCGAGCGTCGCATCGGCCGTGAAGAAGCTGAGATCGGTATAGATCTTCGCGTTCACCGGGTGATAATTGCCGGTGCCGAAGTGGCAATAGGTGCGATAGCCATCTTCTTCCCGCCTGACGACGAGGCTGACTTTGGCGTGCGTTTTCCAGTCGGTAAATCCGTAGATCACCTGCACGCCGGCCCGCTCGAGCTCGCTAGCCCAGTGAATGTTGCGCTCTTCATCGAACCGGGCCTTGAGTTCGACCACGGCCGTCACTGCCTTGCCGTTCTGGGCAGCTTCGATGAGCGCCGCGATGACCGGGGACTGGTCGCCCGCGCGATACAGCGTCTGCTTTATGGAAACCACGGCGGGATCGACCGCAGCCTGATGCAGGAAATCAACCACCACATCGAAGCTTTCGAAGGGATGGTGGATGACGATGTCCTTCTCGCGGATGGCGGCGAAGCAATCGCCGTCATGTTCGAGAATGCGTTCGGGATAGCGCGGACTGAAGGGTTCGAACTTCAGATCCGGGCGCGGCTCGCCGCAGATGGTGGCAAGATCGGCCAGGCCAAGCATCCCGTTCGTCTTGACGATCATCGCCTCTTCGACATCGAGCTGATCGCGCAGCAGCGCCTCGGACACCTCGTCGCAATCGTCGTCCAGTTCCAGCAGAACCGTCCGGCCTCGCCGCCGTCGCTGGATGGCGGTGCGGAAATAGCGGACAAGGTCTTCGGCTTCTTCTTCGACCTCGATGTCGCTGTCGCGCAGGACACGGAAAATGCCGTCGCCCAGCACCTTGAAACCGGGGAAAAGCTGGTCGGCAAAACGCGTAACCAGCTGTTCGATGCCCACGTAGATCGCTTCATCGCCCGGGACACGAACGAAGCGCGGTGCGCCGCTGGGGATCAGCACCATCTCGATCAGATCGGCCTGCCGCTTCCCGCGCTTAAGACGGAAGATCACCCCGATGCCTCTGTTCGCCACGAAGGGAAACGGGTGGCTGGGATCGATCGCCTGCGGGGTGATCAGCGGCAGGATGTCGCTTTCGAAATAGCGCGCCAGCCAATTCTTGCAGTCTTTCGACAGATCGTCGATCGATGCCAGCAGGATGCCTTCCAGCGAAAGCAGATCGCGCAGGGTTTCCAGACTTGCCTGCTGGCGATCTTCCAGCGCGAGCAATTGTTCGCGGATCGCGGCAAGTTGCTGGCGCGGACTCGACCCGTCTATGCCCAGCGTTTCGATGCCGCGCTGCACCTGCCCCTCCAGCCCGGCGATCCGGACCATCGTAAACTCGTCGAGATTGCTCGCCGAGATGGACAGGAAGCGCAGCCGCTCCAGCAGCGGATACCGCTCGTTCTCGCTTTCGGCCAGGACACGGCGATTGAAGGACAGCCAGCTCAGTTCGCGATTGGTATAGCGATCCTCGGGCGCAAGCTGCGCAAGCGCTTCGGCGTCATTGGCCGCTACGCGGGAAGGGAATTCCGTACTCATCGGGCTACGAGGCGGGGGCATGGGCTTCCAATATGACGGTTGAATTACACTGTGCCCTGATGGCAGGGAAAGAAAAGGCCCTTTCTCTGCATCTTGTTTCCTGCGCCGGTCGCATTTAAGGCGCAACGCACCATGAAGCGCACCCATCTGCCCCTGAACGCCCTGCGCGTTTACGATGCCGCGGCGCGGCACCTGTCGTTCACACGCGCTGCCGACGAACTGGCGGTCACCCCGGCCGCGGTCGGCCAGCAGATCCGCGCGCTAGAGGATCACTTGGGCACCGTGTTGTTTCGTCGCACCAGCAAGGGGCTGGAACTGACACAGGAAGGCGCGGCCGGTCTGGACGCGCTTCGCGAAGGGTTTCTGAAGTTCGAAGAAAGCGTGTCCGCCATGCAGGCCGGCCAGGCTTCGGACAGTTACACGATAGCTTGCCCGCGCGAATTCTATGCGCAGTGGCTCGCACCGCGGCTGGCAAAGTTCGGAGAGGGGGATGCCGATATCCGCTTCACCTTCGTGGCGGACGAGAATGCCGATTTCACCGAAGCCAATCTCGATTGCGCCATCCGGCTGGTCGACGGGCCGGGCGACCTGCAGGGGATCGAACTGGACGAGGCTCGCCGCGTTACCGTTGCGCGTCCGGCCGAACACGGCGGAGCGCCCGACAAATGGATCGACTGGGGCCTGCCGCTGCAGGACGGTGTCGCTGCACACGTCACCGTCTCCAATGCCGGACAGGCGCTGTCGTCGGCCTTGGCCGGGTTGGGCAAGGCGATCCTGCCGGAATTGCTGGCAAAGGAATCGATCGATGCCGGCAGGCTGGAGGTGCTGGACGGCCCCCATACCGGTACGCGCGCGTACTGGTTAGTTGCGCCGACCCCGCAATGGCGTACTAAAAAGGTCAGATCGCTGGTTTCGTTCCTTTCGGAATAGAAAAGGGTTCCCAATTTTGAATAGATTTTCTTGCGTGTGCGCATGAAAAAATCATATTTTTTCTTGGCTGGACTTTGAACTCTTTTCCCACGTCACGATATTCAAAAGATATTTATTTCTCTTTTGACTATTCGTCATTGTTTCGAATTTTAAGCCAGAATTAACCACGAATTCCAAGCCGGGCTTAACGCGGCAATGGCTACCCCACAGCCACAGGGGGCTAGCCTAATGATCCGCACTTTGCGCAATGTACTGACCGATACCAAGGGTAATACGCTGGCGATTTTCGCCGCGGCCCTGGTGCCGCTCGTGGCGATGATCGGTAGCGGGTTGGACCTGAGCTTTGCCTATATGGCCCGGGCCAAACTTCAGAATGCGTGCGACGCTGCAGTGCTGGCTGGGCGCCAGTCCATGAACGGCAACGTCTGGAAGAAAGACGATGACGGAGTGAATAAGGACGAGGTCGAGGCACACAAATTCTTCGACTTCAATTTTCCGTCGGGCATTCTTGGCGCTCGAGACGTGAATTTTCGTGTTAGCAAAGACCCATCGGATAGTGCCCAGATCATCGGCGAAGCCAGTGCGGAAATCCCAACCGCGATGATGCATATATTTGGCTTCAACACTATTCCCATCGAAGCAAATTGCGATGCCAAACGCGATCTTGGACATAACGATGTCATGTTGGTGCTCGATACCACAGGCTCAATGAATGACGCGCCTTCGATCGGCGGTGCGTCCAAAATTTCACGATTGCGCCTTGGTGCTTCGGGACTCTTCCGAGCGTTGGACGACACCGCGAATGGGGCAATTACACGGTTCGGCATTGTTTCCTATTCCCACACCGTCAATGTGGCGCGGAGCCTTAAGAATCGCGACATTTTAAAAGAGCAGTTGTATGCGGGCGGCGAATGGGAACAGCGGGTCTGCAAACAAAAAAAGGTGTGGTGGTCTTGGCAGAATGATGGATGCACTACCAAAACTTACGACAGGGACACTGATGCAGCGTCGACGGGCACTGTTTACATCGATAGTAACAACAGAATCGTAACCTACAGTCCAACCTTTGATTACAAAGGCGATGAGATCGTTCATATCGATGATACTCAATGGGCAAAACCAGCAAATAACAGCAATCAGAATATTCGAGATTTCCGAACAAGCGGTATTGGCTGCATCGAGGAGCGTTCTAGTGTCGGGCAAACGACCAGCCCTTTCAAGATTCTCCAGACCGTCAGTCAGCAAGATATCGACGCTGTCGCAGCAAACGGAAATGATACAGATTTCCAGTGGGGTCGTTATGATCCAGTGGTCCAGCAAGGTGAATCGCAAGACGGTTGCCCATCGGAATCGCAAAAGCTTGAAACTTACGCCAGCGAAAGTGCATTCAATGATGCAATCAACGATGCCACTGCCAATGTAACTGGTGGTACGTACCATGACATTGGCATGCTCTGGGGCGCTCGCTTCCTGTCGCCTACTGGGATGTTCGCCTCGGAGAACCCCACCAAGCACGGCATCGTACCTGTCAATCGACACATAGTATTCATGACCGACGGCCGGCTCGACACCGGCAACATGCTTTACTCTGCTTATGGTATCGACAGGTTCCACAATCGAATTCAGGGGTCTGGAAGCCAGGATCGGAAGCATATCAATCGTTTCCACTCTATCTGCGATCAGGTGAAATCGACCGGAACGACGATCTGGGTGATCGCTCTCGATGAAACTGACACAGACGAGATTGACGATTGCGCTACTAGCGACGCGCATTTCTACACGTCGGATGGCTCCGACCTTGAGAGCGTTTTCGAGACGATCGGTCGTGGGATCGGCAATCTGAGGCTTACGCGGTGATCTCGGTGAAGCATACAAGGCGGCGCCTCGGTGGCGACCAGCGTGGTGGCACGATTGTCGAATTCGCATTGATCAGCGGACCGATGGTCCTCTTACTGATGGGCGGACTCGAACTCGGATATAACAGTTATGTCCGGTCCATAATGCAGGGCGCATTAAACGACGCGGCTCGCACGGCGGCTGTCGAATTCCCGATCATCGATGTTGATGGAGACACAATCGAAGAGCAGGTCGAAAATTTGATCAAAGCTCAAGTAGCGCATGTAGCGCCGAACGCTGGTGTCGAAGTCACCCAGCAAAGTTATTTCGACTTTTCCGACATTGGAAATCCGGAAAAACTTATGGTCGACAACAATAAGAACGGCAGATTCGACCCGCATGACGGCGACTGCTTCGAGGATGCGAACGGCAACGGAACGTTCGACAAGGATGCCGGCAAAACAGGGAATGGTGGCGCCGATGACGTGGTACTCTATACCTCTCAGATCAGCGCGCCGCGGCTGCTGCCGCTACACGGGTTCGTACCAAGCATCGGACCGACAATCGAATACACTCTTACGACTGCCGTCAGAAACCAGCCATTCGATCAGCAAGCGACTGCCGCGGTGATCTGTGGTTAGAAAGCTGCAAATCTTCCGTATTCTGCGGCGCGACACGCGCGGCGTGGCGCTAACCGAATTTGCGTTCGCTGCGCCGATATTTCTCACTCTCGTCATGTCGGGCTTGGAGCTTTCGAACCTTGCACTCGCGCATCTGAGGGTCAGTCAGATGGCAATGACCGTGGCTGACAATGCGGGGCGCGTCACAGGAGGAATCGACGAAGCCAATATCTATGAGGTTTTTACAGGCGCGGAGTACGCAGGTAGCGGCCTCGACTTTAAAGAGCACGGGCGCATGGTGCTTTCCAGCCTGCAGCACAATAATCTTTCCGGCAACGATGAGGGGCAGACGATCGTCTGGCAACGGTGTTGGGGCGATGACAAATCGGTTCGACCCCAATATGGCAGGGAAGGTCATGGCAGGGACAACGATGATCTGGAAGCAGGTCTAGGCTCTGGTGGTAATAAAATCACCGCGCTCAGAGACACCGCAGTGATGTTCGTAGAAGCCACGTATCAATACCAGCCTTTGGTAACGACCGGTTTTTTCACCACGCCGACAATACGATATGAAAGCGCCTTCAATGTGCGTGGGCGTCAGAACAACGTCATTAGTAACACGCAAGATCTCGATGAAATGACTTGCTGAGTACCGACGATCTCAGCGTTTGCCATCGAAATACGCAAATACGGCGGCCAATCCGGGGGGATCGCGTTCTTCGCGCATCTGTTCCAAAGCCGATGCGACGTCCAGCCTGTATTCGGCCTCCGGCCCGTCCTGGGAGACATGGTGTGCTCCCAGGCGCCGGATGAAACTGCGCGCGGCCTCGTTCTCGCTCAGCACATTTGCCGAAAACGCGGTCAGCCCGCCGGCGAAGGCATCAAGCAGAAGCGTCGCGGCCAGTAAGCGTCCGACGCCAAGGCCGTGATAAGCATCGACAACTGCGATCGAGAATTCAGCGATCGGATCGGCGGTGCCCGGCCGGATGGCGCGCACGACGCCCATTACCGGCTGTGAAGGATCGGTCAGGTCCAGCGCGCCCCAGGCAAGATGGCGCACTCCGTCCGCACCCAAAAGCCGCTCGATTATCCAATCGGGCGGGCTTGCCCCTCCAGTGAAGAAACGCAGATAGCGCGAACGGGGGCTCATCCGCGCGATTCCCTCCCGCAGCCGGATCTCGTCGGCTGGGGTGACGATACGAATGCAGACAGGACGCCCATCTACGAGACTTGTCTGGATCGCAGCATCGCCGCAGCCTTTAGATATGGGAATCCCGGTGTAATCGTCGCCGGTACCGACCATCTTCATCTCCATCACGGCTCTGCATTGCTTGTTACGCAACAGAACCCGGCCCACCCACCCTGTAGCGCGCGCTTTGCCGTTTCGAACCCTTTATATCCGCGACAACCCGATCAGAAACGCCGCATGACGCCTAAACGGCCTTGGACATAGCTGTATCCCGTCCCGACGGAACCGTTGTTCGAAGGCGTGTCGGTGTAGATAATTTCGCCGAATGTCGACCAGTTGCGATCCGTGTCGGGGCTTTGGAAACGGAATTGGGCGAAGTTCGACCGGCGCCAGTCGGTGGCTGCGTCGCGCTGCGCGCCGATGCCCCCCGCGCCGAGCAGTTCCCATCCGCCCACGAACCGGCGAAGCTGCACTACAGGAAGAACCTGTGCGTACCAGCGCGGCGAATAATAATCGAATTCACGTGGCTCGCTGTCGTGGAAATATCGGCCTCGCAATTGCAGGCTGAGCCCCCATTCCGGTTTCACCACATGCACGTAATTCGCTCGCGCGTGAAGGCGCAGGTTCTCTCCGGTGAAATCCTGTATTCCTCCCAGCACTGTCACGATGTTCCGGTCATCGACGGGCAAATCGATGGCGGCCCCTACAAAGGTGGAATAGATGTTTTCATCAAGCCCGCGGGGCGTTTCCACCACGTCGCGTTCGATGAACAGCTCCTTGCGGAAGGGGCTTTTGTCATGGATCGATGCCGACCCGATGACCGTATGACCATCGGTCCCCGCCAGGATGGACCAGTTCCAGTTCCCGCTGCCACCGGCATAGCGTCCGAACACACGTTCGCGGCTTCGCGTGCCGGTGCCGGATGGATCGTACCAGGCCTTTTCCACTCGTATGCCGATACGGTCGTCATCGCCTGCATTGCGCAGATCGAAATCGATTGCCGTACGAAGAATGTCGGTGTCGTCGCTATCGGTGGATGCGAATACCTCGCCCCCCAGCGCGCGGGAAGGCTCGATGTCCTGTGCGCATGCGACACCGGGGAGGGCGGCGCTCAGGACGAGCGCGGCGATCGTCTTATATGTGGGCGTCAGTTCCATTGTTTGCGGCCTCCTGTCAGTTCGGCGAGGTAGCCCCACACCGAAACGGGCTGCATCAGCAGCGGATAGATGAAAGCGTAGAGAAGGAAGCCGCGCAGGCTCTTCTCCATGTCGATATTGTTGCGTTTCAGCATTCTGGTCTGGATGCGGTAAATGACCACATTCCAAAGCGCCGCCAGCGGCAGCACCAGAAGGGTGATCGGCCCGGCCAGCCAGAATATTCCGAGAAAGGCCAGGATCAGGCCTGGAATGAAGGCGAAGGTGAAAGTCAGATCAATGCTGACGAACAGCAGGTTCCACCAGATGAACATGGTGCGCAGCCGTGGAGCGACCAGCAGGCGTTTGTGGATCGCCAGCGCCTCGATCATGCCTCGAGCCCATCGTTTGCGCTGGTTCGACAGGCCCCTCAACGTATCGGGTGCGTGCGTCCAGGCGACCGCGTCCTCCGCATGGCCCGTTTTGTAACCCATGCGAAGTAGCGACCAGGTCAGCACGATGTCCTCGCCCACCGTGTCGGGCCATCCGCCCGCTTCGACCAACGCAGCCTTCCGGTAGATCGAGAACGCCCCCTGCGCGACCAGCGTACCGTTATACATGCCCTGCATGCGCTTTACCGCTGCGATGCCGTGGAAATAATCCCACTGCTGCGCTCGCGTGATCCAGCTATCGTTCTGGTTTCCGACGAGCACCGCACCCGCTACGGCCGCAGTCTCGGGCGAACTGGCGTGCAGATGCTCGACAAGCGCGACAAGGCAGCCTTTCTCAAGCAGCGTATCGGCATCGATCGTCACCACCAGATCGTGCGCGGCGAGGGCCAGTCCGTCGTTCAGCACGCGTGCCTTGCCCCGGTTCTGCTTTTCACTGACGAGCAGCAGGTCGCGCCCGCTCGACCCCGCGAACAGTGCCTCGGCATCCCGCACGGCCGTGGCCGTCCCGTCGGTCGAGCCGTCGTCCAGCACCATGATCTGCAGCGCGCCGGGATAATCCAGCGCGGCGATGCTGCGCAGTGTCTCGCCGATCAGCGCTTCCTCGTTATAGGCGGCGATGAGGATGCTCAGCGCGGGCCATTGCTCGGGCGTGCGGCGCAGGGCATGGGGCCGCAGCACCAGGCTGGCCATGAGAAACGCGTTCATGAAGCCCGGCACATAGGCGACGAAAGCCAGCACGAACAACGCTGCCAGCGGGTGCGTAAGCCCGCCCAGATCGCTCAGCCAAGGTAGCGACAGCCAGATGCTGAATACGACCCACCCCAGCGCCAGGATCATCGACAGGCCGAAGCGCCCTGCGGCCCAGCGGTCTCGCCGGTGAGCCTCTTCCCGGATCCGGTCGGGTTGCCAGCCGTGCGAAAGCCGCGCTGTGCTGTCCGCCATGATGTCCCTCCGATGGTGGCAGACGATGTCACCTGGCGCGCTGTGCGCACAGGTTCCGTCGTGGATTCAAGAGTTTGTGGTTAACGGTGCGATAACCGCGCCTGCGAACCCTTCGCTAAGGTTGCGGGCGCAGGAAGACATGGCAGCCACAGGGGATGTTCCATGTTCGACACGCTCGGCGACCGCTTGATCGACGGCGCGATCGTGCTCGCCATCTTCGCGGGCAAGGCTGCCATCGCACTTCTCGCCATCTGACACTGCGATCATTGCGGAACCTGCGCTTCGGCGCGGCCTTCGTGCAGCGCGCGTTCGGCGATCTGTTCGCCCTTGGCTTCCACGCTTTCGACCACGGATTTGAGATCGGGCGGCGGCGCTATGCGCTGGTCCTGCGTGGCTCCTTCGAGTGTGGACCAGGCGCCCCATACCAGCAGCAGGGCGGCGCCGGCGGCGAGGCCAGCCAGGGCAAAGACGCCTCCCGCCCGTGTCCGGCCGTAATCGTAAGTGCCGTCTCCGGCTTTGGCATTTTTCATCGAGCGACCCATTATCGTTCTATCGTTCGCGAGCGTTTCCTCACTTAGGTATAGATACGGATGAGCCGCGTCAGCGGATGCAACAACTCACCGGCCACTCACCACGTTTTATCTCATGTTAACCATGTTGGTTAACCTCTTGGGGGTGGCCAAAGCGTGTCCAGGCGGGCAGGGGGCGCCGCATGCAATCGGTTTCATCCCCCTGTATCGACCTGTGCCGTCTCGATGTCGCGGGGGAGCTGTGCGTCGGCTGCGGCCGTTCGATGGAGGAGATCGCCGGCTGGCAGTCTGCCGACGATGCGGAGAAGCGCGCCATTGTCGAGCGCGCCGCGCGCCGCCTAGCCGACGGCAGCACCGCGCAGGGCTGACCGGGCGGCCGATCCCGCCCCCGATCCTCCTCAAGGCCCCACATCCCCTTCGCCCATGGAAAAGGCGGCAGCCGCCCATGGGACAACTGCCGCCTTGATGCTGACCGGCGGTAAGGAGCCGCCGGCTAGGCTTATCAGTTCGTGGTCGCGGTACCGTCTTCCACGGCGTCTTCCGCGCGGTCGCTCATTTCGCCAGCAGCGTCGGCCTGTGCGTCGAGCGCTTCTTCCTTGGCTTCGTCGCCCTGTGCTTCGGCAAGGTCGGCCTGCTCTTCAAGGACGTCTTCCTGCGATTCGTACTTCTGCTCGGCCAGATCTTCCTTGGCTTCCTGCTCGCTTTCCGAGCATGCGCCCAGCGCGGTCATGGCGAATGCAGATGCGACGATTGCGGTTGTCTTGAATTTCACTTGGTTTCCCCTTGTCGTGAATCTCGAGAGCGAGAATTCGCCCCTCGGCCCCTGCTACGAACGAGATCCGCTTTGGTGCCCGCTTTATCCAAAAAAAGTTGCGCCGGCGCCTCCCTGTCCTCCGCAACCGCCCCTGTTCCGTCAGGTCCGCCCTGCGCCAGCCGGTCGGCGAAATGTCGCGACAGCGCACATTCGCGCGTATCGTTCTCGCCCTCGCAAGCCGCCTCCCGGTCCTGCGCAGCCGCAGCGGGCAGACCGGCCTCCACTTCGCGCCGGATGCGCTCGTACACCGGGTGCCCGGGGCGGATATGTTCGCTATAGCGTTCGGGGCGGCGGTTGCGCAGGAAGAACATCACCAGCGCCTCGTTGTGCTTCACGCCATAGGTGATCAGCCCGCCATCGCGGTCGGTCTTCCATTCGGGCACGCCGTCGATCGCGCGGGCGAGCGCGCAATCCTCCAGCCGCTGCACGCCGCGCTCCACCGCGGCATCCCACGCGGCGGAAAACTCTCCGGTGCCGGGCCGGTTGCGCAGCTTGTACAGCGCCTCCATGCTCGCCCCGATATGCATCGCCGCCTGGGTGACGATGCCCGTCGCCGCCAGATGCGCGATGAAGGCGCGCTGGCGCTCGGCAGTGATGGAATTGCGGCGCGCGGCCTTGTGGGGCACGGGGGTGAAGGCCAGCAGCGGATCGCCCGGCTGCGGCGGCAGGCCGATCCGCGCCACGGCAGAGGTCGCCTGCCGCGCGATCTTGCGTTTGGGCTTGGCCTTCTTTGCAGCTTGGGTCGGGGGACCTCCAGCCGCAGCGGGCGGGGGCAGGGCGAATGGCTTGGTGGGTCGGTCGATCTTGCTCATGACCACGCATAGAATGCAGATTATTTCCGTGTAGGAAAATGGTTTTTTACCGGCGCTCGTTAATCCCTGCGCAGCCACGCCAGCGCGCCCGCATCCATCCCCTTGAACTTGGGCCAGCCGTCGGGATCGTCCCCCAGCGGCGCGCAGAGCAGCGCCGTGCCGTCGGGCAATTGCCACTTGATCCGGTGATAGAGTTTGGAGCGGGTGAGGGCGGAGCGCACCAGCCACAACCCGTCCGCCAGTGGATGCCCGTCACCATGCAGATCGATCGGCTCCGCAGGCACGGCGGCGGGATCGTGCCAGATCAGATAGAGCGTGGGTTCGTCGGCCATACAGCCTCAATGCAGCGCAGCCGCGAAAGTTCGGGGGAGCCTGCGCGACGCCTCTGCGTGGGGGTGGTCCGGTCTGCGCGCCGCGGACTGCAAGTGCGGCTTCGCGTCCAAGCTGATGTGAGAGACGGTCAGGCGAACCAGTTCAATATCAACGCCAGCACCACGAAGCCGACCAGCCCGGCGATGAAGATCACCCGGTTGCGCCGCTTTGTCAGAATGATCTCCGCCCCGCGCGCCTTGTCGGCATCATAATGGATGGGTTCGTCCTTGCGGTTCGATGGTGTGGGCATGATGCTCTCCTCGCCCAACCAACGGGTGAGGGTCGGGGGGAGGTTCCGGGGACAGTTGAGTATTCTGTTATCGAAACTCCCGCATCGTCTCGGTGTCTGAATTTGCGCCGGAAGCGGACCGTCCGCTCTTGGCCTCAGATTCGGCAATATGGACATCTACGGGCCCATAAGTCGGTGCGAGACGTTGCCGTTACATGACCATACACTACACGCGCACGGGGCGCGGAAAACCCCTCCTCCTTGTCCACGGACTGGGGGCGACCTGCGGCTCGTGGGACACGATCTCGCCTGCGCTTTCTCAAGTCAGGGAGGTAATTGCCATAGACCTGCCCGGCCATGGGCAAACACCCGAAGAGGCCGACAGCGGCACGTTTGACGGACTTGCGCGCAGTCTCGACGAATGGCTCGGCGCGGAGAATTTCACAGGTATTGATATGGTTGGCAGCTCGCTGGGGGCTCGCCTGGTGCTCGAGATGGCGCGGCGCGGCCGAGCGGGCGCGGTTGTCGCACTGGATCCGGGCGGCTTCTGGCAAGGGTGGGAGCGCACCTTCTTCAAAGCCACCTTGATGCCATCGGTTGCTCTGGTTCGCGCACTGCGACCGGCGCTTTCTGCCATCACCGGAAATGTCGCAGGCCGGACCGCGCTTTTGGCCCAGCTCTCTGCAACGCCGTGGGCGCTCGACGGGGCATTCGTCGCGCGCGAATTGAAGTCGTTGGCTGACACGCGCACCGTCAATTCGCTTGTGAAGGATCTCGCCAACGGCGCGATGCAGGAGGGTCCTGCGAAAACGGCTGCGCCTGTTGTCATCGGCTGGGGACGAAAGGATCGGCTGTGTCTACCGCAGCAGGCGGATCGCGCGATCAAGGCTTTCCCTGGAGCGACGCTGCACTGGTTCGAGCGTAGCGGACACTTCCCGATGTGGGATCGGCCAGAGGAGACTGTTCGCGTGATACTGGATGCAACGAGCATCTAGGAATCGAAATAAAATTGCCACTGGGTAATTAGCAAAATGAGGGCCTATGCAGGGGCTGGCCCCATTGCAAAGTCCTTTGTTAGGCCGCTAGCGGTCAGTCCGCTTCGGGTCGACGCGAAGCGAAAAGCTGCCGTGCGGCTAACGACCCCATTGCGGACATCACGCGACCCGTCTTATACTTGTCCGAGGAAAGCACGGGTGGCTAGGCGTTGAAGTATCAAGATCAGAAGCTTCAAGCGATTGTTCGGCTCACTGTGATTACCTCGGTGCTGAGTGTCCTTCTGGCGCTCGCTCTAATCTATCCCAAGCCAACAGACGGCCTAGTTCGTCATCTTCCGCTCTCTAGAAACGGGGGCGAGTATGTTGTTTTCGTCGGAATTTTAGCCATTCTCGTTCCCATTAGCTGGGGAGTGCTGATGGGCCTCATCTTCACCTCGCCAGAGCAGGAGGTGCGGTTCGTACGCTGGACCAAGCGTTGGCGGAAAGCCCCTATCCCCTTCGAAGCTATTGAATTTGATACGGGCGATCCAGATTATCAAAAATCTGCGCGGCGTTATTTCATGGACCGTCACAGTCAGTAACCGGCCTATGTCCTCTTTCCACCCCAACCTCCGACATTCAGGAGCCGCTCGGACAGTCCCGAAAGCGGCTATCATTTTGGACGCGCAGCTATGACCGCTTTCGGGAGCTCTTAGCGGTTAGGCTAACGACCGAGATGAGGGCGCAAAGCTGACATATCGGTCCGACCCTTGACCCATCCCATGATGTGCGCGGCCATCCGCTGTGGGAACCTCTTCGCGGTTCCCCCAATCGGGCAGATAGAACTGAGCATTGCCGGTCGTTTCCCGGCCTCCCATCTGGCGGTCCCATCCCATTCCGGCGGCACCCCGCACCCCCTCCGCGCCCTCCTTGTAGATCCGCGCGATCCTCCCCATCTTAAGCTCAGCTACCAGTCGTGATCGACGGTCCCGAGAGCCAGTTGCCCTCCTTTCTTTCCGTTTCGCCTCCTAGCCCCGCGCACAAGCGGTCGCTGATGGGCGCCTGCGCGAAATCGAAGGACCTTTCGCATGACCAGTTTCAGCAAGATCAACGCCTACGACGCCAACAAGGGCAGCGGCACCATCACCCCCGAAGAGGGCGGCGACGCGCTCGATTTCGGCAAGAACGACCTGCAGCAGCAGGCCTCTGAACCCAAACAGGGCCAGCGGTTCGGCTACGACACCAGGCAGGCCGATGGCGGCAAAACCCACGCGACCAACCTGCACCAGCAGGAGCAGGGCGAAAAGCAGGGCAAGAACGACAACGACCGCCACCGCGAGCAGGCCGAGCAGCAACAGGGCTGATCCTGCACCCGTCCGGATGCGCCGCAGGGCGCGTCCGGCCATACCTCTGCCTGCGCATTTCTCCCGCCAACCGCGAAAGGAAACCGTCATGGATCTCAACGAACTGCTCCACGCACACCAGGTCGCAGTGATGCGCGCCAGCGCGGCCGGCGACGACCGGAGCCGCGACGGACATTTCGCCAGGGTGACGGAATATGCGGAGCGGGTGCGGCAGATGCGCGAAGGCTATGCGGCGCGCGATCGCCCGGCGCAGATCGCGGGGCAGACCATCGAGGGCGAGACGATCATCTACGGCACCTACACCGCTCCGGAAGACCAGCAGCCCGCCGCGACCCCGGCGGTCGATTCCTGGGAAGACGAGGGCGGGGCGCTCGACACGCCCGAACCGGCGCTGCCGGCTGGCGTCACGACGTCGGTCGTGCGCAACTATCACGTGGGCCCCCATGTCTATCAGGACCTCAACCTCGCGGTGGCCGAACACCTGCGACAGCTGTCGAACGATGCGGACGACTGAGGGAACTTGACCCTGTGCGCCCGTTTCACTATGTGCGCGCCCATCCGGTGTAGGAACCGCCTTGCGATTCCCATCGGGCAGATAGAGCTGAACATTGCCGGTCATGTCCCGGGGCTCCCATTTGGCGGGCCCTTTTCTATTGCAGCGAAAGCTGGGGGCAGCCGTCAAAGTAACCCGGTGGCCGTGTGGGCCGATGGGTGGAGCGTTTCAGGCTCGTGCGATCATGCCGCCCCGGTGCTTACCCGCGCCGCGCGCGCTGCAGGCACGAACCCGGCGTACCGCCCCATCAACCCTCTAGTCGCCGCCAACCAACGGTGAAGTGAGTAATCATGCCGACAATCAACCAGCTGGTCCGCAAGGGCCGCGTCCCGCAGAAGGCCAAGAGCAAGGTCCCTGCGATGGAGCAGAACCCGCAGAAGCGCGGCGTCTGCACCCGCGTCTATACGACGACCCCGAAAAAGCCGAACTCGGCTCTGCGCAAGGTTGCCAAGGTCCGCCTGACCAACCAGCGCGAAGTCATCTCCTACATCCCGGGCGAAGGCCACAACCTGCAGGAACACAGCGTCGTCCTGATCCGCGGCGGCCGTGTTCGCGACCTTCCCGGCGTTCGCTACCACGTCCTTCGCGGCGTGCTCGATACGCAGGGTGTCAAGGACCGCAAGCAGAGCCGTTCGAAATACGGCGCCAAGCGTCCGAAGTAAGGCTTTCCCTTTTTCCGTCACCCCGGACTTGTTCCGGGGCGGTGCTTCCTTCTCACGCGCACGTCGCTTTGAAGAAGAGGCACTGGCCCGGAACAGGTCCGGGCTGACCGATCAGATTTTGGAGACATTGAAATGTCACGTCGTCGTCGTCCCGAGAAGCGGGAAATCCTGCCTGATCCCAAGTTCGGTGATCAGGTCCTGTCGAAGTTCATGAACAACCTCATGTATGACGGCAAGAAAGCCGTTGCCGAAGGTATCGTCTACACCGCGCTCGACGTGGTGGAAACGAAGGCCAAGGCCAATCCGGTCGAGCTGTTCCACGCAGCGCTCGACAACATCAAGCCGCAGGTCGAAGTGCGTTCGCGCCGCGTCGGCGGTGCGACGTATCAGGTCCCGGTCGAAGTTCGCCCCGAGCGTGCCCAGGCCCTGGCCATCCGCTGGCTGATCACCGCTGCGCGCGGTCGTCCGGAAACCACCATGTCGGCTCGCCTTTCGGGCGAACTCATGGATGCGGCCAACAATCGCGGCAATGCCGTCAAGAAGCGCGAAGACACGCACCGCATGGCGGACGCGAACCGCGCCTTCTCGCACTACCGCTGGTAGGGCGCCCTGCTTGAAGGACCGGGGGAGGGGGATTCCTACTCTCCCGGTCTTCAAGTGGTCACATTGATACCCATATGGGGCGCGCACCTGCGCTAACCCCGAATTCGAGGAAAACCACATGGCTCGCGAATATCCGCTGGAGCGGTACCGCAATATCGGCATCATGGCCCACATCGATGCCGGCAAGACCACCACGACCGAGCGTATCCTCTACTACACCGGCAAGTCCTACAAGATCGGCGAAGTCCACGACGGCGCCGCCACCATGGACTGGATGGAGCAGGAGCAGGAACGCGGCATCACGATTACGTCTGCTGCCACGACCACCTTCTGGTCGGCCGAAGACGGTCAGGGTCCCAAGCACCGCATCAACATCATCGACACCCCCGGACACGTCGACTTCACCATCGAAGTCGAACGCTCGCTGCGCGTCCTCGACGGCGCCGTGGCCGTGTTTGATGGAGTTGCCGGGGTGGAACCCCAATCCGAAACCGTGTGGCGTCAGGCCGACAAGTACGGCGTCCCCCGCATGTGCTTCATCAACAAGCTCGACCGCACCGGCGCCGACTTCTACTACTGCGTCCAGTCGATCATCGACCGCCTCGGCGCGACCCCGCTGGTCCTCTATCTCCCGATCGGCGCGGAAAGCGACCTCAAGGGCGTCGTCGACCTCGTGAACATGCGCGGCATCGTCTGGGAAGACGACGGCCTCGGCGCGACGTTCAACTATGTCGACATCCCCGCGGACCTCGCCGATAAGGCAGCCGAATACCGTGAAAAGCTGGTCGAAACTGCCGTCGAGCAGGACGACGATGTCATGGAACAGTACCTCGAAGGCAACGAGCCTGACGCGGCGACGCTCAAGAAGCTGATCCGCAAGGGCACCATGGCGCGCGACTTCGTGCCTGTCGTCTGCGGCTCGGCGTTCAAGAACAAGGGCGTGCAGCCCCTGCTCGACGCTGTCGTCGACTACATGCCGAGCCCGCTCGACGTACCGGCCATCAAGGGCGTGAAGCCCGACAGCGACGAAGAAGACACCCGTCCGTCGTCGGACGAGGCACCCTTCTCGGCGCTGGCCTTCAAGATTATGAACGATCCGTTCGTCGGGACGCTCACCTTCACCCGTATCTATTCGGGTCAGCTCTCCAAGGGTTCGGTTCTGAACTCGGTCAAGGAGAAGAAGGAAAAGATCGGCCGCATGCTGCTGATGCATTCCAACAACCGCGAAGACATCGATGAAGCATTCGCCGGCGATATCGTCGCGATCGCAGGTCTCAAGGAAACCACCACCGGCGACACCCTGTGTGCGTCGAGCGCTCCGATCATTCTGGAACGCATGGAATTCCCCGAGCCGGTCATCGAACTGTCGGTGGAACCGAAGACCAAGGCCGACCAGGAAAAGATGGGCGTCGCGCTCAACCGCCTGGCTGCCGAGGATCCCAGCTTCCGCGTGACGACCGACCACGAAAGCGGTCAGACGATCATCAAGGGCATGGGCGAGCTTCACCTCGACATCCTCGTCGATCGCATGAAGCGCGAGTTCAAGGTCGAAGCCAACGTCGGTGCGCCCCAGGTGGCTTACCGCGAATATCTCGGCAAGCCGGTGGATGTGGACTACACCCACAAGAAGCAGTCGGGTGGTTCGGGTCAGTTCGGCCGCGTCAAGGTCAAGGTCACCCCAGGTGAGCGCGGCCAGGGCTTCGTGTTCGAAGACGAGATCAAGGGCGGTAACATTCCGAAGGAATACATCCCTGCGATCGAAAAGGGTTTCCGCGAGCAGGCCGAAAGCGGCCACCTTGTCGGCTTCCCGATCATCGACTTCACCGTGACGCTTTATGACGGTGCGTACCACGACGTCGACTCGAGCGCGATCGCGTTCGAAATCGCCGGCCGCGGTGCCATGCGTGAAGTGGCGGACCGTTCGGGCATCAAGCTGCTCGAGCCGATCATGAAGGTCGAGGTCGTCACTCCCGAGGATTATCTCGGCGACGTGATCGGCGATCTCAACAGCCGTCGTGGCCAGATCCAGGGCACCGACACGCGCGGCAACGCGCAGGCCGTGGAAGCCAACGTGCCGCTTGCCAACATGTTCGGTTACGTCAACGAACTGCGCTCGTTTACTCAAGGCCGCGCCCAGTACTCGATGCAGTTCAGCCACTACGACGAAGTGCCGGCCAACGTCGCGCAGGAAGTCAAGGAGAAGCTTGCGTAAGCTAGCTTTGAGGTCTAGGGGCGGCGCCTGATTCCGCGGGCGCCGTTTCCTCCCCGCAGAAATTAAATTTTTAAGACAGAGGTTATTTGAAAATGGCGAAGGAAAAGTTCGAGCGTAACAAGCCGCACGTCAACGTCGGCACCATCGGTCACGTTGACCACGGCAAGACCACGCTGACCGCGGCAATCACCAAGGTCCAGGGTTCGGCTGTCGATTTCGCAAACATCGACAAGGCTCCCGAAGAGCGTGAGCGCGGTATCACCATTTCGACCGCTCACGTCGAATACGAAACCGACGCACGTCACTATGCCCACGTCGACTGCCCGGGCCACGCCGACTACGTCAAGAACATGATCACCGGTGCTGCCCAGATGGACGGCGCTATCCTGGTCGTGAACGCAGCCGACGGCCCGATGCCCCAGACCCGCGAGCACATCCTGCTTGCCCGTCAGGTCGGCGTTCCGGCTCTGGTCGTTTACATGAACAAGGTCGATCAGGTCGACGACGAGGAAATCCTCGAGCTCGTCGAACTGGAAGTTCGCGAACTGCTCAGCTCGTACGACTTCGACGGCGACAATATTCCGATCGTCAAGGGTTCGGCTCTGGCCGCTCTCGAAGGTCGCGATCCTGAAATCGGCGAAAACTCGATCAAGGAACTGATGGCTGCCGTCGACGAGCACATCCCGACTCCGGACCGTCCGGTCGACAAGCCGTTCCTGATGCCGATCGAAGACGTGTTCTCGATCTCGGGTCGCGGTACCGTTGTGACCGGCCGCGTCGAAACCGGCGTTGTGAACGTTGGCGACGAAGTTGAAATCGTCGGTATCAAGGACACTGCGAAGACGACCGTGACCGGCGTTGAAATGTTCCGCAAGCTGCTTGATCGCGGTGAAGCTGGCGACAACATCGGTGCCCTGATCCGCGGCGTTGCCCGTGAAGACGTCGAGCGTGGCCAGGTTCTGGCCAAGCCCGGTTCGGTCAATCCGCACACCGAGTTCAGCGCAGAAGTGTACGTCCTTTCGAAGGACGAAGGCGGCCGTCATACGCCGTTCTTCGCGAACTACCGTCCGCAGTTCTACTTCCGCACCACCGACGTCACCGGCGAAGTGATCCTTCCCGAAGGCACGGAAATGGTGATGCCTGGCGACAACGTGACGATCAGTGTCAAGTTGATCGCACCGATCGCCATGGACGAAGGTCTGCGCTTCGCAATCCGCGAAGGCGGCCGCACCGTCGGCTCGGGCGTTGTGAGCTCGATCACGAAGTAGTCTTCGTCGGATCAAGTTAAATCGCGGGCCCGCTCCTCTTCAAGAGGGGCGGGCCTTCGTTTTAAGAGGGAGAAGGTTGCGATCGTACCTTCCTCTCCAACCAATATTCCGTCTTCACAAATTCGACGGAATTGAGGGGTTGCCATGTGCGAGTCTCACCCGTATATGCGCGCCAAGAGACGGGGATTCGTCCCCTGAACACAACGAATTCATGAAAGGTCGCCCGTTCCGGGAAACCGGCACCAGCGGGGCTGGCCTTTCTTTTTTGTGGATCGGAAACGGTCCATTGGCTCTTTCGCATCGGTGTAGGTAATGGAAGCTCAGAATATCCGCATTCGCCTCAAGGCGTTCGACCATCGTGTTCTCGACCAGGCAACTGGCGAAATCGCAGATACCGCACGTCGTACTGGCGCGCTTATTCGCGGCCCCATTCCCATGCCGACGCGTATCGAGAAGTTCACCGTGAACCGCGGCCCGCACATCGACAAAAAGTCGCGCGAGCAGTTCGAGGTGCGCACCTACAAGCGGCTGCTCGACATTGTGCAGCCCAACGCCCAGACCGTCGACGCGCTGATGAAGCTCGACCTTGCTGCCGGCGTGAACGTCGAAATCAAGCTGGCCTGAGCCGACTGATTTCCGTCCCCCTCCCGGACGTTAAATGGGTAGGGAAGTTCAGGGGCGCTCGATAGCCCCGCCGGTCCGGAAGGTCCGGCAAGACATCGGGATACCGCCGGTCTGTTCCAGAAGGAATTAGATCGGGTCTGCGTCCTCCGTCTCGCTACCTAGGCAATATGCTGCGGTGGCACTCAGCCCGGACGGGGCGACGTATCATGAAACGGGCTGGCAAGCACCTCGGATGGGCCGCGGTGCCTCTGTTTAGGAGTTTTACGATGCGCACTGGCGTTATCGCAAAGAAAGTCGGGATGACCCGCCTCTTCCAGGAGGACGGTCGGCATGTGCCGGTTACCGTTCTTGCGCTGGAAAACTGCCAGGTCACTGCTCACCGCACTGCCGATCGCGATGGTTACTTCGCGGTCCAGGTCGGTTCGGGCGAGGCCAAGCAAAAGAATGTGAACAAGCCGCAGCGCGAAGCTTTCGCCAAGGCTCAGGTTCCGCTGAAGATGAAGGTCGCCGAATTTCGCGTCGACACCGAAGAGGCGCTGCTTCCCGTCGGTGCCCGCATTTCGGCCGAGCACTTCATTGCGGGCCAGAAGGTCGACATCACCGGTCATACCCAGGGTAAGGGTTTTGCAGGTGCCATGAAGCGTTGGGGCTTCGGGGGTCTGCGCGCCACCCATGGTGTGTCGCTCTCGCACCGTTCGCACGGTTCGACGGGTAACCGCCAGGATCCGGGCCGCGTGTTCAAGGGCAAGAAGATGGCCGGCCATATGGGCGACCGTCAACGCACTCAGCAGAACCTCGAAATCGTTCGTACCGACGCTGATCGCGGCCTTCTCTTCGTCAAGGGCTCGGTCCCGGGTGCGAAGAATGGATGGTTGCTGGTCAAGGACGCGGTCAAGATCGATCATGCAGAACTGCCGTTCCCGGGTGTGATGTATCGCAACCGTGACGAATTCGAACATCAGGAAGCTGATGCCGGTCTCGTCGAGAACGCTGCAGAGCATGAAGTCAGCACAGAAGTTTCCGCCGAACAGCAGGAAAAGCTGCTGAAAGAGCAGGAAGCTGGTGTCGACACCGAAACCACCACCGATACGCCCGAAGCCGATGCCGGCTCGGACGAAAACAAGGAGGGCTGATCCGTGAAGGTGAAGGTCCAGAAAATCGACGGCAAGGCGTCGGGCGACATCGAGCTGAACGATGACGTGTTCGGTGTCGAGCCGCGCGCAGACATCCTGCATCGCGTTGTCACCTGGCAGCTCGAAAATCGCCGTGGTACGGCTCGCCCGACCCGCGAACGCTCGGACGTTGCCCGCACCGGCAAGAAGTGGGGCCGCCAGAAGGGCGGCGGCACGGCTCGTCATGGCGATCGCGGCGCTCCGATCTTCATCGGTGGCGGTAAGGCTCACGGTGCGCGCAAGCGTGACTTCGAGCAGTCGCTGAACAAGAAGGTTCGTGCACTCGGTCTCAAGATGGCTCTGTCGACGAAGGCCAAGGACGGTCTCGTGATCGTCGACAGCCTCGAGCTGAAAGATGCCAAGACCAAGGCGCTTGTTGCTACGTTCGGCCAGAATGGCTGGAGCGGCAAGGTCCTCGTGATCGACGGCGAAAGCGTCAACGACGGTTTCAGCAAGGCTGCTCGCAACATCCCGGGCGTCAATGTGATGCCGGCGATGGGTGCCAACGTCTACGACATCCTGAAGCACGACACGCTGGTCCTCACCAAGGACGCGGTCGAAAAGCTGGAGGCCCGTTTCAATGGCTAAGAAGCAGGAAGTTGAAGCACGTCACTACGACGTCGTGCTCGCACCGCACATCACCGAGAAGGCTACGCTTGCTTCCGAGCATAACGCGGTCGTCTTCAAGGTCGCCAACACCGCCACGAAGCCGCAGATCAAGGAAGCGGTCGAAGCGATCTTCGGTGTTAGCGTGATGGGCGTGAACACCATCAACATGAAGGGCAAGACCAAGCGCTGGAAGGGCAAGGCTTACAAGCGTGTCGACCAGAAGAAGGCTGTGGTCACCCTGAAGGACGGCGATTCAATCGACGTCACCAGCGGTATCTGAGGGCAGATAAGACATGGCACTCAAGAACTATAAACCTACGAGCCCGGGCCGTCGTGGCCTGATCCTCGTCGACAAGTCGGGCCTTTACAAGGGCAAGCCGGTCAAGTCGCTCGTCGAAGGCAAGCGCAAGACCGGTGGCCGCAACAACAAGGGTCACGTCACCTCGCGCGGCATGGCTGGCGGTCACAAGCAGAAGTACCGTTACGTTGACTTCAAGCGTCGCAAGTGGGACGTCGAAGGCACCGTCGAGCGGCTCGAGTATGACCCGAACCGCACCGCGTTCATTGCCCTGGTCAAGTACACCGACGGTGAACTGGCTTACATCCTTGCTCCGCAGCGTCTTGCTGTCGGCGACAAGGTCGTGGCTGGCGAAAAGTGCGACACGAAGCCTGGTAACGCCATGCTGCTCGGTCAGATGCCGGTCGGCACGATCTGCCACAATGTGGAAATGAAGCCTGGCAAGGGCGGTCAGATCGCTCGTGCTGCTGGTTCGTATGTCCAGCTGGTCGGTCGCGATCGCGGCATGGTCATCGTGCGTCTCAACAGCGGCGAGCAGCGTTATCTGCGCGCCGACTGCATGGGGACCGTCGGTGCCGTTTCGAACCCGGACAACCAGAACCAGAACCTGGGCAAGGCCGGACGTCGTCGCTGGATGGGCATCAAGCCGCTGACCCGTGGTGTCGCCAAGAACCCGGTCGATCACCCGCACGGTGGTGGTGAAGGCCGCACGAGCGGTGGCCGTCATCCGGTCACTCCGTGGGGCAAGCCGACCAAGGGCGCCCGTACCCGCAAGAACAAGCAGACGGACAAGATGATCATCCGTTCGCGCCACGCGAAGAAGAAGAGGTAATCCGACATGGCTCGTTCCGTCTGGAAAGGTCCGTTCGTCGAGCTCAGCCTTCTAAAGAAGGCAGAGACCGCCCAGGACGCCGGTGGCGCCAAGCCGATCAAGACTTGGTCGCGCCGTTCCACCATCCTGCCGCAGTTCGTTGGTCTGACGTTCAACGTCTACAACGGTCACAAGTTCATCCCGGTCTCCGTTTCGGAAGAGATGGTCGGCCACAAACTCGGCGAGTTCGCACCCACGCGCACGTTCCCGGGTCATGCTGCCGACAAGAAGGGTAAGCGCTGATGAGCAAGCAGAAGGCACCCCGTCGCGTTGCCGAAAACGAGGCGCTGGCCGTCGGAACCACCATTCGTGGTTCGGCGCAGAAGCTCAACCTCGTTGCCGGTCTGATCCGCGGCAAGAAGGCCGAAGAGGCCATGAACATCCTCGCTTTCTCCAAGAAGGCGATGGCGCGTGACGCCAGCAAGGTGCTCGCTTCGGCGATCGCCAATGCGGAAAACAACCACAACCTCGATGTCGACGCGCTGGTCGTTGCCGAGGCTTCGGTAGGCAAGTCGATCACGATGAAGCGTTTCCACACCCGTGGTCGCGGCAAGTCGACGCGCATTCTGAAGCCGTTCAGCCGCCTTCGCATCGTCGTCCGCGAGCAGGAAGAGGCGTAAGATGGGCCATAAAAGCAACCCGATCGGTCTGCGCCTGCAGATCAACCGCACCTGGGACAGCCGCTGGTACGCCGAAGGGCGCGACTATGCCAAGCTGCTCAGCGAAGATGTAGAGATCCGCAAGTACATCGTGAAGAGCCTGCCGCAGGCAGCCATCTCGAAGGTCGTGATCGAACGTCCAGCCAAGCTGTGCCGCATTTCGATCTACGCTGCTCGTCCCGGTGTCATCATCGGCAAGAAGGGCGCGGACATCGAGAAGCTGCGTGCCAAGCTGTCGAAGATGACCGCAAGCGAAGTGAAGCTTAACATCGTTGAAATCCGCAAGCCGGAAATCGACGCCAAGCTCGTCGCCCAGGGCATCGCCGACCAGCTTATCCGCCGCGTGGCTTTCCGCCGTGCAATGAAGCGTGCCGTTCAGTCGGCACTGCGTCTGGGCGCCGAAGGGATCAAGATCACCTGCGGCGGCCGTCTCGGCGGCGCTGAAATCGCGCGTATCGAATGGTATCGTGAAGGCCGTGTGCCGCTTCACACCTTGCGCGCCAACATCGACTATGCGGAAGCTGAAGCGCTGACCGCCTACGGGATCATCGGCATCAAGTGCTGGATCTTCAAGGGTGAGATCATGGCGCATGACCCGACCGCTCAGGATCGCCTCATGATGGAAGCCCAGACCTCTGGCGTCCGTCCGGCTCGCTGATTGCAGGATTAGGAAAGAACCATGCTGCAACCGAAGAAAACCAAATACCGCAAGGCGTTCAAGGGCAAGATCCATGGCAACGCCAAGGGCGGCACCACGCTGAACTTCGGGTCCTATGGCCTGAAGGCGATGGAACCGGAACGGATCACCGCGCGTCAGATCGAAGCTGCGCGTCGTGCGATCACCCGCCACATCAAGCGTCAGGGCCGTCTCTGGATCCGCGTCTTCCCCGATGTGCCGGTGTCCAAGAAGCCTGCCGAAGTCCGTCAGGGTAAGGGCAAGGGTTCGATCGAATACTGGGCCGCTCGCGTGAAGCCGGGCCGTATCCTGTTCGAACTGGACGGCGTTGCCGGTCCGCTGGCCGCTGAAGCGTTCGAGCGCGCAGCTATGAAGCTGCCGATCAAGACCAAGGTTGTTGCCCGTCTGGGTGACGCATCGCACCTCGGAGGCGAATGATGGCCAAGACTGAAGACCTGCGCCAGAAGTCGGACGACCAGCTGGCCGAAGAGCTGACCACGCTGAAGCGCGAGCAGTTCAACCTCCGCTTCCAGGCGGCAACGAACCAGCTCGAGGCTCCGGCCCGCATCCGCGAGGTTCGCCGCACGATCGCCAAGATCAAGACGCTGCAGAGCGAGCGTTCGCGCTCGGCTGAAGCGAAGGCTTAAGGAGTAGACCATGCCCAAGCGTATCCTTATCGGGACCGTCACCTCCGACAAGACCGACAAGACCGTTACCGTGCTCGTCGAGCGCAAGGTGAAGCATCCCCTCTACGGGAAGATCATTCGCCGCTCGAAGAAGTACCATGCTCATGACGAGAAGAACGAGTTCACGCTCGGCGACGTCGTGCGCATCGAAGAAACCAAGCCGATCTCCAAGACCAAGACCTGGCAGGTGATCGATCGCGTTACCGCAGGCGGCACGCAGGCTGTCGAGGCTGACCTCGAAGTCGAAGCCGCAGGTAACTGAAGCAAGTTTGACGTAGGAACTGCCGGGCACTCGTCCCGGCAAGCCATTGAGAAGGAAACGGATCGATGATCCAGATGCAATCCAATCTCGACGTCGCGGACAACAGCGGCGCAAAGCGCGTCCAGTGCATCAAGGTGCTGGGTGGCTCTAAGCGCCGGACTGCCTCCGTTGGCGACGTGATCGTGGTTTCCGTGAAGGAAGCTCAACCGCGCACCAAGGTGAAGAAGGGCGATGTCCATCGCGCTGT
The DNA here is from genome assembly GCF_019711555.1 of Qipengyuania pacifica. Classification (NCBI taxonomy): domain Bacteria; kingdom Pseudomonadati; phylum Pseudomonadota; class Alphaproteobacteria; order Sphingomonadales; family Erythrobacteraceae; genus Qipengyuania; species Qipengyuania pacifica. Next base: position 258,370 of record NZ_JAIGNQ010000002.1, on the reverse strand, counting down.
CATCGTGCGCACGAAGAAGGACGTACGCCGCCCCGATGGCAGTGTGATCCGCTTCGACAGCAATGCCGCGGTGCTCGTGAACAAGAGCGAAGAGCCGATCGGTACCCGTATCTTTGGGCCGGTGGTTCGCGAACTTCGCGGTCGCGGGTTCATGAAGATCATCTCGCTTGCTCCGGAGGTGCTGTAATGGCTGCCGCTAAGATCAAGAAGGGTGACAGCGTCGTTGTTCTGTCCGGCAAGGACAAGGGCAAGACCGGAACCGTCGCGAAGGTCATGCCCAAGGATGGCAAGGTCGTCGTAGAAGGCGTCAACGTCGCAGCGCGTCACCGCAAGCCGACCCAGCAGAACCCGCAGGGTGGCATCGATCGCTTTGAAGCGCCGATGGCTCTCAGCAAGGTTGCGCTGGCCGATCCGAAGGATGGCAAGCCCACCCGCGTCCGTTTCGAAGAGAAGGACGGCAAGAAGGTGCGCGTTGCCGTGAAATCCGGGGAGACCATCGATGGCTGATTACACGCCTCGCATGAAGCAGCGCTACGACGACGAAATCGTCAAGGCGATGACTGAGAAGTTTGGCTACAAGAACCGCCTTGAAGTTCCCAAGCTGGAAAAGATCACACTCAACATGGGTGTGGGCGAAGCCAGCCAGGACAAGAAGAAGGTTCAGACTGCAGCTGAAGAAATGGCTCTGATTGCTGGGCAGAAGCCGGTAATCACGAAGGCCAAGAAATCCATCGCGCAGTTCAAACTGCGTGAAGGCATGCCGATCGGGTGCAAGGTTACCTTGCGTCGCGAACGCATGTACGAGTTCATGGATCGTCTCGTGACCGTGGCCATGCCACGTATCCGAGACTTCCGTGGCCTCAACACCAAGTCGTTCGACGGCCGTGGCAACTACGCCATGGGCCTGAAAGAACAGATCATCTTTCCCGAGATCAGCTACGACCAGATCGACAAGGTCCGGGGGATGGACATCATTGTAACCACAACGGCGAAAACCGACGACGAAGCTCGCGAGCTTCTGAAGCTTTTCGGCTTCCCGTTCCCGACTGAAAAGTCGGAAGAGAAGGAGGCGGCGTGAGCCGCTAGTAGAGGAACTTAAGTCCAATGGCGAAACTGAGTTCGATCAACAAGAACGAGCGTCGTAAGAAGCTCGTCAAGCAGTATGCGGACAAGTACGCGAAGCTGAAAGCTATCGCGAACGATGAAAGCCTCGATGAAGGCGAGCGTCTTATCGCACGCCTCAAGATGGCTGAACTGCCGCGCAACGCTAACCCGACCCGGGTGCGTAACCGCTGCTCCACCACCGGCCGCCCGCGCGGCTATTACCGCAAGTTCGGCCTCAACCGCATCGAACTGCGTGACCTCGGCAACAAGGGCCTGATTCCGGGCCTGACCAAGTCGAGCTGGTGAGGTAAAGACAGATGGCTATGACCGATCCCCTGGGTGATATGCTCACCCGCATCCGCAACGGCCAGCGTGCGAAGAAGGACAGCGTCCTTTCGCCCGCCAGCAAGCTGCGTGCAAACGTTCTCGAAGTGCTTCAGCGCGAAGGCTACATCCGTGGCTACAGCGAAGACTCTTCGGGCAAGCACCCCGCGCTGCGGATCGAACTGAAGTATTTCGAAGGCGAACCTGCAATCAAGCATGTCGCTCGTGTTTCCAAGCCTGGCCGTCGCGTCTATTCGGGTTCGAAAGAACTCCCGATTGTACGTAACGGTCTTGGCATCACCATCGTCTCGACGCCGAAGGGCGTGCTTTCGGACGCCGAAGCGCGCACCGAAAACGTCGGTGGCGAAGTGCTGGCGGAGGTCTTCTGATGAGCCGCATCGGTAAAAGGCCGGTAGCGATCCCAAGCGGGGTCACTGCCAATATCGACGGTGACACGCTTAATGTGAAGGGGCCAAAGGGCACCTTGGCATTGGGACTGTCCGACCTGATCGAGTACAAGCTGGAAGATGGCGAGATTTCGGTCAAGCCTGCCAACGATACGCGCGCCGCCCGTAACCATTGGGGAATGCAGCGTACGCTGGTTTCTAACCTGGTCGAAGGCGTGACCGAAGGTTTCACTAAGGTGTTGGAAATTACCGGTGTCGGTTATCGTGCACAGGCGCAGGGCAAGAAGCTGAAGCTTCAGCTCGGCTATTCGCACGATGTCGATCTCGATGTGCCCGAAGGTCTCGAGGTGAAAACGCCGGACCAGACCACCGTGGAGATTTCCGGTATCGACAAGCAGGCCGTTGGCCAGTTTGCCGCCGAGGTCCGCCGCTGGCGCAAGCCCGAACCTTACAAGGGCAAGGGTATCAAGTATCGCGGCGAGTATATCTTCCGCAAGGAAGGGAAGAAGAAGTAAGATGGCAAAGCTCTCTCTCTTTGAACGCCGCCGCCGTCGCGTCCGCACCGCGCTTCGCAACGTGTCGGGTGGCAAGCCCCGCCTGTCGGTGCACCGCACCGGCCAGCACATTTACGCGCAGATCATCGACGATGCTGCCGGCAAGACCGTTGCCGCTGCTTCGACGCTCGGCGTGAAGGGCTCGGGTGCAAATGTCGACGCCGCCAAGAAGGTCGGTAGCGACATTGCCGCTGCGGCCAAAAAGGCTGGCGTGACCACTGTCGTGTTCGATCGCGGCGGCTTCCTGTTCCATGGCCGCGTCAAGGCGCTGGCCGACGCCGCCCGTGAAGGCGGGCTGGAGTTCTGATGATGGCTGACGAAAACAAGAACGAAGAAACCGTGACCGCGGAAACGCAGAACGCGGTAACCAACGAGCAGCCGGCTGTTGCCGATACGCCGTCCGAAGCCGCAGACAATCAGTCTGCCGCTCAGGGCGACGAAGGTCAGCCTCGCCAGGGCCGCGGCCGTGGTGGCAATCGCGAAGGCGGCCGGGGCCGTGGTCGTGGTCGTCGCGACGATCGCCGCCAGCGCGAGGAAGAAGACGACGGCATCATCGAGAAGCTCGTCCACATCAACCGCGTCAGCAAGACGGTGAAGGGCGGTAAGCGCTTCGGTTTCGCTGCACTCGTCGTTGTGGGTGATGGCCAGGGCCGCGTCGGCTTCGGCAAGGGCAAGGCTCGCGAAGTACCCGAAGCGATCAGCAAGGCGACTGCCGCTGCCCGCAAGAAGATGATCCGTGTCGCTCTGAAGGAGGGTCGGACCCTTCATCACGACGGCAAGGGTCACTTCGGCGCCGGCAAGGTCACCGTGCGTACGGCACCTGCAGGTACCGGTATCATCGCCGGTGGTCCGATGCGCGCCGTGTTCGAAAGCCTCGGCGTTGCCGACGTGGTGACCAAGTCGGTCGGCACCTCGAACCCCTATAACATGATCCGCGCCACTTTCGACGCCTTGCAGGACCAGACTTCGCCGAAGTCGGTCGCGCAGCGTCGCGGCAAGAAGGTTGCAGACCTTCTCGGCCGTGGTGGCGCTTCGGAGGCAGAGGCTGAAGCCGATGCCGCCGCTATCGCGGAGTAAGTTCGATGGCTGACAAGAAGAACACCATCAAGATCAAGCAGGTCGGTTCGCCGATCCGCCGTCCTGAAAGCCAGCGCAAGATCCTCATCGGTCTCGGGCTGAACAAGATGCACAAGATCGTGGAACGCCAGGACACCCCCGAGGTGCGTGGCGCAATTGCAAAGATCCCGCATCTGGTGACCGTGGTCGACTGATCGACCAGGTTTAACAATTTGACGGGAGCGGCCTGCTGCGATAGCGGGCCGTTTCCATTTTTACAGCGCGAACAAAAGCGAAAGCGAGTGCACTATGAAACTTAATGAGATCCGTGACAATTCCGGCGCACGCAAGGTCCGCATCCGTGTGGGCCGTGGTATCGGTTCGGGTAAAGGCAAGACCGGTGGCCGTGGCCAGAAGGGCCAGAAAGCCCGTTCGGGTGTTGCCATCAAGGGCTTCGAAGGCGGCCAGATGCCGCTTCACATGCGCCTGCCGAAGCGCGGGTTCAACAACCCGTTCGGCAAGGACTACGCAGAAGTGAACATCGGCATGGTCCAGAAGTTCATCGACGCGAAGAAGCTCGACGAGAAGGCCGTGCTCGACCATGAGACGCTTCGCGCGGCCGGCCTAGCTCGCGGCGGCAAGGATGGCGTTCGTCTCCTTGGTAAGGGTGAGCTCAAGGCCAAGGTCAGCTTCAAGGTTGCCGGTGCATCCAAGGGTGCAATCGAGGCAGTCGAAAAGGCTGGCGGCAAGGTCGAAGTGATCGCGGCAGACAAGCCCGAACATGAAAAGAAGGCTGCTCGCGCCGAAGCCAACAAGGCGAAGAAGGCAAAGTAAGCGGGAAAAATTCGGGGGGCGGGGTTCGACATTCCGCCCCCCGTTCCCTATCTAGCCTTCCTGTGCCGGGAGGGACCGGCGCCAATTCAGGATTGAACAGATTCCCATGGCATCACGCGCCGACAATATCGCGAGCAATATGAGCCTCGCCAATTTTTCCAAGGCCACCGAACTCAAGAATCGTATCTGGTTCACGATCGGTGCTTTGATCGTCTTCCGCTTCCTCAGCTTTGTTCCGCTGCCTGGCGTGAACCCGCTGATCCTGAGCGATCTCTACGATCAGACGCGCGGCGGGATTCTCGACCTCTTCAATACATTTTCGGGTGGCAGCCTTGAGCGCATGAGCCTCATCGCGCTTGGCGTCATGCCCTATATTACGGCGTCGATCGTCGTGCAGCTCGCTGCTGCATTGCATCCATCGCTTGCGGCCCTCAAGAAGGAGGGCACCGTAGGTCGGCAGAAGCTCAACCAGTACACTCGGTACGGAACTGTGTTTCTTTGTGCCATCCAGGGCTGGTTTCTAGCTTCCGGTCTGGAAAGCTTCGGTGCGCAGAGCGGCATGCAGGCAGTGGTCGATCCGGGCGTGATGTTCCGTATCGGTGCGGTCATCAGCTTGGTCGGCGGGACGATGTTCCTGCTGTGGCTGGGCGAACAGATTACCAGTCGCGGCATCGGTAACGGCGTATCGCTGATCATTATGGCAGGGATCGTGGCGCAGTTCCCGACCTTTGTATCCAACCTTGGTTCGGGGTATTCCGAGGGCTCGATCGCTACGGGCATCATCGTCGGTCTGATCGCCATGGTTGTAATCCTGATCCTCGGGATTTGCTTTATGGAGCGTGCGCAGCGCCGTCTGCTCATCCAGTATCCGAAGCGTGCAACGCAGCGCGGCATGATGCAGGCTGATCGTTCGCATCTGCCGCTCAAGCTCAACACCGCGGGCGTCATTCCTCCGATCTTTGCCAGTTCGCTTTTGCTGCTGCCGCTGACGATTACCCAGTTTGCCGGTAATTCGGTCGATACCGACAGTGCAGCTGGCGGCTTTCTGCAGTCGGTGTTGCAGTATCTGCAGCACGGCCAGCCACTTTATATGACGCTGTATGCGCTCGGGATCATCTTCTTCTGCTTCTTCTACACCGCGATTGTGTTCAATCCGGAAGAGACGGCTGACAATCTGAAGAAGAACGGCGGGTTCATCCCTGGCATTCGTCCCGGCAAGCGGACTGAAGAATATCTCGATTACGTTCTGACGCGTATCACGGTCATTGGCGCGATCTACCTGACGATCGTCTGTGTCCTGCCGGAATACATGATCGCACAGACCGGCGTTCCGCTGTTCCTCGGCGGTACCAGTCTGCTGATTGTCGTGAACGTGACGGTCGATACGATCAGCCAGATCCAGTCGCATCTGCTGGCTCACCAGTATGGCGATCTGATCAAGAAAGCGAAGTTGAAGGGACGCCTGCGCTAAGGCACGTCAGGCGCGAAGGGGACTTTACGCAATGGATATCATCCTCCTTGGGCCCCCGGGCGCGGGTAAGGGAACACAGGCGCAGCGATTGGTGGAGCATCATGGAATGCGCCAGCTGTCGACTGGGGACATGCTCCGCGAAACCCGCAAGGCCGATAGCGAACTTGGTCGCAAGGTGTCCGACATCATGGATTCCGGCGGACTGGTATCGGATGAGATCGTATCCGCAATGATCGACGCCAAACTTGGCGAGATGGGCCCGGAGATGGGTGCCATTTTCGATGGTTACCCGCGCACGGCAGCGCAGGCCGAACAACTGGATGACATTCTCGCGAAGCATAATCGTCAGCTCGATCATGTGATCGAGTTGGAGGTCAATGAAGACGCTCTCGTGGAGCGGATCACCGGGCGTTACACCTGTGCCAATTGCGGCGCTGGCTATCACGACGTCTTCCATCTTCCCGCGAAGGAAGGTGTTTGCGACAAATGTGGCTCCACGGAGTTCAAGCGTCGCCCGGATGACAATGAAGAGACCGTACGCACGCGAATGCAGGAATACCGTGGCAAGACAGCACCGATCCTGCCCGGATATGAAGCTCGTGGGATTGTTAGCCGTGTCGATGGGATGGCTTCGATTGAAGACGTCACGCACGCCATAGACTCGATTTTGTCCCGCTAATCCGCGGGGCGGACCTCACTTCACATTATTACGCAGCTTCTCGCCTGAAATGGCGAACGAGCTATGGTGGGCGCCGTGTGTAGCTCGCTGCTTGCGCGGGGTGCAAAATCAACCCGTACCGCATGATCTTCGAATATATCGCAATCCCGTTTCCGGGGGGAGGCTTTCAGCTCTGCATGGCCCGGGGAGCGGGGAAACCTAACTGAGTGTACCCGTTGAGTGTGTTCGGGATCACGAGTTCACGTGATCTTGTTTGCGCAAGATGGGAGATGCAATTGGCGTCCGTTTACGACCGGCATGTAGATCTGGATACGTTCATGGAAGGCGTGAAAAAGCGCAATCCAGGGCAGGAAGAGTTCGTTCAGGCCGTCCAGGAGGTCGCGCAGGACGTCTACAGTTTCATCGAAGACAAGGAAGAGTATCACGAGGCGCAGATCCTGCGCAGGATCGCGGAACCCGATCGCATCGTAAGCTTCAGGGTCTGCTGGGAGGATGACGATCAGAATGTCCGCGTCGAGCGTGGCTGGCGAGTGCAGAACAACAACGCCATCGGACCATACAAGGGTGGGATCCGCTTTCATTCCAGCGTAAATGAAAGCGTGCTCAAGTTTCTGGCTTTCGAGCAGACCTTCAAGAATTCTCTCACCGGCCTGCCTCTGGGCGGGGGTAAGGGCGGATCGAATTTCAATCCGAAAGGGAAAAGCGATCATGAGGTCATGCGCTTTTGCCAGAGTTTCATGACCGAGTTGCATCGCCACATCGGCCCTGATGTCGATGTGCCGGCGGGTGATATCGGCGTCGGTTCGCGCGAGATCGGTTACATGTTCGGCCAATACAAGCGGATCACCAATCGGTGGGAGGGCGTGCTGACCGGCAAGGCCACCGAGTATGGCGGTTCGCAAATGCGGCCGGAGGCGACCGGGTATGGCGCGGTATATTTCCTGCGCAATATGCTTTCCCATGCTGATCAGGAGATCGAGGGAAAGACGGCGGTCATTTCCGGCGCGGGGAATGTCGCAATCCACGCCGCGGAAAAGCTCGTTCAACTGGGCGGGAAGGTCCTGACGTTATCGGATAGCGGCGGCTTTATCTACGATCCCGACGGCCTTGATCAGGAAAAAATCGATTGGGTTAAGCGCCTTAAGAACGAGAGGCGCGGACGTATCAGCGAATATGCGGACGAATATCCCGAAGCGACCTATCATGAGGATGAACAGCCATGGAGCGTCGAATGCGACGTGGCCCTGCCGTGCGCCACCCAGAACGAGCTGGATGAAGGCGCTGCAAAGCTGCTGTTGAAGAACGGATGTATCGCCGTTTCCGAGGGAGCCAATATGCCGACCACGCTGGAAGGTGTGAAGGCATTTCACGACGCGAAGATCATGTACGGTCCTGGTAAGGCTGCAAACGCTGGTGGTGTCGCGGTCTCCGGCCTCGAGATGAGCCAGAACTCCGAACGGGTCAGCTGGAACCACGAGCGTCTGGGCGAAGAACTGGCCGAACTGATGGACGGCATTCACGAAAAATGCGTCGAATTCGGTGAAGCGGGCGGATATGTCGATTATGTCCGCGGGGCGAATATCGCCGGCTTCAAGAAGGTCGCAGACGCCATGCTCGCGTTCGGAGTGGTGTAAGAAACTTTGACCGTGCCGATGGGATTAGCTAACAGGGTTGAACTATCAGGCGGGCCGCCCATATCGGCGGCCTTGTCGTGACGTGCGCGCAGGGTGCTTGACGCTGTTGGCGAATCCTCCTAAGCGCGCGTTTCATTCGACATTGCGGTGTGTCCGGCAGGCGGTAGCTATTCGTGCGCCATCCGGACTTTTGTTTCAGGCAAGACCCGTGGATGTCGGTGTGTTTAGCGATGAGATGGGGCTGCGGCATGAGCCGTCCCTGTGGAGCATGGAGAAGTAAGTGGCTCGTATTGCCGGGGTAAATATCCCCACCAACAAGCGCGTTATTATCGCGCTCACCTATATTCACGGTATCGGCCGTTCAAAGGCCGTCGAAATCGCCGACAAGCTTGGCATTGATCACTCGCGCCGGGTTCAGGATCTTTCCGACGAGGAAGTTCTTCGCGTTCGTGAAACGATCGATGCGGACTTCACTGTCGAAGGCGACCTGCGTCGTGAAACCGCGATGAACATCAAGCGGCTCATGGACCTCAAGTCCTTCCGTGGCTTGCGTCACCGTGCCGGTCTGCCCGTTCGTGGCCAGCGCACTCACACCAACGCCCGTACCCGTAAGGGCAAGGCCAAGCCGATCGCCGGCAAGAAGAAGTAAGCCTGGGGTATCCCAGCGCTTTTCCCTTCTTGAGAGAATGTAAGGAAGAATAACCATGGCACGCGAACCCGGCCGCGTTAGGCGCCGCGACAAAAAGAACATTTCGAGCGGCGTTGCGCATATCAACGCCAGCTTCAACAACACCATGATCACCATCACCGATGCGCAGGGCAATGCGATTAGCTGGTCCAGCGCAGGCATGATGGGCTTCAAGGGTAGCCGCAAGTCGACTCCCTATGCTGCCCAGGTCGCCGCCGACGATGCGGGCCGCAAGGCTGCCGAGCATGGTGTGCGCACGCTGGAAGTCGAAGTGAAGGGCCCGGGTTCGGGCCGTGAAAGTGCGCTGCGCGGTCTCGCTGCAGTCGGTTTCACCATCACGTCGATCCGCGACGTGACGCCGATCCCGCATAACGGGGTTCGCCCGTCCAAGCGTCGTCGCGTCTGATCCGTACCTGCCTGGCGGCTCGCTAGCGGGCCGCCGACACACCCTCACGGACCGGACGCTCTATCGAAGAGCGCCGGTCCTGCCCGCATCCGAACCAGGGGATTTTCATGTCCGTCAATATTAAGAACTGGCAGGAACTCAAGAAACCCAGCGTCCTTGACATCAAGGATACCGGCGACAAGGCCCGTAAGGTTACCTTCGTGGCCGAACCGCTCGAACGTGGCTTCGGCCTAACGCTCGGCAATGCGCTGCGCCGCGTGCTTCTCAGCTCGCTTCAAGGCGCTGCGATCACCTCGATCAAGATCGAGAACGTCCTTCACGAATTCAGCTCGCTCGCTGGCGTGCGCGAAGACGTTACCGACATCGTCCTCAACGTGAAGCAGATCGCGCTGAAAATGGAAGGCGAGGGCATGAAGCGCCTGCAGCTTTCCGCAACCGGCCCCGGCGAAGTCAAAGCCGGCGACATCGCTGTTTCCGGCGATATCGAAGTGATGAACAAGGATCTCGTGATCTGTCACCTCGACGAAGGTGCGACGCTCAACATGGAACTGACGGCGGACACCGGCAAGGGCTACCGCCCTGCCGTGATGAACCGTCCCGTGGACGCGCCGATCGGTCTGATCCCTGTCGACAGCCTGTATTCGCCGGTTCGCCAGGTGAGCTACAAGGTCGAGAACGCCCGCGTCGGGCAGGAACTTGATTACGACAAGCTTTCGCTGACGATCGAAACCGATGGCACAGTCACTCCGGAAGATGCAGTGGCGTATGCCGCGCGCATCCTTCAGGACCAGTTGACGCTGTTCGTCCACTTCGAAGACGGTATCCCGCAGCCGACTTCGGCGATGATCGGACAGGCAGCCGAACCTCAGGAAAGCGACACCAACCAGCTTAATCGTTACCTTCTCAAGAAGGTCGACGAGCTGGAACTGTCGGTCCGTTCGGCAAACTGCCTCAAGAACGACAACATCATCTACATCGGCGACCTGGTTCAGAAAACCGAAGCCGAGATGCTCCGTACGCCAAACTTCGGCCGCAAGTCGCTCAACGAGATCAAGGAAGTGCTCTCGTCGATGGGTCTGCGCCTCGGCATGGACATCCCTGGCTGGCCGCCAGAAAACATCGAGGAAATGGCCAAGAAGCTCGAGCAAGAGCTGCTGGGCTGACACCTCGCATGGGGCATGGGCCGGACCCCTCAATCCGGCCCGTATCGGGCTACCTAGAACGGGCCCCCTACGAACGAAGGAAGAACTGAAATGCGTCACAAGATTTCCGGCCGCAAGCTCCAGCGCAAGACTGGCCACCGTAATGCGATGTTCCGCAACATGGCGGCCGCTCTGATCAAGCACGAGCAGATCATGACCACGCTGCCCAAGGCGAAGGAAATGCGTCCCTACATCGAGAAGCTGATCACGCTGGCAAAGCGTGGCGGCCTTTCGAACCGCCGTCTTGCGATGAGCCGTCTGCAGGACGAAACGCAGCTCAAGAAGCTGTTCGACGTTCTGGCGGAACGCTATTCGGATCGTGAAGGCGGTTACACCCGCATCATCAAGGCTGGCTATCGCGGCAGCGACGCCGCCCAGATGGCTGTGATCGAATTCGTCGAGCGCGACGAAGACGCAAAGGGCCAGGATTCGGGTCCGGTTGAAAGCGAAGAAGAATTCGAAGACGCGTAAACCGCACTTCGAAATACGAGACAAGCGGGGCCGGGAGGGAAACTTCCCGGCCCTTTTGTTTTGCACGGGCCTTCAGCCGTGCCACAAGGCGGGGATGATCAGACATGCCCTTGCAGCAACGGCGCTGCTCGCCGCCACCCCTCTTGCCGCGCAATCAACGACGCAGGACGAACTCGACGCTCGCTATGATCGTGCGCTGGCCGCCGGGTACAAGGCACTGTTCCTGTGTAGCGCGCTGAGTGGTCATGCGGCGCATCTGCGCCGGAGCGAATCTTCGGTGAACGATTACGAACTGTCCGGCATTCAGGAGCCGCTCGATGCGATCGTGCCGGAACTTACGCATAGCATCGCGCGCGGGAGCGATGGCGGGCTCGATTATGTAGCGGTGCCATGGGCCGACGACATGTCGCCGCGCGTCGCTGCTTATCGCCAGGGAAAAGGCTGTGCGCTGCTTCCGATCGGTGCCGCTCTACCCGATAGCGAGGCTGTCCGCTCGACGCTAATCGACAGGGTCGGCGCTCCCAATGTCTATCCGCTTCGCGACGCTATCGCGCCCGCCACCATGCGCGCGGCCGAGGCGGCTCTGAGAGAAACCTACGGCGAGGGGACCCGGACAACGGCGGTGATGGTCCGGCAGGACGATCGCACCCGTGGGGAAGCCTATGCCCAGGGATACGACGCGGATTTGCCGCAGCGCACCTGGTCGGTCGCCAAGAGCCTCGCGGCCACGCTGATCGGTGCGGCGGTCCAGCGCGGCGAAGCGGATGTCGCAGCTTCTGCCGGGCTCGGGCTCGACGATAGCGACCCGCGGCGGGCGATAACTATCGACCATCTGCTCCGAATGGCCTCGGGCCGCTATTCGGACACGCCGGGCAACCGCACCGATCCGCTTTATTTCGGCGGCGCGACGGTGGGCGAAGTGGCGCTCGATTGGCCGCTGCTCAATCCGCCGGGCACGATCTATCGTTACGCCAACAACGACACGCTGGCCGCGGTTAAGGCGATCGAGGAAACGTTCGACAAGCATCCGCCGGCCGGACTGTTCGAAACCCTCGGCATGCACTCGACCGTGGCTGAGACCGATTGGCAGGGTGACTACATCCTTTCCAGCCAGGTCTGGGCCAGTTCCGCCGACCTTGCCCGCTTTGGCCAGTTCTATCTAGACGATGGAATGCGCAACGGCGCCCGCATCCTGCCCGAAGGCTGGATTGATTACGTATCTACTCCCTCTGGTCCGCAGCCCGATGGTCCCTTTGGTTATGGCGCAGGGTTCTGGTTGCTCAATAATTCCGAAGGCGTTCCGGCCGATACGTTCGCTGCCATGGGCAATCGCGGGCAATTTGTCGTTATCGTGCCAAGCATGAACACGGTGATCGTAAGACGAGGCGAGGATCCGCCCGGTGCGCGGTTCGATATTGCGGCCTTCACCCGCGATGTCCTTGTTTCTCTTCGGGATTGATTATTCAGCAAAGTGCTACATTTTCTGAACGGCGACTGTCGCTAGAGTTCAGCCGGACCTCACTGCGAATCGTCTAGAACCTCTTTTACAGCCGAGGCAGTCCCGCCGCGGCCCAATGAGGAGGACCTCGAGATGAAAACATTTGCAAAGACGTTCGCGAAGGGTGGGATCGCAACGGCAGCTGTGGGTGCCATGGCACTCGCAGGGGCGACCCCCGCGCAGGCTCGCGGCCACGACGATGGCATTTCCGTCGGCGAAGTGATTGCCGGTGCCGTCATCATCGGCGGTATTGCAGCGGTCGCCAGCGCCGCCAGCAGGGACCGCGACTATTATCGGGGCGACCGCTATTATCGCGACGGCCGATATTACAACAACGGCAATGACTACCGTCGCAACACTTATGCAAGCAGAGGCAACCCGCGTGCTGCCGTAGAGCGCTGTGTCAACGCTGCGAGGAACGATGCCCGGCGCTACGGTTATCGTCATGCCCAGGTTACGGAAATCCGCGATGTCGATGACACTCGATATGGCTGGAAGGTGAAGGGCCGGATGGTCGTCGATGGCAGTTATGCCGGTGGGCGTTACGACCGTTATGGCTATCGTGACCGGAACAATCGCTATCAGCGCTGGAATGACCGTGACAGTGGCAATTTCACCTGCCGGATAGAACGCGGACGCATTGCCGATCTCGACTTCAGCGGCATCCGCAGGCTGCGGTAATTCACGAAATATACCACTATGGGCGGTTCAGGCATCGTTTAGCCTGCACCGCCTAACTACGCATCATCAGCAATTGCGCGTTTAGGTGGGGCGCGCCGAAGGGGTATCGGACATGCCGTCCATTAAATCCGTTTCTGTCGTACCAGCACTTCTGGCCGTCGTATCAATGACGGCCATGCCCGCCCAAGCAGCCGAACTGCCGCAGGTCGGACCGGTGCACGTTGCACAGGCCATCAGCCCGGCTTGGGCACCAGGCGACGACACGGCCGATCAATACCGGCGCTACAGGCACCGCCGTCATCGCGGCGTGGACGCCGGCGATGTGATTGCAGGCGTTTTGATCCTCGGCGGAATTGCCGCAGTGGCGAGTGCCGCAAGTAGTTCGCGTGATCGAAATCCACGCTATCCTGATCCTCAGCGCGGCGATTATCGTTATGACGACACCCGCGGGCTGGACCGTGCGGTGAGTATCTGTGTGGACGAGATCGAACGTAATGCGCGTATTCAAACCGTCGATGCGGTCAATCGCAACGCGCGTGGGTGGAGCGTAACCGGTTCAATGTATGATGGGCAGAGCTTCAGTTGTTCGATCGGCGAAAACGGGCGGATCGATGCGATCGACTACGGCCGCGGCGGTGCTACCTACGGAAATGGCTATTCCGATGGCGGATATGGCTACGAGGCAAACAATGGTATCGACGATCGGCAGTATAGCGATGATTACTATGCCGCCGCACGAGCACGCACTGAAAGCGCCGTACCTGCCTATCCCGGTGGGCCGTTGCCGGGTGAAGAGGACCAGTCATACGGAGCAGCCGATATCGAATGAGGTGACGGCTATCAGGGCGCGGGAAATTAATCCCGTCCGTAGGCAGGCAGGGCCAAGTTCCATCTGATTGCAGCGAGCCGCAGGCCATACCCGGCGGCCGTCGCACCCACCCAGACCCACTCGCGCACCAGGCCCACCAGATCGCCAAGCACATTGGTGGTGGCTGAAAGGGCGGCGGCCGTGACGTACAGTTCCGGCCGCATGAGGATCGATGGTCGGCCAGCTATGACATCGCGAATGATGCCGCCCACACAGCCGGTTATAACTCCCATCAGTATGGCAGGGGTGGGCGGTAAACCATATTCGAGTGCTTTGGCGGACCCGAGAACTGCATAGGCAGACAGGCCAAGTCCGTCCGCAACCGAGAGGAAGCGCCCCTCCCACCAGCGGGTAGGCGTAAACCAGGCGAACAGCGCCATCGCCAGACAGATGGCCGCAACCCAAGCATCATGAATCCAGAATACCGGTGCCCCGATCAGAAGGTCACGGACCGTGCCGCCGCCAACACCGGTGATCAGGGCAAAGAAGGCGAGCGTAACGAAGGTTTGTCTCTCCTTCGCCGCTACCAAAGCGCCGGTAAGAGCAAAGATGGCCACACCGGCAAGATCCAGCCAGTCGAGCAGGGGGGTAAGAACTTCGGAATTCACGATGCGGCCATACGCGATTTTCGACGACGAAACAGCAGCACGCAGCCGAACAGCGATCCGATTACCGACAGGACGGCAAAGAGTATCAGGATCGGATGATGCGTGTCCTCGCGCGTTTGCAAGTCCATGATGTGCAACCCCCACACGAAGTCGAAGGTACGCCACCATTTCGTCCGAACCGCTTCTATCTGCCCAGTTTCCATTCCGACGTAAACATGTGTCCCGTCATCCAGGACGACTTGCCAAACCGGCATGGCACGACGGAAATCGAGCGGCACCGCTTCCGCTTCGAAACGGGCCGTGCTGGCAACTTGGTCACCACCGTCGATGCCGTCGGCCACAATCAGGCGAGCCTCGACTTCAGACAACGGACCCATAGGACTGCCGTCGGGCCGGAAGCGGGCTGTCTTGCCGTCCATGTAGGTGATGCGGGTGGTGGTTTCGCCGCGTTCCACCTGCGTGGTTACCGATCGTACCGGACGTGTACTTTCAGCCGGCAGCGACACGGCAATTTGCGTATCAGCGGGCAGGGCGCGTTCTGGAACATGTTTGCGCAGATGGTTGCCGCGGACTTCCTCTATGGGTTTCGCCACCATGACGAGGCCGGTAATCGTCCACATCAGAATGGGCGCCCCCACCAGCCATCCGAGCCAGATGTGCAATTTGGCCAAGCGCTTCATCGCGCGCTGCTGTCCCATCTTGCAAAGGCTCCCTAGCCGTGGATGATTGTGCCGATGGCTTCTGCCGCGGCGATGCAATCGAGGTCGGCCCACCTGCGCGATATGACCTGCAGTCCGCAAGGTAGGCCCCCGCTTTCGCCCACAGGAAGAACGGTGGCGGGAAGGTTCGGATAAGTCGCCAGCCCGGCCCAGCACAGCGCCGCTCCCCCAGGCTGTTCCGCTCCGTTTATGGTCATGGTCCCATCGAAGACGCGGCCATCGCGGTGCGGGACAGCGAGAACAGGTGCGGGCGGGGCAAGGACGAAATCGTAATTATCGAAAAGGGTATGCCAGGCGTTCTCGTTGCGGGTTTGCGCATCGAGTATGTCGAACCAATCTGTGGCGCTGGCCCGCTCACCGTTGGGTCCAGGCATGCCGCGAGCCATGGCTACATTGAGCATCCTCATATACTCAGCCTGTTGCCGTGCCAGATCGGGGAGCAGTTCGCTTTTGCGGTCGATGGTCACCCCGGCTCGTTCGAGTGTTGCCGCCGCCGCCTCGATCGGAGCCTGCACCGAAATGTCGGTGGGGCAGGACGGGTGTTCGGTGAGGAGGAGGATCCGACAGTCTCGCAGCGTTTTCTCCATCCTCCGCAGCGGAACGGTTTGTGTCAGTTGCAACAGCAGGCGAAGATCGGCGGCGTTGCGGGCAAGCGGCCCAGCGATGGACAGCGCACCATCATGGGCATCACCGCCGCTCATGGAAGGGTGATCGTGTCCCTGTTTTGGGATGAGACCCCAGCTCGTCTTGTGACCCCAAACTCCGCAGAAATGGGCAGGAACGCGCACCGATCCGCCGATATCGGTGCCGTATTCACACGGGACCATGCCGCTTGCGACGGCCGCAGCCGAACCACCCGAGGACCCACCTGGCGAGCGCTCATGGTCATGGGGGTTGTTTGTACGGCCATAGACCGGGTTATTCGATTGCCAGTCGGCCAGATCGGGCGGCACATTTGTCTTACCCACGAAGATGGCGCCCGCAGCCTTCAACTGGCTGACCACTCTGGAATCGCGAGATGCTATGTTGTCGGCATACGCCTCATGGCCCCAACTGGTGGGAAGCCCTTCGATATCGAAGCTTTCCTTGATTGTCATGGGAACGCCGAACAGGGGGCGTTCACGCGCCGAACGATCATCCATCATCCCCTTGGCTCGATCCCGCGCCCGGTCGAAATCTGTCACCACTACAGCGTTGATGTGCGCATCAAGACGCTCGATCCGCGCGATGGCCGCCTCCACGGCGTCGAGCGGGGACATCTCGCCCCGGCGCATCGCTTCTGCAAGTTCGATAGCACCGGGATTGTCGGTCAGCGTCGGATAAGCCATGATGTCTCCTCTTGGGTCGGCAATGTCGGATAAGCCGACCCCGCGGTCAATCGCCCACTTGCGCGGGACACATGGCCGCCGCATGACGTTGCGCTGATGTCATAAAGATAATTCTGGAGGACCGATCATGCGTCGCGCCATTCTTCCCCTACTGTTCGCCAGTGCGGCCTGCGCCCCTGTTGCCAATGATGCTCCGGTAATGTCTACCGATGCACCCCCCGCTGCCGCGTCCGATGGTTACGATCTCCAGGCCCAGTACGCGAAGTTGGCCGTCATCGAGATGGCACCGGACACGTCTTACCTGACTGCGGAAGAACGCGACGTCGTCAATCTGCTGATCCAGGCCAGCGGCTATATGGACGAGATTTATCTGCGCCAGCGCTTCGCCGCCAACCCGCAGGTTCGCCAAGCCATCTCGCGCAGCCGCCGTGCCGATCGAGATCTGCTGTTGACCATGTTCGACCGGTATTACGGCGCTTGGGACGATCTCGACGAGTTTCATCCCTTCTGGGGCACAGAGCCGCTGCCCGAAGGGGCCGGCTTCTATCCCACCGATCTGACCCGTGAAGAATTCGATGCTTATCTGACGGCTCATCCTGCACAGAAAGACGAATTGCTGGCCCCGTACACCGTGGTGAAGCGCGAGGGCGATGGGCTGGTCGCTGTCCCTTATTCGGTGGAATATCGCGAGTGGCTAGAACCTGCTGCCAAACTCTTGGAACAGGCCGCCCAGCGTACGAGCAACCCGAGCCTCAAGAAATTCCTGACATTGCGTGCCGCCAGCTTCCTGTCCGACGATTATTACGAAAGCGAAATGGCGTGGATGGACTTGGCCGACACGCCGATCGAAGTCGCGATTGGACCCTACGAAGTCTATACCGACCGCCTGTATGGTACGAAAACCGCTTTCGAAAGCTTCGTCACGCTGCGCAATCCCGAAGAGAGCGCCGCTTTGGCGAAGTACAAGAATTACCTGCGCGATATGGAAGGCAACCTTCCGATCGAGGATCGCTACAAGAATTTCCAGCGAGGCTTCGAAAGCCCCATCGCGGTGGCCGATCAGATCCACGGTGGGGGCGACAATGTACCAGGCGTGCAAACCATCGCTTTCAACCTTCCCAACGACGAGCGGGTGCGCGAAGCCAAAGGTGCCAAGAAGGTCATTCTCGCCAACGTACTCGGCGCGAAATACGAACGCATTCTGGATCCGATCGGCGATGTCGTGCTGAAGCAGGATCAGGCCGCACTGGTCGCGAAGAAGTACATGGAACTGGAAACGCTGTTCCATGAACTGTCCCACAGCCTCGGGCCCGGTACGATTACCAAGGATGGCCGCCAGACGACGGTGAACGAGGAACTGAAGGAACAGTATTCGGCGCTGGAAGAGAGCAAGGCCGACGTCATGGGCGTCTGGAACATTCTCTTCATGATGGAGAAGGGCGAAATCCCCGCTGCCGAGAAGCAGCAACTTTATGCCAGCTATTTCGCCGGTATTTTCCGCGCGATGCGCTTCGGGATCGATGAGGCGCACGGCAAGGGCGCAGCATTGCAATACGGGTATCTCAAGGAAAAGGGTGCGTTTACCTGGGATGCGGCTGGCAACCGCTACATCGTCGACTATGCGAAAATGGAAGCTGGCCTGCGCGACCTTTTGCATGACCAGCTGATGCTGCAGGCGAATGGGGATTATGAAGGGACCAAGGCGTTCTTCGCTCGTTATGCCAAGCTCGACGATTGGGCGCGCGGACGTTTCGCCGCAATGAGCGATATTCCAGTGGATATTCAGCCGATCTACCCCAGCGAAGTGTAGATAGCCGTCAACGGGGGGCGAGGATCACCGATGCGGTGCCCGTCCCCCAGACTGGCAAATACAGGCCCTGTCCCGCCGCCTTCAGGCGTCCGGTCTTCACCTCGTCGATTTGCGCACGAATAACGACATCACCTTCGCGCTTGGTATCGATGGCATTGGCGATCTTGGACATCAATTCGTCGTAATCTTCTTCGAAATTCTGCGTCAGAGCAGTGGCAATGGTTTGTGAAAACCCAGGCGAATTGGCGATCTGCAACAGGAAATCGGTGGTGTCGCGATCGGTATCGCCGGTAATTTCGAGGTTGGAAAAACTGACTTTGCGAGAGCCCGGCCCGTTGACGGGGAGGGCGGTCAGCCAAACCTGGCCCGTCGCATCGCCGAACTTTTCGTCGGCTCGGGCTGCCTTGAAAGTCAGGCCCAGCGCAATGCGGTTTCCGGTAGTGCCATAGGCAACGACCTGTCCGAACCTTGCGTTCACCGGCCCGATCCCGGGCACTTCGAATGGCCGCGCGGACCGTCTGACCAAAGCCTTCGCTACCACCGGTTCGAGTTGCTTGTAATCTGCGATGACGGGGATGAAGAACTGCATCTTGCCAGGCTGCTCTTCGAGCTTTGCAAGTGGCGGCAAGAGTTTGCGCTTTGGGTCTGGCTGACGCTTGCCGACGAACGTTTCGGTCACCGCCTTCATGCCCAGTCGCAACTCCATGCGTTTGCCGCGCAGCGTGTAGCCGCCATAATAGAGTTGTTCGGGCACGATCCGCATCCAGACGGGCGGGTTCGTCTCGTTAAGCTGGAGGGATGTGAAGGCTTCGCCCCATAGGCGTTCGATATCTTCCCGCAGACCCAGCTTCGCCAGTTCCTGCGGCAAATTGCGTTCCAGGCGCGCGATCAGGGGTTTCAGTTTGGCGTCCGCGTCACTGGTGAACTCGATACGCTGTCCAAGGAAGTCGACGTGGGGTTCGTCGGTCCAGTCGTACTGGATGTCGACCTTGCCCTGCGGGTTCCATTGACTGTCGATCGAAAGCCGAGCGACGACGCGTACCCTGGCATCTCCCGTTGCGGTTTCCTGTTTGAGGATACCGGCAATATCCTGCGCCTTGATTTCGGCATGGATCGGCATCGTCAGGATGATGTCGCGTCCGCGACCGTCGATCGTCACGCGTCCGCGTGTCACAGTGCCCACGATGTCGCATTTGATGGTGGGCGTCTTGAGCTTGACGAAGGCCACCTTGACCTTTTTCGATGCGGCGCAGGTCTGGTCCTTGCGGTCTATGGTCCACAAGGTTCGCGGTATCTCTTTCGACATCTGCGTTTCGAGCGCGGTCAGATCGGCAGTTACGGGTACTGCGACGAGCGAACTTCGAGGTTCGATGTCGATCGCATCCGTAGCGCGCGGAGGCGGCTCGAAATCCGGCTCCCGGCTGCAGCCGACCAGCGCCATCGCGCTACAGCTTGCGGCGATCGCCAAGTGCCTGATTTTCATGCTCGATCGCCCCGATGCCCTGTTGCGCAAATCTGCGGCATGGATGGGGTATCGGCAAGCGGAAAGTTTATCGGGACGATCCTATGAGGAACAATGCCAATCCATATCCGAGGATTGCCGAGGCACCGTAGCCGATGAGCGGGAAGGGATAGTTCGATACAAGAGCAGCGATGGAGAAGCCGGCAAACGATCCGGCAAGGGCAAAGCGCTGGCTGACCGTTCCGCTGCGAAGTCCGGCGAGCAGCGCGACCGTGCCCAGCAGGGCAACCAGAATGCCGACTGCCAGCCACAGCGAGACCTGAGCAGCGTCGACCAGAATACGTTCAACGTACGGCTGGGCGGGGAGTTCGCCGCGGACCAGCATGGACAGGCTGGCGAGGAAGGCTGCAAACGCGATGCAGCCTGTCGCCCAGTGGGGCCGCGCCACATAGAGCCCGATTGCGGCACCTGTTATGGCCAGACCGGTGCCGGCATCGGGCTGGAGGAAGACCGCCACCAACGCCGCGATCAATGCTATCTTGCCGGGCCCCTTACCTTCTGCGGCCAGAACACTGATGGCGGGTAGGACAAGCAGCCCGGCATGGAGCAGCACCGGGCCGATCGGCAGCCAGCGCGCGATGCCATTGACCGCCACTCCGCTGAACAGGGGGACGAATAATAGCCCGACGGCTACAACCAGGATCGGCAGCCGATGCTGGCGTTTAACGCGCGCCTTGCCGAAAGCCATCAGCGCTATCGACAGCAGCAGAGCTGTCGCATTCACGAGCAGGTAGTTCCTTGGAGCACCTGCAAGCAGCAGATAGGTCAGCCCGACGAGCGAGGGTATGGCGAGTGCCGGAATTGTCGACACTCGCGCAGACATTCAGATTCTCGCCCCGACTGCCACGACAGCGATCAGATGTGGATCGGCTTGCCCTGAACCGCCATCGCCGCTTCCTTGATGGCTTCGGAATGCGTCGGGTGGGCATGGCAGGTGTAAGCGATATCTTCGCTGGTCGCACCGAATTCCATGGCCTGTGCGGCCTGGGCGATCATGGTGCCGGCGACGCTTGCGATGCACCACACGCCCAGAACGCGATCGGTTTCCGCATCCGCGACGATCTTCACGAAACCATCGGGTTCATGATTAGTCTTGGCGCGGCTGTTGGCCATCATCGGGAACTTGCCGACCTTGACCTTGGCCTTGTCGCCCAGCTTCTCGACCGCTTCTTCCTGCGTCAGACCGACACCGGCGAATTCGGGCCATGTGTAAACAACACCCGGGATGATATCGTGGTTCACGATACCGGTCTGGCCGGCGATGTTTTCGGCACAGGCTATGCCTTCGTCTTCCGCCTTATGGGCGAGCATGGGACCGGGGACGACATCGCCGATGGCCCATACACCGTCGACCTTGGTGCGGAAATCGTGATCGGTTTCGATCTGGCCGCGCTTGTTCACTTCAAGCCCGATCGCATCGAGGCCTAGGCCTTCTGTGTTCGGACGGCGACCGATCGAAACCAGCACGCAATCCGCTTCCAGCGTTTCTTCGTCGCCGCCGGCAGCCGGTTCGAGCGTCAGCGTGGCTTTTGAACCATCGACGGTGCATCCGGTAACCTTGGTCGACAGTCGCAGTTCCATGCCCTGCTTCTTGAAGATCTTGGCCGCTTCCTTGCGAACATCGTCATCCATCCCCGGCAGCAGCTTGTCGAGATATTCGACAACGATGACCTCGGCACCAAGACGACGCCAGACCGATCCGAGTTCCAGGCCGATCACGCCCCCACCGATGACGACCATCTTCTTGGGCACGGCCTTGAGTTCGAGAGCACCGGTGGAATCGACCACCACCTGCTTTTCGTTGTCGACTTCGACACCCGGCAAGGGGGTAACGGAAGAACCGGTGGCGATGATCACATTCTTGGCCGTGACCGTTTCATCGCCGACCTTGACCGTGTGGGCATCCTGGAAAGTGGCATGACCTTTCTTCCAGTCGACCTTGTTCTTCTTGAACAGGAATTCGATCCCGCCGGTCAGACCTTTCACCGCGTCGCGGCGCTGTGCATGCATGGCGTCGAGATTGAGCTTGGGCGTAACCTCGATGCCCATTTCCTTCATCGTGCCGTTGCTGGCCGCGTCGAAGTATTCAGAGGCGTGCAGCATGGCCTTGGAGGGAATGCAACCGACGTTGAGGCAGGTGCCGCCGAGCGTCTCGCGGCTTTCGGCGCACGCCGTCTTCAGGCCGAGCTGGGCCGCACGAATTGCGGCGACATAGCCACCCGGGCCAGCACCGATGACGAGGACGTCGTAGTCGTATTCTGCCATGATTCGTCTCTGTTAACTTTCGTTGCGTCGCAGACATGGACCGGGTGTTACACGGTCCAAAGGGTAAAAACGGTCCGGGGTGAACGGACGCAAATCGCAGGTGCCGACAAGATCAAGCGAGTGGGCCATGGCTGGCATCATGGCACTTTTGCCAGTCTGTAGGACAGCCTTTCGCACACACGCACTCCAATCGGCGTTGCTCTTACAGGTCGATCAGCATCCGGGTCGGATCTTCGATCGCTTCCTTGATGATCTTCAGGGCGGTGACCGCTTCCCGGCCGTCGATCAGACGGTGATCGTAGGACAGCGCGATATACATCATCGGGCGGATGACGATTTCGCCATTCACGACGACCGGGCGATCCTCGATACGGTGCAGGCCGAGGACGGCGCTCTGCGGCGGATTGATGATCGGGGTCGACATCAGCGAACCGAAGACGCCGCCGTTCGAGATGGTGAAGGTGCCGCCCTTCATGTCGTCCATCGTCAGCGTGCCGTCCTTGGCGCGCTTGCCGAAATCGGCGATGTCCTTTTCGATCTGCGCGAAGCCCTTGTCCTGCGCATCGCGGATGACCGGAACGACCAGACCATTGGGAGCGGACACGGCAACCGAGATATCGACATAGTCGTGATAGACGATTTCATCGCCTTCGATATAGGCGTTGACCGCTGGCACGTCCTTCAGTGCAAGACAGGCCGCCTTGGCGAAGAAGCCCATGAAGCCGAGACGGATGTCGTGCTTCTTGGCGAACATGTCCTTGTACTTGCCGCGCGCTTCCATGACGGCGGACATGTCGACGTCGTTGAACGTCGTCAGCAGCGCGGCATTGTCCTGCGCACCCTTGAGACGCTTGGCGATGGTCTGGCGCATGCGCGTCATCTTGACGCGCTCTTCACGGCGCTCGCCCGCGGCCGATGCCGGTGCGGATGTGCTTTCAGCTGGCTTGCTGCCACCCGACTTCTTGGCTTCCGCCGCAGCGATCACGTCTTCCTTGGTCAGGCGGCCGTCCTTGCCGGTGCCCTTGATCGTGGAAGGATCGACGCCGTGTTCGAGCACTGCGCGGCGCACGGCAGGCGAAAGCGTTTGCGAACTGTCACCGTCGGTCGCTTCCTTGGCCTGAGCGGGCGCAGCCTTTTCAACGTCCGCTTCGGACTTGTCCGCCTTGGGTGCGTCGTCGCTATCGCCGGAAGATTTTGCCGGAGCGTCGCCTTCTTCGATCACCGCGATCACTGCATTGACTTCGACCGTGTCGCCGACGTCGACCTTGAATTCCTTGATCGTGCCGGCAACGGGGGAGGGAGCCTCCACCGCGACCTTGTCGGTTTCCAGGCTGATGATGGGTTCATCGACGGCGACCGCATCGCCGACTTTCTTCAGCAATTCGCCGACGGTCGCTTCGGTGACAGATTCACCCAGCGTAGGAACTTTGACTTCGGTGGCCATATTCTTGCTTTCCCGAATTACTTGCAGTCGCTGCGGACATTGGGCGCCTGACCGTTGAGGCCGAGCGCGATATTGACGAGGGCTTCCTGCTGCACCTGATGGCGGCTGGCGTAACCCGTTGCTGGCGAAGCCGCCACTTCACGGCCGGCGTAGCAGGGGCGCATGCCGGACTTGCCCGCAGCCTCTGCAGCCTCTTCGATCAGACGGTCGACAAAGAACCAGGCACCGTTGTTCTTCGGTTCTTCCTGACACCAGACGATCTGTTCGAGGTTCTTCATGCGTTCGAGGCGTACGGCCAGCGGTTCCCCCGGGAAGGGGTAGAGCTGTTCGATACGCACGATCGAAACATCGTCCAGTTCCGCTTCGTCGCGGCGCTGCATCAGGTCGTAAGCGACCTTGCCGCTGCACAGCACGAGGCGCTTTACCTTCTCGTCGTCAATCTCCTTCATGTCGGACTTGATCCGCATGAAGTGATTGTCGCCCTGGAACTCGCTCGCTTCTGATTTGGCAAGCGGGTGACGCAGAAGGCTCTTCGGCGTCATGATGACCAGTGGTTTACGGAAGTTGCGGAGCATCTGCCGGCGAAGGACGTGGAAGTAGTTCGCCGGGCTGGTGATGTTGCAGACCTGGATGTTGTCGTTCGCGCACAATTGCAGGAAACGTTCGAGGCGGGCCGAACTGTGTTCGGGGCCCTGACCTTCATATCCATGCGGAAGTAGCAGCACCAATCCATTGGCGCGGAGCCATTTTGCTTCGCCGCTGGCAATGAACTGGTCGATGACGATCTGCGCGCCGTTGGCAAAATCGCCGAACTGCGCTTCCCACATCACCAGGCTTTTGGGATCCGCCATGGCGAAACCGTATTCGAAGCCGAGCACGCCATATTCGGACAGCGGGCTGTCATAGACCTCGAACTTGCCGTGCGGCAGCGTGGTCAGCGGGATGTATTTGTGTTCGTCCTTCTGGTCGATCCACACGGCGTGGCGCTGGCTGAAGGTGCCGCGGCCCGAATCCTGCCCGGACAGACGCACACCGAACCCTTCGGTCACGAGGCTGCCGAACGCCAATGCCTCTGCGGTGGCCCAATCGAACCCTTCACCGCTGGAGAACATCTCCTCCTTGGCCTTGAGCACGCGGCCAAGCGTCTTGTGGATCGTCAGGTCGCCGGGGATACCGGTGAGTGTACGGCCAAGGCTGTCAAACAGCTTCTTGTCGATCGCCGTTTCGACATTGCGACGCGCACTTTCCGGATCGGCAGGCTTGTTCATGCCGGACCAGCGACCGCCGAACCAGTCTGCCTGATCGGGCTTGTAGTCCTTGGCCGCCGCAAATTCCTTTTCGAGGTGCGCGGTGAACTCGGCGCACAGCCCGTCGGCATAGCCCTTTTCGATCACGCCTTCTTCTTCGAGGCGCTTCGAGTAGAGTTCGCTGACCTTGGGATGCTGACGGATTTCGTCATACATCAGCGGCTGGGTGAACTTGGGCTCGTCGCCCTCGTTGTGCCCGAACCGGCGATAGCACCACATGTCGATCACGATGTCGCGGCCGAAGGTCTGGCGGTATTCGATCGCCAGCTTGCAGGCGAAGGTTACCGCTTCGGGATCGTCGCCGTTGACGTGGAGGATCGGTGCCTGAACGCCCTTGGCCACATCGCTGGGGTAAGGGGAGGACCGCGCGAATTGCGGGCTGGTCGTGAAACCGATCTGGTTATTGATCACGAAGTGCAGGCAGCCGCCGGTATTGTATCCGCGGACACCCGAGAAGCCGAGACATTCCCACACGATACCCTGGCCAGCGAAGGCAGCATCGCCATGAAGCAGAACGGGCAGAACCTGTTCGTGCTGCTTCAGATCGTCGCGGATGGCCTGCTGCGCGCGGGCCTTGCCGAGCACGACCGGGTCGACCGCTTCGAGGTGGCTGGGATTAGGAACGAGGCTCATGTGAACATCGATCCCGTCGAATTCGCGGTCTGTGCTTGTACCAAGATGGTACTTCACATCGCCCGAGCCGCCGACGTCTTCCGGGTTGGCGCTGCCGCCAGAAAATTCGTGGAAGATAACCTTGTAGGGTTTGCCCATGACGTTGGCGAGCACGTTGAGCCGGCCGCGGTGGGCCATGCCGTAGATGATTTCGCGCACACCCTGCTGGCCGCCATATTTGATGACAGCTTCCAGCGCCGGGATCATGGATTCGCCGCCATCGAGGCCGAAGCGCTTGGTCCCGACGTATTTCTTGCCGAGGAACGATTCATACTGTTCGCCGCGGATAACCGCCGCGAGGATGGCGCGCTTGCCCTCGTCGGTGAACTGGATGGTTTCTTCGGGCGTCTCGAACCGTTCCTGCAGGAAGCGGCGCTCGACGGTGTCCGAAATATGCATGTATTCCAGGCCGACATTGCCGCAATAGGTATGCCGCAACGCATCGTAGAGTTCGCCGATGGTTACCCAGCCGAAGCCGAAGACGCCGCCGACATAGACTTCCAGATCCTCTTCACCCTCGAAGCCGTGGCCCTTGAGCGTGAGGTCTTCGGGAATTTCCCGCTTTGACAGACCGAGGGGATCGAGGTTGGCGGCAAGATGGCCTCTGACGCGGAACGTGCGCACCAGCATCATTGCACGATTGGAATCGTCCGATGCTTTCTCGAGCGCCTTGTCGTCGAGCTGTTTTCCGGCCTTTTCGGCAGCCTTGGCGACCACCACGCGCATCTGCGTGGGGTCGAGCGCGGCGGTAAGATCCGCGCTGCTGTCGACCACTTCGGTCAACCAGGCAGGATTGCTCCAGCTGGGCCCCTGCTGGGGACCTTCCTGGTCGCCCAGCTCGGGCAGGAAATCATGGCTTTCGTTACCCATCCGGGTCACCTTCTTGCGCCGACCAAATGTCGGCTCCTAATGGCAATGCCTCAGCGGCGCGGACGGTCCCGGGGAGGAGGGTGGCCCGCGCCGGGTATCAGGCAAGTTCCTTGAGCAGCGCGTCGAGCGTGGTGCCGAGTTCGCTGGGCGAGGGCGAAACGCGGATGCCCGCCTTTTCCATCGCTGCGATCTTGTCTTCCGCACCGCCCTGGCCGCCCGAGACGATGGCACCGGCATGGCCCATGCGGCGGCCCGGAGGCGCCGTGCGACCGGCAATGAAGCCGACCATGGGCTTTTCAACGCCCTTCTTCGCCATGTGCGCGACGAATTCGGCGGCTTCTTCTTCGGCGCTGCCACCGATTTCGCCGATCATGATGATCGACTTGGTCTCGTCGTCCTTGAGGAAGAGTTCCAGCACGTCGATGAAGTTGGTGCCGTTGACCGGGTCGCCGCCGATACCGACTGCAGTGGTCTGGCCGAGGCCGACCATGGTGGTCTGGTGGACGGCTTCATAGGTCAGCGTGCCGGAGCGGCTGACCACGCCGACGCTGCCCTTCTTGAAGATGGAGCCGGGCATGATGCCGATCTTGCATTCGCCGGGCGTCAGGACGCCGGGGCAGTTCGGGCCGATCAGGCGCGACTTCGAACCCTGCAGAGCGCGCTTGACGCGGACCATGTCGAGCACGGGAATGCCTTCGGTGATGGCGACGATCAGTTCCATCTCGGCATCGATTGCCTCGAGGATCGAGTCCGCAGCAAACGGCGGCGGCACGTAGATGCAGGATGCGGTTGCGCCGGTAGCGGCCTTGGCTTCGCCGACGCTGTTGAAGACCGGCAGGTCGATGTGCGTGGTGCCACCTTTACCCGGGGTCACGCCCGCAACCATCTGCGTGCCATAGGCGAGCGCCTGCTGCGTGTGGAAAGTGCCGGTATCGCCGGTCATCCCCTGGGTGATGACCTTGGTGTTCTTGTCTACGAGAATGCTCATGTGTGTCTTTCCTGTTCGGTGTTTTTCGCCGTTCAGGCGAGCGAGCTGTCCAGGCCTTTGCAGGCTTCCAGCAGTTCTTCGACCGCGTCGGTCGATACCTTGAGGTTGCTCTTTTCCTCATCGCCGAGTTCGATTTCGATCACGTCTTCCGTGCCGCCCGCACCGATCACGGTGGGAACGCCGACGTAAAGACCGTCGAGACCGTACTTGCCTTCGACGTAGCTGGCGCAGGGCAGGATGCGCTTGCTGTCGCCGAGATAGGCTTCGGCCATGGCGATCGCGCTGGTTGCGGGTGCGTAATAGGCCGAGCCGTTGCCGAGCAGGCCGACGATTTCACCGCCGCCGCCGCGGGTGCGCTTGACGATCTCGTCCAGGCGGTCTTCCGACACGCCCTTGATCTTGGCCATGTCCTTCACCGGAATGCCGTTGATCGTCGAATAGGACAGGACCGGCACCATGGTGTCGCCGTGGCCGCCCAGAACGAAGGCGTTCACGTCCTTCACCGAAACGTCGAATTCCCAGGCCAGGAAGGTGGCGAAGCGCGCGCTATCGAGCACGCCGGCCATGCCGACGACCTTGTTGTGCGGCAGACCGGAAAATTCGCGCAGTGCCCAGACCATCGCGTCGAGCGGGTTGGTTATGCAGATCACGAAGGCGTCGGGGCAGTTGTTCTTGATGCCTTCGCCGACCGACTTCATCACCTTGAGGTTGATGCCGAGCAGGTCGTCGCGGCTCATGCCGGGCTTGCGCGGAACGCCCGCGGTGACGATCACCACGTCGGCACCGGCGATGTCGGCATAGTCATTGGTGCCGGTGATCTTCGCGTCGAAACCCTCGATCGGGCCGCACTGCGACAGGTCGAGCGCCTTGCCCTGCGGCATGCCTTCGGCGATGTCGAACAGGACGATGTCGCCCATTTCCTTCTTCGCGGCGAGGTGGGCGAGCGTGCCGCCGATCATGCCGGAGCCGATAAGGGCGATCTTCTTGCGTGCCATTGGGGGTAGCGTCCTTGTTCCTGCCATGCGGGACAGCGATGTTACCCGGACCATGAATGGGCCATGCATCAAGTGTCCCGCAAAGGAAGCATGGCACCGGTCGATTGCGAGAGCGACCTAGGCGCGCCAACACGGGAATGCAACCGGCAAACGGCACACGCAGAAAACTATCTTTGCAAATGGTTCGCAATTGCAATAGGCTGGTGGGCTCAGCTCGTTGCGCAAGCTAATTTCAGAACGATAATCCCCTTCTTTCGCGAAGTTGGTCAAGCCGTTCCGCGACTGCGCGTATCGTTGTTTTGTGACGATCTGTCTTCGGCCAGCAGCAGCGACGCCTGATACGCTGGAATGGCGCGGCTGAAGTGATACCCTTGTCCAAGTGTACAGCCCGCAAACCGAACAGCCTTGACCTGTTCGGTGGTTTCCAGGCCCTCGGCCACGATTTCGATGCCGAGCGTGCGGCCCATCTGCGAAACTGCGCGGATGATTGCATCGCTCTTGCGACCGGCCTGTGCGCCCGACACGAAACTGCGATCGACCTTGATCTTCGAAAACGGCCATTGATTTATATAGCTGAGCGAAGAGTAACCCGTTCCGAAATCGTCGAGCGCAAACCGAACTCCGGCACGCGCAAGATCTTCGATGAACATCCCGATGCTCGGGCTGTCTTCCAGAAACACGTTTTCAGTAATTTCAAGCTCGAGACGGTCCGGCGACAGGCCCGCATCTCTGATCGCGCTGAGAATACCCAGAGCCGCGCCCGGAGCCTTGATCTGCATCGGCGAAAGATTGACCGCGACGGATATATCGTCGGGCCAGGCTGCGGCCGCCCGCGCGGCTTCGCCAGTGAGCCAGTTGCCGAGAGTTACGATTGCGCCGCATTCTTCGGCAACCGGGATGAACTGATCGGGAGGAATTTCTCCCCTCGTCGGGTGGAACCAGCGCGCCAGCGCTTCGAAACAGCGAATGCGCCCCGTATCCAGATCGACGATCGGCTGAAAGTAGACGGACAGTTCATGCCGCGAGAGCGCAAGGCGAAGTTCCGTCTCGATCTTTCGGCGATGGGTCAGGTCCCTGGTCATCGAAGGGGTGAAGAAACGAATTTGGGATCGTCCGGCGACTTTGGCTTCATACAGCGCCATATCCGCATGGCGCATCAGTTGATCTGGTGTCACGCCATCGTCCGGCATCAAGGCAATGCCGATCGATGCGCCCATTTCCAGGCGTTCCCCATCGACTTGCAGCGGGCGCATGACCTCGCCCAGGAGCGTGCTGGCCATGACGGACGCGGCGTTGCGGTCGGCTATCTGGCAGGCAACGACGAACTCGTCACCGGCGAAGCGAGCGACGATACCGTCTTCGCCGACCAGCGCGGCGATCCGCGCGCCAATAGTGTGCAGAACCTCATCACCTGCTTGATGACCTTTGAGGTCGTTGACTTCCTTGAACCTGTCCAGGTCGATCCAGAAAATACCAGCCTGACCGTCAACATCTGCCGAGATGAGGCCAGGCAAGAGGCGGTCCAGCCCAAGACGATTGGAAAGCCCGGTTACCGTGTCGGTCAGGGCAAAGGTTTCCATTTCCGCTGCCAGCGCTGCGCTGCGGTCTGCTGCGTCGAGGGATTCGTGCAAGGTGCGAAAGATGGAGGTGACGATCGAGTACATTGCGGGAAAGAGAAGAGCGATGGTTATCGCAAGACATGCCCCGGCGATCGAACCATGGGCGATGGACGCGATGACGATAGGTGTCGACACCAGCGTCAACTGGCCCAGAGCTATGGCCGGACGCGCGGCGTTGTGCGCGCAGATGCCTATGCCGTAGCCCAGCGCATTCGAAATGATCAGGACCTGCGCCATCGCATCGATGTCGAGCGCGATGGCCGACGCGGCCACAGTGCCGAGGATGAGGCTGAAGCCGAACGCGCCGAACTTGTAAGCGAATTCAAGCTGGGCCGCACTTATCTCTTCCGGGCGCTTCGCCAGGTGACGAGAGTTGACAATGCGCAGGACGGCGATGCTGCTGAGCAGAAAGACAAGAGAATAGAGGAGGGCGCTACCGGACAGATAAGCCACGACCGTGCTCGAGATGGTGCAGTTCAGGGCGCCTACTGCAAGAGCCGTGCGCCGGTCGTAGAGAGAACGAATGAGAGAGTTGCGAGCTTTCTCGCTCAACGGATCTGTCGACGACGCGTGGGCGACGTACCGCTTCAAATCGAATGACCCGCTTCGCTCACCCATGGCAAAGCGTTTAAGGCGAATCCATCATATTTCAGTTAACGGTAATACGTGGATTTTCCGAAGTTATACGGGGGATATGCTCGCCAGCAACGACTTGATGGCAAGCTGCTCATCAAGGCGTCTGGCCAGCCCGCGATCGAGCGTTCGGCAGATGCCGAGCCACCAGTCGTAACTTTCGGTGTCGTCGACCGCATGGGCGTGTTCAGCCTGCTGCGCCGCAACTTTCGCCGCGCTCAGGCCATGGTTCGCAAAGTGCTTCAGCGCTGCATGCATCACGCCATCGACAGGGGAAGCGGTGGCGACCATCTGCGCTGCTCCGGCATTGTCGTTCGCCGCGCGCGAGTGCGCTTTGCGAGCCAGTGCCCGGGCAATCGGCGAATGGGCGGTGGAACGTGCGGCAGCGAAATGGACCGGCATGCCATGGTCTCCTCAGGGGGGGCTGGGCTGTTGACCCCCCTCATGGCCGAAGCACGCTAAACTTCGGTTCCGCAGCATGGTTGTAGAGACGTAAAGGATTGCCTTCGTGTTGGCCCGCAAGCCTATTTCTTCCCGGGCTCGTTGATCCATTTGCCTGAATTGGCATACTCCTCGCGAACCCTGCCGGATTGCGGGAGCTTGTCGGCTGGAGGTGCGGGGGCGGGCGCCCCAACCGGCGCATCCGGTTCGGCACTGATACCGATAGCGGCATTGGACGGAGGGGTAGGCTGTACAGGGCCGGGGACGTCCGCTTCCGCGCGCCGAACGTTGGGGGCGGCAAGCGGCTCCGCGCCGGCATAGTCGTCGGTAAAGGCACCGGCGGTTCCGGCCCCGCCTTTCCAGCGATAGAAACGATGCGCGCCGATGGCACCGATATAGTCGAGGCTGGCGGCCCAATAGGGGTTCACGTAATTGGTGTGGTAATGTGTGGCCAGGCCGACGGGCTTGTAAACCTCGCCCGCCAAGGCACCCAGCGCTACGGATTGGGCCACCGCCCACCCCCGGCGGGAAGGGGTGCGCGCCAGTGATCCGTCGCAGGTGAAGCTGAACTGGCAGCCCGTCTTGCGTTCCGACCCCTGAAACACCACACCGCAGATGCTGGCGGGATAGGCGGGATGTGCAACCCGGTTCAGGACCACTTGCGCCACCGCTTGTTGGCCCGACAGGCTTTCGCTGGCGGCTTCGTAGTACACGGCCATGGAAAGGCACTGCAATGCGCGCGCCTTGTCGATACCGTTGCCCGTCTGGCGAAATGCCTGTGCCGCTGCACCCGCGCCATGACTTTGTGCAAATTCGACGGTTTCAAGCGTCCCTTCGCTCTTGCGAAGGTCGGCGATATCTGTGGCAAGGCGCGGGGCATCTTCGAGGTAATAGAAGGCCGATCCAGGAAAGCTTTCGCCAGCCGTTTCGAACGGCATGGGCGTCAAGGGTACGCGTTCGTCGCCCAGGCCAATCGCGCTTCTGAAATCGGACCATTCGCCTTGCGCAGCCACGGTCGGAAGAGCGATGGCAGCGCCAAGAATACCGAGGCGGGTCGCCAGTTTACGGCGATCCTGCAGTCTGGCGGCCCGGCGCTGGGCGCGCGGCGAGGCGACGTGCAGCGCACGGTCCTTGTCCCCGGCCAACGCTTCCAATCCGCTCAAACTGCGTCCTTCTTTCAGGAACTGCCCATAGCCGATACCCCGGAAGGCCGACAGATGTGTGCGATCGCCATCCCGCAACGGGACGGGATTCGATGGCGCCCTATAACAGCAAAACTTAATGAAGTTGCGTCTTGTGCAACGACACATTGCGCAGTAGTCGGCGCCGCGAGTCACGGGTTGGCCTGTTTTGCGCAGGCCCGAAGAGGGAAGAGGGTGCAAGCCCCTCGCTGCTCCCGCAACTGTGACCGGGGAGGTCCGCTCCATATGCCACTGCGAAAGCGGGAAGGCGGAACAGGGCCGCTGATCCGGGAGCCAGGAGACCTGCCCATGACCGTCGTTCGGCTGCAGGGCGGGGTGTACCTGTAGCAAACGTGGATGGAGCGTTTCGGCTCCCTCCCGTCATGGGCGGCATTTCGTTCATGACAGGAGGATACGTGTATAAATATCTGCTTTTGATTTCCGCTTCGGCAGTGCCTGGTGCAGCGTATGCGCAGACTGCCAGCGAGCAGGCGCTCGAGGAAATCATCGCCGCCCAGGACGAGGCAAACGAGGCTGGCGATCAGCAAGCGACTGTGGGCAGCTATCGCAGCTCGGCCCCGGCCGAGGCGATCATCACGGTCACGGCCAACGGCCTCGGCACCGATCTGCGCAATACCGGCCAGTCGGTCACCGTCATCGGACAGGAAGAGATCGAAACCATTCAGGGTGCCGATCCGGCACGCGCACTTGCGCGCGTTCCCGGTCTGTCGCTGTCGCGTAGCGGGGGTGTCGGTACGGTAACCAGCGTGAACGTGCGCGGCGCCAATCCCGACCAGCTTCTGGTACTGGTCGACGGCGTGCGCGTGGCCGACCAGGCGAGCCCTTCGGGCGGCTTCGATTTCGGCAATCTGCTGCTCGGCACGGCCGGCAAGATCGATGTTCTGCGCGGATCGAACAGCACGATCTGGGGATCGGAAGCCGTGGGCGGGGTGATCGACATCTCGACGCGGGCCGAGCGCGGCATGACTGCCAGCGTCGAGTACGGCTCGCGCGACACGCTGTTTGCCAGCGCCGCCGCCGGAGCAGGCAATGACAACGCCTTTATCGGCCTGACCGGGTCATGGTTCGAGACCGACGGATTTTCCGCAGCCGCATCGGGCACGGAAGCCGATGGATCGAAGCAATTCGCTATCGGCTCCAGCGCCTTCCTCAATCTGACCCCCAGCCTCGAGCTGTTCGCGCATGGTAACTTTGCGGAAGGCGACGTCGAGATCGATGGCTTTCCCGCACCCGACTTCGTCCTCGCCGATACCGACGATACGCAAAAGACTACGCGTTACTGGGGCGATGTCGGCCTTGCCTATTACGGCAACGACCTGACCCTGCGCGCTGCGTACAGCCTGTCCGATACCAAGCGCGCCAATCGCGATGGTTCCGGGGCGGAGACTTTCGCCAGCGACGGCCGCTCCGATCGCATCTCGCTGCGCGGAGAATACCGTTTGCTGGGCGGTCTCTCGCTGGCTTTCGGCGGCGATCATGAATGGACCGAGTTCGAAACGAGCTTCGACACGGCCGCCGAAACCGAAATCAGCGGCGCCTATGCGCAGCTTGGCTGGGTGATGGGCCGTCTGGCCGTCCATGGCGGTGCGCGCGTGGACGATCACGAACAGTTCGGCACGCATGTAAGCTTCGGCGGCGACGTGAGTTACGGCTTTGGCGATGACTGGCGCGTGCGCGGTAGCGTGGGCGAAGGTTTCAAGGCACCGACACTGTACCAGTTGCTCTCGTTCTACGGGAATACGGAGCTCGAACCCGAAGAAAGCACCAGCTACGATCTGGGCGTCGAGAAAGGGCAGCGGGGCTCAGGTCTGCACCTCGCGCTGACGGGCTTCCGCCGCGACAGCGACAATCTGATCGGGTTCGGCGTTACGCCTGAAAGACCTTCCGGCGTGTACCTGAACACCGCCCGCGCCCGCGCGCAGGGCATCGAAGCGGAGGCAGGCTTCGATCTTGCACCCGGTCTTCGCCTTGCCGGCATATATTCCTATGTCGATGCGGAAGATCGTACGACCGATCTCGACCTGGCGCGGCGACCCAAGCATTTCGGTACCATTTACGGCGACTGGATCAGCGATTTCGGTCTCGGCCTCGGGGCGGATCTGCGCCTTGTCGGTGCAAGCTGGGATAATGCCTCCAACACGGTTCGCCTCGAAGGATACGAGCTGCTCGATGTGCGGGCATCCTTCGGCCTGGGCGACCATCTGGAACTGTTCGGCCGCGTCGAGAACGTGTTCGACACCGATTACCAGACGGTTGCGGGATATGGGACGGCTGGCCGCAGCGTCTTCGGCGGGATCAGGGCGAAGATGTGAAACCGTTGCTCGCCGCATCGGTTCTGCTCCTTGCCGCATGTGCGCAGGGCGGGGCCGATGCGCCGACGGCTGGGGCGCGGCCGACCATCGTCAGCCTGAACCCCTGCACCGATGCGATCCTTGCCGATGTAACGGCGCCGGGACAATTGCTGGCGATATCCCATTACAGCAAGGATCCGCGATCGAGCTCGATGCCGGCGGAGCAGGCGTCGCGATACCGGGCTACCGGCGGCACGGTCGAGGAGGTTCTCGCGCTCGATCCCGATGTAGTGGTGGCGGGAAGCTTTATTGCACCCGCAACGCGCGCCGCGCTGGAAGATCTGGGCATGCAGGTCGTGACGTTCGGCATCGCCAGTGATGT
The DNA here is from genome assembly GCF_019711555.1 of Qipengyuania pacifica. Lineage (NCBI taxonomy): Bacteria > Pseudomonadati > Pseudomonadota > Alphaproteobacteria > Sphingomonadales > Erythrobacteraceae > Qipengyuania > Qipengyuania pacifica. The sequence goes on along the minus strand of NZ_JAIGNQ010000002.1, from coordinate 223,397 downwards.
CGCCTCGAGCGAGGAGCAGATCCGGAGACTGGCTTCTCTGGCCGGCGATCCGCGAGCGGGGCAGCGCCTGATAGAACGGATCGAAGCGGCGCTCACCGAAGCGGAGGCGCCGGACGGGCGCGCCGTCGACGTTCTCCTGTGGCAGCCCGGCGGAATTGTCGCGGGCGAGCAATCGCTGGTGAGCGACTTGCTTGCCCGCACCGGCTTCACGAACGGTGCGCCGGCCCGCGGGCTGTCCCAGGCCGACTATGTGGCGCTCGAGGATGTGGTAGCCGCGCCGCCGCAGGTGTTGCTAGTTGCAGGCGGCGACCTTGGCCAGCAGCATCCGGTGCTGGACCGGCTGCCGGATATGCGGCGCGAACGCTTCGATACCAGCCTGCTTTACTGCGGCGGTCCGACGATCATCCGTGCCGCTCGTCGACTGGCGGAGATACGGAGCACAGCATGGTGAACCGCGCGACTTTGATCTTCGGCGGGTTGCTCATCGTTGCGCTTCCGCTTTCGCTGCTGGCCGGGCGGGTCTGGCTCGATCCGGCCAGCACGCCCAACGCCGCGCTCATCCTTGCAGAGCTGCGTCTGCCGCGCGCCCTGCTGGCCGTGGTCGTCGGCGCGGGATTGGGAGCGGGCGGGGCAGCCATGCAGGGGTATCTGCGCAATCCGCTGGCCGACCCCGGTCTTTTCGGGATCGCTCCGGGCGCGGCGCTGGGTGCCGTGGCCGCGCTTTGGTTCGGCTATGCCGCTTCGCCGTGGCTGCTTCCCGCATTCGCCTTGATCGGGGCGGGCGGGGCGATGGCGTTGCTTGCGGCGATTGCCGGACGCACGGGCGGGATCGCGCTGTTCACGCTCGCCGGGTTGATGGTTGCGAGCCTCGCCGGCGCATTGACGGCGCTTGCGATCAGCATGGCGCCCAATGCTTTCGCCATGAGCGAGATCGTGATGTGGCTGAACGGCGCGCTGACCGACCGGAGCTGGCGCGAAGTGTGGCTGGCCACCCCACTCGTGGCGCTGGGCGTGCTTCTGCTCTGGCGGAGCGGGAAATCGCTGGATGCGCTCACGCTGGGGGAACCTGTCGCCCGGTCCCTTGGGGTCGAACCCGCACGGCTGCTCTGGCTGCTGATCGTGGGCATAGGGCTGACGGTCGGCGCAGGCGTCGCGGTGGCCGGTATCATCGGCTTCGTCGGCCTGATCGTGCCCCATCTCGTTCGGCCCTTCACCGATAGCCGGCCTTCACAGCTCATCGTGCCGAGCGCATTGGCCGGGTCCCTGCTGGTGCTTGTCGCGGATAGCGTCGTACGCATATTGCCACTGGTGACGGAACTGCGTCTGGGCATCGCCTTGAGCCTCCTTGGCGCTCCGTTCTTTCTCTGGTTGCTGCTGCGCATGCGCAGGGGGCTGGCATGATGCTTGCGGCACGGGAAGTCTCCGTCGACAAGCGTCTGTCCCGCATCTCGCTCGAACTTGCGCCGGGATCGATCACTGCGATCTGCGGGCCGAATGGTGCGGGTAAATCGACCTTGCTCGAGGCGCTTGCAGGCTTGCTGGTGCCCGATGGTGGAATGGTGGCCTTCGACGGGGTGGATGCTTCCACAAAGCCACCACGGGACCGAGCAAAGTGTATCGGCTATCTCCCCCAAGCGCATGAGATTGCCTGGGATGTTCCAGTGCGCAGCCTGGTCGAACTCGGGCGCATGCCGCATGGCGATCGCCTGTCCGGGCCGGTCGATGCTGCTCTGGACGCGCTCGACATCGCACAGCTTTCGCATCGCCGGGCGCAATCGCTGTCGGGCGGCGAAACGGCCCGCGTGTTGCTGGCCCGTGTCCTGGCGGGCGAACCGCAATGGATCCTTGCCGACGAGCCGCTGGCTGCGCTCGACATCGCCCACCAACTCACCTTGCTGCGCCATCTTCGTGATGCTGCCGACAAGGGGGCGGGTGTCGTTCTTGTCCTGCACGATCTGGCGCACGCAATGAACCACGCCGACCGGGTGGTCGTGCTTGATGCCGGCGAACTTGCCGCCGATGGCAGATGCGAAGACGCGCTCGACCCACGAGTGATCGAGCGCGTCTGGAAAGTTCCCGTCCGGTGGATCGGCGAACCGAACCACCGGGCGTTGATCAGCGGCTGATTATCCGGCTGTATCTGCCGGCAGCGCGCCGTCCGATACTTCGCTGTCCGCAGCTTCGTCGCCCGGGACAAGGCCCCGCGCTTCAAGCATCGGCGTGACGTCCGGATCGCGTCCGGCAAAGTTCCGGAACATTTCGAAGTAATCCATCGTGCCGCCAGTGCTCAGCACGGTTTCGCGATAGTGGTCGCCATTCGCGCGGGTAAGACCGCCGTTTTCCATGAACCACTTGCGGCTGTCGCGGTCGAGCATTTCCGTCCACAGATAGCTGTAATAGCCTGCCGAATAGCCGGCCGGACCGCTGAAGATGTGGTTGAAATAGGTCGAACGGTAGCGGGGCGGAACCAGGTCGATTTCAAGTCCGAGTTCTTCGAGCGACTTGCGTTCGAATTCGGTCACCTTGGCTGGCGTGTTGATCGCTTCGGCCTGTTCCTTCGACAGGGCCGCCCACTTCATGTCGAGCAATGCCGCTTCCACGGTTTCACCGAAGTCGTAACCCTGGTTGAACTTCGCCGCCGCTTCGATCTTGGTGATCATTTCGGAGGGGATCGGCTCGCCCGTGCGATAGTGCTTGGCATAGTTGGACAGCACTTCGGGGTAGGTCGCCCAAACCTCGTTTACCTGGCTCGGATATTCAACGAAGTCACGCGCCACGGCGGTGCCGGACAGGCTGGGATAGGTCTGGTTGGCGAAGAAGCCGTGCAGAGCGTGGCCGAATTCATGGAACATGGTGTTCACATTGTCGAAGCTGACCAGCTGGACTTCGCCCGCTGGCGCCTTCGGAATGTTCAGCACGTTGTAGATCACCGGCTTGGTGTTCCACAGCTTGCTCTGGTCGACGAAGTTGCTCATCCAGGCGCCGCCGCGCTTCGACGGGCGTTGGAACGGGTCGAAGTAGAAGATGCCCAGTTCGCTGCCATCGCGGTCGAACACGGTGTAGGTCCACACATCGGGGTGATAAACCGGCAGGTCCGTGCGGCGTTCGAAGGACAGGCCATAAAGCTTGTTCGCGGCATAGAACACGCCGTCTTCCAGCACCTTGTCGAGCTGGAAATACTCGGTCATCGCGTCTTCATCGAGGTCGTAGCGAGCTGCCTTCACTTTGTTGGCGTAGCGATACCAGTCCCACGGCTTCACTTCGAAATTGCCGCCATCGGCCTTGATCGCTTCATCCAGCATGGCTGCTTCGCGCCGCTGCGTTGCGGCGAGGGCGGGAACCATGCGTTCCATGAAGCCAAGCGCCGTGGCAGGCTTTTCGGCCATGCGATCCCACATGGCATAGGTTGCCCAGTCGGGTTCGCCGAACAGCGATGCCTTTTCGGCGCGCAGCGCTGCAATCTTGGCCACCAGCGGACGGGTATCGATGTCGGTGGTGCCGTCTGCACGGTGATAGGAAGCCATGAACAGCTTCTCGCGCGCGGCGCGATTGGTCATATTCGGCAACAGCGGCTGCTGCGTGGTGTTCTGCAGCGCAATCGCATATTTCCCGGGATGGCCCTTTTCGGTGGCAAAATCGGCGGCCGACTTGATGTCGGATTCCGAAAGGCCGGCCAGTTCTTCGCGTGTATCGAAGATGACCGGCTGATCGGCCATGGCTGCGCGTGCTTCCTGGCCGAATTCGGTCGTGATTTCGGACAGTTCGGAATTGATTTCCTTAACGCGGGCACGCTGTGCGTCGGTCAGCAGAGCGCCGGCGTGAACCATGCCTTCATAGGTATCTTCGAGCAGCTTGGCGTCTTCGCGCGTCATCGCCATTGCGGCGCGATTGTCATACACGGCTTTCACCCGGGCGAAGAGCTCGGGGTTGAGCGTGATGGAATCGGAATGTGCGGTCAGCTTGGGGCTGATCTCGGTATTGATTTCGTCCAGCCGGTCGGTCGTGTTCGATCCGGTCAGGGCGAAGAAGACGGTGGCGACGCGGCCCAGCATCCGGCCCGACTTTTCGAGCGCAACGATCGTGTTGGAGAATGTCGGCGCTTCGGGGTTGTTGATGATGGCATCGATTTCAGCCTTGTGGATCGCCATTCCCTGCTCGAACGCGGGGATGTAATCGTCTTCGGAAATCTTGCTGAAATCGGGCGCGTGGAACGGCAGGGTGCTGTCGGACGCGAAATATCCGGTTCCCTGCGGTATGTTTGCGACCGCGGTGTTGGCATTTGCCATAGTTTCGATTTCTCCGCCCGGAGTGGTGGCGCAAGCGCCAAGAAGTGCGGATGCTGCAACGGTGGCCAGGATGTGGGCCTTCATGTTGTTCCCCTCATGATTGTGCGCCACGCGGAACCCGGGCGCAGGAATGCGATAATGATATGCGCGATTGGCCTGCCTGTAGCGCGCACGCAAGCATGCACACGTCGCCGGTCGGCGCATCTCATACGTTAGTCGAACGGGACGGGCTCGCCCTGGTTCCTGTCGGCGCGCTCCCGCGCGGTATCCAGTGCTTCGTCCAGTGCCTGGCGGTTCACGGTCATGAGACGCGGGCGGCCTCCGTCACGGTCGACGACCAGCCAGATTGCACCCAGTTCGAAGAAACCGCCCTGGTCCTTTGCCACACTCATGCGCGAAAGATCGAGCTTCTGGAGCACCTCGATCATGGCCGGGTCGAATATCTCGTCGAACACGGCCTCCACTTCGGTGCGATCCTTGATCTCCCGTCTTTTTCCGTCGCCATCGATATAGAGCAACGGCAGGCCGACTTCGCGCAGCAGGCGTGCCTTATCGCCGCTTCTTGCGGCATCGCGCAGCGTCGATATCGCCACGTCGAACTGGCTGGCACTGGTGCCGGTGGCGCAGGATATCGCGCCACCTTCGACAAAGTCATGATCGCGATCGAACTGGGGATTCCGTTCTTTCTGGCTCGACCATACTAACAACAGGCAGTCGCCGGGGGCAGCCTCACCCTTGGCGACGATGTCGACCGGTGTTTCCGTATCACCGTCGCCATCGGGCACGCACGCCCATGCCGTCGTCACGGCGAGTAGCAGGGGGGAGAGATAGAGGCGGTTCATGATGGCGTTCTGAGGGCGTAGATGAGGATCGGTTCGTAGATCGAACCGTGGCGGTGCAGGGTGCTTTCGAAGAGCGTATAGGAATCGGCTCTCCAAGGGCCAAGTCGCAAGCTGGCGTTTCGTTCGAGAAACGGTTCCGGTGGACCTGAAGAGCGATTGACCCGCGCCAGCGTGATGTGCGGATGATACTTGCGATGGTCCGGTTCCACGCCGGCCGATACGCAAATACGATCGATTTTCTGGCGAAGGCGCTTCAGTTCGGGTGAAATCTCCACGCCAGCCCAAAGGGTGTGAACCCGGCCCTTGCGCACAAAGACTCCCGTGCCTGAAATCGTCAGGTCGAGGGTAGGTAGCTCGATTGCCTGAAGCTGGCGGGCCAGGTCCTCAGCCAGATGGGTATCAACCTCTCCGATATAGCGTAGCGTGAGATGAAGCTGCTCGTCATCCTGCCAGCGCACATCGTCTACGCCCTCCATCAGATCGATCAGGGCGTCACGTATCTCTGGCGGTGGACGAATGCCGACGAAGAGGCGGTGAGACATGCTAGAAAACTGTGACTGGACGGTAAAATCTGGGACCGCTGGACGATTGGTCAGGTCGAATAGGGGGCGTCGTTCTGGCGCGGATCCCCATAGCGGCCCTTCATGAAAATCTTGGCCCGGCGCTCGCTGCGAAATTGCAGACCGCGGGCGAATTTTCCGCCGGCGTGCGTATAGTCCAGTTCCGCAGCGATCGCCTCGTAATCGCGGCTTTCGATTGCCGTGTTAAGCCGCGGGCTTTCGTTTTCAGATACATTCCCCAGGCCGACATTGTACACCAGATCGAGCAGGGCATCGAATTCATGCTGGTGAAGCGGCAGGTCGCCGACCAGCAGACGCACGCCTTGTTCTGCCTTCGCCAGATCGTGTTCCAAGAATTGCAAAACCTGCGCCTCGTCGACGCGATCACCGACCTGCAGATCGTCTTCGGGAAGGATCAGATGACCGACCCCTACGGTCGGATATCCGGCCACGTCACGGTAGACGGTGTATCGTACGCCTTCTTCCTCGATCAACGCCTGCTTGAACGTGCCGCTCGCTTTCATCAACGCCGCTGGCTTGCGTACACCCGCAACGTCATCAACAACTCGCTGCATGTCTTCGTCGATGCCGAAGGCCTTGCGCGCTTTGGGCGGGCCGGTGAACGCCGTTAGCCCCAACGCGCCCGCGCCGAGCATCAGGGTGGCGCGTCTGCGTGCGGAAAGCTTGGGTTTGATATGGAAAGCTTGATAGGCTGCGCGGCGCGCACGGCGAAGATCGCGGCGATGCCGACGCTGCCGGTTCAGTCTTTCGAAAATCCCTTTCGATTTTCCGTTGTTTCCTGAGCGCGATGGCGCGCGAGACCAATCTATGTCGTCCAGCGGACGGTTGAAGTCGGTCAGGATGGCTTCGAGCCTGGCATTCGTCTGGGTATTGCGCCGCGTACTGCTTGATCGTTTATCGCTTCCCTGCGGGTGTGGAGCGGTGTCCTTGTCCATAAGGCGGGCACCTTTCGGTCTCTATCTGCTCTGGCACGACATCTCATGAGCCGCCGTTAGGGGCGCGGGAAATGCCGTGCGCTGTCTGTCTTGTCTTTAGAACGGTTCATGGGGCCCAATCGGTCCACGGTTCGTCGCTGCGCAGCCCCGTCCGGGCCGCGCCGTGCCGATCAGGCAGCCCGGCGGACCCTGTTTCTGCCCGTGCGCTTCGCTTCGTAACACGCTAGGTCGGCGCGCATGAGCGCATCATCGATGCTCTCGCCAAACAGCCAGGGCGACAGGCCGATCGAGGCGGAGATGCGGATGCCGGGACGCTCGCTGAACCGGTCTTCCAGCTTGGCGATCATCATCCGCAGATCATCTGCCCCCTCGGCGATGGCCGTATCGGTAACCCCGCGGGCGATGACCAGAAATTCCTCGCCGCCAAGCCTGAATGCAAGGTGCTCACCCTTACCCTCCAGAGTGGCAGCCCAGTCGCGGATCGTATCCGCGGCGGCTATCAGCACTTCGTCACCAACGGCATGCCCGAAGGTGTCGTTGATCGCCTTGAAACGGTCGAGGTCGATCGTCAGGAGATGGCGCGAATGCGCGCCGCCCTCGGTATGCGTTTCCTCGAACAGCTTGCGGCGGTTGAACAGTCCGGTCAGCGGATCGCGCCAGCTGAGGAATTCGGCGCTGGACAGCGCAGCGGCAAGGTCTTCGGACAAACGCCGGTTCTCGACGAGCATGCGCGCGGAACTGCGCAGATGCTGCCCCGCGCTCGAACTGTAGAGGCGGATGCCGACGACGGCCAGGGTTACCACCCCGATCATCGCCGGGTCGCTGTTCGCGGGGTGAAACAGGATGAGCGCGCTCGCCGTCGCCCAGAAACTGACGAGCATCCCGTCGCGCGCTGCGGGCAGGGCGGCGAGCGTGACTGCGATCAACGTAATCGTCACAACCACCACGACCTGTATCAGCGCCACGGCCGCGATGGATGCCCCGGCCGGTTGCGGCCATAACATCAGCGCCAGCGTGACACCGGTCAACGCCATGGCGCCGAACACGATGCGCTGCATGGTCTTGATCGGCTGGCGCGCCCTAACGCGCACATCCAGTCTCGCCGTCGCATTGCGGGTGAACAGGAACGACGCCAGCCGCAATGCCAGCAACAGCGCCATGGCGGCCGGGTTGGGCAGCACGGCGACACCCAGCGCCAGCATGCTCAGGCCGATCAGGCTGGACGAAAGCGAACGCCGCTCGCGATCGAGCATTGCGATAACCGCTTCCCGATCGACTTCGTAGGAATCGATCGGGATGCGCGTAAAGGCGCCGGCACCTCTGCCGTCAGTGTCCAGATCGTTTCGCAATGGCTGTTTCCCTACACCCTCTCACGCCGGGTCTTGGGAAAATACCGTCCAATCGTTAACGTTCCTGCTCGCAAAATTCACTTTATCCCGGATCACCAGATGCGCGCGCGATCTTCCGGCGCGATATACATCTCGTCATCCGGCGTGATGTTGAACGCTTCGTACCAGGCGTCCACGTTACGCAGCGGAGCGATGGTGCGATAGCGCGACGGGCTGTGCGGGTCGGTCGCTACCTGGTTGCGCAGCGAATCCTCACGCGCCTTGGCCCGCCACACCTGCGCATAGGCGAGGAAGAAGCGCTGATCGCCGGTCAGTCCGTCGATCACGGGTGCTTCCTGGCCGTTCAAAGCCTTCTTGTAGGCATCGTAGGCCACCAGCACGCCGGCAAGGTCGGCGATGTTTTCGCCCATCGTCAGGTCGGGATTGATGAAACTGCCGGGGACCACTTCGAACTTGGCGTATTGGTCGCCGAACTTCTTGGCCTCCGCTTCGAACCGCTTGGCATCGCCCGCGGTCCACCAGTCCTTGATCGCCCCGCTGGCATCGATCTTGCGGCCCTGATCGTCGAAACCGTGGCTGATTTCGTGGCCGATCACCACCCCGATCGCGCCATAATTGACGGCCGGGTCGGCATAGGCATCGAAGAACGGCGGCTGCAGGATCCCCGCGGGGAACACCATCTTGTTTTCCAGCCCGCCATTATAGGCGTTCACGGTCTGCGGGTTCATGCCCCACTTCTTGCGATCGACCGGTTTGCCAAGATCGCTCATCGCGTAATCGGCATTGAATTTCGTCGCGGCGACCATGTTTCCATACAGATCGTCAGGCGACATCGGCAGCTGCGAATAGTCGCGGAATTTCTCCGGATAGCCGACCATCACGTCCATCCGCTCCAGCTTGTCCAGCGCGGCCTGCTTGGTGTCGGGGCTCATCCATTCGTTGCCGCGAATGCGATCGCCCATGGCCAGCTTCAGATTGGCGACCAGTTCGTCCATGCGCGTCTTGGCGATCTTGGGGAAATATTCGGCGACGTAAGCCTTGCCCACCTGCTCGCCCAGCGAACCGTCGATGGTGTCCACCGCGCGCTTCCAGCGGGCACGCTGTTCGCTCGTCCCGTTCAGCGCGCTCGTGAACTGGAATCGGCTGTCGACCATTTTCTTGTTGAGGAACGGCGATGCCTGATCGGCGATATGCGCTTTTTCCCACAGCTTGAGGGTGTCCAGATCGGTACTGGCATACAGCGCCGCAATGGCTTTCACCGCCGTGTTATCGGTTACGATGATGCGATCCTGCGGCGGGATGTTGTTGCCCTGGAAGAATGCATTCCAGTCCACCCCGGGTGCATAACTGGCCAGCTGCGTTCCCGACATGGGATTGTTGATCTTCTCGATCTGGCGCTTCTGTTCCGCATCCCAGTTGAGCTCGGCAACATAGGTCTCGAACGTCATCACGCGGCTGGCCGCCTCGCGCGGGTCGGGCTGGCCGATATTCCGGAACGTGCGCTCGAGGTAATCGAGATAGGCCCCGCGCTGCGGCGCGAACTTCTCGTCGAAATAATACTCTTTCTCCGGCAGGCCGAGCCCGCCGGAGGACAGCCACAGCGTGTTCATGGTCGGATCGTCGGGATCGGCATAGGGACCCGCCCCGAACAGCGAACCGCCGAACTTGCCATAGGTCGAGCCCATGTAACGGGCGAATTCTGCCTTGTTCGAAATCGCATCCACCTGCGCCAGCTCGCGCTTCAGCGGGGCGATGCCTGCCTTTTCGATCGCCTTTTCATCCATGAAACTGGTATAGAGCGCGCCATATTGCGAACCTGCCGGTGCGTCCGTGACGAGGCCGTTCACTTCTTCGGTTACATCTTCGCGCAGATTGTAGAACGATCCGACAGAGGGGCGGTCAGCGGGAATTTCCGTTCGGTCCATCCACGCGCCGGACGCATAGCGTTCGAAATCGTCGCCGGGGTCGGCCGTCAGATCGCGCGCTGTCAGATCGATGCCGTAATCGCCGATCTTGGCCTGGCCGGTCACGACGATGGTGTTCTCGTCGGACGCGGTTTCGTCGGCAAAGGCAGGAGCGGCGAGGGCAAGGCCGATCGCCAGTGCCGAGGCTGCGGACAGAGTTTGGAGTTTGCGATACATGGCTTTGAGTCCCCGTTGATCGAATACGCCTTTATATAGGATCGGTGGCTTTGCCGGCATCGGGCTAATCGGCAAGCGGCCGACGCGCATCGGCGAAAGACACGCCCGTGCCCTCGCGATCCGGTCGCCTCGGCAAAGGGCACGTCTCGGCACAGGTGAAGGCCGCGGAACACTGTCCCGCGGCCTTCTTGGTTGACGGGCAGAGCCCGTCTGGGAGAACAGTTTAGAAGGAGAAACCGGCTCCCGCAGCCACACCGCCCTTGCCATTGGCACCCATGGTGCCGCTGACTTTCAGGACGGCCTTGCCGTCGGCGAAGGCAGACGACAGGCCAAAGCCGAACGAAGCCTCGCCGCGATAGTAGCCGACACCGCCGCCGACCATCATCCTGCCGGGTTCCAGGGCCTGCGGGATCGAAGCCATCGCCATGGCCGAAGCCGTGCCGGAGAAAGCATCGTCGCGCAGTTCAGCCAGATCGAAGCCGATCTGTGCCACTCGCATGTCGGTGTAGTTCATGGAGTCCGTCAGCACGCCGGTAAGTCCGGCCTCCATCTGGCGCAGATTGACGGCATCGGTTGCCGCAGTCGCATCGGCGACATTATGCAGCGCCACCGGGGCAGACGCATCCCTGCCGATCAGCGTGACATCGTTGGTGATGGTCCCGCCGTTGCTGGCCGTCGGATTGTCGGGGTTCGAGTACTGAACCGCCACGATCGTGCTGCCTGCCAGATTGTTGTTGATGGTCTGGATATCGTCCGTGTTCTGCTGAACGTTCTGGTTCGTGGCAAAGAGCTGCGAACCGTTCACGGCATCGGTCGACGTCGCGGACAGCGTCCCAGCGGCGACATTGGTGACCTGCACCGGACCGTCATCGGCACCGAAGAAGGCAACCGTATTCGTCGGCGTGCTGCTGCGGGTCGATGTATCGGCCGTCGCCACATAGCCAACCGGAACATTGGCAAGGTCCGCCTGGATCTGGTCGATATCCGTTTCATTGACGGTCACTCGCGTATCGAGAGTGACGATATCGCCCTCGTTCACCGTGACCCGGTCGTCGAGATTGTCGATATCCCCTTCATTGACAGTAACGCGTGTGTCCAGATTGGCGATGTCACCCTCGTTGACGGTAACCCGGCCATCGAGATTGGCAATGTCGCCCTCGTTGACGGTAACCCGACCATCGAGATTGGCGATGTCGCCTTCGTTCGTCGTTACGCGATTGTCGAGATTGACGATGTCGGTTTCGTTCTGCGTGATGCGGTCGTCGAAGCCGTCCACCGTCACTTGGATCTGTCCGACACTCGTCTGCAGGTTGTTGATGTCGGTCCGGTTCTGGGCGATGTCGGTTTCGTTCTGCGTCACCCTCCCGTCCAGTGCATCGACGGCCTGATTGGTGGCGAACAATTGCGAACCGTTCACCGCCTCTGTGGACGTCCCGCTCAACTCGCCCCCGGCCACGTTGGAAATGGTCGTTCCGCCGGTACCGCCCAGTGCAATCTCGGTCTGGGTGGCGTCGGTGTACATCACGGACGTATCCTGCAGGGCAGCAATGTCGCCCTCGTTTGCAGTTACGCGCGTGTCGATCGCATCGATATCATCGGCATTTGCCGTGACGTTCTGGTTCGTTGCGAAAAGCTGCGACCCGTTTACGGCATCGGTGGATGTCGCATCCAATGTGCCGGCAGCCAGGCCGGTTATGGTGGTTCCTCCGACCCCATCGAGTGTAATCGCTGTATGGGCAGCGCTATCGTATGTGACCGTGTCGCCCACTGCGGCGGCGATCGATGCATTGACCTGGCCTACGGTGGCAGCATCGGTGTCGGCCGTACCATCCAGAACGTTTGTGATCTGCCGTTCCGCACCCAAGGCGCCGACGGAAACGCTGTTGATGCGATCCGCCAGCGACCCTGTACCCAAGGCAACCGAATTGGTGGCGCTCACGGTCGAGCCGGTACCAAGAGCCATGCCATTGACGGCAGTCACTTCGGCGTCGGTCCCCAGCGCAATCGCGCCGGTCGCCGTCAGGCCAGTGGTGGCACCGTTGCCGAATGCTATCGAATCCGCTGTTCCCGCACTGGCAACCTCACCTTCGCCAAGGCCGGTGATCTGGTTGCCGCCGATGCCGATACCGGCGGGATTGTTGAGGGTAAGGCCATCGACCGTGACATTGCATTCTCCCGGACCGACGATCGTGTTGTTGCTGTTCAGCACATCGACGCTGATCGGGTTGCCGGCAACGGCGTTGCCGACGATGTCACCAACGTTTATGTTGAGGGGACTTGGCAAACCCGGCAGCAGCAAAGTGCTCAGTGGACCTAACAATCCATTCAAGTTCGTTTGTAATGGCGTAACGATACCGGTGTTCACCTCTCCCAACAGAGCTGTCAGATCGGATTCGTTCAGGCTCAAGCCCGTACAAACATCCACAACAGGCTGTGTCTGCGCGTAAACCGGTGTTTGGGGGACTACGAAAGATAAGGCGGCTAAGGAAGTTGCAGTCGCCATGTTAACGATTTTGCTTCTAACCATTGATGTTCTCCCATTTAGGAACGGGCGTAAACATCTGTTTGATAATCTTAATTTGGTCTTCGGACCGAATCGCCGATACCCTAGGAAGTATCCTTACCAATCCCTTATCGAACGCGTTCGCAGATCGGGTTAACCGATTGGTTATCTTTATGATTACCAGTTAATGAACTTTTTGCTCGATGCGCCGGACTAGGGGCTAATACGGGGGTCTCTATCGGCCTCCGCGCCAAATCTTTGTCGCGGCAATGGTTTTTCGGGTCGAAGGGGCCCACTGGCGTTTTCGATCGTTCGTTCCCATGTGGCAGGCAAACGTGGAAAGGTTGCGATAACGCGTCCTCACGGATACCACGTAATTTCGAACACAACGGGAACACTCTCCTTTTCATGGCACTCACCAAAATCTCGGTCCGCGGCGCGCGTGAACACAATCTCAAGGGCGTCGATATCGATCTGCCTCGCGACAGCCTGATCGTCATCACCGGGCTTTCCGGGTCGGGCAAGTCGAGCCTGGCCTTCGACACGATCTATGCCGAAGGGCAGCGCCGCTATGTCGAAAGCCTGTCCGCCTATGCGCGTCAGTTCCTCGAAATGATGCAGAAGCCCGATGTCGAACATATCGACGGGCTGTCGCCAGCCATCTCGATCGAACAGAAGACCACCAGCCGCAACCCGCGCTCCACCGTGGCGACCGTGACCGAGATCTACGATTACATGCGTCTGCTGTGGGCGCGCGTCGGTGTGCCCTATTCGCCCACGACCGGCCTGCCGATCGAGGCGCAGACCGTGTCCAACATGGTGGATCGCGTGATGGCGCTGCCCGATGGCACGCGGCTTTACCTGCTCGCGCCCGTCGTGCGCGGTCGCAAGGGTGAATACCGCAAGGAACTGGCTGAATGGCAGAAGGCCGGCTTCACCCGCGTGCGGATCGACGGCGAGATGTACGGGATCGAGGAAGCGCCCGCGCTCGACAAGAAGTTCAAGCACGACATCGAAGTGGTCGTCGATCGCCTCGCCGTGAAAGAAGGGATCGAGACGCGGCTCGCCGACAGTTTCGAACAGGCGCTCAAGCTTGCCGATGGCCTCGCCTATGTCGATCTCGCCGATGGTGTCGTGCCGGGGCGCGAGGATGAAGGCGAAGCGGGCGGGGCGATGAAGGGGGCGGGCCTGCCTGCCAACCGCATCGTCTTTTCCGAACGCTTCTCCTGCCCGGTATCCGGCTTCACCATCGAGGAGGTCGAACCGCGCCTGTTCTCGTTCAACGCGCCGCAGGGGGCCTGTCCGACCTGCGACGGGATCGGCGAAAAGCAGCTGTTCGACCCGCAACTGGTCGTGCCCAATGAAGCGCTCAGCCTCAAGAAGGGCGCGGTCGTGCCTTGGGCCAAGAGCAATCCGCCGTCACCCTATTACATGCAGGTGCTGGCCAGCCTCGCGAAGGAATTCGAATTCGATCTCACCACCCCGTGGGAGGAGTTCGACAAGGAAATCCGCGACATCATCCTTTACGGTACCAAGGGCCGCGCCATCCCGCTCACCTTCAAGGACGGGCGCAAGAGCTACACGGTCAAGAAGCCCTTCGAAGGCGTGATCGGCAATCTCAATCGCCGCATGCTGCAGACCGAAAGCGCCTGGATGCGCGAGGAGCTGGCCAAGTTCCAGACCGCGCAGCCGTGCGAGACCTGCGGCGGCAAGCGCCTCAATGAAAAGGCGCTGGCGGTGAAGGTCCCGGGCCCCGACGGCCCGACCGATATCGCCACCCCCACCAAGATGAGCGTGGCCGATGCCAAGGGCTGGTTCCTCGCGCTGCCTGGCCAGCTTTCCGAAACGCAGGCGCAGATCGCGCATGCCATCCTCAAGGAAATCAACGAGCGGCTGGGCTTCCTCGACAATGTCGGGCTCGACTATCTCAACCTCGACCGGACCAGCGGGACGTTGAGCGGCGGGGAAAGCCAGCGCATCCGCCTCGCATCGCAGATCGGCTCGGGCCTGTCGGGCGTGCTCTACGTGCTGGACGAGCCCTCCATCGGCCTCCACCAGCGCGACAACGACCGGCTGCTGGAAACGCTGAAGCGCCTGCGCGATCTCGGCAACACAGTCATCGTGGTGGAACATGACGAGGACGCGATCCGCGCCGCCGATTACGTGGTCGATCTCGGCCCCGGCGCCGGCGTCCACGGGGGCGAGGTGGTGGCCGAAGGCACGCTGAAACAGGTGCTCAAGTCGAAGAAATCGCTCACCGCCGCCTATCTCACCGGCCGGCGCGAGATTGCCGTCCCGGCCAAGCGGCGCAAGGGCAACGGGCACAAGCTCACCGTCCACGGCGCGCGGGCGAACAACCTCAACAACGTCACCGCGTCGCTGCCGCTCGGCACCTTCACCTGCGTCACCGGCGTGTCGGGTTCGGGCAAGTCGTCCTTCACCATCGACACGCTCTATGCGTCTGCCGCGCGCCATCTCAACGGCGCGCGCGTGGTCGCCGGTGCGCACGACAAGGTCACCGGCCTCGATTATTGCGACAAGGTGATCGAGATCGACCAGTCGCCCATCGGCCGCACCCCGCGTTCCAACCCCGCCACCTACACCGGCGCCTTCACCCAGATCCGCGACTGGTTCGCGGGCCTCCCCGAAAGCCAGGCTCGCGGCTACAAGCCCGGCCGCTTCAGCTTCAACGTCAAGGGCGGCCGCTGCGAGGCATGCCAGGGCGACGGCCTCATCAAGATCGAGATGCACTTCCTCCCCGACGTCTACGTCACCTGCGAGGAATGCGGCGGCAAGCGCTACAACCGCGAAACGCTGGAGGTGAAGTTCAAGGGCCACTCCATCGCCGACGTGCTCGACATGACGATCGAGGATGCGGAAACCTTCTTCAAGGCCGTCCCCCCCATCCGCGACAAGATGGCGATGCTGAACGAGGTCGGCCTCGGCTACGTCAAGGTCGGCCAGCAGGCGACCACGCTGTCCGGGGGCGAGGCGCAGCGCGTCAAACTTGCCAAGGAACTCGCCAAGCGCAGCACCGGGCAGACGCTCTACATCCTCGACGAGCCGACCACCGGCCTCCATTTCGAAGACGTGCGCAAGCTGCTCGAAGTGCTGCACCGGCTGGTCGATCAGGGCAATTCGGTCGTGGTGATCGAACACAATCTCGATGTCATCAAGACCGCCGACCACATCCTCGATCTCGGCCCCGGCGGCGGCGTGCGGGGCGGGGAGGTCGTTGCGCAGGGCACGCCCGAGGACGTCGCCCGGGTCGAAGGCTCCTTCACCGGCGCCTATCTCGCGCCCATGCTCGAACGGCAGAAGGAAGCGGCGGCATAGGGGCCCTCGCGCCCCGCCGCTGCCGCTTCAGCGCAGCATCCCCAGCTTGAACCCGGCCAGCACGGCCGAAACCCGGTCGTGCACGCCCAGCTTGGTGAACAGGCGCTTCAGATGCGTGCCCACGGTCGCCTCGCTGATGCCCAGGATCATCGCGGTTTCCGGGTTGGACTTGCCCGCCGCCACCCAGTTGAGGATTTCCGCCTCGCGCGGGGACAGCCCGTCGATCCCGGCGCCGTGTTCCTCCTCGATCCGGTCGATCCGCAGATGGGCGTGCTGCGCCACCGCGCACATCAGCGACCGGTCGACCTTCGCCAGGTCCTCCGCCGCCACATTGTCCACGCCGAAGAACCCGCGCGCATGGCGCAGGCCCGATGTCGGGATCGCCAGCCCGTCGGTCAGGCCCATCCGCGTCGCTTCTTCCACGAACAGGCGCCCCACGTCGTTCACCGTCAGCTGCTTCAGCAATTCGCCCAGCGTACCCACCTCGTTGCGGGTCGTCGCCGCGGTGGACACAGGGTCGATCAGGTCGAAATCGCGCTCCAGATAGCGCCGCATCCACTCGGGCGGCATGCCGCGCTCGTACAGGCGGAACTGGTCGGGCTTGGTGACCATGGGAATGACGAAGCAGAACGATCGGAAGCCCCGCGCGCGATAGAATTCGGCCAGCACATCCAGCACCTCGTCGCGCGTTGCGGCCTCGTCGATCTGACGAAAGATTTCACTGCCGGGCATTACGCAACCACCTCCTTGGTGATATTTCGTTTCGCGAACCGACAGTCATGCTGCGCTGCTTACTGCAGCGTTCCTTCAATCCCATGTCCCTCAATCACGTGACTGGCGCGTTCGTTCCCTGTTCCGCACATGCGGCCCCCCGGAACACACCCCTCCGGCAAGGACCGGACAGCATCGTGGCGCAGCCCAAGTTCATCATCGTCGACCCCGATTTCACCCGCCAGCGCGATCTCGCCTGCGCGCTCGCCGGGCTGGGCCTGTCACATTCGGCTGCCGACCCGCGCGAGATTGCAGAGCTATGGCCCGCCCGCTGCCAGATCTTCGTGCATGACGAAGGGGACCGGCTTGGCGAACTGCACGCATGGCTGGAACGCGGCGGCATGCGCTTTCCGCTGATCCCCTACAGCAGCGCCCCGTCGATCGAACGGGTGGTGGAGGCGCTGCACAGCTACGGCGCCGTCGGCTATCTCGACTGGCCCTGCGCGCACGACCGGCTGTGCCGCACGCTGGCGCTCGGCGCGGACAAGGCGGAGGAGATCTTTCGCCGCAACCAGGCCTACGCCCGCAGCCGCGCGCTGGTGGAGGTGCTGACTCCGCGCGAACAGGAGGTGTTGGCCGGCATCTTCAACGGCTGCACGGGCAAGGAGATCGCGCGCGATCTCGGACTCAGCCCGCGCACGGTGGAAACCTACCGGGCGAACATCTTCACGAAGCTGGACGTGCGCAACGCGGTGGAGGCGGTGCGGTTACTGGCGGAGAAGCTGCCGGAACTCGACGCGGAAGACCTGCGGTATGCGCGGCTTGCGGGCGTGGAGGGGTGATGGGGCAGGCGCGAGGCATATATATGCCGCCTGCCAATTGAATTATCGACCTCTGGTCCAACGCACCCTCTGCGATAGGCACAACCTTCCCATAAGCCTCTTCACAAGATCTTCATAATTCTGCTTCTTTTAGAAGAACTTCCAACGTCATTCTGACGAGTAGAATTTGGGGGGACTATGACAACTGATAGCGATACCTTGGCGAACGCACGCGCACACATGATGTACGATGCGAACCGCAAGTCGACTGGCGTAGCCTATCTACTCTGCATTTTTCTTGGTGGGTTTGGAGCGCACCGTTTCTATCTGGGGCGCACTGGCACCGGCGCTGTTCAGCTTGTTCTATGGCTGCTGGGCTGGGCCACGCTATTCATAGCATGGATTCCCTTGGGAATTTGGATCATTGTTGACCTATTTCTTATCCCCGGCTTGGCGAGAAATGAGAACATGTCTCTAGCGGACAAGTTTTCGCGCTGAGGCATTCCGTTGCCATGTAGGTGATCAGTCTCGGGCCGTTAGGGTACCGAGATGGGGCGACTGCAGCAAAGATTACTTGATATAATCGTAGCTTCGTCGCCCGAATGTGGAGCGCTTCTCTAATACAGTCCCGCTTCCCCCGTTCGCACACGCCCGTCAGCGTGCATCTGCGGCGTGGGGGCGGGGAGGGTTTCGCGCAGGGCGCGCCCGAGGTGCTCGCGACTACCGGGCAAAACCTCAAGCCAAAGCTGAAACGGTAAAAGGAAGCGCACAAGCGACGCCCTATTTAGCGAGGTCGTGCGTAGTGCGAGATTATACTACGTGTTGATAAGCTTCTCTCAAATTGGCCTCTTCCAACTTTGTTGTGCAGTTGCACAAAAGGCAGGTCCTCAGCGAACTGTCCACGGAAGCACGATCGCCACGAATAAGGGCGGCCGTAATGATACCAATATCTTTTCCGCGCACGCAAAGACGAGGATCAGTAGCAACGTGGTGCTCTTCTAATTGTTGAAGTTTCGCACGGAAAGCATCGACTCTTCCCTGACCAGCACCGCCTCCCAGCAGTGATGCCAATAATCTGTCTCGATCAAAAAATGGCGCGTTATCCTTGTATTGGAAGTACCGTCGCGGATTTCTCTCGATAGTCTTAGTAATTCTCAGACCAGCGCCGGAATCATCATTTGCCGCTCGAAATAATCCCACGATTTTACCAAATGATAGCGCAGCATTTATCACTTCATCTAACTTTTCGTCTGAGCAACCGGACGCTTGTACGATAATCTGCAAATCAGCGGCCGTGGTAACGTAACCCTCGATATCCCGGTAATCTGTGATCAGAACATGTTGAAAATGCTCAGTCGCTAGAATGTGATCATTGTCGGCGTCGACGAAAATTTTTACTCGATCCGAAAGGTCTGTTCCGACCAAGAGTCTGGCTAACTCTAGGGCCCGCTCTTTACTTCCATTGTTGTTTGGACCTGTCACCTCAACCGCATCTACAGCCATTATGGTGGAATTGTTTCTAACCTCCGACGGTGCGAGCAAGGACCAAAACTTCGTGTCTCCAGGACCTTCGACGATTAGAACATTTACATCTGGTTCTTGCGTACGAAAACGATAAAAGAATTCTGCGACTGTATATTTAGACATCGAAAGTTACTCAATCGGCGACAAAGTCTGAACAGCATAAGAGTGTTCAGCAGAGATGGCAGTTGAGTGGGTACTAAAAAAGAACATAGGTGACGCACCGCTAGCGCAATGAGATAAGGCAGCGACTAGGCGGCGCTGCCAGCTCACATGGAGCGACAATTCGGGTTCATCGATAGCTAAGACGGTGCCTTCTCTTTGGCAAAGTAATGCTGAAACCATCATATAAAGAAAATGATATTCACCCGACGAAAGGTCATACTCTGAGAGAATGCCGGTCTCGGATCTGATTTCCAGACCGTAATCTGTCGACACTCTAACGATTTTGCCGACCAAGAAATCATCCATTAGTCGTTCGAATTGATTTATGCGGCTTAGAATGAGCTCTCGGCTTCGCTGCCTATTCTCGTGGATTTCAACGTAGCTTTCCACAAGCGAAAACGCATGAGTGTCTTCCTCAAGCCGAGTATCATTCAGAACTGATTGTAGTGCACGTATCTCGTGAAGATCAGTTTGTAATCCAAAACGCTCGACCTTTTCATTCTCTTCTAGGAGCCTTTCCGTCCGCGAACGGATCTCGGAAATCGTGACTTCCGTTTGAGGATTGGCAAATCGGTTAAAAATGTGCGGAAATAGATCGAATTGGCTTGTTTGAAAAAACCTTCGGTAGTCAACTTGAGCGTCTTTCAGAAATTCCTTTACTCTAAAAGCCAAGGGTTTGCGTTCTTTACGTGTTCGAAAGGCTTGTCCGTATTGCAACTTTGGCTCTTCTCGCTGCCGCAATAAGTCGAGTGTCCTCTCGATGGTAAGAAGCTCAAAATTAATTGTTTCCAACTTTGGCATCGCAAATTGGCGGAACTCATCAATTGCCAATCGCTGCTGTCGATCATAGTTAGGATTATCACGACTTTTATACAGCGAAACACTGTGTTCGCCAAAAGTTACTTGCAGGGGAAAGTTTGGATCTTCTCGATGTTCAATTCCAAGGGTGTCGCCGTCACTAAAATTAATTGCCACATAATTGAAAGGAACCTCTCGAAGCTTGTCGAAAGTCAAATCCGTAAGGGCCGAAGCGATTATTTGCATAATCGTGGTCTTACCGGTGCCATTCTGGCCTTCTAAGATACAAAGTTCGGGTCGGCGATTTTCGGGGTCAATTCTTGGGAATTTTATTCCGTGATCCAAGTAACCAAAAAGCCCTTGAATTTCAAAAGAATGAAGATGGATTGGGTCCACCTTCGGCCCTTTTACCCGTATTGAATTACCAGTTTCTGCCATGAACCCTCCGATCGCGGATAGGAGTTTATAAAGTGCAAAAGAGCAAGAAAATTCTTGCTCGCTAACGGTTCCGTCCGCGAAGAACGTGTGCGTCGAGCATCGAACTAATGGCGATGGTGTGATCGAACATATTCATCTTTGTTTGAACAAATTCACCGCATCACCCCCCGCTACATCCCCTAGTCACGCATTAATGGCCACAACGCCAAAACCTGCTATACAGCCTCCATCGCCGGACCGATCACGGGCCTTTCGGTGACTGAGAGAAGCTTCGGCATTGCTCCCGCCTAGCGTAGTGGAGCGGTCGCATGCCCACCCAAGTCTTTATACCCCTTCTCGTCGTGACGGCGTTCGTCAGCGCGTGGCTTCTGGGCGAGTGGATTATCCGCCACCGTCGCTCCGGCAGCTAGGCGCGCCGCCGCGCGCGCAAAAGGCGCTGTCCTACACGCGATTATCTCTATAGCTGGACCGGTTCCCTTCCACTTTCGCAAGGTGAACCCATGTCCTTCATGCCCGCCCGTCAGGGTCGTTTCATCTCCGCCGCCGAACTGGCGGAGGCCGAGACCGCCAGGCGCGCCGAAACGCGTGCCAAAGCCGCCAAACCGCCAGCCGCTCCCACACCGGAAGACCCCGCCGAACCGCGCGCCCGCATCGGCGCGGCGCTGCGCCGGCGGGGGGAAGGGCAGGGCGCTCCGCCCGAACCCTGCGCAGAACCCGCGCCTGCCCCTGCCGACCTGACCCCTGCCGCCGCGACGTCGCCCGGTCCCGCGCCCGCCGCATTTCGTTCGCCTGCCGGTTTCCCCGCGCTGGTCGAGGATCTGCCCGGCGACGAGACGCGCGCCCCGCAGACGCAGTTCACGCTCGACCTGCGCATCGCCTTTCTCGAAGCGCTGGCGGTCAGCGGCAGCGTGCGCTCCGCCGCGCGGCGGGTGAAAATTTCGCACCAGAGCGTCTATCGCGCGCGCCGCTCCAGCGCCCCCTTCGGGCGCGCCTGGGATGCGGCCATGGTGATCGCGCGCGGGCAGGCAGAGGCGCTGCTGGCCGATTACGCCATGTCCGGGGTGGAGGAGGAGGTCTGGTATCACGGCGAGATCGTCGGCACGCGGCGGCGCGTCAGCGACCGGCTGCTGCTCGCCCATCTCGGCCGCCTCGACCGCATGCGCACCGACGCGCGGATAGAGGCGCTGGCGGAGGACTTCGACGGCCTGCTGCACCGTATGCGCGCAGGCGAGCCGATCGACGTTGATGTGGGCGAGGGGGCCAAGCCCACCGCCGCCGGTCCTGAACCCTCCGCTCGCCCCGAGCCGGTCGCAGGGCATGGCGCAAACCACACCCCCGGCACCCCGGAAATTTTATCGCCTGGACAGTGTAACACCCGGTCCATGTCTGCAGCGGAGGATGCCGCGCCACCCCGCGAGGAACGCCATCCCGACGAACCGCCCTGCGACTGCATCGCCGCGCGCAATGGCACCGATGGCGGCAGGCCGCATTACCGCATGGGCAAGGACGGCTTCGAACCCGTGCTGAGCGCGAAGGGGGAGGGGCCGTGTTGCGGCGAGCCGCGCTGGCCCTCCTGCCGCGCCTGCCCGCATTACCCGCCCGTCGCGCGGCTGCTCAACGAGATGGAGGACCAGCGCCCCCTCGATGCGCCCGAGCCGGACGAGCTGGGCGGCGATCCTGCGCAGATCGAGGAATGCCAGATTGCCGCCTTCGAGGCGGGGGACGAGGACTGGTGGCGCTACGGCGTGGACTTCGTCGCCTATGCGAAGAACGAGTTCGGCGACTGGGCACCTATCGAGGATCAGGACGAGAAGCACACGGGCGGGGGATCAGGCCCGAGGTAGGGCGCTGGCGAGGGGCTTGCGGCGGCTCCGGCCTTGCCCGCAGATGAACCCCTTCCGCATCTCGCAACCGCAGCACGTTTCGTCGCAGGGGCGGGATAGCGCTGGCGGGCGGGGCATTGGGTGGGTGATGGACCCGGCTGCGGGGCGAGATGATCCCTCCCCTCCCTCACGAACCCCGCGGCCGGCTCCTCCCACTCCCCCTCATGATCGCGTAAGCAGGCAGGCAGGGCCGGTGCGCTGGTTCGCTCAGACCGAGATGATGCCGAACTTCACGCCCTTGACCGCCGCGGCGGAGCGGTCGTTCACCTCCAGCTTGGCGAACAGCCGCTGGATATAGGTCGATACGGTGGGCAGGCCGATGTTGAGGATCGATGCGATCTCCGAATTGGTCTTGCCGTGCGCGATCCAGTGCAGGATCTCCACCTCGCGCGGTGCCAGCCTGGGAAACACGCCCTGCTGGTTGATCCGGTCCAGCTGCGTATGCGCCGCCTGCATGATCGCCTGCAATTCGTCGATATCGGCGCGCTGCAGCACTTCGGGGCTTGTCACCTGACCCAGCGCGAAAATGCCCATCTGCTGGTGCGATCCGAATGTGGGGATCAGGAAGCCGTCGGTAATTCCGCCCGCGCGCGCGCGGCCCACGAACTCGCGTTCCGCCGGCGTCAGCGTCCCGCTCTTCCACACGTCGCTCAGCTGGATCGGGTGCCGGTGCCGCGCCACATACTGGGGGAAGGGGTCGGACTTGCTCAGCCCCTCGTCGCGATAGATGTTCCGCCACGCCTCCGGCAGGCCGCGCAATTCGAAAACCATGGCGCCCGGCTCCTCCGTCGACGGCACCATGTACCCGAACCCCTCGAACCCCTGTTCGCGGAAATGGGCCCCGAGCATGTCGAGCAGCGAATCCCGGTCGGCGCACGCTTTGATCCGTTTGAGCAGCTCGATCACGCGCAGACCCCTATGTCCGTCAAGCGGATGACATTGATTCGAATGACATCCAATATCATGTCATACTGCACAATGTCTCGCAATCTTGGCACCTAATCAGTTACACGTAGTTAATCATTATGAACGGAAAGTTCATGGTGGCATAAAAAACAGGGTCGAAAACGTGCAAGACAGACAATTCATCGTGGTGGACCGCGACTTTTCTTGTCGCAATCAGCTCGCTCACAATCTCTCCCGCAAGGGTTACGTAATCCCCCTCGACCGCATGGAAGAGCTTGGTACGCAGCGTCCCAAGGATGCCTGGGTCTTCGTCGGCGACGATGGCGATCAGGTCGAAGCCGCGGCCGATGTGCTCGACCGTGAACTCGAAAGTTTTCCCCTGGTGGCCTACGGCCGGACCCCGCAGATGAGCCGCGTCCTAGAACTCACCAACGGCCCCTGCGTCGGCTATGTCCAGTGGCCCACCGACGGGATCGAATTCTGGCGCAGCTTCGAAGCGCTCGAAAAACGTATTCCGCTCCGCTCGGAAGCCGCGCAGGTCGCCGCTCGCGCCCGGCGCATGCTCGCGGTCCTCACCGATCGCGAACGCGAAATCGCGGAAGGCATCTCGCAGGGGCTGTCGACCAAGGAAATGGCCGAACCGCTCGGCATCAGCCCGCGCACCATCGAGGTGCACCGCGGCAATATCCTCGCCAAACTCGACGCGCGGAATATGGCGGGGCTGGTCCGGCTTGTGGTTGAATCGGAATTGTCGACGCCCAGCTGATCCGCCGGGCGGGGAAGGGCTGTTACGCCGCTGAATCCAGAACGGCGAGTTCCACGGTTCCGCTTCCCGGGCCGATCAGCCCGAGTTCCGTCGCCGCAGCGCGGCTCACATCGATGACCCTGCCACCATGGAAGGGCCCCCGGTCGTTGATGCGGACCGTCACCGTTTTCCCGTTACGCGGGTTCGTTACTTCGACCAGGCTGCCGAATGGAAGCGTCCGATGCGCTGCCGTCATCGCGTTCATGTCGAACTTTTCGCCACTGGCGGTGGGCCGGCCATGGAAGCGTCGGCCGTAATAGGAAGCAACCCCACCCCCGATCGACGTAGCGACAGGCGATGCATCGACGGGTGGATCGATATGCGACAGGTCGATGGCATTGGCCGCCGGTGCCGGCGCAGTCGGAAGCGCCGTGCGCGCGACCAGATTGGCGTCGAACGCGGCACTCGCGGTCGCGGTGTTGGCGTTCTCACGCGGCTGAGCCGCGGTTGCGGGCAGCGCAAGGGCTGCAAGAAGTACTATGCTGCGAAGCGCGCGATTGGCCATAATTCTGGACCTCCCGTTCGGTTCCGGCGTCTATACGGGAGCCTTTCGCAGGAGTCCTTAACACGGCAGCCAACTGCCCCATTCGTGCCACAGTTCATCGTAGATCGGGAACGACGACGCGCTTTCCTACCGTATTTCGTGGCTGATTGGGGCGCGGGATACCAAAGCTGGTTCTATGATTCCCGCTCCGTTGTCCGGTCGCGGCAAAGCAAGTGGGGCCGGCATTGCTGCCGACCCCACTCTCACCGATGCGTGGTCATGTCCGAAGACGAGAACTTGGCATCCGATGTTTTCCCTTCTGAGCATCCGAAGATGTTCGTCCGGTTCTGTCACCGGCGCTCGCACCGGCATCCGGTTCCGTCCGGCGGCCTACCCGGTCGAGTGCGCCAGATCCGAAGACCCTCGCTTCTGTCCCAGGCTGGCCAGCGATGGGCGGCACCGAGATCGCGCTTCCCATAATGGTCATTCGCTTTCATCAGCATCATGGATCCGGTCCGAAGACCTTTTCTTCAGATGCTTCATCAGCAGACGACCGGTTGGCCCGATCCATAAAAGAAGTTTTCTGCGCTCCGTCATCGACCCACTTGCGTCAGACCGAAGTCTTCAGCACGTCAGTCTCTGGAAACACATGGACAGCTTCTTCCATGTCTTTCCGGTTTGGATATTCTCCGTAATTTCAAGCCGTTAGGCTCTCAATTTCGTCGAATGTCCGTGCCGTTCCGATGACCTGAAGCTGCTCCCGATGTAGCGATTCGTCCAGCGCGCAAGGCGCGAGTTATCCACTTTCCCCAGATTTGCTTGTGGAGGAAGGTGGATAACCAATCGCTTTATCGCAAAATCATAATGTCAGAGGGTGTGGCGGCGTAATATTACACTGCCTTGAGCTCTTGTTAGCGTAATTACCGATCGCGTTTTGCGAGAAGGCGAAGACGCAGAGCATTGAGCTTGATGAAGCCTTCGGCGTCTTTCTGGTCATACGCGCCCGCGTCATCTTCGAAGGTCACATGGGCTTCGGAATAAAGCGAGTTGGCCGATTTGCGCCCGACGACCATCGCATTGCCCTTGTAGAGCTTCAGGCGAACGGTGCCCGATACCTTTTCCTGACTGAGGTCCACTGCGGCCTGCAGCATTTCACGCTCAGGGCTGAACCAGAGGCCATTGTAGACCAGTTCGGCATAGCGCGGCATCAGCTCGTCCTTGAGATGTGCGGCGCCCCGGTCGAGCGTGATCTGCTCGATGCCGCGGTGGGCCCGGGCATAGATCTCTCCGCCGGGCGTTTCGTACATTCCCCGGCTCTTCATCCCGACAAAACGGTTCTCAACCAGATCGAGGCGGCCGATGCCATGTTTGCGGCCCAGATCGTTGAGCGCTGCGAGCAGCGTTGCAGGGCTCATCGCCTCGCCGTTCAAGGCGGTGCCATCGCCTTTTTCAAAGTCTATAGTGATGTATTCGGGCGTATCGGGCGCATCTTCCGGATGGTCGGTGCGCGAGTAGACATAATCCGGGGTTTCCTCCCACGGATCCTCGAGCACTTTGCCTTCAGACGAGGTATGAAGAAGGTTCGCGTCGGTCGAAAATGGGCTTTCACCGCGCTTGTCCTTGGGCACGGCGATCTGGTGCGCTTCCGCCCATGCGATCAGCGCGGTCCGGCTCGTGAGGTCCCATTCGCGCCAAGGAGCGATGACCTTGATGTCAGGATCAAGCGCGTAGGCCGAGAGTTCGAACCGGACCTGGTCGTTGCCCTTGCCGGTCGCCCCGTGGGCGATTGCGTCCGCGCCGGTTTCATGAGCAATTTCAACGAGGCGCTTCGAGATGAGCGGGCGGGCGATGCTCGTACCGAGCAGATAGTCGCCTTCGTAGCGGGCATTTGCCCGCATCATCGGAAAGACGAAATCACGCACGAACTCTTCACGCAGATCTTCGATGAAAATATGCTGGTCCGGAATACCCATCGCGCGTGCTTTTTCACGCGCAGGCTCGATTTCCTCACCCTGACCAAGGTCTGCAGTAAAGGTGACCACTTCCAGTCCGCGCTCTACCTCGAGCCATTTGGCGATGACGGAAGTATCCAGACCACCGGAGTAGGCGAGGACGACGCGTTTGATATCGGACATGGGGGCACCTTGCTGTTACGCGCGCGCCGCTAGCAGGGGGAGGGGGCGCTAGGCAATCGTTTCACGCTTTGCCCGTCTAAAGCTGAAATGCTCACACGCTTCATGGGCGTGCGCCAGCATCAGCGCAATTGACTGTCCTTGCTTCCCCGGCGGTTGATGCCCGAACTGCGCGCGTTCGCATCACGGCCAGACTGGCAGGCAACGCACCGCTTGACGCCGGGTAGGGCTTCGCGGCGTTTCTCGGGAATCTCCTCCCCACATTCAACGCACCACCGCTCGCTTTCGCCTACCGGCAGACGTGCACGTGCTGCGCTCACCGCGTCGGACACGGTGTCGTCGATCTGGTCCTGTACGGCGCCATCGCGCGCCCAACCGCCTGCCATGAAAGCTCTCCTTCTCTTACAAAGGTAGGAAAGAAAACGAGATAATCAAATCAGGGGAGGCAGGCGTATTACTCGGCAGCTTCGCGCAAAGCCGGATCGAGATGCCATTGTGGCACATTGCCCTCGTCGGCGGCCCGGAGCCGTGCGCTTTCCGCTTCCAGATATTCGCGGGTCATCGGAATGGCTTCGCGATCCTTCACATACTGGATTTGCCAATTGACCATATTGCCGTGCCGAAAGCTCTGCTCTGCCCCAGCCAAATAGAATAACCACATGCGATAGAAGCGTTCGTCGTACAGTTCGACGATCTCTTTTTCGTGAAGGACGGTGCGGTTGTACCATTCTTCCAGAGTGTGACTGTAATGGAAGCGCATCGCTTCGACGTCCGTTACCTCCCAGCCGAATTTCTCGCTCTGGCTCACGAGTTCGGAGAGGGCCGGAATGTAACCGCCGGGGAAGATGTACTTGCGCGTCCATTTGTCGGTAAATCCGGGAGGGCCTGCGCGGCCACAGCAGTGGCTCATCATGACGCCCTTGGGCGCCAGCAGACGTGCGGTGTGTTCGAAGAACTGCGGGTAATGCGGCGTGCCGACATGTTCGAGAAGGCCGACCGAACTGATCCGGTCGAAGCTTCCGGTAACGTCACGATAATCCATCAATTCGAAACGCACACGGTCGGCCAGGCCAGCTTCCTCAGCCCGCTCCTGGCAGAAAGCGATCTGGTCTGGCGCGAGAGCGACGCCGGTGACTTCCACATCGTAATGGCGTGCGAGGTAGAGCGCGAACCCACCCCAGCCGCACCCGATATCGAGAATTCGCTGGCCCGGCTGCACGTACATCTTGGCGGCTAGATGCGCCTTCTTGTCGAGCTGTGCCTTCTCGAGCGAGGTCGTGGCCGGATCGCCACGGTAATAGGCCATGGTGTACTGACGGTCCTCGTCGAGGAAGCGCTCGTAAAGCTCACGAGTGAGATTGTACGTGTGTTCGGCGTTCTTGCGCGCCTTGTCGCGCGGATTGAGGCTGTCGACTGTCGCGAGCAGTTTCTGGGCAGCCTTGCGCAGCGGTCCCTGCGGTTTCAGCGCCCGTTCGCCATCACCTTTGGCATTCTTGGTCACGAAGAGGACGAGGTCGCGAATATCGTGCGGCTCTTCGACATGAAGCCATCCCCACATGAAAGCTTCGCCCGCGCCGACCTGCGGGTAGCGGGCGATGTGATTGGCTGCTTTCTTGTCGGTCAGGCGGATGTGCAGGGGGGGCTCGCCTTTTGAAGCGGAACCGTACTCATAGGTCGCGCCATCGTAATCGGTTACGACCATCCGGCCCTGCTTGATCGCGGCTTTCAAAAATTTATCGAGCAGCCACATCTGAGGCGATCTCCCTTGTCTGAATTAAAGGCGTCTGTGGGGCACCGGGGGAGGGCAAGTCAATCGAAGCGGGATCGCGGAGCAGGAAGGGGCAGCAATGCCAAGGTCGATCAGATGCCTGCATACCACTGGTATCCGGCGTGGTCTTCCCAGTAACCGCCTTTGCCGAGGCCCACATCATCGAGACTGGCGACGGCTTCGATCCCCGTGAGATATTTCGCGTGCTTGTAACCGAGCTGCCGTTCGATCCTCATCCTGAGCGGGGCTCCGTTGCGCACCGGAAGGGCCTGACCGTTCAGCGAATGAGCAATGATGGTTTGCGGGTGGTAGGCATCGATCAAATCGACGCTTTCGTAATAATCGCCGCCGTTCAGATTATCGGCGCAGCGAAAGATCACGAACCTGGCATCGTCGCGCAATTCGGCAGCGTCGAGCAGCACAGAAAGTTGCGGCCCGGTCCACTGGCCGATCGCGCTCCAGCCCTCCACGCAATCGTGGCGGGTGATCTGGGTGCGCTGGGGAAGCTTGCGGATGTTCTCAAGGCTCAGGCTGAGCGGATTTGCGACCAGCCCGGTCACTTCGAGGCGCCAGTTGGCAAAGCCTTCCTCGACATGACGGGGATAGTCGCCGTTTTGCGGATCTGTCGAGCCATTGCCGCGAAAGAAGGGCGAGATGGCGCTGGCCGGATATTCCGGAGCGAGAGCATCGCGGCTCGTCAGCAGGCGCTGGGCATTCTTGTGCCAACTGTCGGCGGCGTCCAGAACCGCCTTGCCCGCATTCGTTTCGGCTATCCGGTTACAACCGGCGACCAGAGCCGCGCCCGCAGCGACGAGGAAATTGCGACGCTTCATGCCGTGCGCCCTCCCGTAATCATGTCTCGCATCTGGCCGATGGGTCCGGAGAGAATGACCAGCAGAACGTGCACGATAAAAAACCCGGCGATCGCGAAAGCGAAGATGAAGTGCAGGCTGCGGGCCGACTGTCGTCCACCCAGAAGGTCTACCAGCCATCCAAAGGTCGGCTCCATACCGGGGCTGATGGAGATGCCGGTGAAGATCATCATCGGCAGAAACACACCCAGCACGAGGCCATAGGCGAGTTTCTGGAGGAAATTGTACTTCCCTTCGTGATGATCGAAATTGAGCTTGAGATGTTCGACGACATCGCGCCAGATTGCGGAAGGTCGCCATTCCCTGCGTCTCGTCACGATATCGCGTTTGAAATGGCGATTGACCATCATCGCGATCCACATGAACAGCAGCCCCAATGCGAAAGGCCATGCCATCAGAATGTGCCAGTCCCGCGCAACGGCCAGGCTGTAATACCCCGGTATCGTCATCCAGTCGGGAAAGCGCGGCACCATAAGCCATGCCTGACTGGCTTCGAAGCCCCAGTCGCCCCAGTACAGCCGACGATGCGCGTTCGAGATCGTCAGTCCCGACATGAACAGGACGACCACACACAGCAGATTGAGCCAATGCCAGAGCCGCGTGCTGAGGGCGTGTCTTTTCATGCGTGCCGTTCCTCTCGGGCGAGGTAGATTACGTCGCGTGGCTGAGAGAGCAGGTGCTGCCCGCTGTCGCAATATAGCGTCTGTCCGCTGGCGAGATGGCCTTGCGCGAGGAAAAGGGCGGCCTGCGCCACCTCGTCCTGGCCCGTCTTGCGCTTCAGCAGGTTCATGCGGTGGGAGATTTCGGTTTCCTCTTCGCGCTGATCGTGACTGGCAAGAATCGCGCCGGGGGCGAGGGCATAAACCCGGTCGTCCGGTCTGGCGGCGCCCATGGCCAGCATCGGGACCGTCGATGCCAGCGCGTGCTTGCTCATCGTGTAGCTGAAGAAATCCGGGTTGGGATTGGCGATCTTCTGATCGGTAATCTGGATCACGCGGCGTCCGGCGACTGCACGTGCCGAGCGCAGATAGGCCTGCGCCATGAGGGCGGGTGTGCGGGCATTGATCTGCATCGTGCGTGCATTCGTGCCAGGATCGAGAAAGGTTACATCGTCGGCTTCGAAAATGGCAGCGCAATTGACCAGTGCCGCCCAATCGGACAGGCGGGCGCTCAGATCGGTTATCATCTGCGCAGTGGCCGCGTCATCTTCGAGATCGCACTGCACCGTTTCGGCCGAGAAGAGACTGTCCGCCAACGCTGCGGCGTCTTCCCGCGAGGTTCCGTAATGGATCACCACATGCCATCCAGCATGGCCGAATGCGCGTGCGATCGCCGCGCCGATACGTTTCGCGCCTCCCGTTACGAGAACTGCTGGTCTGGCATCACTCATCGCCGCCGACCATAGCGGCACGCCCGGCAAAGAAAAGGCGCGCCGCCACCGATGGTTCGGTAGCGGCGCGCCGCGAGACCGGTTTCCCGATCACATCCAACGATTAGCGGCAGCTCAGGCTGCCCCTGTCGATTTCGCGACCGACAACGCCGCCGACGACACCACCGAGGATCGCGCCGAGGGTACGATCACCGCGGCCGGCAATTTCGTGGCCGGCAAGGGCGCCGACGCCTGCACCGATAACGAGGCCGGTAGTGCCGTTATCGCGCTTGCAATAATAGCGACCGTCATTGCCGCGCCACATGCGGTCACGGCGGCTGATGCGGCGGGGTTCGTAGTAACGGCCGCGATCGTCATAGACCCGGCCACGGCCGCCACGATAACGACGGTCACGGTCGTGCAGGGCCGCCACGGTCGTGGTCGGGGCAGACGTTTCAACCAAGGCGCTTGCCGAAGTGAAAGGGGCGGGTGCAATTTCGACAGCGGCGGCTGGAGCGGCGATTGCTGCCAGCGAACCTGCGGCGATACCAAGGGCGATCCTGTTCATCTGAAATCTCCTCATTCGTGATTTGTGTGTGGATGACGCTCGAAATCGCCAGAGGCTCCACAACGTCCGATGAACGATCTGTTGTCCTGCCAAAAACGCGATGAGCCGAGCCAAAACACAGGACCAGCCGCTAGTTTTCAGAGCTTTCGGGACAAGGAAAGGCGTACCTCTTCGCTCAGCTTTTCGAGCATGCAAATCTCCTCGAGCTGGTCTGGCGCTGGCTTGCAGGCTGGATCGTAAAGCGCCGCGAAAAGGCGTGCCACGGTCCAGTCCGTCTTGCCTTCATCGACCTTCGTCAGACGATCGCCTGCCTGCGCGATGCCTTCTTCGATGACGCGGTAATACCAGCCGCTGATGTGCGTCTTTACAATATGCGCAACCATGCCTTTCCGGCCGAAGCGATGTTCGATCTTCCAGCATGGTTTTCGGGGTTGGCTGACCTCCAGCAGGGCTTCGCCAAGACGAAAACGGTCACCGATGCGCACGTCGGTTTCGACGAGGCCCGTAGCCTCGATGTTCTCCCCGAAGGCGGAGGGACCTGACAGCAGATCGTGACCGCCGAGCCATTCAGCCCATGCGTAATAGTGGTCGAGAGGATAGTGATGCACGGCCATATCGGGGCCGCCATGATGCCTGGTGTCGGCAACCATGTCCCCTTCGAGCCCGAAGCTGCGGATCATGACCGGACCCTGCGCAGGCCGCTTGTCGATCGCGCTCAGTTCTGCGCCGTTGAAGGGCCGGGGCAGGCCCGTGCACAAGGCTTCGACCACAATCGTCATGCGCAATCCCTCATCCGTCCCGATGGTTCGAGACCCGCACGGTAATAGACATGGACCACATGGACCACTGTCCAGGGCACAAAAATGTCAGCTTGCGAAAGGCCCGGGAACGCGCAGTTTTCCTGAGGGTCCGGGAGTGCCATCCGCCCGTTTCAGCACAGGAGAGGGGTGTAGGAAAGCGCGTAGATCCATAGAGGATCAGGACGGGCGCCGGGTCGTCAAGGCCATCCAGTCGCGCGGTGTGCCGTCTGCGCCTTGTCCGGGGAAGATGTCCACACCCTCTATGGCGAAGCCGGCGTTGCAATAGCTGTCTTCGAGCCATTGCGGGTCGGGGAAGTTATGTAATCGTCCGAGCAGATCGCGACCTTCGCCATTCCCGAGTTTGTAACTTGCGAAGTGCCACCCACAGGGACGCAGCGCCCGGCGGATTGCTGTTAGCAGGGTCGGTAGATCGGACCGTGCGACATGAAGCAGGCAAGCATTGGCCCATACCGCGTCATAATCGTCATCTGCCATAAGCTCGTCGAAACGCATCACCCGCGCACCAACGTCATAGTGCTCGTTCGCCTTTGCGACCATTTCAGGGGTGCCGTCTGTCGCATCGACATCGAACCCGCGCTCCATCATCCGCGCAGCGTCGCATCCGGCCCCGCAGCCGAGTTCCAGAACCTTTGCGCCAGCTTTCAGGCGATCGAGGAATGCGTCCAGATGTCGGCTCGGCTTCTGAGCGAAGTCGCGCGTGTATTGCGGTGCGTTGGCACGGTAAAACGCGAGTGTGGCCGGATCAGCGGTAATCCCAACCTCCAACTTCAGTACGACCAAACCGCACTCCCGCGGCAGTGGCCAGCAAGTTGATCTCAGGCCGTCGCGGCTGATTCCAATGCTTCGGCCGCTTCGCGATCGCGCTGGGCGCGGCTTTTCTTTTCTGCGGCGGTCTTGAGCTGGCCGCAGGCCGCGTCGATGTCGCGCCCGCGTGGGGTGCGAACGGGTGCGCTGATGCCGTGTTCGAACACGATTTCGGAGAAGCGCTTCACCCGGTCGGGCGTCGAACATTCGTAGGGCGCGCCGGGCCAGGGATTGAAGGGGATGAGGTTCACCTTCGCCGGCAGTTTGTAATGCTTCAGCAGGCGAACGAGTTCGTGCGCATGCTCGTCGGTGTCGTTCTTGTCCTTGAGCATGACATACTCGAAGGTAATGCGTCGCGCGTTCGATGCGCCCGGATAGGCGGCGCAGGCTTCGAGCAATTCGTCGATGCCGTATTTCTTGTTGAGCGGCACGATCTCGTCACGGATTTCCTTGGTCACCGCGTGGAGCGAAACCGCCAGGTTCACGCCGATCTCTTCCCCGCAGCGTTCCATTGCCGGAACGACACCGCTGGTCGAGAGCGTGATGCGCCGTTTCGACAGGGCCAGCCCTTCGCCATCCATGACGAGCTTGAGGGCACCTTTGACATTGTCGAAATTATATAGCGGTTCACCCATTCCCATCATCACGATGTTGGTCAGCAGCCGGCCATCGGAGGTGTATTGGGCGCTGTCTTCCTCCACTTCGAGACCCGCCATCGAACCCTTGGGCCATTCGCCCAGTGCGTCGCGTGCCAGCATGACCTGACCGACGATTTCACCCGGAGTGAGATTACGCACGAGGCGCATCGTCCCGGTGTGGCAGAAACGGCAGTTCAGAGTGCAACCCACCTGGCTCGATACGCAAAGCGTGCCGCGGTCGGCATCGGGGATGAAGACCATTTCGAATTCATGGCCGTCCGAGGTCCTGAGCAGCCACTTGCGCGTGCCGTCGGTCGAATGCTGGGCTTCGACCACGTCCGGCCGGCCAATGAAGAAGCGTTCGGCAAGCCACGGGCGCATGGTCTTGGCGATATCGGTCATCGCTTCGAAATCGGTCACGCCGCGATGGTAGAGCCAGTGGAAGACCTGCTTGGCACGCAGTTTCGCCTGCTTGGCGTCGAGGCCCGCTTCGTCGAAAAGTTCGCGGATACGGTCCTTGGGCAGACCGATCAGGTCCACGCGGCCGTCTTCGCGCGGCGTGATGTCACGCGCGACGGGAACCGGGTCGATCTGCCCGGGGATGCTCATCAGTGTCGTCTGGGTCATGGGAGCGCCCCATATAAGGCGTGGAGGGCGATTTGGCCACATTGAAGAATTGCGCGAAAATTACGGACACCGAACAGGGTTCCGACAGGTGAACGGTTTCACTCTGCAGCGGGAGAACGGTGCGCAAATTTCTGCGTTTCATCCCGGGAGGTATACGCCCGGTCCGTAATAATGTGTCCCTAATGCAACATATTCTTGTTGTGTTACGTTAATGAAACTCGCCAGCGGAACCACCGTTTTCCTAGTCCACGCGATGCAAAAATCGCGGGTTAAAAAACGGAGTATATAATGAACAAGACAACAGCTCTTCTCGTCGCAGGAACCATCGCCGGCATGTCGGCCCCAGCCATGGCGCAGAGCACCGATGGCCAGTTCACCGGCTTTCGTGCAGGTGTGACCGCGGGTTACGACGCCGTACAGGCCGGTAGCAGCGTCGACATCGACAACGAGCCGAACAACAACGACCAGTCGATCGACGGTCTCGCCTATGGCGTGGTCCTCGGTTACGACGTGGACCTTGGCGGCGCGGTCGTCGGTGTGGAAGGTGAATACACCGACTCCACGGCGAGCACCAACTTCGACGACGGCGATTTCGAAGGCTTTGGGCTGGGTGAAGTGGATGCTGGCCGCGATCTCTACATCGGCGCGCGCGTCGGTGCCAGGATCGCACCCGATGCCCTGCTGTACGCAAAGGGCGGTTACACCAATGCCAAGCTGAACATCCTCAGCGACTATGGCACGGTCGAAACCGATCGCGACTTCAAGCTGGACGGCTGGCGCGCAGGTGCAGGTGTTGAATATGCCGTCAACCCGAACACCTACGTGAACCTCGAATATCGTTATTCGAACTACAGCGACGCGAACATCGAATTCGCCGACGGCAGCACCAGCCGCAACTTCGATGTCGACCTTGACCGCCACCAGGTCATGGCAGGCGTCGGCATGCGCTTCTAAGCCATTGCGCCATTAAGAAGGGGCCGGGGAGCTTGGTGCTCTCCGGCCCTTTTTTTGTCAGCGTCGCGAACAGGAAAGCGTTGCTGCATCCATCGCGGTGGCCGCGCCGGACAGGGAATAGCTGTCGGAGAAGCGACGGCCGTTGGTGCCGGTAGCGCGGACAGTCATGCGGCTGGCCGAACGCATCGCGGCAACGATGGCGGCATCCATCGTGCGGTCTTCAGCCCAGGCATCGCCGCCGCCGCCGGTCAGCTGGAAGCTCTTGGCGCCTATGGAAAGCGTAATGCGGGGCCGCTGCGCGAGCTGGCGCGAGAGGCGGAAGTGAACCTGCCCGCGGATGTTCTGGCGCGGCCAGGTTCCGATGGTGGCGAAGGGTTCGAAATCGCGGCGCGCGCGGCTGTCTTCCGGCATCGCGATGGCATAACACCGCGGTAGCGAGGGATCGCGAAATGCCCCCCAGTCGGAAAACACGCCGAGGCTGTCCTTCGCTGCGAGAGGCGCAGCCAAGGTGAGCGCGGCGACCGCGATCAGTTTACGCATATGCGATCGCAACGATTTCCCATTCCTTCGCGCCGCCGGGCAGATTGACGTTGCGCAGATCGCCGACCGACGCGCCTTTCAATGCCCGGGCGAGGGGAGACGACCAGCCGATGCGCCCGGAGCTGGCGTCCTGTTCATCGTCACCGACAAGGGTGACGAGCCGTTCGTTATCATCCTCGTCCGCCAGAGTGACGGTGGCCCCGAAAAAAGCCCGTGACTTGTCGGGCTGTTCGACGGGGTCGATGACCCGCGCGGTCTTCATCCGGCGTGCAAGGTGCGACAGTTCGCGATCGATTTCGCGCATGCGCTTGCGGCCATAGAGATAATCGCCGTTTTCGCTGCGGTCGCCATTGCCCGCCGCCCAGCTGACTATTTCGACGATTTCAGGCCGTTCGGTGCCAAGAAGATGGTCGTAACGGGCCTTCATCGCGGCATAGCCAGCGGGCGTGACGGGATTGGATTTGGGCTGCATGGGCTTGCGCCCTAGCGCAAATCAGCGGCGCAGGTAATTCCCGATATCGCGTTCATAGCTGGACGATTTGTCCGGATGCATGTTGGCATAGCTGACCGCGTTTCCGATCACGCGCATGACGTAATAGCGCGTTTCGAAATTGGACGGGATCTGTTCGATCCAGGTAACCCAGTCGACCGAACCATTGCGCGGATCGCCATTGGCCGCGAGCCACTGGTTCACTCGCCCCGGGCCTGCATTATACGCTGCGATGGCCAGGGGATAAGCGCCGCCGTAACGGTCCATCAGGCGGGCGAAGTGCGCATCGCCGAGACGGATATTGTAGCTCGGGTTGGCGGTAAGGTCCGCCGACATGTAGCTGACCCCGATCTTGCCTGCTTCTTCGCGTGCGGTTCCGGGCATCAGCTGCATCATCCCGCGCGCACCGGCATGGCTCACACGGTTGCGGTCAAATTCGCTTTCCTGCCGGGCGATGGCATGAACCATCGTCCAGTTTGCGCCCGAATGGGTCTGCACGGTCGGGTAGCCGAGGCGTTCGAAGCCCTTGAAGCCGTGTTCGCCCGCCACGAGGCCTGCGACGACGGCCATTTCGTCCATACCGGTCTGTTCAGCCAGTTGACCGACGAGAGCCATTTCGCCAGGCGTGTCCGCCTTTTGGGCAATGGCTTCGAAGAAGGCACGTTCGGTCCGCCAGTCGCGCCGATTGCGGGAAATCGCCCGCAGCGCACCGGTCAGCGGATCGGCTTCGAAAGCAGCGCGTTCGGCCGAACTGGCAGCGGGGACATTCGCGAATGTGGGCATGGGACGGCCAAGCTCGCTGAGGGCGAGCTGTCCGTAATACCAGTCCGGATATTCGGCGGCCATTTCCCAGTAACGCTGGGCACCGGCACGATCACCGGCGCGGGACGCGGCACGGCCGGCCCAATAGAACCCTTTCGAACGGGTCAGCGGCGTCTTGGCCGCAGTACCGTAGCGATAGAACAGCGGCGCGGCCTGGGCGCCGTCACCCATCGACCACAATGCCTTCGTACCGCCGAGCCACATGAGATCGGTATATTTGTCGCGCAGAGTGAAGGAGCCGTCCGAAATGTCCGTGCCGGGGGCGAAGACATCGTCGATTTTCGACGCGATGCTGACAGCCTGCGCGGAACCCGCGCTCTTGGCCACGGCCAGGGCTTCGCTGACGAATTGCGTGCCATCGAAGGCAGGCGCCGCAAAGGATGCGCGGGTCGAGAGCAGGTTGACTGCTTCGTAGGGCTGGCCCGAATTGCGATAGTAGCGGGCAAGATTGTAAACGTAACCGGCGTCGGTCATCGCGTTGGGGGGAACCGGAACGCCTGCCTGCGACGGCGTGCTGCCCTGAAGCATGGCGAGCCGTGCCTGCGCGGTCGGACGATAGGCCGGCGATACCCGCACGATGTGGCGCGAGGCGGCTTCGTAATTGCCCTGCCACAGGAGCGCATCCATCCGCGCGTCCTGATCTTCGGGCGCAAAACGCGCGCCGAACAGGCCCTGCATGTACAGTTCTGCCGGGCCGCTCATCGTGCCGCCACGCCAGGCTTCGCGTGCCACCTCCAGCGCTTCGGGACGATCCAGCGAAGCCAGCGCCAGGGCGTAACGCGCCTTGCCGCTATTGGTGAGGGGCGGGTGCCGGTCGAAGAAGGAGACGAGCGTCTGCGGAGACGGCGCATCGCGATCGAGCGCAGCTTCCGCCCGCCGCTGGAGCAGGTCCTGCTTGGGGAAATCGGGATAGCTGTTGATGAAGCCCGCGTAGGAAGAGAAGGGCAGGTTTTCCTGACTTGTCAGATATTCCCACTGGCCGACCGCCTGATCGAGGCTGCCCGGCTGCTGCGCGACAAGGCTGGTGCGCGCATTGTCCTGTGCCTGAGAGATTGAAGGGAATGCCAGCGAAGTGCCGAGCACAAGTGCGAGAGTGAAAACTGTTTTACTGCCCATGCTGGACATAGTGCCCGGCCCCTCCTTATCAGGCGCTGAATGAATTATGGCGCGTGCCGCCAAAAACTGCCTTGTTTCATATCTCTAACGCAGGACTCACGTAAATGTTTTCAGGCTCGATTCCGGCTCTGGCGACTCCTTTTCGCGACGGATCGTTCGACGAAGCCGCTTTTCGCAAGCTCGTCGACTGGCAGATCGATAACGGGAGCAAGGGATTGGTGCCCTGCGGCACGACCGGCGAGGCATCGACCCTGTCGAATGCAGAGCATCACCGGGTGATCGAAGTCTGCATCGAACAGGCGGCCGGGCGCGTCCCGGTCATTGCCGGCTGCGGTTCCAACGACACGCGCAATGCGCTGCTGCACATGCAGTTTTCGAAGAAGGCGGGGGCCGCGGCAGGGCTGTGCGTCGCGCCCTATTACAACCGGCCGAGCCAGGCGGGCCTTATCGCCCATTTCAGCTTTCTTGCAGAAAACAGCGACCTGCCGATCGTTCTCTACAATGTCCCGGGGCGGACGGTGACGGATATCGAGGACGAAACGGTCGTCGAACTGGTGCGCAAATACCCAGATCGGATCGTGGCCATCAAGGATGCGAGCGGCGACCTTTCCCGCGTCGCAGATCACCGGATGGGGATCGGGCGCGAGTTCTGTCAGCTATCCGGCAATGACGAATTGTGGCTGCCGCATTCGGCCGCAGGCGGATCCGGATGTATTTCGGTAACCGCCAATGTCGCCCCGGCGCTGTGCGCGGAATTCCACGATGCCATCGCAGCGAACGAGCTGGTCAAGGCGCGGGAGCTCAACGACCGGCTGTTCCCCTTGCACTATGCGATGTTCTCCGATGCCAGCCCGGCACCGGCGAAATATGCGCTCAGCCGGGTACACGACTGGTTTTCGCCCGATGTCCGCCTGCCGCTGTGCAATGCCAGCGAGGCGAGCCGCAAGGCGGTGGACGAGGCGCTCGAGATTGCAGGCCTGATCTAGAGCACTTCGTCTTCGTCGAGCAATGGCGCGGCGGGGAAGGGCGGATCGCTGACCGCCAGTGCTTCGACGATACTGTCGGAATGCTCGCCCGCGTGATTGAGCGCATCGACTTCAGCGATATGGAATAGCGCATCGCCCTGATTGACGATCGGAAGCGTCGCATGTCCGATGATTACGCCGTCCGATGGGCTGACAAGCTTGATCGGGTCCTCTCCGAAGAGGCCGCCGACGAATGCCAGCGGTTCGCCCTTGCGCACGGCGTCGCCCGATTTGTGGATGCGGCGACTGACCCCGCCGCGCGGGGCGCGGACCCAGCTTGAACGGTTGGAACGCAGCGGTACGTGGACATCTTTCAGGCCGTCTTCCGCATCGATCATCCCGATATGGGCAAGCACCCGCAGAACGCCCGCCACGCCGACATTGAGCGCGAAACGGTCGAAGCGAAGCGCTTCGCCTGCTTCCAGCAGGAGCATCGGCGTCTCGCGTTCGTGGGCAAGGGCGCGCATCGAACCGGGCCGCAGGGGACTTTCTATGATAATGGGCGCGCCGAATGCCATGGCGAGTTCCGACAGATAGGGACTGCCAGAGGCAATGCGTATCTGCGGCAAGTTGTAGCGATGGACCGCCGCCGAATGGATATCGATGCCCAGCGAACAGCGATCGATGACATGAGTGAGGAAGCAGTGAGCCAGTTGAGCGGCCAGACTGCCATGCTCCGCGCCGGGGAAGCTTCGATTGAGATCGCGCCGGTCGGGCAGATAACGGCTGTGCGCGGCAAAACCGTAAATGTTGACGGCAGGCGCAAAAATGATCGTCCCTGCCAGCATTTCGGGCGACAGGCGTTCGAGCAATCGCTGGATCACGGCTGTGCCGATGATCTCGTCACCGTGAATGGCAGCGCTGACGAAGACGCAGGGCCCGCGCCGCGCACCGTGCATCACGCGAAGGGAAAGCGCGGAGTTCAGGCCCGTCACCTGCTGACTGACGGGAATGGCAATGGTCGCCTGCGTCCCCGGCGCGATCCGGCTTTCGTGAATGATGAAAGGTTCTGCGGAAGTTTCGGCGTTCATCTGCCTAATCGTCACAACGGCCAGCACCTTGGCAAGCGAAAAGCGTGGTCTGGCCCTTTCCAAGCGGCTCACGCTCGCCTACATGCGCCCGCCTTATGGCTCGTCCCAAACCCGCCACTTTCGATAAGCAGAAGACAGTCGCCGATAATCGGCGTGTGCGGTTCGACTATCATGTCGAAGATACCTTCGAGGCGGGTCTTGCGTTGCAGGGCACCGAGGTGAAGGCGCTGCGGGCGGGCGAGGCCAGTATCAAGGAAAGCTATGCCGAAGTGCGCGATGGGCAGGTCTGGCTGGTCAATGCCAATATTCCCGAATATTCGCATGGCAACCGGCTGAACCACGAACCGCGCCGCCCACGCAAACTGCTGCTGCACGAGCGCGAGATACAGAAGCTTTTCGGTGCGGTCGAGCGCAAGGGCATGACGCTTGTTCCGCTATCGATCTATTTCAACGCGACCGGTCGGGCAAAGGTCGAGCTTGCGCTGGCGAAGGGCAAGCAGGCGCATGACAAGCGCGCCACGATCAAGGATCGCGACTGGCAGCGCGACAAGGCCCGCCTCATGCGCGAGCGGGGCTGACCGAGCCATTCGGCCCTTAAAAAATGCGCCCGCGGTAACCACATCGCCAGCCATGCCGCATTCGTCGCAGTCCGCTTCGCGCACCCCCTTGAACTCGCCTTCGAGGCAGCGCATGGCGGCGCTGTGTCAATGAGCAAGCGCAGATCGAAGACCTTTCTGACGGACTGGATCCGCCGGCATATGCCGACGCGCGAACAGATGGCTGAAAACAAGTATTTGCAGCCCATTGCTCACCGCTTTCTGACGCCGGAACTCTGGCGCTTCACGCGCCGCAGCGTCCCGCGCGGCGTGGCGCTCGGCATTTTTGCCGGCTTCATCATTCCGGTGGGGCAGATATTCCTTGCCGCTTTCATGTCCTTGCCCGCACGTGCGAACGTGCCGTTGTCGGCGCTGGTCACTTTCATCACCAATCCGCTGACCTTTCCCTTCTGGGCCGTGGTGGCGAACAAGCTGGGTGTGTTCATTCTCAAGGTGGATCTGGCGGCGACGGGCGGCGCTGCTCAGGACGAGATGACCAGCGGCCGCTGGTCGTGGTTCGTCAATCTGTTCGAAGGGGTGGGCGTGACGGTTCTGGTGACCATTTTCGGCTTCGTCGTCCTCGCCATCGTCGGCGCGTCGATCGGCTATGTGCTGGCGAGCATCGGGTGGCGCATCATCGTGGCCCGCAAGCGCAAGCGCCGTCTGCGCGCAATGGAGCGTCGCCTTGAAGAACGCCAGAGCAAAGATGGCGAGGCATGAAAGTGCAGGACGACAATCCGATAACCCGCCTTCCACCTGCTCCACTGATGTTGGGAGTCGTGGCGGCCTGCATCATTTCCATCGGATTGGTGTGGCTGGTCGGCCAGCAATCGGTGGTGGCGCTGGCGTATGGCGGCGCGCTGATTGCGATCTTGCTGATGCTGCTGCTGGCCGCTCGTCTCAAGACCGACCCTGCCGAGACGCAGATGCTGCAACCCGACTGGTCCGTCACCAGTGCAGCAATCGAAACCCGGCACCGCGCCATTGCGATTGTCGATCGCGCCAACCGGCTGGTGTGCGCCAATTCCACATATGAAGGATGGTTCGACGGAATTTCCGCTCCGTACGAACTGGCAATGGATCCGGCGTCGCGCGAAGCTGCATCGGAGGCGGCGCGGAGTGCGTGGAGAGACGGACGGGCCGAGGTTCCTGTTGTCCGGCTGTCCAGCGGCGACATGGAATATCGCCTGCGTATCGAGCGCAGTGGGCGGGGCGAGGCCTATCTGGTCTGGCGCTTCGACGAAATTCGTACGCAGCGCAGTTACGATGGCCTGTCCGAACGGTTGGCCGGTCCATTGGGCGAAGTATTGTCGCGCGCAGGCGTGGAGGTTGCGCTGGTGGCACCCGACGGCATTGTGCAGACGACCACGCCGGGTCTGGCAGAACGGGCCACCGGCAGTCGCGAAAATGCAGTCGGCGGGCTGGAGTTCGTGCAATTGCTCCGATCCGACGACCGCGACCGGATTTTCTTCGCCAGGGAAGGGCAGCAGGGTTCGCCCCAGACGCTGATCCATGTGCCGCTGGACATCGCGAACGCTTCGAAAATGAGCGATGCGGATGAAACGCCGTCCATCATGCTGTTGCTGGACAGTACCGTGGGCATAGGCGGCGGCTGGGAAAGCACGGGCAAGGCGGCGATACCGCAACTCGAAGCACTTCTGTCGGCGCTGCCTCTGGGCCTTGCGCTTACCGACCGCGACGGACGCTTTCTGTTTGCTAACAAGGCATTCCTGCGTGCGGTCGAACGCGAGACGTCCGGCCTGCCGCAGTTTCCATCCGATCTGGTCGTGCGCGAGGACAAGGCTGCGATGGCTGACACCGTCCGCCGCTTTGCAAAAGGGGCGACGGCCAGCGGCGACATGGCTGTGCGGCTTGGCAACAACAAGGACGAACCGGTCTCGATCGGTCTGGCCGGGGTGCGCGGGCTGGGCGATGCGGCGGTGCTTCTATCCATTTCGGACTCTTCGGAAGAAAAGCGGTTGCGGCGTCAGGTGGCCCAGGCGACCAAGATGCAGGCGGTCGGCCAGCTTGCAGGCGGCGTTGCACACGATTTCAACAATGTGCTGACGGCCATTATCGGTTACTGCGATCTCATGCTGCTGCGTCATACGCCGGGCGACAGCGATTACGACGACATCCAGCAGATCAAGGCCAATTCGAACCGGGCGGCCAGCCTCACCCGGCAGTTGCTCGCCTTCAGCCGCCAGCAGACGCTGCGCCCCGTAGTTCTGCAATTGCCCGACGTGGTCAGTGAAGTGAGCCAGCTTCTGAAGCGGCTAATGGGCGAGAAGATTGAGTTCTCGGTTCGCCACGATCGAGAGCTCGGTTCGGTTCGCGCCGATCCCCAGCAGTTGGAGCAGGTTATCATCAACCTGGCTGTAAATGCCCGCGATGCGATGCAAGCCTATGCGTCGAAGCGGGGCAAGCAGGACTGGAAGGGCCGCCTGACTCTGGCCACACGCCGGGTTTCCGCCCGCGACGTGCGCAAGATGGGCATCGATATCATGCCGGCCGACGATTACACGGTCATGATCGTCCAGGACACCGGCGGCGGGATCCCGGACGAGCATCTCAACAAGATATTCGAGCCTTTCTTCACGACCAAGGAGCAGGGGAAGGGGACCGGGCTCGGGCTTTCCACTGTGTACGGTATCGTCAAGCAGTCGAATGGCTTCATTTTCGCCGATAATGTGCAGGGCCCAGATGGCACCCCGATCGGTGCCCGCTTCACCGTTTACCTCCCGGTCCACAAGGGCGAACTGCCCGCCATCATGCGCGCCGACGAACCGGAAGAGCAGAAGGCATCCGAATGGTCTGCAGGCGGCAAGCTGCTGCTGGTCGAGGATGAGGACATGGTGCGCGCCGTCGCCGAACGGGCGCTGGTGCGCGCAGGCTATACGGTGACCACCGCTTCCGATGGCGA
Source organism: Qipengyuania pacifica (assembly GCF_019711555.1). Lineage (NCBI taxonomy): Bacteria > Pseudomonadati > Pseudomonadota > Alphaproteobacteria > Sphingomonadales > Erythrobacteraceae > Qipengyuania > Qipengyuania pacifica. The sequence goes on along the minus strand of NZ_JAIGNQ010000002.1, from coordinate 179,796 downwards.
AGAGGGGCTGGGTATCGTGGCCAATGGCGATACGCAATTCGACCTGATCGTTTCGGATGTCGTCATGCCGGCAATGGATGGCCCTGCCATGGCGCGCGCGATTCGAAACGTTCGCGCTCACGTGCCCATCCTGTTCATGTCGGGCTATGCGGAAGAACAGCTGCGCAATGAAATCGACATTGAGAACATGTACTTCATACCCAAACCTTTCAGCGTACAGCAGATCAACGCGAAAGTGGCAGAAGTGCTGAGCGCCCAGCGCAAGTAGCCTAGGCAGCGTTACGCTGCCGATTGAAAGACAACGGAAAAAACTTTCGTTCTCCACTTGTTCTTTTGGAACAAAGCCGATACATCACGCGTCAGTTGAAGAGTCAATACCGGCTCTGGCCAAGCGCAGGAGGTAATGTCATGGCGGCAAGTCTGAAGCTCGTAGAGGACAAGAAAGTGGACGCAGACCGTCAGAAGGCATTGGATGCCGCGCTTGCGCAGATCGACCGCGCATTCGGCAAGGGTTCGGCGATGAAGCTGGGCCAGAAGGAAGCGATGAATGTGGAGGCCATCTCCACCGGATCGCTCGGTCTGGACATCGCCCTTGGCGTGGGCGGTCTGCCCAAGGGGCGCGTAATCGAAGTGTATGGCCCGGAAAGTTCGGGCAAGACCACGCTGGCGCTTCACGTAATCGCAGAAGCCCAGAAGGCGGGCGGCACCGCTGCCTTCGTCGATGCGGAACATGCGCTCGATCCGGTCTATGCCAAGAAGCTTGGCGTGGACATTGACGAATTGATCGTGTCGCAGCCGGATACGGGCGAGCAGGCGCTGGAGATCACCGACACGCTGGTTCGGTCCAATGCGATCGACGTGCTGGTCGTCGACTCCGTCGCAGCGCTCGTTCCGCGCGCCGAAATCGAAGGCGAGATGGGCGATAGCCACGTTGGCCTTCAGGCCCGTCTGATGAGCCAGTCGCTGCGGAAACTGACCGGTTCGATCAACCGCTCCAAGTGCATGGTGATCTTCATCAACCAGCTGCGCATGAAGATCGGCGTGATGTACGGCAATCCGGAAACCACCACTGGCGGCAATGCGCTCAAATTCTATGCGTCGGTTCGCCTGGACATCCGCCGCACCGGCCAGATCAAGGATCGCGACGATATCATCGGCAATGCGACCCGCGTGAAAGTGGTCAAGAACAAGGTGGCGCCGCCGTTCAAGCAGGTCGAATTCGACATCATGTATGGCGAAGGCATTTCCAAGATCGGCGAAATTCTCGATCTCGGCGTAAAGGCAGGCGTGGTCGAAAAGTCGGGCAGCTGGTTCAGCTATGACAGTGTCCGGATCGGTCAGGGGCGTGAGAACGCCAAGACCTTCCTGAAGGAAAATCCAGAGATGTGTACCAAGTTGGAAGCCGCAATTCGTGGCCGAACCGACGAGGTCGCCGAAGAGATGATGACCGGCCCGGACGCGGACGAGGACTGAATTCTCTTCAAGCGGGAACACGCCGATCCAGCATCCCCCGGATCAGCGCGCTAGCCGGACTGTCCCCCGGCGTTCCCGAAAAAACGGAAAGCCGGTGTGCGCCGCTTCATGGCCACACCGGCTTTTCCGTATGGGATTGGTATCCGCTTCGATCCGGACCTAGTGTAGGTGCGAATCGCACGACAGGAGAGCCGCGTGACAGTCACCATCCACCATCTCAACAACAGCCGTTCTCAGCGCATCTTGTGGTTGCTGGAGGAACTTAACACGGATTACGACATCGTGCCGTATCAGCGCGATGCCGAAACCAACCTCGCCCCGCCCGAACTCAAGCAGGTCCACCCCTTGGGCAAGTCGCCGCTGATCGAAGATAATGGTCTGCAAGTGGCTGAAAGTGGTGCGATCATCCAGTATCTTTGCGAGCGTCACGGTGGAGGCAGTTGGCTGCCGGAAGCTGATACGGAAAACCATGTCCGCTATCTCGAATGGATGCAGTTTGGCGAAAGTAGCTTCTTCGTGCCCGTCATGCTCAAATTGTACACCGGGCGGCTCGGTGACGCGGCGGCTGCCCTGGCCCCCCGCATCGACGAGCAGCTTGCCGCGCATGTCCAGTTTGCGGAGGATAACATTTCAGACGATCTCCATTTCGTCGGCAATGACTGGACGGCGGCCGATGTAATGATGAGCTTTCCTGCCGAAATCGCGATCATGCAGGGATATGGTGACAAGGCGCCCAAGCTGGCCCGCTTCGTCGAGGCTATCCATGCCCGTCCGGCGTGGCAGCGCGCCCGGGAACGGGGCGGCGCATACTTCATGTGGTGAGCGTTACGGCGCGGTCCGTCCTGCCTTCCAGCAAACGCGTTTGCTCTGCCAGTGTCACGAAAGGTGTTGCATTCGCCATGACGGTAATCCGAATGAGCCCGGACAGGGAGTTTGGGCAGGTTCTTCAGCAACACTTTAGCCCTATAAGGCAGCCGGATAATCAGATTGCTGCGGGAATGATCGATGACTGAGACACGTACGGCATTGGTGACCGGGGCTGCCGGATTCATCGGTTATTTCACCTGTCTCCGCCTCCTCAAGGATGGCTTCCGTGTCATCGGTATAGACTCGCTTTCCGATTACTATGATCCCGAGCTGAAGCGACGCCGGCAGCAAGGTTTGCTTCAGCACCAGAGCTTTTCCGTGGTGAATGAGCCGATCGAGACGCCGGGACTGCTCGCCGATCTCTTCGCACGACACGCGCCGGATATCGTGGTCCATCTCGCGGCGCAGGCTGGCGTTCGCTATTCGATCGACAACCCGCGCAGCTATCTTGAAAGCAATCTCGTGGGGACGTTCGAACTGCTCGAAGCCGCGCGGTGGAACCCGCCACAGCACATGCTGCTCGCGTCAACGTCTTCCGCTTATGGCGCCAATACGGAGATGCCGTATCGCGAAACGATGAAGGCGGACCACCAGATGTCCTTCTACGCCGCGACCAAGAAAGCGACCGAGGCGATGGCGCACAGTTATGCGCATCTCTACGATTTGCCGGTGACGATGTTTCGTTTTTTCACGGTTTATGGTCCGTGGGGCCGGCCCGACATGGCCTTGTTCAAATTCACCAAGGCAATGCTGAATGGCGAGGCGATCGACGTCTACAATAATGGCGAGATGATGCGCGACTTCACCTATGTTGAGGATCTGGTCGAGGCTGTTCGTCGCCTTATCGATGCACCCCCAATCCGGGTAGACCGCCCGCAGGACGTCGATGCAAACGACAGTCTTTCCCCTGTGGCGCCATGGCGGATAGTCAACATCGGCAATTCGCAACCGGTGCAACTCGGCGACATGATCGGGGCTATTGAGGAGGCGCTGGGGATAAAGGCGGAGCGTAATCTCATGCCGATGCAGCCCGGCGACGTTCCTGCCACCTGGGCGGATGCAGAATTGTTGCAGTCGCTTACCGGGTATGTCCCCCAAACCGATATTCGCGAAGGCGTGTCGCGCTTTGTTACCTGGTATCGTGACTATTATCGAACGTGAATTCACCGCCATGGGCATATGCCGCCCCGCAAGGTTGCACGCTTCGCGGTGAACGGTGCCATTCTATTTCATAGCTATACACCGCGAACATAGCGACTTTCGAGCGTCCGGCCCCGGTCTATCCGACACCGTCCGCCGGTGCACACCCATCTCATCCACTGCTGATCGCCAGTACCGCACAGTCTGGCTGGGCTTTCACGCTTGTCGCATGCCACGCGATTGCTTACTTGCCTCGCCATGACTTCGACCAACGACATCCGCCGCAGCTTTCTCGACTATTTCGCCTCCCACGAACATGCGGAAGTCGCCAGCGCCCCGCTTGTCCCGTTCAGCGATCCGACGCTCATGTTCGTCAATGCGGGCATGGTCCCGTTCAAGAATGCCTTCACCGGTCTGGAAACGCCGCCGGCGCAACGCGCAACCAGCGCCCAGAAATGCGTTAGAGCAGGCGGCAAGCACAACGATCTCGACAATGTCGGCTACACGGCGCGCCATCATACCTTCTTCGAGATGCTCGGAAACTTCAGTTTCGGGGACTATTTCAAGGAACAGGCGATCGATCACGCCTGGACCCTTCTCACCAAAGAATGGGGCCTCGACCCCGAACGCCTTCTGGTCACCGTTTACCATACCGACGATGAAGCGTTCGATCTGTGGAAGAAACGGACCGGATTTGCGGACGAAAAGATCATCCACATTCCAACCAAAGATAATTTCTGGGCCATGGGTTCCGATGGACCATGCGGTCCGTGCTCGGAGATATTTTACGATCATGGCGATCACATCTGGGGCGGCCCTCCGGGATCGCCCGAGGAAGACGGCGACCGGTTCGTGGAAATCTGGAACCTCGTTTTCATGCAGTACACGCAGGAAAACGACGAGATCGTCGCCGACCTGCCAAAGCCCAGCATCGACACCGGCATGGGGATCGAACGTGTCGCAGCCGTGATGCAGGGCGTGCATGACAATTACGACACAGACACATTCAGGAACCTGATCGCTGCGAGCGAGAGCCTGACAGGCCTAAAGGCCGAGGGGGACCGGACCGCCAGCCACCGCGTCATCGCCGATCACTTGCGTTCGACAAGCTTCCTAATGGCCGACGGTGTACTGCCATCCAACGAAGGGCGCGGTTACGTCCTGCGCCGAATAATGCGCCGCGCCATGCGTCACGCCCACCTTCTCGGGGCGAGCGAACCGTTGATGCACCGACTGGTGCCTGCATTGGTGACGGAAATGGGCCAGGCCTATCCCGAACTCGTCCGCGGCCAGCCGCTGATTCAGGAGGTCCTCGAGCGCGAAGAAACGCAATTCCGCCGCACGCTCGACAAGGGTCTCAAGTTGCTGGATGAAGCAACGGAAGACATGGGTGAAGGCGGCACTCTCGACGGTGAAACCGCGTTCAAGCTCTACGACACCTACGGATTTCCCTATGATCTTACCGAAGATGCGCTGCGCAGCCGCGGTATAGGCGTCAATAAGGACGGTTTCGACGCCGCGATGGCGCAGCAGAAAGCTGCTGCACGCGCAGCATGGAAAGGATCGGGTCAGGCCGCGAACGAAGAGGTCTGGTTCGATATTGCCGAACGTGAGGGCTCGACAGAGTTCACCGGTTACAGCTCTACGACCGGGGAAGCCGCCGTCGTCGCCATCGTCAAGGATGGCGCCGAGGTACAATCGGCTGGGGAAGGTGACGAAGTCGTCATCCTGACCAATCAGACTCCGTTCTATGGCGAAAGCGGCGGTCAGACCGGCGATGCCGGTCGTATCTGGACACCCGAGGGCCTGGAATTTTCGGTCGAGACGACGAACAAACCTCTCGGTCGTCTGCACTCGCACGCCGGCACCATCACCAAGGGAACGGTCAAGATCGGCGATGCCGTCCATCTCGAGGTGGATGGCGATCGTCGCGATCGTATCCGCGCGAACCATTCGGCGACCCATCTGTTGCACGCTGCGCTGCGTAACCGGCTTGGTGGACATGTGACACAGAAGGGCTCGCTCGTATCCGATGATCGGTTCCGGTTCGATTTTTCCCATCCCAAGCCACTGAGCGAGGAAGACATCGCTGCGGTGGAAGCCGAGGTGAATGAGGAAATTCGCGCCAACGAACAGGTCGGTACACGTCTGATGACGCCTGACGATGCGGTTGCGGCCGGGGCGCTTGCGCTGTTCGGCGAAAAGTATGGCGACGAGGTGCGCGTACTTTCCATGGGCCGCAAGGGCGGGGAAGGGCGCAATTACTCCGTGGAGCTATGCGGAGGTACGCATGTGAAGGCGACCGGCGATATCGGCATCTTCAAGGTTGTATCGGAAAGTGCGGTCAGCTCTGGCGTGCGTCGCATAGAAGCGCTGACCGGCGAGGCTGCACGCCAATGGCTGGTAGCGCGCGACGAAGCGGTTCGCGCGATCGCAAGCGCGTTGAAAACGTCGCCAGACGACGCCCGCACACGCGTCATGGCACTTATCGAAGAGCGTAAAAGGCTGGAAAAGGATCTGGCCGAGGCGAAACGCGCGCTGGCGCTTGGCGGTGGCGGTGCTGCAGACGTCGCAGCAGCCGATGAGGACATTGGCGGTGTAACGTTCTCCGGTCAGGTCATTGCAGGCCTCGATCCGAAGGAGCTTCGCCCATTGCTCGACCAGGCCAAGAACCGAATGGGTTCGGGTGTGGCGGCGATTTGCGCGGTCAACGATGGCAAGGGCGCCTTCGCGGTGGCGGTCACGGACGACCTCACCGACCGCCTCAGCGCTGTCGATCTGGTGCGCGCTGGGGTTGAGGCTCTGGGTGGCAAGGGCGGCGGTGGCCGCGCCGACATGGCCCAAGGTGGCGGTCCGGATGGCTCGAAAGCCGATGCAGCACTCGACGCCGTGCGCCAAGCACTAGCCAAAGTCTCAGCCTAACGGTCGAAATGCTGGTATAGAGCGCGTAGTTCGCGCTCGATCGCCGCTACTTCGGCCGTATCATTCAGGCTCGATCGAGACTGGGCAACGTTTTGCAGACGCTCCGCCAAGACAGTGGCTTTGTCGCGCAGTTCAGCCTTGTCTGTCATCTCATGCGCCCGCTGTGCAAGGAAGTTCAGGTCTGCGAGCGGCCGCATGGCGAGAAATGCGTCGACCATGGGGCCGAGCAGCGCCTGATCATTGCGCCAGTCGTTACCGGCAAACAGGTACTGGACGACGTGCTGGCCCGCACCAAAGCATTCGAACCGGATACAGCCTGCAAAACCTTTCTCGGCCCGATGCTCGTAAATGGTGCAGAGACCGTTCCCGCCAAGCTTGGGGCATGGTTCGCCAGCAGATTTGATGGCGGAGAATCCGGGCATGTCTTCGGAAGGGTAGGCGATGCAGCATAGCGCTGCACAGCGACCGCAGTCCGAGCGCGTTTCCAGCACTGCAGGCATGGGTCAGCGTTCCGATGTACTGGTGCGTAGCTTGGGCTTGTAGGTCAACGCCCCTTCAAGCTCGATCTGTTCGCGGAATTCGTCGCGCTTTTCATGAATGGATGCAATCACCGGCCCCATCGCGACCCCGATATCGATGAGCACGGCCTCGGAAAGCTGGAGCGAACTCTCCAGCGTTTCCGGCACGGCATGACTGGCTCCTGCGCGATAGAGTTCGGCAGCGTGCGAACTGTCGCGAGCGCGGGCCACGATCAGCAGGTCAGGGTATGTCTTGCGCAGTTTAGCCACCAAGCGCTGTGCCAGAACCGGCTCGTCCATGGTGAGCACCAGAGCGAGGGCATTCTCGATCCCGAGCTTGTCGAGCGCGTCGGCACGAGACGCATCTCCGAAAGCCGCGCGGATGCCCTCGCGCTTGGCGTTGGCAATGAGGTCGGCGTTCGAGTCGATTGCGATGTAGGGCTTGTCATGCGCTTCCAGCATCCGCGCGATCAGCTGGCCGACACGGCCCGCGCCGACGATGATGACGCGCGGCTTGTCCATATCTTCTGCAGGCAGTTCGGGTATCGGCTCGATACGCCGCCCGATGATCCTGCCGATATGCGCAAGCAAGGGCGTCACTGTCAGGCCGATCGCCGTGACGATCTGCCAGAACTGCGCCGTACCGGGCTGGATCAACAAAGCCGCCGATGCAGCGGAAATGATGATCAGCGTGTCTTCGGACGGGCTGGCCATGAGAATGCCCGTCTCAACTGCCGTACTGCGGCGTGCGCCCATCAGATACAGCAGTGTCGTGGTAATAAGTGCCTTGAGCGTAAGCAGGCAGACGACCGCGATGGCGATTGCGCCGATGTTCTCGAAGATACTGTAGACATTGATCGTCATGCCCACCGTCAGCAGAAATATCCCCAGTGCGAAGCCGCGAAACGGTTCGAGGATATTGGCTACTTCCGGGGAATAATCCGTTTCCGCGATCATCAGCCCCGCCAGGAGCGCGCCCACGATCATCGAGAGGCCGACCATCGAGGTGGCGAGGCTCGCCCCGATCACTACCAGAAGGCTTGCGGCGAGAAATATCTCGGGGCTTTTGGTACGGGCTGCCTGAGCGAAGAGGCGCGGCAGAACGAAGGGTCCTGCTGCGAGCATCAGCACGATGACGACCGCGCCCTTCCACAGCGTGTCGACCATCCCCTCGAATCCGTCCGCCGCGGCATGAGGAGCGAGGGTGCCAAGAAGGAAGATAATGGGAACCAGCGCAATGCCTTCGAACAGCAACATTGACAGCGCCGCTCTGCCAACCGGTGTTCGTGTGCCTGAAATCGGCAGAACTACGGCGGTCGAGGACATGGCCAGAGCCAGGCCAAGCGCCAGGGCCCCGGTCCAGTACTGTCCCAGAATGGACAGGAAAATCGCGATCAGCGATCCGCCGACCAGCAATTCGAGTGATCCAAGGCCGAAGACCAATCGCCGCAATTGCCACAGGCGTTTGTACGAAAGCTCCAGCCCTATTGCGAACAGCAGCAGCACGATGCCGAGCTCGGCAAACGGCTCGAGCCGTTCCGGATCGGTAATCGTGAACCAGGTGAGCCATTCATATTCGGATGTCGCCCGGCCCAGACCGAACGGCCCCACCACGACGCCGACCAGAATGAAGCCGATGATGGGCGTGATCTTGAACCGGGCAAACAGCGGGATCACGATCCCCACGGCACCCAAAATCACCAGTGCATCCGACATCATCGGAGGGATCGCGGTCTCGGCATTCATAAGGCGCGAATGTTTCCTTCGTGTTGAACGCAATGCACTAGCGAGATTGTGCTGGCATCACATAGAGATGGCGCCTGCCGGGTCAGGCGACGTCCGTAACGGGCTTAGCTATGCGCAAGCCACCTGTCAGCCCCGCAATGGCGCGCGGGCTAACCTCCGCCGATGGTGGACGGACCGAGCGGTTCGCGGCGCGGACGCGGCTTGCCCGGGTGCTTGCCATCCTCGTCCCATTCGATGCGGTAGAGGTCGAAACGCCGGTCGGCCAGATTGCGGACCGTCCCTTCGGCGCGCGCCCATTGCAGATCGGCAAGGTTGATGTCGCTGATGGTCAGGGTCTCGACATTCTCGGTCGCTTCGGCTGCGATACCATCGCGTGCGAAGGGGAAATCGCACGGCGTCAGGATACAGCTTTGCGCATACTGAATGTCCATGTTCCCTACGTTGGGTAGATTTCCGACATTCCCGCTGAGCACCACGAAGCACTGGTTTTCGATCGCGCGCGCCTGGCCGCAATAGCGTACCCGCAGATATCCCTGCCGGCTGTCCGTGCAGAAGGGCACGAATATGATGCGCGCACCTTCGTCGGCGAGGCGGCGGCTGAGTTCGGGAAACTCGCTATCGTAACAGATCTGCACGCCGATCGGACCGCAATCGGTCTGGATCACCTCGACCTTGTCGCCGCCCTTGATGTTCCACCAGTACCGTTCGTTGGGTGTCGGATGGATCTTCTCCTGGGCATGCACCGCACCATCTCGCAGGCAGACATAGGCGACGTTATGAATATCGCCATCGTCCATGCGCGTGGGATGCGATCCGGCGATGATATTGATGTTGTAGCGCATGGCCATTTCCGAAATGTCCGTACGCAGCCGAGGCGTATATTCCGACAAGCGCTCGATCGCTTCGACTGGCGAGAGTTCCTTCTCCTCGAAACTCAGCAGCATCAGCGTGAAGAGTTCGGGAAAGACGATGAAGTCGGCTTCGTAATCGCTTGCCACATCGACGAAATATCGGACGTGGCGCATGAATTCATCATAGTCAGCGACCTGCCGCGCCTGGAGCTGGCAGGTGGCCACGCGCACGGCTTCCACGCCGCGGGGCAGGCGCTTCTTCACCGGCTGATCCCGTTCGACGTAAGGGTTGCGCCAGACCATCATCACGGCATTGCTCTGCGAGGCCTTGTCCTCGGGCAGATATCCTTCGAGGATGCGCTCGGGCTCGAAGCCGTTTGCCATCTGAAAGCGCAGGACGGGATCGTGCAGCTTCTTCTCGACCACCTTGTCGAGATAGTCCTGCGGGCCTTCCACGCGGCGGCGGAAGCGGCGATAATTGGGCATGCGTCCGGCAAAGACGATGCCTGTCAGGTCCTTATCTTCGGCCAGCGCCCGGCGCTCTTCATAAAGACGCCGCCCAATACGCACGCCGCGCACCTTGGGGTCGACGCACATTTCATACCCGTAGAGCCAGTCGCCGGTCGGATCGTGGCGGCTGCCGTAACCGTTGCCGGTGATCTCGTCCCAGTCGTGGTCCTGAAAGGCGAGTGCCTCGGCCAGCTGCATCGTCGCGCAATAGCCGACGACCTCATCATCAAGCAGGGCGACGAAGCACCCTTCGCGGAAATTGTTGATCTGCCCGCGGATCTCGCCATGCGTGTAGGCAGGCATGTCCTCGTAAACGCGGCGCACCAGATTGGCGATGCCGGGAATGTCCTTGATCTTGGCATTGCGGATATCGAGCCGCTTCTGTCCGAATTTCTCCGGACCCTTGCGTTTCACACTGCGCTTTTTGGTAGGCTGCTTGGCCATTGTATCCCCGTGTCAGATTTCTGGCATCAACGTTCAGTGTGAACGCGTTTCGCGAAGCGCGGTTTCGTGCCGATTTCGTGGTTGGCGATACGGCGCGCAGCGCGCTACGGCAACAGTCCTCGCACGAGCATCGCTGGCCGCCCTAGGGTCCGGGAAGGATGCGGATCGTGGGCGATTGTGAAAGAGAGACAGGCGGAATGGTGAAACATGACGTGGTCGTTGTCGGGGGAGGGCCGGCGGGGATGATGGCGGGCCTCCTGCTGGCCCGGGCTGGTGTCGACGTTCTGGTGCTGGAGAAGCATGCCGATTTCTTCCGCGATTTCAGGGGCGATACGGTACATCCTGCAACAATGGAGATCCTCGATCAGCTCGGCTGGCTGGATGAATTCTTGCGTCTCCCGCACAACCGGGTCGATAGTGCCGAGTTCACTTGGGAAGACCGGACCTACAGTCTGGCCGACTTCTCCCATCTACGCACGCCGGCTCCTTTCATCGCCATGATGCCGCAATGGGACCTGCTCGACTTCCTGCGTGATAAAGCACGAGCTTTTCCCGGCTTTCATCTCGCGATGTGCGAGGAGGTTACCCAGCTTGCGCAGGAAGGCGGGCGTGTCACCGGTGTCGTTACCGCAGCTGGCGAGGAATTTCATGCTCGAAGGCTTGTCGTCATGGCAGACGGCCGATCCTCTCTGGTTCGTCGCAAGGGTCTCCTGCCCCTGCATGATCTTGGCGCGCCGATCGATGTCCTGTGGTTCAAGGTGCCCAAGAGCGTTTCCGGCAGCCGACTACGCGGACAGATAAAGGGCGGACACATGCTCGTTCTGTTCGAACGCGGCGATTACTGGCAATGCGCCTTCGTCATCGCCAAGGGGCAAGCGGCGCGCATGATGACACAGCCGATTGCGGGCGTGCGCGCGCTGGTCGCCGCCGCGGCGCCGGATCTGCCCGATCTGGAACGCGCACTGTCGGACTGGGACCAGGTCAAATTGCTCAGCGTGTCGCTCGATCGGCTGGAAAAGTGGTATCTGCCGGGGTTGCTGGCAATTGGCGATGCGGCGCACGCAATGAGCCCGGTCGGCGGCGTGGGTATCAATCTGGCCATTCAAGACGCCGTCTGCGCGGCCAATGTCCTGGCCGCACCGCTAGCCGCGGATCGCGATATCGATCACCTTCTGAGCAAGGTCCAGGCGAGGCGCGAACTGCCAGTACGCGTCGTTCAGGGCGTGCAGAAACTGGCGCACGAGGTGGTAATCGAACCAATCCTGAAAAGTCAGGACGGCAAGCCCCGCGAAGCGCCCTTGCCGCTAAGGCTTGCCGATCGGTTCAGCCGCTTGCGACGTCTGCCTGCGCGTCTCATCGGGTATGGTTTCCGGCGTGAACGCCTGACAGCGCCATACGCGGCGGAACATGCAGGCTGATACGAAAAACCCCCGTCCCGAAGGACGAGGGCTCTTCAAATACTCAGTTGCGGTGGGGACTTAGCCCCAATTCGCCATTTCCTTCTCAAGGTTCTCGACAATCGCTTCGAAGAACTGTTCGGTGGTCATCCAGCTCTGGTCCGGACCGATAAGAAGCGCAAGATCCTTGGTCATCTTGCCGCTTTCGACAGTCTTGATGCAGACACGTTCCAGCGTTTCCGCGAACTTCACGACGTCCGGCGTATTGTCGAAACGACCGCGATAGATAAGGCCGCGCGTCCAGGCGAAGATGCTGGCGATCGGGTTGGTCGATGTAGCCTTGCCCTGCTCGTGCTGGCGATAGTGACGGGTAACGGTGCCGTGGGCAGCTTCCGCTTCCACCGTCTTGCCATCGGGCGTCATCAGGACCGACGTCATCAGGCCGAGCGAACCGAAGCCCTGCGCGACCACGTCCGACTGCACGTCGCCGTCGTAGTTCTTGCAGGCCCAGACGAACTTGCCGCTCCACTTGAGTGCCGATGCGACCATGTCGTCGATCAGGCGGTGCTCGTACGTGATCTTCGCTTCAGCGAACTTGTCCTTGAATTCATTGTCGAACACTTCCTGGAACAGGTCCTTGAAGCGGCCGTCGTATTTCTTGAGGATCGTGTTCTTGGTCGACAGGTACACCGGCCATTTGCGATCAAGTCCATAGTTCATGCAGGCCCGCGCGAAGTCGCGGATGCTGTCGTCGAGGTTGTACATCGCCATGGCGACGCCCGAACTCTGGAATTCGTAAACGTCGAGGTCGATGTTCTCGCCATTTTCGCCTTCGAAAACCAGGCGCAGTTTGCCGGCGCCGGGGATCAGCGTATCCTTGGCGCGATACTGGTCGCCGAATGCGTGACGGCCGACAACGATCGGGTCGGTCCAGCCCGGCACCAGGCGCGGAACATTGTCGATCACGATGGGTTCACGGAAGACCACGCCGCCCAGAATGTTGCGGATCGTGCCGTTCGGGCTGACCCACATTTTCTTGAGGCTGAATTCTTCGACGCGTGCCTCGTCCGGTGTGATGGTGGCGCATTTCACGCCCACGCCGTGTTCCTTGATGGCGTGGGCGGCGTCGACCGTGATCTGGTCTTCCGTCTCGTCACGCTTTTCGATGGAGAGATCGTAATATTTCAGATCGACGTCGAGGTAGGGCAGGATCAGCCGTTCGCGGATCCACTGCCAGATGATTTTCGTCATTTCGTCGCCGTCGAGCTCGACGATCGGGTTCGCAACCTTGATCTTGGCCATGGGTATCCTGTTCGTTCGAATTGAGGTTGCGCGCGCCATAGCAGAGCGCGGGGAGAGGGCAAGGGAGGGGGCAGGATAGACTTCGGTTGCTAGCGCGGAGAAGGCCGGGCTTGCTCCATGTGCAACCCATCTGGCGTGGGACCAGGCGATAAAAATGCTTTGGCTGGACGTTGTCTGCATGCTCAGAGCCTTGCCCTGACGGTTTCTAAACTCGATAGTAACCATCGCAGCATAGGGTTTGCGGGCACTTCCAATCACCTGAATGATCAGATCTAACTAGGCGACGCATGACTATTGTTCCGGTAATTCTATGTGGCGGAAGCGGCACTCGGCTCTGGCCGCGAAGCCGGAAGGCGATGCCGAAACCCTTCCTGCCGCTTGTTGGCGAGAGAACGCTTTTCGAAGCGACACTTCATCGCTGTGCCGATCCCGAGGTGTTTGCCCGCCCGATCGTGGTTACAGGTGTAGAACATGTCGAACATGTCGAAGCGCAGTCCGCCCCCGGCACTGCAATCATCGTCGAACCGGAAGCGAAGAATACTGCAGCAGCGATCGCGCTGGCGGCATATCGGCTGCCGAAAGACGCCATAATGCTCGTTTGCCCGAGCGATCATCACATTGCCGATTTACAGGCGTTTACCGATGCGGCCACGAGCGCAGCGTCGCTGGCGAGCGATGGCTGGCTCGTCGCTTTCGGTATCGAGGCGAGGAAGCCGGAAACCGGATTTGGATATATCAAATGCGGCGCACGGCTTGGTGATCGTTCCTACCGTGTAGAACGGTTCGTGGAAAAGCCGGACCTCGCGACAGCTAGGTCTTTTCTCGCGCAAGGCGATTACCGCTGGAATGGGGGTTTGTTCGCGTTCGTCGCAGGGAAATTTATCGAAGAACTGGCGTCGCATCGACCGCAAATTGCCGCCTTGGTCGAGCAGGCGGTTCTCAGTGGCCGCGACGAAGGCGGTCACTTTCATCCGGATGCGGGGGCGTTTTCCAAGGTCAGCGGCGAAAGCATCGACTATGCAGTGATGGAGAATACCGACAGGGCCGCGGTGGTGCCGGTTGATATGGGGTGGTCGGACATCGGCAACTGGGTTGCGCTGCGTGAAGCATGCGCCAGCGATGACAATGGGAATGTCGCGCCGAGTTCGGCGGAATTGATCGATTGCCGCAATGTGATGGTTGAAAGCGACGGCCCGCGCGTATCGGTCGTTGGGCTGGAGAATGTCACTATTGTCGTTTCGAACGGCGAAATACTGGTGACGAGCGATGCTGGGGCGCAAAAAGTGGGCAATCTGGCGGGTGCAAAAAATCAGTAATGCCCCCTTGCGATTGAGCGGATTTTTTCCCGTGAATCTTTTTGAAGATCGCCGACTATCCCACTTATAACGAGCGTATAATTGGGTGAGGCACTTGGGTCCGTCTTTTCTCGACGGTCCATGCCTTATGATCGATAGATCCTGCTTATAAGCTCTGTGGTTGGCGTCTTGTTCGGGATGTCGGGCCAAGGCAATCGACAGCGCACATCTGGAATATCGCTCTTGATCGAATGATGGATCGGTGAGAACATAAGTGGAACATTGGTTAGGCCGATTCGTATCCACTTGATGTCACATGCTCAGAATATCTCACCGCCTCAAAACACTCCTCTGGCTGGGAGAGTGGACGCTCTGCGTGCTTCGGAACTTCCCGTTGCCCTGGGGAATGGCGCAGACGAATGGTCCCCTGATCTGCAGCTTCCGCATTCCATGTGGGAAATCTTCGGCAGCATGGACGATGTCGCCGGTGACGCGCTGGCACTTGCTTTCGCTCAGAAACATTGTGCTGCCGGCGGCGAAGGCTGGCGGTGGCTGTGGGTTCAGGATGCTCGCAGCACCCGATCTTCGGGGCGCCCGTTTCTTCATGGCCTGCCGCCACTGTTGCGCAGCGGCTTCATTCATGTCGAGGCAGGCGGTGCGGCCGATGCCTTATGGGCAATGGAAGAAGGCGTAAGATGCGGCGAGCTGTCCTTCGTCATCGGCGAGATCGTGGGCGATCCCAAGGTGCTCGATTTCACGGCTATCCGTCGGCTCGTGCTGACGGCGGAACGCAATGGCGTGATGCTTTACCTGTTGCGCCGGGAAGGCTTTGCGAATCTTTCGGCTGCCCGATTGCGCTGGCGGGTTACCGCTGCGCCTTCGGCATTGCACCGCTGGAACAGTATGGCACCCGGCGTGCCGCGCGTGCGCGCCGAATTGTTTCGCGGACGCGGCCTGAGGCCCGGGCAGTTTTGGCTCGAACATGGCGTGGGCTCGCATGAACCGGATCATAGTCTCGTTGTGGTTCCCGACCTTCGCGATCGACCGGTGGAGCCGGATTACCGCGCAACAGGGTGAGGAAGACGATCTGCGACAGCCCATCGTGCTGGTGAGCGACACGGCGCATGGTCCCGTCATCGATGCCGTCAGCCGGATGGCCATGGCTGCTGGTGCGCAGTCCGGCATGCGCCTGGCCGATGCGCGAATGCTGGCACCCGAACTGGTGGCCATTCCATTCGATCACGAAGGCAACCAGCGCACGTTGGGAAAGCTGGCGCTTGCAACGCAGCGCTGGGGCCCCTGGAGCATGGTGGACGGTTACGATGGCATATTGCTCGATAGTTCGGGCAGTGCACATCTGTTTGGTGGCGACGGTCCGATGCTGACGAGGATTGAAACGTTTTTTCTGAGGCAAGGTTATCAATGCCGTATCGCCTGTGCGCCCAATAGCGGAGCCGCCTGGGCGCTTTCCCACTATGCCGAGAATCGTTCGGCCATCACCATGCCGGACGATCTGCCTGAAGCGCTTGCGCCTCTGCCTGTTGCTGCCCTGCGGTTCAATTCGGAAACCAGACTGTTGCTGGCCCGGCTCGGGCTGAAAACCGTTGGCGACTTGATGGAAGTTCCGCGTGAAAGTCTCGTCCGGCGCTTCCGCAATCGTCGTTCCGCCGAAGCCAATCCCCTGGTCAGGCTCGATCAGGTGCTGGGGCGTAAGCATGAGCCGCTCGTCCCGCTTATCGAGCACCCACCATTCGGGGCAGAGCGCCGACTTGCCGAGCCGATCCTTCACCTTGAGCCGCTGCAGCATATCGTGGGCGATATTACGCATGACCTCATGCGTATCCTGGAACAGGCCAAACATGGCGTGCGCAGACTATCGCTGCGTCTGTGGCGGGTGGATGGCGAAGATATGTACCGAACGCTCGAGCTGGCTTCGCCGTCACGCGATCCCGATCATATCATTCGTCTGTTCGCACAGCGGCTGGACGACGTTGAAGCCGGGTTCGGCATCGATCAGATCAGATTGACTGCAATATGGACCGAGCCGCTGGATGGCGCACAGGATACGCTCGACAAGCCCGATACCAGCGGCACGGCGCTACCGGTTCTGATCGACAGGCTGGTTACGCGCTTGGGCAGGGACAGGGTAGCACAATTTGTTCCGCGTAGCAGCCATTGGCCTGAACGCTCACAGCGGGTGGCAGCGCCCGGCGAAACGAGCGCCGCAATGCAATATGATCTCGGTTTCAACCAGCGCCCGCTCAAGCTGCTGGCCCGTGCCGAGCCGATCAGTGTCATCTATGCCACTCCCGAAGGTCTGCCCCGGCGCTTTCGCTGGCGCGGCGGGCTGCACGTTATTGTAAAGGCGGAAGGGCCGGAGCGGATAGCACCCGAGTGGTGGAGACAGCGGGCGAATGCGCGATTGCGTGATTATTACCGGATCGAGGACGAGGCCGGGCGCCGTTACTGGATCTATCGCAATGGCCTGATCGGTGACGGGCGAGGTGGGCCGCCCGACTGGTATCTGCATGGATTTTTCGCCTGATGCCCGATCAGCCGCTCACCCCTGACCGCCGAACGCTTGCTCGCTTTTCCGACAAGGAATTCGTCGGCAACCCCCGTGCGCAATTCGTCGAGCTGGGGATCACCAGCTGCTTCTCATTTCTACGCGGCGCGTCCGATGCGGTGGATCTGGTCCTGACCGCATTCGCGCAAGGGTACGATGCCATCGGCATCGCCGATCGCAATACGCTGGCGGGGGTGGTGCGCATCCATACCGAAGCCAAGACGGCCCGGATGCGTCCGGTTATCGGATGCCGGATCGTGACTGTTGAGGGCTGGCATTTTCTCGCCTATCCGACCGACCGCGCCGCCTACGGACGGCTTACCTCGCTGCTGTCCAGGGGCAAGATGCAGACTCTGGAAGGGAAATGGCAGGACAAGGGCGAGACGCATATCGATCTCGCAATGCTGGCCGACCACGCAGAAGGCATACAGCTGATCCTTATCCCCCCGGACGTTCTCGACGAGCGGTTTATGGCTGAATTGCGCAAGCTTGCCGTACAGCTGCCGACACTCCGGCATCTTGCCGCCGCCTATCTCTACTCTGGCGACGACATTGCGCGTATCAACCAGCTCGATACGCTGGCGCGAAGCACCGGCCTTACCATCCTTGCCACCAATGACGTGCACTATCACGCCCGCGACCGGCGGCCCTTGCAGGATGTGATGACCTGCATCCGCGAAAAGACGACGATCGATGGTGCGGGCCTTTTGCTTGAGGCAAATGCGGAACGTCACCTCAAACCGCCGGAAGAAATGGTCCACCTGTTTGCCGAATGGCCCCATGCCATTGCCGCGGCACGTGACGTGGCCGATGCGAGTACATTCGACCTTGAGGAACTGTGTTATGAATACCCGGACGAGCCGATCCCCAAGGGCCGTTCGCCGGATGCGTATCTTGCCGAACTGGCCCGGCAGGGCGCACAGGCCCGTTACCCTCGTGGTGTTCCGGCCAAGGTAACACGCCTGATCGATTATGAGCTCAATTTGATCCGTAGGCTCGGCATCGCACGCTACTTCCTGACCATCAGGGACATCGTCGATTTTGCGCGGACCCGGGATCCGCCGATCCTGTGCCAGGGACGCGGCAGCGCGGCAAACTCCGCCGTCTGCTACTGTCTTGGCATTACGGCTGTCGACCCGGACGAGCACGAATTGCTGTTCGACCGCTTCATCTCCGAAGAGCGCAAGGAGCCACCGGACATAGACGTCGATTTCGAACACGAACGGCGCGAGGAGGTCATTCAGCATATTTATGATCGCTACGGTCGTCACCGCGCCGGGCTGTGCGCAACAGTAATTCATTACCGTCCGCGTATGGCCATTCGCGAAGTCGGTAAGGTTATGGGACTGTCCGAAGATACCACGAGCGTGCTCGCGCGGACCGTCTGGGGCAGCTATGGGCGAGAAATTGCAGAAAAGCATGCGCAAGAAGCCGGGCTTGATATGCGTGATCCCCACTTGCGCCGTGTTCTGAAGCTGACTGAGCAGATGATTGGCATGCCGCGCCATCTTTCGCAGCACGTAGGCGGTTTCATCCTCACCCAGGGCCCGCTGGTCGAAACCGTGCCAATCGGCAATGGTGCCATGCCGGATCGCAGTTTCATCGAATGGGACAAAGACGATATAGACGCCCTGGGCATTCTGAAGATCGACGTTCTGGCGCTGGGGATGCTGACCTGTCTGCAAAAGGGTTTCGACCTGCTGCGCGATCATCATGATCGTGATCTGACGCTGGCGACCGTCCCGCGCGAAGATGCCCGTGTTTACGACATGCTGGTGAAGGGGGACAGCCTGGGCGTCTTCCAGGTGGAAAGCCGCGCGCAGATGAACATGTTGCCGCGCTTGAAGCCGCGCCAGTTTTACGATCTCGTCATTCAGGTGGCGATCGTACGTCCCGGCCCGATCCAGGGGGATATGGTACATCCCTATCTCAAACGGCGGCGGAAGGACGAAGCCGTGGTCATCCCAAAGCCATCCCCCCTTCATGGCCCGCCGAATGAACTCTCATCGATTCTCGATCGCACTTTGGGCGTGCCGATTTTCCAAGAGCAAGCGATGAAAATCGCGCTTGATGCCGCAAAATTTTCCAGCACCGAGGCAAATCAGCTTCGCAAGGCGATGGCGACCTTCCGCAGCCGCGGCATGGTCGATGAATTACAGGACAAGATGGTCGGTCGGATGATCGCTCGTGGCTATGACCCGGACTTTTCAGAGCGCTGCTTCAACCAGATACGCGGTTTTGGAGAATATGGGTTTCCGGAAAGCCATGCGGCCAGTTTTGCCCATCTCGTCTACATTTCAAGCTGGATGAAATGCCATTATCCGGCTGCGTTTGCCTGTGCATTGCTCAATTCACAGCCGATGGGTTTTTATGCCCCTGCGCAAATCGTACGCGATGCGCAAGAGCATGGCGTGGAAGTACATGCGGTTGATGTCAACGAAAGCCACTGGGACAACACACTCGAGCAGTGGGAAGATAAATCTCAACCACCCATGCGGTTGGGGTTTCGCCAGATCGACGGACTGACGGAGGTATCGGCCGCGCGGCTGGTTGCGGCACGCGATGCAGGAGGTCCGTACGATAGTGTTGTCGAACTGCGGGAGCGTACGAAGCTTTCGCCCGGCGTTATCGAAAGGCTTGCTGCCGCGGACGCGTTTCGCTCCATGGGGCTCGATCGGCGACAGGCGTTGTGGGATGCGCGCGCACTCAAATCGGTAGACGATCTGCCTTTGTTCACTGCGACCGCTGTTCGCGACGAAGGGGCGGAAATCGCGCATCATATGTTGCCGCTGATGCCATTATCCGAACATGTCGTAGCCGATTACCAGACCGCCCGATTGAGCCTGAAAGCGCATCCCATGCAATTTTTACGCAACGGGATGCATGATCGCGGGGTTACCGCAAACGCCGATCTGCGTCGGAAAAATTTCCGTAGCCGGGTGAAGGTGGCCGGTGTCGTGCTGATCCGCCAACGCCCCGGCAGCGCCAAAGGGGTGTGTTTCATCACCTTGGAGGATGAGACGGGGGTTGTGAACCTCGTGGTGTGGCCGGATGTGATGGAGCGATATCGCAAGGTCATAATGAGTGCGCGACTGATGGAGGTTACCGGCAGGGTAGAGATGGACGACGAGGTGCTCCACGTCATTGTATCGCATATAGACGATGCGACCTGGCGATTAACCGAATTGAGTGATGACCTGATCGCACCCCAGATGTCGCGAGCCGACGAAGTTAATCGGCCCTTGCGAACCATGAGCGCGGCAAAGCGCAAGGTCGAGATATCACCCGGTCCGGGGAATGCCGATAGTGCATCTCACCAAGCAAGAGGAGCGTTGCGTGCGCCGCGGCCGTCGCATCCCCGCAACGTCCGCATCCTGCCCAACAGCCGCGATTTTCACTAGCCGGTGATCAACCGCGGCCGATGCTGGTGTAGGCAAATCCCATGTCGCGCATATCAGCCGGCCTGTAGATGTTGCGTAAGTCGACCATGACCGGCGATTTCGCCAAATCCATGACGCGCTTCAGATCGAGCGCGCGGAATGCATCCCATTCGGTAACGATTGCGATGGCATCGGCGTCTGCAATAGCGGCATACGGGTCTGTGACCATTTCCACCTCTGGCATCAGCGGTTTGGCCTGTTCCATGCCTTCCGGGTCATATGCTGCCACATGCACGCCCGCGTCGGTGAGGGTCTGCGCAACCGCGATCGCTGGCGAATCCCGCATGTCATCGGTGTTCGGTTTGAAGGTCAGGCCCAGGAGAGCGACCTTTTTCCCACGCGCGTCGTTCAACCCGCCAATCGCGTCGAGCACCTTGCGGCCCATCGCGCGCTTGCGGCTCTCGTTCGCCTTGACCACCGACTCAACGATCCGGGTGGGGCTGTCGTAATCCTCCGCCGTCTTGAGCAGCGCGAGCGTATCTTTCGGGAAACATGATCCGCCATAGCCGGGGCCAGCGTGAAGGAATTTCGAACCGATGCGATTATCCATTCCAATGCCACGGCTCACGTCCTGCACATTCGCGCCAACTTTCTCGCACAGATCGGCCATTTCGTTGATGAAAGTGATCTTGGTGGCAAGGAATGCATTCGCCGCATATTTGATGAGTTCGCTCGTGCGGCGCCCCGTGAAAAGGATCGGCGATTCATTGAGGAACAAGGGGCGGTAGACTTCACTCATGATTTCGCGCCCGAAATTGTCTTCTGCACCAATCACAATACGGTCGGGGCGTTTGAAATCGCCAATTGCCGCACCCTCGCGCAGGAACTCAGGATTGGAAACTACCGCGATGCGGTGCGGTGTCCCGCTGTTCTTGAGAATCCGCTCAACCTCGTCCCCAGTGCCGACGGGTACGGTGGATTTGGTCACGACCACGGCGTCGCCAGCCAGATGCTCGCCAATCTCCTCGGCCACGGCGTAAACGAAGGAAAGGTCCGCATGACCATCGCCGCGCCGGCTAGGAGTGCCGACAGCGATGAAGATGGCGTTGGCGCCCTTGATCCCTTCGGCCAGACTTGCAGTGAATGTCAGGCGCCCGGCCTTCGCGTTCGACGTTACCAGATCGGCGAGACCCGGCTCATAAATCGGCATGACACCGTCATTCAGACGATCGATCTTCGACTGGTCCTTGTCGATGCAAACCACGTCGTGACCGAAATCGGCAAAACATGCTCCTGAAACCAGGCCCACATAACCCGAGCCCACCATTGCAATCTTCATATTCTCACCTTGCTCGAAGCTGTAACCTGCCGGCCCTTCAAGATCCTGACCAATTTCCCGCGCAATGCCCTGCTTACATATACAGCACAACAGCCTTATCACAGGCCGAGACTCCTTTGCTCACAAGCCCTTTGCATAAGCAATCGGATCAGCTAAGAGCGCGGCATGATATATTGTCACGCTAAAGGTCGAGGCTTAGCGCGCGGTGGACCCCGCTCGCCATCTCACCTTTGGTGTGCGTTGCTCGCGCTTTTCGTATTAGCGCAGAGTTTCATCGTCCAAACCCATTTCCACGAAGCCGTCGAAGTCACCGCGCGCATGCAAAGTGCCATTGTCGCGCCGATACAGAAAGAACGGGACGACGACAGCCGATACGCCGCCCAGGATAGCTGCGCGATTTGCCGGGAGACGGGACAGTCGGGCACCTATCTACTGCCCCCTGCAATACTGTTCTCTGCAGTGGAAACGAAAGAGCATTGGTCGCGCTGGCTGCCGATTGGCGAGTTTCGTTTACCTACGCCGCCTGTCGGATGGTTGGGGCGTGCCCCACCTCAGTAACTCCATGTAAAATAACCGGCTATTCGCACCGCGCGCCTGCTTTTGGCTGCAGCCGCGTCGTTCGTCGGTCCCCAACTTTACCGGAGTTATTTGAATGCGTTTTACTTTACTGACCTGCGCCGCAGCCGCCGCTCTCATCCCCTATGCGGCTGTCGCTCAAGAAGCCTCATCTTCCGATCAGCAGGAGCCGGAAGCCGCGACGAGGACGTCCACCGAAAGGGGTGGAGACGATTTTCATAACGTGATCGTAGTTACAGCACCGGGGCTTGATCGCCTCGATGTTCTGGCAGGCACCTCCGTCGTCGATGGAATGGAGCTTCAGCGCAACCAGAACGGGCAATTAGGTGAGGTTCTGGCCAAGCTTCCAGGTGTTTCGGCGAGCGGTTTTGCGCCTGGTGTTTCGCGTCCCGTACTAAGAGGTTTCGGCGGTGAGCGCGTCCGAGTTCTGACGGACGGCATCGGTGCCATCGACGCTTCGAGTACATCTGATGACCACGCCGTTACCGTGGAGCCCTTGATCGCCGAACGCATCGAGGTACTTCGCGGGCCTGCAGTGCTGCTATATGGAAGCCAAGCGATCGGCGGCGCTGTAAACGTCATCACAAAGCGAATTCCGCCACGCGTCCCGGATGAGCCCGTACATGTCGACGCAATGGCCGGCTTCGATACTGTCAGCAACCGGCGCGAAGGCGGCCTTTCGGTCGACGTGCCTGTTGGCGACAATCTCGCATTCCATGTGGATGGATCGTATCGCAACACCGATAATCTCGAGATTCCCGGATATGTAGCAACCGATCGCCTTCGCGCCCAACTCCTGGAATCTGCTGCGGAAGAGGAGGCCGAAGGTCATCTCGATGAGGCGGAGGAACTACGGGAGGGGGCGAACGCACGCGGAACTTTGCCGAATAGCTGGACGGAAACCTACACTCTGGGAACAGGGCTTGCCTATTTCTCGGGCAACAGCAGCCTTGGCGTATCTTTCGATTACTATGACACGAATTACGGCATACCGGGCCTGCCAGGCGTCGGACACGTGCATGAAGGTGATCATGATCACGATCACGATCACGAAGAAGAGGATGATGATCACGCGCACGGCGAGGAAGGGCCCGTTTCAATCGGCATGAAGCGGTACCGCGCCGATCTGAAAGGCGTGCTGGATCTTGGCGACGGCTTCTTCAACGAACTGCGGACCCGGTGGGGATACAGCGATTATACCCACACCGAGTTTGAAGGAGACGAGGTAGGAACCGTGTTCGATGTCGAGGGCGTCGAAGGCCGCGTGGAGCTTGTTCAATCGCGCCGTGGAAATCTTCAGGGTTCGCTCGGCGGTCAATACTCGCATACCAATTTCTCCGCCATCGGCGAAGAAGCTTTCGTGCCCAGCAACACGACCGATAGTTTTGCCTTGTTCACGGTGCAGGAGCTCGATTTCGACAGGTTCGAAGTGGAACTCGGTGCTCGCTATGAGCACACCGGTGTGGATGCTTCGGATTCGATCGGTGTATCCCGCGATTTCGATACGTTTTCCGGAGCAATCGGCGCATCCTATACCCTTACGGATGGCGCGGCGGGCGATCTGCGAGCAGGGGTCAATCTCTCGCGGGCAGAACGTGCGCCTTCCGCGCAGGAACTGTTCGCCGAGGGTCCACACGTCGCAACGCAACAGTTCGAAATTGGCAGTCCTACTCTAGGAACTGAACGCTCGTGGGGCGTGGAAGGCTACGTCCGCGGTAACCTTGGCCCAGCTCTTCTGAGTGCGAGCGTCTACAGGAACTGGTTCAACGACTTCATTTTTCTTTCCGATACGGGTGCGGAAGAAGACGGGCTGGAGGTGTTTCAGTTTCTGCAGCAGAATGCGGATCAGTTCGGCATAGAAGCCGAGGCGAGCATGCCCGTTTTCGAAACCAATGACTTCAAGCTGCTTGCGGATGTTCGCGGCGACTATGTCAGGGCCACTCTGGCCGATGGTTCTCCGGTCCCCCGCATTCCGCCCCTGAGCCTTTCCGGTGCGCTCGAAGGTCAGTTCGAACACGTCGATGTCCGCGCAGAGGTCGAATGGTTCGATAAGCAGGACCGCGTGTCGGAACACGAAGCGCCGACGGATGGGTATACCTTCGTAAATGCCTCTGTCGCGTGGCATCCATTCGAGGGGGCGGACAACCTGACCATCCTCGCGCAAGTGGACAATATCTTCGATGTCGAAGGTCGGCGCCATACGAGTTTCACGAAGGAATTCGTGCCTCTGCCCGGCCGGAATTTCAAACTGACCGCTCGTTTGAGCCTGTAAATCCGCGCGAAACCGCGCACGCCGACGCCCAGATCACGGGCGTCGGCTTTCCTTTCCATGCAGACATTCCTCAAAAGAAGAGACCGGATGCAATTCAGCAATTCTCCACATCGCAATCTGCTCGATGGAATAGCGATTGCCGGATCCGCGCTCTGCCTGATTCATTGTCTCGCCTTGCCACTTATCATCGCGTGGCTGCCCGCGCTTTCGGACTGGTTGTCCTGGCCGGAAAGCGTGCATCTCTGGATACTGCTTGCGGCATTGCCTCTGTCGGTCTTTGCCCTGTGGCGTCATGCTCTTTGCGAAGGTAGAAAAGGGCCGTTTCTTCTTGGGATGGCAGGACTTGCCATTATGGCCAGCGCCCTTCTCATCGAGGGATCTCCCCTTGAACCGTTCGTGACGAGTATCGGCGCCGCGCTGCTGGCGGCAGCGCATATCCTCAATTGGCGTGGAAGGCGTTCGTGCCACGAAGGGGAGTTACGCCAGTAAGCTCGCAGTCAATGTAGGCAGGCCTCGACAGGGACGCAATTAGCTGCTGCAAGCCCTCCGATAATTCACTTACTGAAAGCGAACGAATGGCCGATCTGTCGCATATCGATAAACATGGGCGCGCACGAATGGTCGATGTTGGCGACAAGCCGGTTACAGCCCGCAAGGCGTCAGCAACCGGGATTGTGACGTGCCAGTTGCTTACGCTCGATTTGCTGAAAGAAAGCAAGGTTCCCAAGGGAAACGTCATCGGCACGGCCGAATTGGCAGGTGTCATGGCAGCCAAACGAACGGCCGACCTCATCCCCCTGTGTCATCAGATACCGCTTTCGCAGGTCGATATTACAATTACTGCCGACGACACATTGCCGGGTTTCGCAGTCGCGGCAACGGTGCGAACAGAGGGACGGACCGGTGCCGAAATGGAAGCGCTAACGGCGGTATCCGTCGCGTGCCTCACATTGTTCGACATGCTGAAAGCGGTCGACAAGGATATGACGATCGGTGGAATCCGCGTGACTGCGAAAGAAGGCGGCAGGTCCGGCGATTGGCAACGCGCGTGATCAACTGCGCTGCCAGAGTGCAAGACCATCGCGACGACGTTCGATATTGCCGCTCGCTCCTACCGGTTCGCATCGACCATCGGTGAGAAACGCGATGGTTTCGCCGTCATCGGCAGGAACCTTGGCCAAGGTACGTGATCCATTCGGCGTGAGTGCCACGATCACGCCGGATTTTGGAGAGCCGGCGCGGTCATAGTTCACCGTGTAAGTCTCTATAACGGCGGGGCCCGCATAATCTTCGTCGATGGGCGGAACTTCGCCGCGTCTGTCGTCGGCTTCGGTCTGATAATCGAAATCTTGCGGGAATAGGGCGCCCGTCGGCTCGCCCGACAGCATGATGGTGTGATTGTGGGTGGCATATCCACCATTGGCGAACAGTAAACCTCGACCGTCGGTCCCGCGTAGCTTTTCAGCCATGGCGACCACAGCATGGCTCATATAGTTCCCAATCGGTCCTCCACCGAACGTCAGGCCGCCAAACACCGTAACTGGTTTTTCGATCGGCCAATCCAGCACCCTGCGTGCCATCTTCGGAACACAGGGGAAGCAGCTGTAAAGTTCTACATGAGCAAGGTCGTTCGTGCCGATCTCGTTCAACGCCATCGCCCGTTCGATCGAGGTCGCCAGGCTGGGTGAGTAGTCATAGCGGTCGCGAGCAAGGAAGTTACCGCTTTCGTGTGCAGCCGCACCATAGCCGATATGGACGAGCCGCTCATCCGGAATGCCGCGCCTTCGCGCTTCCGCTAGAGACGTTACAATAAAAGCTGCGCCCTGATTGACCGAGGAATTGGCCACCTGGAGCTTCGTATAGGGAAAGGCGATGGGCCGATTATTCTCGCTGGGCTCAACGACAGCCTCAGCCTTTACCGGCTTGCGTATCCATGCCCCATCACTCGCCGCAGCCACCTCGCTCATAACGGCCCAAATCGCACCGGTTTCTGCCTGCCCTTCTGCCAGGCTCTGGCAATAGGACGCCCGCCCGGCGTTTTCGTAAAGCGGATAGACATCCGTGGGTACGACAAGGCCGTAGCTCTGCGGATAACCATGCCGGACCCGATGGCTCGCATCGCGAAGCGCGTTGGGTTTTTCGCCCCCCTCCGGCTTCTTCAAAGCGGCGAGATGGCCGGCTGTTCGCAACGCTTCTCCGCCAGCAATCGCACAGATTTTCGCTTCTCCGCGACCAATACGATTTGCGGCCTCGTGCAGGAGCAGGATGGGGCTGTCGCCATTGGGCAGTGCGGTCTGCATCCGGTGAGCCGGGTCGATCCCGAGTTCCTTCGCAACCTTCGCGTCGACCGGATTGAGCTGAGGCCAAGCGAGTTGGGCAACCACGGAAAGGGAATCGCAATCGACCAAAACGCCGCCGCCCGCATCTGCATCTGCGCGGCGCAGGGCGCGCGTCATTAGACCCACTGGATCGAGACCATCGGCCGGCGTCTCGGGCCGATCATTGATCTGGCCAACACCGATAATTACGGGCGTAGTTTCGGGGTCCTGTCCGGTCATAAAAGCGCTCCACCTGCTGCCATGCCTAGCAAGCAATCTGGTGGCTGCAACTGGAAGGTGGGAGAGCTGGCTGGGGTGGCAGGGATCGAACCTGCGAATGTCGGTACCAAAAACCGATGCCTTACCACTTGGCTACACCCCAGCAGGTGCGCGCCCCTATAGCGTGTCGTGCGCGGAAGGGAAGGGGTGGGATGTGGAAATGATGAGGGTGCCAGAGCCGCGGCTGGATATCGGGCAAATGCCCTCTCCTTGATTACTTGGAGGAGAGGACATTTGCGCCCTCAGGCGGCGACGCTTGCCGCTGCCTAGATATTCTTGCCGTCGAAATCGCTGGACGAATGCCGTTCGCTCAGCTGTTCGTTTTCTTCACCCCAGGTCTTGTTGACGATGCGCCCACGGCGCACGGCTGGTCTTTCGGCGATCTGCTTTACCCACCGCTCGACATGGGTGTACTCATGGATCGAGAGGAATTTGCGCGCTTCGCCGTAAATGCCGCCAGTGACGAAGGGGGACAACCACGGCCAGCTTGAAATGTCGGCGATCGTGTAGTTCTTGCCGCCAAGATATTCGCTTTGGGACAGCCGCTTGTTGGCAACATCGAACAGGCGTTTCGTTTCCATAGCGTAGCGGTTGATCGGATATTCGAACTTTTCGGGTGCGTAGGCGTAGAAGTGGCCGAAACCGCCACCGATGAACGGGGCGCTGCCGACCTGCCAGAACAGCCAGCTCAGCACTTCTGCACGGGTGGTGTCAGCCGGAAGGAAGGCGCCGAATTTCTCAGCGAGATGAAGCAGGATTGCGCCGCTCTCAAAAACTCGGATCGGTTCCGGTCCGCTGCGATCAAGCAACGTGGGGATCTTGGAGTTGGGGTTGAGGTCGACAAAACCTGATCCGAACTGATCACCATCCGAAATGCTTATCGTCCAGGCGTCGTATTCCGCACCGGAATGACCCGCTTCCAACAATTCCTCGAGCATGATGCCAGCTTTCACGCCGTTGGGCGTCGCCAGCGAGTAAAGTTGGAAATCATGTTCGCCGACGGGAAGTTCCTTGTCTTCCCGGGCACCCGCCGTCGGTCGATTGATGCTGGCGAAGCGCCCGCCATTCTCGGTGTCGGGTGCCCAGACTTCGGGCGGGGTATAGGTGGGATCAGCCATTGTGTTCTCCTGTGATGCGATGGCTAAGCCAGCCTTCGGTTCACCGCAAGGTGGGGAACCGGACTACCCGTCCCACTGTTCTTCCCTTCGCCATGACGAAGCTCATCTATGTCGACGACGACCTGCCTGGAATCACCCGCAAGGGTGCGGGGAAGGGATGGGCCTATTACGATCCCAAAGGTAAGCTTATCGGCGACACAGAGGAAAAGCGCAGGCTCAATGCTATCGCCCTTCCGCCGGCTTATGTCGACGCCTGGTTCTGCCCCGCGCCGAATGGTCATATCCTCGCGACCGGCATAGATGCCAAAGGCCGCAAACAATATCGGTATCACCCGGATTTCCGCGCCGCGCGAGAAGGCGAAAAATTCGATAGCTGCGTTACCTTCGGCAGCCTGCTTCCTCTCGTCCGAAAGCGTGTAGAAAGCGATCTGCGCGGGCATAACCTCACCAGAGAGCGCGCCATCGCGAGCGTCGTGAGATTGCTCGACCTTGGTGCGATCAGGGTTGGGAACGAAGGGTATGCAAAGGCCAACAAGAGTTTCGGTGCCACCACCCTGCGTAATCGCCACGCCGAACTGACCGGGAAGACCTTGCGGCTTCGCTACAAGGGGAAGGGCGGCAAGCTGCAGGAGGTTACCCTGTCCGATGGCAGCCTGGCACGAATGGTGCGCAAAATGCAGGATCTGCCAGGCCAACATCTGTTCAAATATGTCGATGACGATGGCGACCAGCACACGGTCGGATCGAGTGACGTAAACGACTATCTGCGCGAAACCATGGGGCAGGATTTCACGGCCAAGAACTTTCGCACCTGGCACGCAAGCGTCAGGGCGCTAACCTGCGTTTATGAGGGCGATGGCAAGCTGCCGATGAAGCAACTGCTCGAATGCGTCGCCGACCATCTGGGCAATACACCCGCGGTCACAAGAAAAAGTTATATTCACCCGGCAGTGTTCGAAGTTCTCGAAAATCAGATCGAATGGCGCGACGAGCTTCGCCTGCCACGCGCGACACAATGGTTAACACGCGAAGAACGCGGCCTGATCGACCTTCTGCAGAACAGTCCCAGTGCGAGCACCCTGCTCGCCGCGTAGGCCTGAAAATCTCGAAATCATTTCGTAATTTCGGTATGTTGGGCTAGTACTCTGCCATCGATGGTGTGGAACTGTCGACGGTTCGCATATACGCAGGGGTGTATTGCGGACAGCCATGCCTGCCGGAAGCTTGTCACCATGCATCGCCTTGCAAATTTCGATGTCAGCCGACAGTTTCTTACCCGTAAGGGCAAGATTACGGCTCAGATCGTGTTCGGTACACTGTGCGGTGCAGCGATGATCGGGCTTCGGACATTGTTCGACATGTGGGCGCCATCTTCGGGGCCCTTTGCTCTGATATATCCGACAGTGCTGCTATCGACGCTCTATGGCCACTGGCGCGCCGGACTGGCTGCTTTTTGCGTAACGTTTGCGTGGGCCTGGTTCTTCGTCCTCCCGGTGCAATCCTCGTTTTTTTTCTCGGACCCCACCGATCCCGCTCGTGTCTTCCTGAACGCAGCAAGTGCGCTGGTCGTTCTGATTTTTGCCGAAGCGTTCCGCAGGGCGGCGCACGCCACGCTGACTGAAATTCGTCTGCGGGCGGATCGCCGCTTGACCCTCCTTGCAGACCTCGAGCACCGAACAAAAAACAATTTTGCGTTGGTTGCCAGCATGCTGGAATTGCAGAAACGGCGCATTCCCCATCAGGAATTGCATGCGCCGCTCGATGACGCAGTGGGCCGTGTACGAACCTTTGCGGACGCTTATTCCGCTCTGGCG
This sequence comes from Qipengyuania pacifica, assembly GCF_019711555.1. Classification (NCBI taxonomy): domain Bacteria; kingdom Pseudomonadati; phylum Pseudomonadota; class Alphaproteobacteria; order Sphingomonadales; family Erythrobacteraceae; genus Qipengyuania; species Qipengyuania pacifica. Next base: position 149,669 of record NZ_JAIGNQ010000002.1, on the reverse strand, counting down.
CTCGAGCAATCGGACGATCCCAGCGTCGATATGAAGCCATATCTCGACTATCTGCTCAACCGGATCGAAGCGTCCAGTCTGCCACCTGCGGTCAAGCTGTTCCGCGAAATCGACGCAGCCACTTTGTTACGGGAGGAGGCGGTCGCCATAGGTCTCTATTTGAACGAAGCCGTCTCGAATGCCTGCAAATATGCTTTCCCGAACGACCGAAGCGGTACGATAGCGGTGTTCTTCCATGTGCGGGACGGGGGGTGGCGGTTCACGATCGAAGACGATGGTGTCGGTGATGCCGCGATATCCCACCCAGGTGGGGGTCTGGGAAGCCAGCTCCTGACGGCATTCGCCGCTCAAGCAAGCGCAACCCACCATGGTGGGCCGGTTCTCAATGGCTATCGCAGTGAAATGCGAAAGGTTCTTGAAACCGAGGTTGCGTAGGGTAGCCTAAAAGGATACCGCACCGGCCATGCATCTAGCCGGTAGCAAAATTCGGCAGTGGCGCGAGGCGCATCACCCCCCGCTTAGTGCGGACGAATTCGGTATGCGTTACGGGCAACCAGCGCCTTGGCCCAGTCGAACCGTCTACGGCTGGGAGGCCAAGGGTAAAATTGCCCGCGCGTCGGTCCAGAAACGCCTCGCTGAACTGGGTATTTGCAAGCCCGCCGACTGGCTTGAGCCGGCTTCCGATAATCCCGACGAGAAAGGCCCCGCGTCAATGAGCGGTACCGAAACGCCCCCCTTCTTCGACCTGCATACGCATGGGTTTGTCAGAATTGCCACCAGCACGCCCAAGGTGCGCACGGCGGATGTCGAGAATAATGCTCAGGGTATCGTGGAGCAGGCGCGCATGGCGGATGCGCAGAACGTCGATCTGCTCCTCTATCCCGAACTTTCGCTATCGTCTTACGCTCTCGATGACCTTCACTTGCAGTCGGCGCTTCTCGACGCGGTCGAAGCGCAGGTTGAAGCGATCATAGATGCGTCGCGAACCTTGTCGCCCGTGTTGGTGTTCGGCGCTCCGCTGCGCCGCAATGGGCGTATCTACAACTGTGCGCTTGTGGTTGGGCACGGTGAACTGCTGGGCGTGGTGCCGAAGAGCTACCTGCCGAATTATCGCGAATATTATGAAAAACGGTGGTTCGCCCATGGTCGCGAATGCATCGGTCTGACCATCCGGTGCGGTGATCATGAGGTGCCGTTCGGCACCGACCTTACATTCGGCGCGAGCGATCTGCCGGGGTTTATCTTTGGTATCGAAATCTGCGAGGATTTCTGGGCGCCCAACCCGCCCGGGATCATGGCGGCGCTCGCCGGCGCGACTATTCTGCTCAATCCGAGCGCATCGAACATAACCATAGGCAAGTCGGACGAGCGCCATCTGCTGAGCCGTGCCAGTTCAAGCCGCCTGGTGTGCGCTTACGCCTATTCGGCCAGCGGACACGGAGAAAGCACGACCGATCTCGCATGGGACGGGCAGGGGATGATCTACGAACTCGGTGACCTGCTGGTCGAAAGTGTTCGCTTCGATCTCGATCCCGAACTCTGCATCACGGATGTGGATACTCAGCGCATCCTGTCCGAACGCATGCGGATGCAGACATTCAACGATGCCGCCGAGGCCGCAGGTCGGCCCGAGGACTGGTATCGACGTATTGCCTTCAAGCATCGTCCGCGGGGAGGGGATAAAGGGCTTCAGCGCCCCATCCGGCGCTTTCCGTTCGTCCCCAATCGTGCGGACAAGCTGGACGAAGATTGTTACGAGGCATTCAACATTCAGGTCGATGCGCTGATGCGCCGCATCGATGCCACAGATCCCAAATGCCTCGTGATCGGGATTTCGGGGGGGCTTGATAGCACGCATGCCCTGATCGTGGCAGCCAAGGCGATGGACCGACTTGGCCGTCCACGGACAGACATTCGCGGATATACTCTGCCAGGCTTTGCTACCTCTTATGGTACGAAGGCCAACGCCTGGCGGCTCATGGAAGCGTTCGGCATCGCGGCCGAGGAAATCGACATCCGTCCTACCGCCACGACCATGCTCGAGAACATCGGCCATGCGTTTGCCGACGGGCACCCGGTCTACGACACGACTTTCGAGAACGTGCAAGCGGGGTTGCGAACGGATTATCTCTTCCGCCTGGCCGGTCAGCATGGCGGCTGGGTGATCGGGACCGGCGATTTGAGTGAACTTGCACTGGGATGGTGCACCTATGGCGTCGGCGATCACATGAGCCATTACGGTGTTAATTCGGGCGTTCCCAAGACCCTTATCCAGTACCTGATCGGCTGGACGACCCGAACGAAGCAGTTCGACGACGGGGTCGAACAGGTGCTCGGCGATATCCTCGATACCGAAATCAGTCCGGAGCTCGTTCCTGCAGGAGAAGACGGCGAAATCCAAAGCACGCAATCGATCATCGGGCCTTACGAGCTTAACGACTTCTTCCTTCATCACATCATTCGCTGGGGCCAGAAGCCCAGCCACGTTGCCTTTCTTGCGTGGCATGCCTGGAAAGACGCGGAGCAAGGTCTTTGGCCCATAGGTTTTCCCGAAGATGCGAAAAACGAGTACGAACTGGCCATCATTACAAAATGGCTGCGAAATTTTCTGAAACGCTTTTTCGGTTTCAGTCAGTTTAAGCGAAGCGCCTTGCCGAACGGGCCAAAGGTTTCCGCGGGCGGTTCACTGAGCCCACGAGGTGATTGGCGGGCACCCAGCGATGCCGTTGCCGACATTTGGCTGGCCGAATTGGACGCTGCACTTCCAAGGGACGATGGCTGATCATGCCGGTACGAGCCTTGGTCATAATGATGCTGTGCAATGTGGTCTGGGCGCTCAACGTCGTCGTCAGCAAGGTCGCGATCGCAGACCTCGGCACGCCGCCACTATTCTATGCCCTGCTACGATCGATCATTATTGCAGTCGTGCTCATCCCGTTGCTGCGGCCGCTGCCCGACAAACTGTGGCGCGTCTTGCTGGTCGGTCTGGCTATCAGTGGAGGGTCCTTTGCGCTGCTGTTCATGGGTCTTGCCACTGCCAGCCCGTCTGCAGCGGGTGTGGTAAGCTTGACCGGTGCGCCGATGACGGTCCTGTTTGCCATCATATTTCTTGGCGAACGTATTCGGTGGCGTCGTGGGCTCGGTATCGGGCTGGCATTCGGCGGCGTCCTGTTCGCGATGGCGGGAGACAATCAGATGGAAACCAGCACAGGCCTGCTGCTCGTGTTCATTTCCGCAGTCATCGGTGCATTGGGGTCTGTCTTCGTGAAGCGGCTCGATCTGCCTTCAATCCGGCTGCAGGCGTGGGCCGCTGTCGCATCGGTGGCAGTGTTGATTCCTTTTACAGTGGCGATGGAAAGCAATCAGATCGCGGCGCTTTCCCAAGCCCCTTGGAAACTTGCTGCCTGCCTGTTCTTCGCTGCCATCATCGTATCGGTATGTGGACACACCGCATATTATCGCCTGCTGCAGGAACACGACGCCAATCTCGTCGTGCCTTTGACGCTGTTTACGCCGATCCTGACGATACTTTTCGGCGCCTGGCTGACGGGCGATGCCATTGGCGGGCGTTTGATCACAGGCGGGGCAATCGCACTCGCAGGTGTGGCGATTATCGTATTGCGGCCGAGCGAAACATTCACCCGGCGCTTTCTGGTCAGGCCAAGGTTCTGATCAATCGAGTTTGTGCGTCCAGCCGTACGTGTCCGGCACGGTCCCTTTCTGGATGCCGACCAGTTTTTCACGGATCTTGTGGGTCATCTGACCCGTGCCGCCGCTGCCTATAGTGAATTCGCCATCCGGACCCAGAACAGTGCCGACCGGGGTTACGACTGCGGCAGTACCGCAGGCCATGGTTTCCAGTAGGCGGCCCTCAGTAGCATCTGCGCGCCATTGGTCGATGCTGTATGGTTCTTCGCGAACCTGAAGCCCTTCTTCGCGCAGGAGCTGTATCAGGCTGTCGCGCGTGATGCCGGGCAGAATGGTGCCAGTTAGCGGCGGCGTAATGACACTGCCGTCGTCGAAGACGAAGAACAGGTTCATGCCACCCAGTTCCTCGATCCATTTCTTCTCGACAGCGTCGAGGAATACCACCTGATCGCAGCCATTTTCGATACCTTCGGCTTGCGGAACCAGGGACGCGGCATAGTTTCCGCCGGTCTTCGCAGCGCCCGTGCCGCCCGGTGCCGCACGGGTGTAATTGCGGCTCACCCAGATTTTGACCGGCTTGGCGCCGCCTTTGAAGTAAGGTCCGACCGGTGAAGCGATGAGGACATATTTATACTGTCGCGCCGGTCGCACGCCGAGAAATGCCTCGGATGCGAACATGAACGGACGAAGGTAAAGCGAACCATCGGGATCACCGGGCACCCAGTCACGATCTTTGGCGACAAGCTGGCTGATCGATTCGAGAAACAGTTCTTCCGGCAATTCCGGCATCGCCATCCGCCGGGCACTTTCATTGAACCGGCGCCCATTTTGCTCCGGTCGGAAAAGGGCAAGCGAGCCATCCTCTCGCTTGTAAGCCTTCATGCCTTCGAAGATCTCCTGCGCATAATGCAGGACCGCCGCTGCGGGATCGAGGCTGATCGGTTCGCGCGGGCCGAGCGTCGCCGTGTGCCATCCACCTTTGTCAGCATCGAAATCGATCACGACCATATGATCAGTGAACAGTTTGCCGAAGCCGGGATCCTGCAATGCCTGCTGACGCGTTTCGCCGGGCACTGGGGCGGAGTGAGGAAGATGCTTGAAATCCATGGCCCGCGGGTAATGTGCGCTGCGAAATTTCGCAAGCGATCGGGTTGCGGGATCAAAATGAGAAGGGCAGCTCCACGCCCGTAGGTGGAACTGCCCTTCGCATGGTCAGCGGCGGGAAGTGCCGCTCACGTAGCCTCTAAAGGTATCTGCTTACCGATAGTGCTCCGTGCGGAAACTTGCCGACCTCTCTGCTGAACCATGAGACATCGGATCACCTCCTTTCGCGCTGTTTAGAGCCAAAGTACCCCGTTGCCGGGGAACAAGACCGCGTTTCGCCGCTGATCTTGAGGATATATTTGAGTCTTTCGCGGGCCTAAAACAACCCTTGAAAAAAAGTTTTCCCACGTCAGAATTGTCGTTTCTGGCTCAGAACATTCATCGAGCCTTCCTCCAGCTCCTCTTCCGATCCACGGCCGTCGATAATCGCGAAGCGAATCCCCTCAGCGGCATTCCTCGATCACGTGCGATACTTCCGCCCATGGCGGTAGGTAGATTGTGGATAAGCCGGGGACTTCCACAGCGAATCGCCCCCTGGTGATCGCCATTGCGTCGAGCAACGGATCGCGCGCGGAGACGGTGGCCACGGTGGTCGGCTGGCCGCCATCCCCCGGCCGGACAGCCAGCGTCCGATCCGTTGTTTCGGTACGAATGGTCATCCCCGACTGGCCCTGCACCTGACCAGCGCGGGTCAGAATGATCTGATTTGCGGACCGATCGCAGCGAATGGAAAACCGAGTTTCGGACGCATTTTCGCCGTATAAGGCCATCCCGCCATTCGTATCGCCGCGATAACTCCAGTCCCCCGGAGTACGGGGCTGGTCGATCCAGTTCTCGACCGGCGGCGCCGGAGGCGGAGGTGCGGGGGGCGTAGTTTGCACTGGCGTGGGTGCAGGCGCAGGTGCCGGGGTGGAATCGGGTGCCGGAACGCAGGCGGCGATGGTGAAAGTGAGCGCCAGCGCGCCACCTAAATGGGCATAGATCGGTTTCATGCAGCAACAATGCTCGCTAAGCGCCATGTTTCCAATGCCGAAAAAGATGCGCCTTGATCAGATGCTGGTAGACCGCGGGCTCGTGGAGAGCCGTACGCGGGCCCAAGCCTTGGTAATGGCCGGTCTGGTTTTCTCCGGAGAACAGAAACTGGCGAAGCCCGGTCAGCAACTTTCCGAAGATGCACCCCTGGATGTGCGCGGACGGGATCACCCGTGGGTCAGCAGAGGCGGGATCAAGCTCGCCCATGCGATCGACCACTTCGGCCTGGATCCTGCAGGGGTCACTGCCATGGATATCGGGAGTTCAACGGGCGGGTTTACCGATGTGCTGTTACAGGGCGGCGCAGATCATGTGTTCGCTATCGATAGCGGCACAAACCAACTCGCCTGGAAACTGCGGCAGGATGCCCGCGTAACGGTGCTGGAACAGACGAGCGCGCGCGTTCTGACGCCGGCGATGATCGATCGCCCGGCTACCTGGGTAGTATGCGACGCCAGTTTCATAGGGCTTTCAAAGGTGCTCGAACGGCCGCTGGCACTCGCCGAACGGGCTTGCCGTTTGGTAGCGCTGATCAAACCGCAATTCGAAGTTGGGCGTGAGGAAGTCGGCAAGAAGGGCGTGGTCAGCGATCCTGCGCTCCATCTGCGCGTTTGCGAGGAGGTGCGCGAATGGGTCGAAGGGCTTGATTTCCATGTGCAGGGAATCGTCGAAAGCCCCATCACTGGCCCGGAAGGCAATGTGGAGTTCCTGATTAGCGCCTCTCGCAATTGACCTTGAGGCATGCTTCGCCCTAGGCGCTCGTGCAATCGTATTTCACGGAGAGAGCATGTCCGCCAATATTGCCGAAATGGAACGCCGCCGCGACGCCGCACATATGGGCGGGGGGCAAAAGCGTATCGATGCGCAACATGCCAAAGGCAAACTGACCGCGCGCGAGCGGCTCGAAATCCTGCTCGATGAGGGAAGCTTCGAAGAACTCGATACCTATGTAGAGCATGACTGTGTCGATTTCGGCATGCAGGATCAAAAGATCCCGGGCGACGGTGTGGTTACCGGGTCAGGCACGATCAATGGCCGGCTCGTCTATGTTTTTTCCCAGGATTTCACAGTCTTTGGTGGCTCTCTTTCCAAGCGCCATGCGGAAAAGATCTGCAAGGTCATGGACACCGCGATGAAGGTGGGCGCCCCTGTTATCGGTCTCAACGATTCCGGTGGGGCGCGCATTCAGGAAGGCGTCGCTTCGCTCGGCGGTTACGCCGAGGTGTTCCAACGCAACGTGTTGGCAAGCGGCGTGGTACCGCAAATCAGCCTCATCATGGGGCCGTGCGCGGGCGGTGCGGTTTACAGCCCCGCCATGACTGACTTCATCTTCATGGTCGAAGACAGCAGCTATATGTTCGTCACCGGACCGGATGTGGTGAAGACGGTGACAAACGAGGTGGTCACGCAGGAGGAACTTGGCGGCGCGAAAACGCATACGACCAAGACCTCTGTCGCCGATAACAGCTTCGAAAACGACATCGAGACCCTGCTCGCAACGCGTAATTTCTTCGATTACCTTCCGCTGTCAAACCGCGAGGACGTGCCTGAGCGGCCGACCAGCGATGCCTGGGATCGCGAAGAGCAAAGTCTCGATACGCTGATCCCGGATAACGCTAATCAGCCGTATGACATGCACGAAGTCATCAGAAAGACGCTGGACGAAGGCGATTTCTTCGAGATTCAGCCCGCCCATGCAGGCAATATCATCTGCGGTTTCGGCCGGGTGGAAGGACGCACGGTGGGCGTGGTGGCGAACCAGCCGATGGTACTGGCGGGCGTGCTCGACATCAATTCGTCCAAGAAGGCTGCGCGTTTCGTTCGTTTTTGCGACGCTTTCGAAATCCCCATACTGACTTTCGTCGATGTGCCCGGTTTTCTTCCCGGGACCAGCCAGGAGCACAACGGCATCATCAAGCATGGGGCGAAGTTGTTGTTCGCCTATGCCGAAGCGACAGTGCCCAAGATAACCGTGATCACGCGCAAGGCTTATGGCGGCGCATACGACGTGATGGCATCGAAGCACCTGCGCGGAGATTTGAACTACGCATGGCCGACGGCCGAAATCGCGGTGATGGGCGCAAAGGGTGCGGTGGAAATCATTTTCCGACAGGACCGTGACGATCCGCAAAAGATTGCCGACAAGACCCAGGAATACGAAGCCCGCTTCGCCAATCCTTTCGTGGCTGCTAGCCGCGGTTATATCGACGAAGTCATCTACCCGCACTCGACAAGGCGGCGCATCGCACTGGGTCTGCGCAAGTTACGGACAAAGCAACTCGAGAACCCGTGGAAGAAGCACGATAACATCCCGCTTTGAGGGCCTCATGAGCGATATCTGGACTCAGCTGTCTTCGCCTTTGGGCCGAATTTTCCTGATACTTCTGATCGCAGGAGCGTTCGCCTTCTTGGCGAATGTCACTTACGACTTCGGTGCGTTACTTCACGAAATATTCTGCCCCACACATGGAATGGTATTCTCATGAAACTTGGCCGTCTCAACCACATTGGCGTCGCAACGCCATCGATTGAGGAATCGATCTCCTATTATCGTGATGTCATGGGTGCGGGAAGAATACGCGATCCGTTCGAGATGGAGGAGCAGGGTGTAAAGGTCTGCTTCGTCGACACACCGGGCGAGAATGGGACTTTCGGAACGCAGATCGAATTGATCGAGCCGCTTGGCGAAGACTCGCCCATCCATGGTTTTCTCGCGAAGAACCCGGCAGGCGGGCAGCATCACCTGTGCTACGAAGTCGAGGACATCGACGAAGCGCGCAGCTGGTTCGAAGGGCTGGGCAAGCGTATTCTCGGGCCTACGCGCATAGGTGCGCATGGCTCGCCAATCTTCTTTCTGCATCCCAAAGACATGATGGGTCAGCTGACCGAAATCATGGAAGCGCCCAAGGACGACACGCACTGGTCGAACTGACCGGCGTGTAGAGAGAGGATTACCATGCTTTTCTACGACAGCCCGAATCCCGCGCCAAATCCGCGCCGCGTGCGCATCTTCGCCGCCGAAAAGGGTATTGATCTTTCATCGAAGGAAGTGTCGATCCCCAAGCGCGAACAGAAAGCGCCAGAATACGTGGCCAAGAACCCCAGAGGCCAAACGCCAATTCTGGAGCTCGACGACGGAACAGTGATCGCCGAAAGCGTAGCGATCATGCGGTACCTAGAAGCAGAACAGCCCGATCCGCCGCTATTTGGAACCACGGCACGTGAAATTGCCGAAATAGAAATGTGGAATCGCCGCGTTGAGATGATCCTTATGCCAGCCATTGCTGCGGTTTGGGTTCACACGCACCCTTTCACCGCGACGATTCCTGGCCGAAACGCCGAATGGGGAGAGTCCAACCGACCACGGGTTGCGGAAGGTATGCGCTTTTTCGATGGATCGCTCGAGGGACGCGAATATCTGGCTGGGAGTGCTTTCTCTGCTGCCGACATTCTCTTGCTGACGACTGTCGATTTCGCAAAATTCATCGGTCTCGAAATGCCGAGCGAATGTGCAAATCTTCTCCGATGGCACGAACGCGTCTCCGCCCGGCCAAGCGCTTCAGCCTGAGTTCCGCACGGCGCGGCAAAGGGCTTGCGCGCCATATCGTTCGCAGCCAAGACCGGTTGCTAAACGCAACGTTCGGGAGAGACGCGTGACCTACGAAACCATCATCGTCGAAAAGGACGGGCCGCTTACCACCATCACGCTAAATCGGCCTGATCGGCTGAATGCGATGGCACCGCAGATGGCGGACGAACTTAGCGAGGCTCTCTACGACTTGGGCGACAGCCGTGCTGTGCTGATCACCGGGGCAGGCAAGGGTTTTTGCTCTGGTGCCGACCTCGCAGCGCGGGGGGAGCGTAGTGCCTTGAACAGCAAGGGCGGAAGTCACCGGGCTTTGCAGAACCATTACAACCCGGCAATCAACATGGTCCTGCGCGCGCCGGTTCCGGTTATATGTGCGGTAAATGGTCCTGCGGCCGGCGTAGGATGCAGCCTCGCGTTGGCTGGCGATTTCGTACTTGCCGGGAAAAGTGCCTATTTCCTTCAGGCCTTCGTCAACATCGGCCTTGTGCCGGATGGCGGATCGACTTGGCTTCTTGCGCGCGCAATAGGTCGTGCACGTGCCACCCGCATGATGATGCTGGGCGAAAAGATCGGTGCTGATCAAGCAGAGGATTGGGGCCTGATCTACAAGGCATGCGAAGACGATGCTCTAATGGAAGAGGCGAGGGCGCTCGCCATGAAGCTCGCCAATGGTCCCACGCTTGCCTATGCAACGATGAAGCGTAATATTGCGACCGCACTCGATGGCAGCATCACGGAAGTCCTTCTGGCCGAAGCCGAAGGCCAACGTCTGGCGGGCGCCAGCAAGGATGCGATGGAGGGCGGTATGGCCTTCCTGGAAAAGCGCAAACCGGCATTCAAGGGCGAGTAATTCGCCCGCCGGTCCTTCCCCTGTGCATACGATTGTGTTTAGGGACCCCGCATGACCGACAAGCCGACTTATGAAGACTGGAAGCCCCTCGCCGACAAGGAAGTAAAGGGGCGCGATCTGACCTGGCATACGCCCGAAGGCATCGCCGTTAAGCCGCTTTACACAAGTGAGGACACCGCCGATCTCGACCCCGGGGTGCCCGGTATCGCGCCGTTCACGCGCGGCCCCTACGCCTCGATGTACACCGGGCGTCCTTGGACAATCCGGCAGTATGCGGGCTTCTCCACCGCGGAGGAATCGAACGCCTTCTATCGCCGCAATCTTGCCGCGGGGCAGAAGGGGCTGAGCGTTGCTTTCGACCTCGCGACGCATCGCGGGTACGACAGCGATCACCCCCGCGTGGTCGGCGATGTCGGCAAGGCTGGCGTCGCGATCGACACCGTTCGTGACATGGAAATCCTGTTCGACCAGATCCCGCTCGACACGATGAGCGTGTCGATGACGATGAACGGCGCAGTGATCCCGGTTCTTGCGTTCTACATTGTCGCGGCAGAGCGTCAGGGCGTCAGCCAGGAAAAGCTTTCGGGGACCATCCAGAACGACATTCTCAAGGAGTTCATGGTCCGCAACACCTACATCTACCCGCCCGAACCGAGCATGCGGATCGTCTCGGATATCATCGCATATACATCCGCCAATATGCCGAAATTCAACAGCATTTCGATCTCGGGCTATCACATGCACGAGGCTGGCGCGACGGCGGTGCAGGAACTCGCCTTCACCATCGCTGACGGCAAGGAATACGCCAAGCGTGCGATGGAAGCGGGGCTGGATATCGACGCCTTCGCACCACGCCTGTCCTTCTTCTGGGGCATCGGCATGAACTTCTTCATGGAAGTCGCCAAGATGCGTGCCGGCCGCGCGCTTTGGCATGAAGTAATGGAAGGGTTGGGGGCGAAGTCCGAAAAATCGAAAATGCTGCGCACGCACTGCCAGACCAGTGGCGTAAGCTTGCAGGAGCAGGATCCTTACAACAACGTCATCCGCACCACGATCGAGGCGATGGCCGCGGTTCTGGGCGGCACGCAGTCGCTGCACACGAACGCGCTCGACGAGGCGATTGCGCTGCCGACTGATTTCAGTGCCCGTATCGCGCGTAACACGCAGCTGGTGATCCAGGAAGAAAGCGGCATTACCAATGTCGCGGATCCGCTGGGCGGTAGCTACTATGTCGAAAGCCTCACGGCCGCCCTGCTCGAGCAGGCGCGCACGTTGCTCACGGAAGTCGAAGCGGCGGGTGGGATGACCGAATATGTCGCCAGCGGTAAGCCAAAGGCGCAGATTGAGGAAGCGGCTGCGGCCAAGCAGGCCTCCGTCGACCGGGGCGAGACCGTCATCGTCGGTGTAAACAAATACCGCCGTGACAAGGAAGACGAGATCGATACGCTCGATGTCGACAACCATGCCGTGCGTCGCAGCCAGATTGCGCGGCTGGAGAAAGTACGCGCGGATCGGGATGAATTCGCGTGTAAGGCCGCGCTCGATGCGCTCGCCAGAGGGGCGGCGCAGCGACAGGGCAATCTGCTTGGCCTGGCGGTTGAAGCGGCCCGCCACGATGCGACGCTCGGCGAAATATCCGCTGCGATGGAAGACGCCTATGGGCGCTATGACACCATGCCCAAGCCTGTGCGCGGGGTATATTCTGCGGCCTATGCTGAAGATGATCGTTATGCGCAGGTTGTCGAAGGCGTGAAGGCGGTCGAACGGCGCCTCGGCCGTGCGCCAAAGCTGATGGTTGCCAAGATGGGCCAGGATGGTCACGATCGCGGTGCTAACGTCATTGCCAGCGCCTTTGCCGACATGGGCTTCGAAGTGGTATCGGGCCCGCTATTCCAGACGCCTGCGGAAGCAATGGATCTTGCACTGGAAAACGAAGTCGATGCGATCGGCGCCAGCAGCCTTGCGGCAGGCCATAAGACACTCATTCCCGAACTGATCGACCTGCTGAAGGAAGCTGGCCGCGCCGACATCAAGGTGATCGCCGGCGGCGTTATCCCGCAAAAAGATTACGAATTCCTCCGCGATGCTGGAGTGCAGGGTATCTACGGCCCTGGCAGCAACGTGGTCGAATGCGCGGCGGATGTGCTGCGCCTGCTGGGGCACAACATGCCGCCTGCGGGCGAGGATCTGGACGAGGCGGCGGAGTGATAACCCTCAATTCGTCAATGCGAGTAACGCGAAGCAATCTGGGGCGCTGGTCTATGGATTGCGGGGTGGCCCTCCGGGCCGTCTTCGACTCTGCGGGCGGTTTCTCGCGATGACGAGGGACGGTGGCAGACTGTGGGCTGGGCTGAGACTAACGCTCAAGCTCTCGCTCGGCTCTATCGCCGTCATGATCCTCGCGATCATTCATTTCTACGCCATCTTCTTCCTACCTGCAATTAGCTACAGGACGCTTGGACCGAACTTGGAATGGCCGACAATTGGCGTTGTGTTTGTATCCTTTCTGATTTCGACAACCTTTGCCATTAACGTGATAGTGAAGCTCAAAGTATGACCCAAATCCGCACCGACTGGACCCGCGAGGAAATCGCTGGCCTGTTCGACCTTCCTTTCACCGAGCTGCTGTTCCGCGCAGCTTCGGTTCACCGCGAGAACCACCCACCCGAACAAGTTCAGCTCTGCACGCTGCTCTCCATCAAGACCGGCGGATGCCCGGAGGACTGCGGCTATTGCTCCCAGTCGGTGAAGGCCGATAGTGGGGTCGAGGCGACCAAGCTGATGGACGTGCGCGCCGTGCTGCAATCGGCAGCGCAGGCGAAGGATGCGGGCAGCCAGCGCTTCTGCATGGGTGCGGCCTGGCGCAATCCCAAGGACCGCGACATGCCTGCCATCGTCGAGATCGTGAAGGGTGTGCGCGATATGGGTCTCGAAACCTGCATGACGCTCGGTATGCTCACGCCAAAACAGGCGGAGATGCTCAAGGAAGCGGGCCTCGACTACTACAATCATAATGTCGACACGGGCCCGGAATACTACGAGCGTGTGATATCCAGTCGCAAGTATGAGGACCGTCTCGATACCCTGCAGAACGTGCGCGATGCGGGGATCAACGTGTGCAGCGGTGGGATCGTCGGCATGGGCGAAACGCGCGAGGATCGCGTCGGCTTCGTCCACACGCTCGCTACGCTCGAACGCCATCCCGAAAGCGTGCCGGTCAATGCGCTGGTGCCGGTCAAGGGTACGGTGCTGGGTGACATGCTGGCTGACACGCCACTCGCCAAGATCGACGATATCGAATTCGTCCGCACCGTTGCCGTGGCACGCATCTGTATGCCGATGAGCATGGTACGTCTTAGCGCCGGTCGCGAGTCCATGTCGGATGCCACCCAAGCCCTTTGCTTCCTCGCGGGCGCGAACTCTATTTTTACCGGCGACAAATTGCTGACCGCGCCCAATGCCGGCGACGACAGCGACGGCGCCCTCTTCGCCAAGCTTGGTCTGACCCCGCTTTTGCAGGAAGAGCCGATGCGGACGCGCCCCGTCATGGAACCGGCTGAGTGATCTTCGCCGCTCTTTTCTTGCTGGCTCAAGCGCCTGACGCGGTGGCGGAGTGTACGGACCCCACTACACAAGGGGAGATGAATGCGTGCGCCAAGCAGGATTTCGACCGTGCCGACGCTGAACTGAATGCTGTGTGGAAGAAGGTACGCGGCTGGGCGAAAAACGCCGATGCGAAATTGGACAGAGGTGATGGGCAATCGGGCTACGCAGAAAGCCTGCTCGCCGCCCAGCGAGCATGGTTGACCTACCGCGATGCCCATTGCCGTTTGGTGAGCTTCGATGCGCGCGGTGGCTCGATGCAACCGCTCCTGATTAATAACTGCCTGGCTGAACTGACAGAGAATCGCACTGCTGAGCTGCGCGAACTTCTCGTCAATCAGGTTTCGGGCGAGCCCAAGACTTTACCGGAGACTTAGCGTGTTCAAGAAAATTCTAATCGCCAATCGCGGTGAAATCGCTTGCCGGGTCATCAAGACCGCGCGCCGGATGGGTATCGCAACCGTGGCCGTTTATTCTGATGCAGATGCGCGTTCACCTTTCGTGAAAATGGCGGATGAAGCGGTGCACATTGGTCCCGCGCAAGCCTCCGAAAGCTATCTCGTCGCGGACAAGATCATCGCCGCCTGTAAGCAGACTGGCGCAGAGGCCGTACATCCGGGTTATGGCTTCCTGTCGGAACGAGCGAGTTTCGTGGAAGCCTTGGCGAAAGAAAACATCGCATTCATCGGCCCGCCTGCCGAAGCCATTGCCGCGATGGGCGACAAAATCGAAAGCAAGAAAATCGCTCAAGAGGCGGGGGTCAACACCGTGCCCGGTTCAGGCGGCGCCATTGCCGATACGGCAGAGGCGCTCGAATGGGCGAACCGGATCGGCTATCCGGTAATGATGAAGGCCAGCGCTGGCGGCGGCGGCAAGGGCATGCGCCTCGCGTGGAACGATCAGGATGTGAAGGATGGCTTCGAAGCGACACAGCGCGAAGGACTGAACAGCTTCGGCGACGACCGCGTCTTCATCGAGAAATTTATCGAAGACCCGCGTCACATCGAAATCCAGATCCTCGGCGATCAGCACGGCAATGTGATCTACCTCAACGAACGGGAATGTTCGATCCAGCGCCGCCATCAGAAGGTGGTCGAAGAAGCCCCGTCGCCCTTCGTCACGCCGAAGATGCGCAAGGCCATGGGCGAACAGTGCGTCGCGCTGTCCAAGGCCGTTGGTTATTACAGTGCGGGTACGGTAGAACTCATTGTTTCGGGCGCGGACAAGTCGGGCGAAAGCTTCTACTTCCTCGAAATGAACACTCGCCTTCAGGTGGAACATCCCGTTACCGAGGCGATCACGGGCGTCGACCTGGTCGAGCAGATGATCCGTGTTGCCGCGGGCGAAAAGCTCGAACTGACGCAGGGTGACGTGAAGATCGACGGTTGGGCGATAGAGAACCGGGTCTATGCAGAAGATCCGTACCGCGGCTTCCTGCCATCCACCGGCCGCCTCGTGCGCTATCACCCACCGGTAGAGCCCTGGGCTGACGATGGCTCGGAAAACGGGCGCCGCGGCGTCGACGGCGTTCGAGTGGACGATGGGGTGTTCGAAGGCGGTGAGGTTTCGATGTTCTACGACCCCATGATTGCAAAGCTGGTTACCTGGGGCGAAACGCGCGACGACGCTGCCGATCTCCAGATTGCCGCTCTAGATGCGTTCAGGATCGAAGGCTTGGGCCACAATGTCGATTTCCTCAGCGCGATCATGCAGCATCCGCGTTTCCGGTCGGGCGAATTGACCACCGGCTTCATCGCGGAAGAATATCCCGATGGTTTCGAAGGCGCTCCGGCCGATGATCGTCTGACGAGCGTACTCGCAGCCGTGGGCGGGGTGATCGCTACGGCGGATGCCGACCGGGCACGGCGCATCGAAGGGCAGTTGTCGGACGATCTCTATGCTCCGGGTGACTGGACCATTCGTATCGGCGAGCGCGAAGAGGGTTCGACGAGTCACGACGTACGGCTGGAGGAAAACGCGCTGACGGTCGATGGAGAGCAAGTCACGATCGAGATGCAGTATACGCCGGGCGAGCGAATGGTGGATGTGGCGCTGTTTGAAAACGGCGCGGGCGAAGATGCCGAGCCGATCCAAAGCTACACATTTCAGTTGAAGCCGACGCGTACCGGTTATGCCGTGACAACTCGCGGGGCCACGCATCATTTGCGGATCCTGCAAACACGTATCGCCCATCTCGCATCGCATATGATCGAGAAGACTCCGCCGGACCTTTCCAAGATGTTGATCTGCCCCATGCCGGGCCTGCTGGTGAAGCTGCATGTTGGCGAGGGGGATGAAGTCCAACCCGGCCAGCCGCTTGCGACAGTGGAAGCGATGAAAATGGAGAACATCCTGCGGGCTGAAAAGCAGGCTACAATCGGCAAGATCAATGCCGAAGAAGGTGATAGCCTCGCCGTGGATGAAGTCATACTCGAACTGGAATAGGTCTTAGCCCGCGAAGGGCTTCAAGCCTTTCGCGGGTCAGATCGCCCTTATCAAAGCATCGATCTTGCTCATTTTACGAGCGGCATGGATTTTTAGGTTAACGGCCTTCCAGCAATCGCCCAACTGACCGATACTATGTTCCTTCGAGTCGCTTCTGAACGCAATTACAGGAGCATCAAATGGCACAGCGGGGCACAGGGTTTTTCGATCGCAAGGGGCAGTATTTCAAGACTCCCGAAGAAGCGACGGTGAGCGATCTAGCCGGGATTCTCGGGAAAATAGGCGATGGTGAAAGCCTCGCTCCGGGCATTGCTCACACCATCCTTCAACGGCGTAGCGAAATCGAACGATTGCTGGCCGAGCACGATTCGATGATGGCTGATTACCAGCCGATCGCTTCGGGCAGGATCATGCGGCTCGAGCCTCGGGCGGGCTAGCCAAGCTCCTCCTGCGAAAACTCCGCGCTCGCGTCACGAGAGCGCGACGTTCTCCGGTTCGGCGTCGCGCATCAGGCGCGGTGCGAGCAGTAGCTTGAACAGGAGGAAGACAGCGCCCGCTGTCGCGGCAAAGCCCATGTGCATCAGCCAGAACTGCGTGATCGGCATCGTCTCGAACCAGCCCCCGACGTAACCGACAATGGAATTTCCGGCGAAGAAGGACAGGTAATACAGGCCGATTACGGTCGCATTGATCTGCTTTGGTGCAAGGCGGGCGAACAGTGCAAGGCTGACCGGCAACATGTGCGCAAAGCCGATGGCGTTCACGATGTGAAACATGACCGGCCAGAAAAGGCCGATCTTCTCGCCCGGCGGTGTGGTGGCGGCGGCAAGATAGAGGCAGGCCATCCCGCCAATGGAGAATAACGATCCGATGATGATCTTCGTCAGTTCGTCCGGCTCCGTCCACTTGGTTTTCCACCAGCGATAGAACCCCGCGACGATGGCAAGGAAACTGACCGATACGATCGCGTCGAGTGACACCAGCCAGCTGGTAGGAAGCTTCTCGCCGCCCCAGTAAAGGGCAAACTGCTGATCCCCCCATACCAGATAGGCATTGAAGATCTGATTATTCGGCACGATGGCGAGCGCGAGGACGGGGATGAGAAGAATAAGAGCTGATGTCGCCAGCCAGTCTTGCCGCGTCATCGGTTCGCGCGGTTTCTTATCCGTTTTCGCTGCAGCCTTGCCGGGAACATCAAAATGCTCCTTGAGCAGATATTTCTGACCCGCGAGATAGATTGCGAGGCCGATCAGCATGCCAATGCCCGCCGCGCCGAACCCCCAGTGCCAGCCAACTTTTTCACCCAGTGTTCCAACGATGAAGGGGGAGGCGATCACACCGGCGTTGATGCCGAGATAGAAGATCTGGAATGCATCGGCCCGCCTGAGGTCGCCCGGTGAGTAAAGGCTGCCGACCTGGCTTGCGATATTGCCCTTGAACAGCCCCGAACCAACGATCAGGCAAAGCAAAGCCAGCAGGAACGTCACGTTGAATGCCATCAGGAAATGGCCCAGCGCCATGATGATCGCACCAAGCAGCACGGTACGCCTCTTTCCCAGTATTCTATCGGCGATCCAGCCGCCGAAAATGGGCGTGAGATAGACGCTCGCGGCATATGTGCCAAAGATGGCGCTGGCGAAGGGTTGGCCGTCGATTCCGCCATACAGCGCGCGAAGCTGCTCGATCCCGGCAACGCTGCCGACCTCTCCCGGTTTGAGAAGGAAATTGACCATGTAGAGCACGAGCAGCGTTTGCATGCCGTAATAGGAAAACCGCTCCCACGCTTCTGTGAAGGCGAGGTAGCCAAGACCTTTGGGATGTCCGAGGAAACTGCGATCCTCGGGGTCGTACAGTCGGAGTTCGGGAGTCGCTTCGGCGACGGTCATGCGCGCATCCTCACCTGCAAGAGGCCGCCGGGATAGCGGCGCACCCCAATTGTGTCGCGCGATTTTGAAAGTCGTTCGTAGAAAATTGCTGCGCGTTCGACACGCAGCATTGCGCCTGCTCAGTGAGCTTGAAGCTGCTCGTCGAGAAAGGCTGCCACGTCCTCCAGTTGGACCTCGCGATCAAGAAATGCAGACCCGATGCCGCGCAAAAGGATGAAGGGCAGGATGCCTGCATCCATCTTCTTGTCATGCTGCATGTGATCGGCAAGATCGCCGCCGCTGCATGCCAGTTCTAGCGCGGATATTTCCGCGGGCAGGCCCGCCGCATCGACTGCATGTGTGACGCGTTCGGCGTCCTGGTTGCGCATCAGACCGCACCGCGCAGAATATCGCGCCGCCAGCACCATGCCCAGCGCCACCGCCTCTCCATGGAGAAGCTTGTCGGAAAATCCCGTCTCGGCTTCCAGGGCATGGCCGAAGGTGTGGCCCAGATTGAGCAGGGCTCGTGCGCCGCTCGTCTCCTGCTCATCCTCGGCAACGATACGCGCCTTGGCCGAAACACTTCTCGCCACGGCGTGCTCTAATGGCGCTTGCTCCATTCCCAAGACCGCATCGCCATGCTCCTCCAGCCAATCGAAAAAACCGCGATCGCCAAGGACGCCGTATTTGAGAACTTCGGCATATCCGGCGCGCATCTCGCGCTGGGGGAGGGTGGAGAGGGTATCGAGGTCGGCAAGCACCAGGGATGGCTGGTGAAAGGCTCCGACCAGATTTTTTCCTGCAGGTGTATTGATCGCCGTTTTCCCTCCAACCGAACTATCGACCTGCGATAACAGTGTGGTCGGAAGCTGGACGAAGCCGCAGCCGCGTTTGAGAATGGCGCACGCAAAGCCCGTCAGGTCACCGACGACCCCGCCGCCCAGTGCAAAGACGTGATCTCCGCGCTCGACATTTTGCGCCAGGAGCCAGTCTGTAAGACGGGCAAGGCTGTCCCAGCTTTTCGAGGCTTCGCCGGGGGCGACATCAAACCAGCGCGGTTCGATTCCTGCCAACTCCAGCGAGCGCGAGACCGCATCGCCCCAGTTCGCACGAGCATTGATATCAGCCACAATGCAGACGTGGCGCTTGCGAAGAAACGGCTCTGCTTCGGTCGCGATGCTTTGAAGCAGGCCATGGCCCACCCGAACCTCATATTCCCGGCCTGCCAGTTCGACGGGGATTATAGCCATGCGTCGATTGCCTCCAGAATGCGCTCCGCCGTTTCGGCGTGGGGTCCGTTATTGGTCAGCACATGGATCGGCGCTTCGGCATAGGCCGCGCTGCGCTGATCCTTCAATTTGGCGAGTATCTCGCGAGGGTCGCCCGTCCGCAGCAGAGGGCGGTCGTTGCGCCGCGAGGTTCGCTCGACCAGCGTGTCGACATCGCAATCCAGCCACACCGCAATAGCCTGCCCCAGAATTATTCCCCGCGTTTCGGGATCGACGAATGCGCCGCCACCCGTTGCGATTACGCCGTGGGCTTCGCCCATGAGCCGTGCAATCACGCGCCGCTCGCCATCGCGGAAATAGGCTTCCCCATGTGTTTCGAAAATCTCGCTGATGGTGCGATTGGCGGCGCGTTCTATCTCTTCGTCGACATCTATGAAATCTGTGCCGAGAATGGCAGCGAGTCGGCGTCCGACCGTAGATTTGCCCACACCCATAAGGCCGACTAGCACGACCGGCCGGTCTATCCGCCGGGCAATGCCGCCGATCTCGGCAGGGGTGAGGCTGATCGCATGGGTCATTGCCGCCGTGCCTAGAACTGGGCTAGGGCGCGGGCAAGGTATCAGCACTTGGAGCGGGACGCGAAAAACTTGGCTATGAGCGGCAGGAAGGTTGGCGGCGTATTGGCTGTGCTGTTCGTGGCGTTGCTGATCGCAGCGTTGATCGACGGCGGCGAGGAACCGTTACACCCCATCGAACAGACGATCGATGTGCCGGAGGCGGCACGATGAAATCGGCATGGTTGATTGGCGGCGCAGCGCTCGCGCTGACGTCTGCAATGGTCTGGGCCCAGGAAGCGCCGGTTGATTTGCTGCCGCCTGGTTTCGATGATCCTGCGCCGAGCCCAAGTCCTGCCCCGGCACCGCAGCCGAGCCGTGCACCGGCACCGACCCAGGGCAGTACCCCGCAGCCGACGGCAACCCAATCTGGAGAGATCGTCCAGCCCCTGCCAGTGGAAGCGGCGCCATCGGGCGCGAATCTGGACTTGTCGGATCTGCCAACGCTGCAGGAACTTGAAGACATGTCGACCGATGAGCTCGACGAATTCCTCGGCCTCAAGCCCAAGTTCGATATTCCGCCCGCGGCCCGTCGCTCTATGGAGCGTGTAGGCGTTCTGAGTGCGGGCGAGGGCGGTCTTCCTTCGGCCTCGCTCGAAAAGCAGCCGGCGGGTCTGGTCCGGGCGGTGCTTGCCGGAACTACGCAGCCCATGGTTTCGCGCTGGGGCCATATCCTGCTTCGGCGGGCGCTGGCCAGCAGACTTGCTGCGCCCGAGGGGATGGATCCGGTCGAATTCGCGACTCTGCGGGTCAAGGTGCTTAACGCGATGGGCGAATATGTGGTCGCTCGCGCTTTGGTGCAGGATATCGACACAGGCAATTATTCGCCGGCACTCACCAATGCGGCGGTGGAAGCGTATATCGGAAGTGCCGATGTCGTGGGTGCCTGCCCCGCGGTTCAACTCGTCCAGACAAATCGTGACGATACCGAATGGCAGATGCTTGCGGGGATCTGCAATGCCTATGCAGGCGAAACAACGCGGGCACAGAACGATCTTCGCCGCCTGCTGAATCGCACTCAGGACGATCGCATCGATGTACTTTTCGCGCAGCGCTTTGCAGGTGCGGCTGGGCGCGGTCGTCGCGCCGTTACCATCGAATGGGACGACATCAATTCCCTGACGCCTTGGCGGTTCACCATGGCAAATACGCTTGGCGAGACGATCCCGGATAACTTGCTCGACCGGGCCAGTCCCCAGCTTCTGAGCATTGCCGCCATCACCCCGGCACTCACGCCTGCACAGCGCGCAGCCGTTGCCGACGTTGCCGGAACGAGCGGAATTCTATCTTCTGCAGCGATGGTCGATCTGTATAGCCAGCTTTACGCGCAGGACGGCGTGGCGGGCCCCGCGGCGCAGACCGCGTCGAGCCTGCGCGAAGCCTACGTCGGCACCAGCCCGGTGCAGCGCATCGGTGCGATCAGGGACATATGGTCAAGTGGTGGCGATTATTCTTACGGTCGCATGGTTCTGACCGCCTACGCTGCCGCGCGTATCCCTCCGAGCAGCGTTTTCAGCGAAGACGCCGGCGGGCTCATCGCGTCCATGCTCGCTGCCGGGCTCGACAGAGATGCGGTTCGCTGGTCCGGCGAAGTCGATGGCGGAAGTCAGGCTTGGGCATTGCTTGCCCTTGCTGCGCCCAACAGTTCCACTGGTGTAAGCAGCGGCGATATCGACAGCTTTATCGATGATGATAGCTCGTCGGGGCAGCGCAAATCGCGCATGCTGGTCGCCGGGCTGGCCGGGTTGGATAAAATCGGCGAGGGCTCGCTGGATCAGTATGATGGGCGCCTCGGTGTGAATATAACGGCAGAAAGTCGCTGGACCCGCATGATTGATCAGGCTGCCGCAGTGAACAATCGCGCTCTTGTCGCCATGCTTGCGGGCCTCGGAATGCAGGGTGCAAGCTGGGATCGCATGACGGCCCGCCATCTCTATCACATCGTATCCGCCTTGCGGCGCGTGGGACTGGGCGCCGAAGCCAGGATGATCGCCGCGGAGGCCGTGGCGCGCGCCTGATGTGAGCGCGATTCCCGATTTCCTCGCCATGCTTGCTGCCGAACGGGGCGCGGCGCGCAATACGATTCTCGCTTATGGCCGTGACCTGGAGCAGGCCGAGGAACTGATCGGTTCGAACCTGGACACGGCGAGTTCTGCCCAGCTCGCCAAACTCGGAGCAGGCTGGTCCGACCTTGCCCCCTCGACACTGGCGCGGAAGGTTTCGGCCTTGCGACAGTTTTTCGGCTTTCTGGTGGATGAGGGGTTGCGAGATGACGATCCGACCCATGCGTTGCCGCGACCCGCGACCCGCCGTCCTCTGCCGAAGATACTGTCTCACGAAGAGGTCGAATCGCTTTTCACGGCGGCAGAAGAAGCTGCGAAGGCAGATAGTCCCACCGCCGTGCGTCTGCTGACATTGCTGGAAATGTTGTACGGATCGGGCTTGCGGGCTACCGAGCTCGTGTCGCTACCCGTATCCGCGGTACCGCGCGATGCCCCTTTTCTTACCGTGATCGGCAAGGGTGGGCAGGCGCGGATGGTGCCCGTCAGCCACCGCGCGGACAAGGCCCTCAAGCGCTGGCTTGCCTTGCGCGATTCCAGTTCGAGATGGCTGTTTCCCTCGCGCACCGGCCACCTTTCTCGAGTGCGCCTGTTCCAGATCCTGAAGGATTTGGCCGTTCGTGCCGATCTGCCCCCCGAAAAGCTGAGTCCTCACGTCTTGCGCCATGCCTTTGCAACGCATTTGCTTGAGGGCGGGGCGGACCTTCGCGCACTGCAGACATTGCTGGGCCACTCCGATATTTCGACCACCCAAATCTATACGCATGTCGATGCTGCGCGGCTCGTCAGGCTTGTCAACGAAAGGCACCCGCTTGCACGCGGGCGTCGTTCGGACTAGCGCACGGCCATGATTTCCTACCTCGAATTCGAGAAACCCGTCGCCGAACTGGAACAGCGCATCGCAGAACTGCGCAGCGCAGCCGATGGCGACGATGTCGATATCTCTACCGAGCTCCACCGTCTGGAGCAGAAGAGCGCCGATCTGTTGGCGAGCACGTACGAATCGCTCAGCCCCTGGCAAAAGACGCAGGTCGCCAGGCATCCCTCACGCCCTCATTTCCGTGATTACGTCGAACAGGCTTTCGAGGATTTCGTGCCGCTCGGGGGCGATCGTAATTATGGTGACGACGAAGCCATTCTCGGCGGCTTCGCCAAGCTCAATGGACGCAAGATCATCCTGATCGGCCATGAAAAGGGCAACGATACGGCCAGCCGCATCCGTCACAATTTCGGGATGGGTAAACCGGAAGGCTATCGCAAGGCGATACGCCTCATGGAAATGGCCGGTCGTTTCGGACTGCCAGTGGTTACGCTCGTCGATACGTCGGGCGCGTTTCCTGGGGTCGAGGCGGAAGAACGCGGGCAGGCGGAAGCTATTGCCCGCTCGACGGAGGCGTGTCTCGCCTTGCCGGGCCCCATGGTGGCGGCAATCGTCGGCGAAGGCGGTTCGGGCGGCGCTGTCGCGCTGGCCAGCGCCGAACGTGTCCTGATGATGGAACATGCCGTATACTCGGTGATCTCACCCGAAGGCTGCGCATCGATTCTCTGGCGTACTGCAGAAAAGGCGCCCGACGCGGCAGAAGCGATGAAGGTCACCGCTCAGGATCTAAAAGGTCTCGGCGTGATTGACCGCATCGTCCCCGAACCGGTGGGCGGTGCGCACCGCGATCCCGTAGTCGCTGCCACATCTCTGGGTGCCGCGATCGCTGAAGAACTGGACATGTTGAGCGGTTACGCGCCGCATGAGCTCAAGCGTCAGCGCGAAGACCGTTTCCTGGCAATAGCTGGCTGATTTGCAGTCCGAGCGGCGGGAACAAAATTCCGCCCGTTCCGGTTCTCCTACCGTCAACGAACAACAGCGCGCGGGCGGATCATGCCGTCCCGCGCGTTCGTGTAAATCGGGGAGAATTCTTCATGTTACGCAAAAAATTTATCGCGGCGTCATCCGTCAGCGCTCTCGCACTCGCCTTGTCGGGTTGTGTTGGTGCCGGAAACATTCCCAGTGCATCGACGCCCATCACGCAGAGCGAAGCGCAAATGGGCGCCGAAGCACATCCGCAACTGCTCGCTGAATTCGGCGGTGCAATGACCGGCAGCCAAGCGCAATATGTCGAACAGGTCGGAAAAAACATCGCGGTCCATTCCGGCTTGGGGAATGCGCGCGAATCGTTCACGGTGTCTCTGCTGAACAGCCCGGTGAACAATGCCTTCGCCATTCCGGGCGGTTATATTTATACCACCCGGCAACTGGTTGCTCTCATGAACAACGAAGCCGAACTTGCCGGTGTTCTCGGGCATGAAGTCGGCCATGTGGCCGCCCGCCACTCGCAGCGCCGCCAGGCGGCCGCCCAGCAGAATTCTCTACTCGGTGCGGCAGGTGCAATCCTTTCGGGTATCCTGCTCGGTAACAGCGGCGTCGGACAACAGATCTCGCAGGGGATTCTCCAGGGCTCGCAATTGCTGACGCTGAAGTTCTCCCGCTCGCAGGAGTTGGAGGCTGACGGGCTCGGCATCCGCTATCTCAATCAGGCGGGCTACGATCCACGTGCCATGGCCAGCGTTCTGCAGAGCTTGGCGCTTCAGAACGCGCTCGACGCCAGGTTCCAGGGTCGCGGGAACGCGAGCATCCCAGAATGGGCATCGACCCACCCGGACCCGGCGAGCCGGGTGCAGAGTGCTCTTGCGACAGCGCAGGCTTCTGGCGCGGCAGGTGGGGTCACCAATCGCGATACCTTCCTCACGCGCATCGATGGCATTACCTATGGTGATGATCCGTCGCAGGGTGTGGTCGAAGGGCGCCAGTTCATCCATCCCGAACTGCGGCTCGCATTTACTGCGCCACAGGGCTTTCTTATGGTGAACGGCTCCGACGCCGTCACGATCAATGGTCAGAGTGGGCAAGCGCAATTTACGATGGCGCCGTACAGCGGCAACCTCGACAGTTATGTTACAAGCGTTTTTTCGCGTCTCAGCCAGCAGCAACAGATCCGACCGCAGTCGATTCAGAAAACGACCGTCAACGGTCTTCCCGCGGCTTACGGCAGCGCGCGTGTGAATTCAGGGAATGGACAGGTCGATGTGACGGTGTTCGCCTATCAATTTGCCAATGATCGGGCTTATCATTTCCTCGCCATCACCCCGGCTGGCGGGACTTCAAGCTTCAACGAAATGTTCGGATCAATGCGGCGTATCGATGCGCAGGCAGCAGCCAATGTGATCCCGCGTGTGATCGACGTGGTAACCGTCGGCAGCGGAGATACGATCAATTCGCTGGCTAGCCGGATGGCCTATAGCGACAATCGGGTAGAACGGTTCCGTGTTCTCAACGGGCTGACTTCAAACGAAGGAATCAGCGCAGGGCAGAAGGTCAAGCTCGTGGTTCGCGGGCGTTGAATACCAGTTTCATAGTCGCGTAGATAAAAGGGGCGACGGACCGAAGCCGGCCGCCCGCTTTCAAGGTAAATGAGCTATTTGCTTACACAGAACCGCTCATCGAGGTCGAAACCTTATTGAAGGTCGAGCTAAGGTTCGTGCCGAGGCTGCTCATGGCAGTGATTGCAGCAACTGCGATAAGTGCAGCGATCAGGCCGTATTCGATTGCGGTTGCGCCTTCTTCATTGCGGCGCAGCTTGCGGAAAAACTTCATGTGTCGTCTCCTGGTTCAGTCTTCGTACCCGGCTCGTTCCAATGTCATGGTGCGAGCAACTTGCTTCTTGCACGGCAGTGGTTGAAAAAATCCTAACTGCACGAGCATCTTTTTGCTCTCGTCAAACCCCAGTCGAAGCGAGAATGGTGTCACTGATCAAGTTCCACATTCCGATGACTTCTTGCCCGAAAGTCTGCACTGCCCCGACCATGGCGAGGAAGATGAGAGCGAGGATCAGCCCATATTCGACTGCAGTGGCACCCCGCGTGTCGCGTCCCAGATCTTTAAGGAATTCGACCATTACCAGATGCCCCCATCCGTCACTTGTCCAAGCTGACCGCTCGTGACTACTTTTAGTCAGGTTAAAAAAGGGTTGAGGGCAGCACCGACTTTGGAAAAAATCCCGACATGGATCTGCGTGGCCGCATTGGCGCTGCAGGACGATAGAGGGCGCTGGCTCATGCATCGTCGGCCTCTCCATAAACATCATGGCGGCCTGTGGGAGTTTCCTGGCGGCAAGGTGGAACCTGGTGAACGCCCGCGTGAGGCTCTCGTCAGGGAAATACAGGAAGAGCTAGGACTGTCGCTTGCGCCGCACGCCGTTCAGCCTGTCGCATTCGCCGAAGAGAATGAAACTGGGAGCGCGAAGCCGATTGTCATAATGCTTTACAGTTCGGCTTGGGACGGCAGTCCGGTCGGGGCCCTCGAAGGCGGCGAAATTGCCTGGTTCAGGCCGCACGCGATCGATTTGCTGCCAAAACCCCCACTCGATATCGAACTATCTCGAAGGTTGTTCGAAAAAGGGTGATTTAGGGATTGCCAAGACTCTGGAGCCTGCCTATGTGGCGCCCTCCAAGCGCGCCCGTAGCTCAGCTGGATAGAGCACCAGACTACGAATCTGGGGGTCAGAGGTTCGAATCCTTTCGGGCGCGCCAATTTCCAAAAGCCCGCCTCTTTGCCGAGGCGGGCTTTTCGATTCCCGGCTAGTCGGCCTGGTCTTCGAGCCGGTGCATGTCTTCGTCGCTGTAGCCGAAATGGTGGCCCGCCTCGTGCACGACTACGTGGCGAACGAGGTCTTCCATCCTCACCCCCGTTGCACGCCATTCCGCGATCAACGGTTCGCGAAAGAGCCAGATGCGCGGCGGCATCCTTCCGCTTTCCCAGATCGATCGGTCGGGCAGGGGCTCTCCTTGGTACAGTCCGGACAATTGCCAGCGATCGTCGAGATTCACGGACTCAAGCTGTTCGGGCGTCGCAAAGTCCTCGACCTCGAGAACGACGTCGCTCAGTTGACTGCGGAACTCTGCGGGAAGGCCGGCAAAGGCCGCCTCCGCCATGATCTGCATCTGCTCTCTCGAAGGGGCCGGTCGGTCATGCATGGTGACATGGATATGATTGCGCCGCAGGATCGGTTCAAGGCAGGAACCGCAATGCGTGTAACCTGTTCAGGTTTCGAAGGAGATTGATTTCATGGCTACCGCCACCGAAATTTTCGAACGACTGAAGCAGGATCACGACAAGCATAGGGAACTTCTCGACAAGCTGCTCGAGACCAGCGGCGACAGCGATGATCGTGAAACGCTGTTCGAGGAGCTGACCAAGGAACTCAAATCTCATGCCGCCGCCGAAGAGCAAGCCTTGTATTCGACGATGCTCAGAAAGCCGCCGACAACGGACGAAACCCGTCACTCGGTTGCCGAACATCACGAAATAGAGGAAGCGCTGAACGATCTCGCAGCCACCGACATGTCGTCGGGCGGCTGGCTGACGAAATTCAAAACGTTCGATCATGACTATCGCCATCACATCGATGAAGAGGAAGAAGATCATTTCCCGGATTTTGCGAAATATCTCGACGATAAGGATATGGAGCACATGGAACGGGTCTTCGAGCGTCGTAAGAAAGAAGAGAAGGCGGAAGCCGAGGTGACTCCTGAGAAGAAGGAAGACGCCAAGGAATAGGGGGATCGGGGGGTAGTGAGCAAAAACGAAGAGCCGGATCCGAGCCGTATCTCGCGGCTCGATCCTTCGGTCGAACCGGGCGTCTGGCGCTACGCTAAGGCATCTCGCGCCAGCGTCATCATCGATGCGGCGGATTATTTCGCTTTCATGCAGGAAGCCATGCTTGGCTCGCGCCGTCGCATCCTTCTCATCGGATGGGATTTCGATACCCGCATTCATCTCGAACGCGGGCGCCGGTGGTGGCAGCGCACCTGGAAGCGCGGTTATCCTTCAAGGCTCGGCAGTTTCATTGCCTGGCTCGCGCGGCACCGTAAACAGCTCGACATACGGCTTCTGAAGTGGAGCGTCGGCGCCTTGTCCACGATCGGTCGGGCCTCGATGTGGTGGGATCTCGCTCGCTGGGTTCGCCACCGGCAAATCAGCTTCAAGTTCGATACGGCGCATCCGATCGGCTGCACCCATCACCAGAAGATCGCGGTTCTGGACAACAAGGTCGCCGTGTGCGGCGGTATCGACATGACCGACAAGCGCTGGGACACGCGCGACCACAAGGAACACGATCCGCGGCGCAAGACTCCTCGCGGAACCGATTACGGCCCGTGGCACGATGTCAGCATGATGATGGAGGGCGACGTTGCCAAGGCTTTGGCCGATCTCGGCGGTGACCGCTGGATATGCGCCGGGGGCAATCAGTTGCCGGACGTCGAGGATGGACCGGGCAATCCCTGGCCAAATGCCCTGACCGCGCAGTTCGAAGATGTGGAAATCGGCATCGCCCGAACCCGCGCCGCCTATCGCGATTGGGACAAGGTCGACGAGATCGCGCAGCTCTATCTCAAGCATATCGCGGGCGCCAAACGGTTCATCTACGCCGAAAGCCAGTATTTCGCTTCACGCGTGATCGCCGAAGCGATCATCGAGCGGCTGCAGGAAGACGATCCGCCAGAAATCGTGATCGTCCATCCGCGTCATGCCGATGGCTGGCTGGAACAGCAGGCCATGGACCATGCCCGTGCCGAGCTTGTCAGATCGATCGAGGAGGCTGACACCAAGGGCCGTTTCTCGCTCTGGTCACCCTTTAGCGGCGAAACGCCAATTTATGTTCATGCAAAACTGATGGTCATCGACGACCAGATCCTGCGGATCGGATCGGCCAATCTCAACAATCGCTCGATGGGGCTCGATAGCGAATGCGATGTATTCATCGATTCAACCCGTCCCGGCAACGAACATGCCGCCGATAATATTGCCGCCCTGCGCTATTCTCTCTTGGCCGAGCACTGCGGTCTGGAAGAAGCCGACATGCCCGAACTGCTAAGCCGGCACGGATCGATGATTGGCCTGATCGAGGATTCCCAAGGCAACAAGGGGCGCACTCTGGAGCGTTATCGCCCGCCCGACCTCAACGATGTCGAAGAAACGCTGGCCCGCAGCGCCTTGCTCGATCCTGAGGACCCCGACGACATGTTCGAGCCATTTGCAAAGGGCGGTCTTTTCCGCAAGGGGAGCAGGCTTTCGCGGTTTCGCGACAAGGTCAGGAGGTACAGGGGAAAGTGAGTAGCCTAGTTGGACCCGACGAGGACGATCCGCGCGCAAAGCCGCCGGTGCCCCAGCATGTCCAGGATGCCATCCGCACTCTTATCGAGTGGACCGGAGACGATCCCTCTCGCGAAGGCCTGCTCGATACACCCAAGCGTGTGGCGAGGGCATGGAAAGAATACTGCGTCGGCTACGAAGAAGACCCGGCGCAGCACCTAGGCCGCGTGTTCGAGGAAGTGGGCGGTTACAACGAAATCGTCCTGCTCAAGGATATTCCGTTTCAGTCGCACTGCGAACATCACATGGCCCCGATCATCGGCAAGGCCGCCATTGCGTATCTGCCCAACGATCGGGTGGTCGGCATTTCGAAGCTTGCGCGTGTCCTTCACGGTTTCGCGCGCCGGCTTCAGGTGCAGGAACGGCTCACGGCCGAAGTCGCGGACTGCATCTGGGATAATCTTCAGCCTCAGGGCGTCGCCGTGGTCATCGACGCGCAGCACAGTTGCATGACCGCTCGCGGGGTCCGTACCCCAGGCGTGGGAATGGTGACCAGCCGCATGATGGGTACCTTTCTCGACGACCACCGCAGCCGCGAAGAAGTGCTCAAGCTCATGGGGTATGGGTAGCGATTGGCAGGCAGCCCCTTACCGCTAAGCGTCTTTAAACTTGCCGATCGCATGGAGATCCTGTCGACGCCGGTGATCTATTCGGCTTCTGCGATGACCAGACGCAAGGGACCCTCATAAAAGGGTCGGCTTCGCCAGTGTCCGTATTGCTTATCCCACTGACCATTCGCCAGATCTTGCGACAACCTGTCGACGAACTGCTGGACGAGGGATTGTGGCACGAGGCTCCAACTCGAACATGCGAGCCGGGCACCTTCTTCTAGGAAAGCTTCCGGTCGGCCGTAATAAGCTTCGTTGAACCCGTCGGCGCATTCCAGCGGGATAGGTACTGGCTCTACCGTAACGGTCCCGCCAAGAGCCGCCTCGATGCGCTCTAGCGGAGGGAAACGGCGTGCTTCGATCTCGCGGACCTGTGGGATGTAGTCGCTTAGCCAGTAATCCATCATCATTGCAGGATCGCACACCAAAAGGACGACCGGACCCCGAGTGACCCGGCGCATTTCCGCAAGACCTTTCTCCAGATTGGACCATTGATGCACTGTCACGGACGCCATTGACGCATCGAAGCTGTCGTCTTCAAACGGGAGGCTCTCTGCCACCGCGTCGATGGCAACTGCCAGATGGGACGGCCTCTGGGCCCTCATGGCTGCCGACGGTTCTACTGCCGTTACATCGCAATCCGTCGGCTCGTAGGAACCGGCGCCTGCGCCGACATTCAATACCGTCTGCGCATCGCCAAGGGCACGGCGTATCTGCAATGCAATTGCGGGTTCGGGCCGACGGTAGTGACTGTAAGTCCCCCCGATCCTTCCGTAGTCGACATCGCCCGCACTGCCATCTGATAGTCTTGCCTGGCTCATGACCTCTCCGGTTCTTCCGCTGCGACTTGTAAAAGCTCTCCTGAAATTAATGAAGCCAGCAGGTGGCAGCGCCGATGTTGCTTCCTTGCTTCAAACGACTTTCCTATAGGATCGATATCTGCTCCAGACTGGAAGATGTCCAAACGACCTGCCCATAAAGCGCGCCGTCGACCGCCATTCTTCCATCCCGCCATGCCAAGGACGCGCACCGACGGCTGGAGCGTTTCGCGCCAATGCGAATTCCTGGTGCAGCTATATGTCGCTGGTTCGGTCGGCATTGCGGCACAGCGCGTCGGAATGACACGGGTTTCTGCCTATCGGCTCCGCGATCGTGCTGATGGCGCTGGGTTCGCCTTTGCCTGGGACCATGTGCTCACGCCGCCAGGCACGGGGCACATGGCCCGCCCGAAACCGGATTGGCGAAAGGTGACAAATGAAGAGCTGATCCGCCGCGCGGAAGAGGGGCTGGTCTAGCCGGTCGTCTATCGCGGAGCAATGGTCGGTATTCGCTGGAAACCCGACATTTCCGCGGCGTTGCGACTGATACGGAGGTCGGCGGGGGCGCCAATACGCAAAAGGGCGAGACCACCGGTCCCGCCCTTCCACGAGTTTTTAAAACAGCCCCGGTCGGTGTAAACCGGATGCCGTCGATGGACCTAGAGTTGGCCGAGCATATGTTCGGCGCTCGAAACCGAGAAGTCGCCGGGTTGTTCGACATTGAGCTGCGTCACGACGCCGTCGTCGACGACCATCGAATAGCGCTGCCCGCGTTTGCCCAGGCCGAAGCCGGAACCGTCCATGGTCAGTCCGACCGCTTCGGCGAAATCGCCATTGCCGTCGGCCAGCATGGTGATGTCGTTCGAACCGGAAGCATTGTTCCATGCGCCCATGACGAAGGCATCGTTAACCGCTGTCGCAACGATTTCATCGACGCCCTTCGACTTCAGCTCGTCGGCCTTTTCGACATAGCCCGGCAGATGGCGCGCCGAGCAAGTTGGCGTGAATGCTCCGGGGACCGAGAAGAGGGCGACTTTCTTGCCCTTGAAATACTCAGCCGCATTGACCTGTTCAGGGCCGTTCTCGGTCGCTTTGACCAAGGTTACATCGGGCAGTTTGTCGCCCACTGAAATCGTCATGTTGGAAACTCCGTCTGTCCCATCCTTGGCGCGAGGTAGGACCGTGGCCCGTGCGGCGCAAGTTCTGCCGTATAGTAAATCGGGACTGCGCTGCGACGGGGGGCGCAGCATTGCCCTCGCGGCGGCAAGTGGCTAGGGGCGGGGCCAATAGAACGACCGGGATTTTCTTTGCGGTCGCCAATTCCAAAGCCGAGGATTTTTTCGTGACTGATTTTACCGATTACGTCGTCAAGGACATTGCACTGGCCGAATATGGCCGCGCCGAAATCGCCATTGCCGAAACCGAAATGCCGGGCCTCATGGCCCTGCGCGAAGAATATGCGCAAAAGCCGCTCAAGGGCGCGCGCATCACCGGCTCGCTGCACATGACCATCCAGACGGCCGTCCTGATCGAAACGCTCGTGGCGCTGGGCGCAGATGTGCGCTGGGCGACCTGCAACATCTATTCGACGCAGGATCACGCTGCCGCGGCAATTGCCGCACAGGACATTCCGGTTTTCGCGATCAAGGGTGAAAGCCTGGCGGATTACTGGGACTATGTCGGCAAGATCTTCGATTGGTCCACCGATGAAGACCAGGATCAGACTGCCAACATCATCCTCGACGATGGCGGCGATGCGACAATGTTCGCGCTGTGGGGTGCCCGCATCGAGGCAGGCGAGGAACTTCCCGAGCCGCAGAACGCCGAAGAAATCGAATTCCAGCGCGCGCTCAAAGCCTTCGTTGCCGCCAAGCCTGGCTACCTGACCAATTCGGTCAAGAACATCGTCGGCGTTTCGGAAGAAACGACTACGGGCGTTCACCGTCTCTATCACCTTGCCAAACAAGGCAAACTGCCATTCCCGGCCATCAATGTGAACGACAGCGTCACCAAGTCGAAGTTCGACAACCTTTATGGCTGCCGCGAATCGCTGGTTGATGCGATCCGCCGCGCCACCGACGTCATGCTTTCAGGCAAGGTTGCCTGCGTTGCTGGCTTCGGCGATGTCGGCAAGGGCTCGGCCCAGTCCCTCCGCAATGGCGGTGCGCGCGTCCTCGTTACCGAAATCGATCCGATCTGTGCACTGCAGGCCGCGATGGACGGTTTCGAAGTCGTCACGATGGAAGAAGCGGTGAAGGTCGCCGACATCTTCTGCACGGCGACAGGCAACGAGCATGTGATCACTGCCGAACACATGAAGGCGATGAAGAACATGGCAATCGTGTGCAACATCGGCCACTTCGATAGCGAGATCCAGATTTCGGCGCTCGACAATTACGAGTGGAACGAACTCAAGCCGGGCACCGATCTCGTGAAGTTCCCCGACGGCAAGGAAATCATCGTCCTTGGCAAGGGTCGCCTCGTGAACCTCGCTTGCGCGACTGGCCACCCGAGCTTCGTGATGAGCTTCAGCTTCACCAATCAGACGCTGGCCCAGATCGAATTGTGGACCAAGGGCGAAGACTACAAGAACGACGTCTACGTGCTGCCCAAGCATCTCGACGAAAAGGTCGCCGCGCTCCACCTCGACAAGCTCGGTGTGAAGCTTACTCAGCTCAGCCAGAAGCAGGCGGATTACATCGGCGTCCCTGTCGAAGGGCCGTTCAAGCCGGAACATTACCGCTACTGATTGTCGCAACTGGCGGAAATACCGTCGCATGAACGCGCGCGGGGGCATTGCACTCCCGCGCGCGTCCGCATAGCTGGCGGGTGATGGATACTTCTCCCGCACTGTTGGCCATTATCGGCCTCCTGCTGGCCTTATGGACCGCAGGCGCCGTCTGGGTGATGTTGCGCGCGACCGGGCGCGAACAGAAATCCGTTGCCAGCCGCAAGGCGGCGCAGCGCCTTTCCCGCATGATCGAGGAAGGCCCCGCCATCCCGATGCTGGTGCGGGCCGATGGACGGATCGAGGCGCCGGACCGGCTGGCTCGCTGGATCGGTCTCGAAAAGGTGCCCGACTACCTCAGCGAACTGGCAGGCGCCGACGGCCGCGGGTTGAGCGAAGACCAGGTCGAAGAACTCACCCGCTATGTTCGCCGTACCCAGAAAACGGCCCGGCCGTTTCGGATGGCCATCACCGTATCGCCGGGGTCGGGCAAGTCGCTCGCAATGCAGGGCACCCTGGCCGATTCGGCAGTGTCACCCGGGGGCGCGGCCCTGATCTGGGTATTCGATTTCAGCGAGAGCGAAGCCGAGCTGACCCAGCTGCGCGAGGAAGCGGCGCGTGCCCGCGAAGATTTCGGCGCACTCGTGGGTCTGATCGAAGCCGCGCCCATGCCGATGTGGTTCCGCGGTGCGGACATGCATCTACGGCTCGTCAATAAGGCCTATGTCGCTGCAGTCGGTGCGGAAAGCGCCGATCAGGTCGTCGCCGACCAGATCGATCTCGTTGAAACGGTCAACGGGCGTACCGCAGCGCAAGTCGCGCAGCAGGCAGCCGATCGGCGGCAACCGATCGAACGAATCGTGAGCGCCACGATCGACAGGGCGCGTCGCACGATGCGCGTCACCGATCTTCCACTCGTCGGCGAAGGCATTGCCGGCTACGCGGTCGATATCGAGGAAATGGAAGAGCAGGCGCGCGAATTTCGCGCCTTCCGCGAAGCCCAGCGCTCGATGCTCGACCAGCTTTCCATTGGCGTGGCCCAATTCGATTCGGCGCATCGCATGACATTTGCGAACCAGCCGTTTCACCGCGTGTTTTCTCTGCCGCCCGGTGTGGTAAACGACCGGACGACATTCCAGCACATGCTGCTGATCGCCCGCGAGAATGGCCGCATCCCCGAAGTGCGCGATTTTCCGGCGTGGCGAAACGAACTCGCCGAATGGTTCCAGCACGACGAGCCGCATGAGGAAGCCTGGTCGCTATCCGACAGCACCCACCTTCGGATCGTCGCCCAGCCGCTGCCGGATGGCGGTCTCGTGATGATTGCCGAAGACCGGACGGAGCAGCTGGCCCTGTCGGCAACGCGCGATACCTTGCTACGCACCAGAACCGCCACCTTCGACAGCCTGTTCGAAGCGCTCGCGGTTTTTGCCCCGGACGGACATCTGGAATTGTGGAACCGCGGGTTCCCCGGCGCCTGGGGCATTGATCCGGAAGCCTTGGATGGCCATCCACAGGCCGAAGACCTGTTGAATGCGGTCGCCAAGAATCTGTCCGACCCATCGGCTATTTCGCGCATCAACCAGGTGATCCGCGCCGCAACGCTGGATCGCAAGAAGAGCGATGGCCGGGTCGAACTGGCCGATGGTCGAACGCTCGATTTTACCGGTGTACCGCTTCCCGACGGCAATGGAATGCTCACTGTCCTCGACGTCACCGCCTCGCGTCAGGCCGAAGAGGCCCTCCGGGAACGCAACCGTGCGCTCGAAGAAGCAGATGCAGTGATGACCCGCTTCCTCGCCAATATGAGCTATGAATTCCGAACGCCGCTGACGTCTATCGGTGGATTTGCCGAATTGCTGACAAGCGGCATCGCGGGAGATCTGACCCCGACGGCGAAGGAATATGCGCAAGCGATCTCGCTTTCCGTCGGCAAACTCACCGAACAGGTGGAGAATGTCCTCGACCTGTCGCAGTCAGAAGCGGGCTTGATGCCGTTGCGCAAGACCAAGCTCGAACTGATGCCCTTTGTCACCCAGATTGTGCGCAAGCAGGAAGACAGGATCCTCGAGGGCGGATTGACGCTCGACCTGCGGGGGGACCCCGGCAAAACGATCACTGCGGATCCGCAACAATTGCGCCGGGCCATCTCCCAGCTTCTCGACAATGCGATCAACGGGACACCGCGCGGCGGCCGTATCCTCATCGATATCGGCCGCAAGCGCGGCGAGACCAAAATCGTTATCTCCGACAACGGCCGCGGGATGAGCCAGCACGAACTTGCGCGCGCGCTGGAGGGCATCCGCATGTCGGCGGATGGAAAGGGTATCGAGCGCCGCCATGGGCTCGGAATTCCACTCGCTCGCCAACTGGTCGAAGCGCACGGCGGAACGCTGGAAATCCATAGCCGGAAAAACGGCGGCACAACCGCCTCGATCACGCTCCCATGACCGTCCCGCTACCGGATTTGGCGGCAATGGAGGGTCTCGGGAGAAAAATTGCCGGGAAGATCGAGCCGGGTGATGTTGTGGCCTTGTCAGGCACACTTGGCACCGGGAAGACAACGCTTGCCCGCGCCATCATTGCTGCGCTCGGCTATGATGGCGAAGTGCCGTCACCCACTTACACCATCATCGAAACCTATGATGGACTGCGCGTCCCGCTCGTTCATGCCGATTTCTACCGATTGAACCATCCGTCGGAAATCGAAGAACTCGGCCTCGACGACTATCGCGACGGAGCAGCCTTGATCGCCGAATGGCCCGACCACGCCGGTGGGTTTGCGCATGAGGCAGGATGCCTTTCTATCACGCTCGAAAAAGTGGGTGAGGGGCGGGAAGCCGTTGTAACGTCCGGCGCATCTTGGCAAAGCCGCTGGCCATGAGTGACGCTCTGCCTGAAGGCATCCATAACTTCCTTGGCAACACCGAGTGGGAAGGGGCAGAGATTGCCCCGCTTGTCGGAGATGCCAGCTTCCGCCGTTATTTTCGCCTGCGAATGGGCGGCAGGACCGCAATGCTTATGCATGCTCCGCCACCGCACGAAGATCCGAAGCCCTTTCTCCAGGTGGCGCACTGGCTCAAGGCGAATGGCATGCGCGCGCCGCATATTCTTGCAGAGCGCGCGCCTGAAGGGTGGGTGCTGACCGAGGATTTCGGCGATCAGCGAATGCGCGAGTGGATCGATGAGCATCCAAAGGATGAACGTGACATCTACGCGAAAGCCATCGAAACCCTTGCCCAGTTGCATCGCCTGCCTCCCGGACCGTTCCCGCCGTACGATATGGCGGTGTATCAGCGGGAGGTTGACCTGTTCGTCGAATGGTACTGTCCGGCCATGGGGCTGGTCGTCGATGCGACGAGCTGGGCCGCAGCGTGGGAGGAAGCACTCGCCCCCTTGATGAAGCGCCAGAACCCCGGCGTTACGGTTTTGCGCGACTACCATGCGGAAAACATCATGCTGCTCGAGCCAGAGAAACTGGCAGGCGAACAGGGGCTGATCGATTTCCAGGATGCGTTGGTCGGGCACCCGGCCTACGATCTCGTCAGCTTGTTGCAGGATGCCCGGCGTGACGTTTCTCTGGCGCTCGAGGAAGAAATGCTCGGTCGCTATCGCGCAGCAGCCGATCCGGGGGAGCATTTCGAAGCGGATTACGCACGCCTCGGGGCTCAAAGGAATGCCAAGATTGTCGGCATTTTCACACGACTGTGGAAGCGTGACGGCAAGGCCCGGTACCTCGCCATGATTCCCCGCGTGTGGGAGGCAATGGAGCGCGATCTGGCACATGATTCAATGGCGCCGGTGGCCGAATGGTTCGCCCGCAACGTACCGCAGGAAATCCGTGATACGTTCGGCGGTGAAATCCAGTGACGGCATTGGTCACCGACACGGCGATGTTGATGGCCGCGGGCCTCGGCAAGCGGATGCGCCCATTGACCGCATCCACACCCAAGCCCTTGGTCCGGGTCGCCGGAAGACCGCTGATCGACCGGGCGCTTGACCGGTTGGAAGAAGCCGGCGTTTCGCGCGCTGTGGTCAATGTCCACTACCTTGCCGATGCCATCGAAGCGCATATTGCGTCGCGCAAAGCGCCGAGCATCACCTTCTCGGATGAACGCGATGCACTGCTCGAAACCGGCGGCGGCATGGTGAAGGCGTGCGATGCGGGAATGCTTCCCGACCCTTTCTTCGCCTGCAACGCGGACAGCATCTGGCTGGATGGGCCGCGCAATGCCTTCGCCGATCTCTCCACTGCCTGGGATCCGGAGCACATGGATGCGCTTCTGCTCGTCGTCACGCATGCAAGGGCGCATAACTTTGACGGAACGGGCGATTTCTACATGGATGGTGCAGGGCGGCTCAAGCGCAAGCTGCCCGGCCGCATTGCGCCCTTCATCTATACGGGCATCCAGCTCGTTTCGCATCGCCTGTTGCGCGATGCACCAGACGGCAAGTTCTCGACCAATGTTCTGTGGAACAGAGCCATCGAAGAGGGCCGCCTCTATGGCCTGGCATTCACTGGCCACTGGTATGAAGTCGGCACCCCAAACCATATTCGCCCAACGGAAGATGCATTGACCGGTGGCTGAGCGGGTTCGGCCCAAGGTCTATTCGATTGCCGCCCACCGCGGCTTCGCCGATGCACTTGTTGCAGGACTCGTGCCTCGATACTCTGAACCGGAATTCGGCCTCGCACGCCTGACGCTCCTGCTGCCGAGCAGCCGCGCGCGCCGCACCGTTTCCGAAGCCTTCATCCGTCACGCGGGAGAGCAGGGCAATCCGGGTTTGTTGATGCCGCGCATGGCGGTTGTCGGCGACCTGGATCTCGATGAAGCGTTGGGACCGCTGCTCGATCCGCTCGGTGCGGACATTCCAGCGGCCGTTGATCCGCAGCGTCGCCTGTTCGCCTTGGCGGACCTGATCGCCGGGACCATGGGGGAAAACGCCCCCACAGGCGCCACTTTGCTTCGTCTCGCAAGAGAAACCGGCGCAACGATGGACAGGCTTCTGGTCGAAGGAATTGGCCCGGAAGAGCTTGTCGGAGATGCAGTGCTTGACCTCTTCGGATCTTTGTCCGGCCATTGGCAGGACAGCCTGCGGGTGTTTGCGACTGTACAGGCGAAATGGCTTGGCCGCCTGCAGGAATGGAACAGACTGGATGCGGCTGCGCGCCGGAATCGACTGTTCGACTTCGCAGCCGAAAGCTGGAAAAGATCGCCTCCCGGCACGCCCATTGTGGCAGCTGGTGTGACGAGCGCGGCACCTTCGCTGGCGCGGCTGCTGCGCGTTGTGGCCGATCTGGACGAAGGGGCAATCATTCTGCCCGATTTCGATCTTACGATGCCGGCCGATGTGTGGGACGAGCTGGGCCGCGCAGGCGCCGCGCCCGAACCAGGAGACACTCCATTCGCGCGCGATGATGCGGTTTCGCACCCACAATACCATTTGAAGCTGTTGCTCAACCGGATGGGCGTGGCTCGGGAAGAGGTCCAACCTTGGCACCGCAAAGGCCTCGCCGCGTCTCCGCCGGAACGCAGTCATGCCATCGGCTCGCTCTTCCTTCCTCCCGAGGCCAGCAAGACCTGGATCGAGCTTCCCGTGGAAAAGCGCCGTTTGGCAGGTGTGCGGATTATGCAGGCTGCAACGCCCGAAGAAGAGGCGCAGGCTGTCGCATTGCTCGTGCGCGAAGCGCTGGATCATCCGGAAAAGCGTGTGGCCGTCGTCACGCCAGATCGGCCGCTTGCTCGGCGGGTCGTCCATCACCTCGTTCGCTGGAATATTCTTGCAGACGATTCTGCCGGACGCCCGCTTGCGCAAACTGCAGCAGGCCGTGCATTTCTCCTCACTGCCGAGGTCATGGCCGAAAATGCCAAAGCGGTGCCCTTGATGGCTCTGCTTGGTCACCCACTTGCCGATGGCGGGATGGAACGCGGAACATGGCTTCGGCACCTTCGGACAGTCGAGCGCGAACTGCGCGGTCCGAGGCTGGAAACCGGTCTTCGGCCAATCCGTGATGTCGTGGAAAAGCTGGGGCCCACCCATAAGCAGTTGGGGGATTGGTGGCAGCTAACCGAGGCGGCGATCGCTCCCTTGATAGAATATCAGCCGGACCAGACCGCACGATTGAGCGATCTGATCGATACGATTGCCATGGCTGCCGAGAATTTGTGCGGCGAGAAACTCTGGGCGAAGGAAGATGGCCGGAGTCTAGCGCAGTTCGTCGAGGATTTTCGTCTCCACGCCCGGGAGGCGCAATTCGAAATTCGCCCTCGCGACGTCGCTCGGGTGCTGGTTGATGCAATGGAGCCGGTGGCCGTTCGCCCGCCTTATGGCGGTCATGCGCGGGTACAGGTGCTCGGATTGCTCGAAGCGCGCATGAACCGTGCGGATATCGTGATCTGCGCAGGTCTTAACGAAGGTGTATGGCCGGGGCGTGGCAGCGTGGACGCGCTTCTGGCGCCGCCGGTATTGCGGGCACTGGGTGTTCCCGGTGCGGATTTCCGTATCGGCCTTTCGGCGCATGATCTCGCCGGTGCGCTTGGTGCTCCTGAAGTTGTGCTCAGCCGTTCGGCGCGGGATGAAAGCGGGCCGACGATACCTTCGCGGTTTCTTCTGCGCGTTCAGGCGTTGCTTGGCGATCTGCTGCCGAAACATACCGACACACGCGCCATCGATCTGGCCCGGGCCATGGTCCGCACGCCCGAAGCGCCAGTATATCCGCGGCCTCGTCCAATGCCGAATGCGGATCAGCGGCTGGTCGATATTTCGGCGACTGCGCTCGATCGGCTGCGCGGCGATCCGTACCAGTTTTTCGCGGGCAAGATCATGCAGTTGCAAGCGCTCGACGCGCTGGACGCGCCGCCGAGTCCCGCATGGCAGGGTGAGGTCGCGCATCAGATCCTCGAGGAATGGCACAAAGCCGACCCCAAACCGCCAATCGTCGAGATAATGAAGCGAGTGTTCGAGGAGCGAAACGTCCACCCGCTTATGCGCGGTCTGTGGCAACCACGCCTAGAACGCGCTCTCGAATGGGTCGAACATGAAGTCGCTGGTTACGGCGATCGCGAGGTTGTCGCTGTCGAAGCGTGGGGCGAAATGCATGTTGACGGTGTGCGAATTCACGGAAAGATCGACCGGCTTGACCGGTATGCCGATGGGACGCTGGCTATCGTCGATTACAAGACCGGCTCGCCGCCGTCGTCGAAGATGGTCGAACAGGGATACGCCCTGCAGCTCGGACTGCTCGGGATGATGGCGGAGCGGGATGGCTTCAAGGCGGCATCGGGCGAAGCGACCGCGTTCGAATACTGGTCGCTCGCCAAGGCCAAGACCGATGCCAACCCGTTCGGCTTCGGATACGTAGAGACACCGCTCAAGGTCGGAAGCAAAAGGAGCGGCCTGCCACCGGAAGATTTCCTACCGACGACCGCAGCTTATCTGGATGGTGCGATTGCGGCCTGGATCAAGGGCGATGAGCCCTTCACCGCGCGGCTCAATCCCGATTATCCGGGTTACGATACCTATGACCAGCTCATGCGGCTGGACGAGTGGCTCCCGCATATGGACGTGGAAGGGGATGACGCGTGAGCGGCCAGGTTTATCCGCTCGTCGGTCATCAGCGCGACGCGGTCGATCCGCGGGAGAGCGTGTGGCTCTCCGCCAGCGCAGGTACTGGCAAGACGCAGGTGCTCTCTGCGCGGGTCCTTCGTCTGTTGCTCGAACCGGGCGCTGATCCTTCGCAAATCCTGTGTCTGACCTTCACCAAGGCGGGGGCTGCCGAAATGGCGGTTCGCGTGAATGAAGTCCTGGCGCGGTGGGTTCGCCTGCCGGATGAAGTGCTGGCCGAGGAACTGGCCAATCTAGGCTCGCCGACCGATCCGGAAACCCGTTCCCGCGCGCGGTCGCTGTTTGCACGGGTTCTCGACTGTCCCGGTGGCGGGCTGAGGATCGATACCATCCATGCCTTCGCCCAGTATCTGCTCGCAGCGTTTCCCAATGAAGCGCAAATCCTGCCCGGCAGCCAGCCGATGGAAGATCGTGACCGGGACCTCTTGAGCCTCGATGTTCTCGCTGAACTCCTCGAAAGCGGCGAACCGATCGTGCGCGAGGCGGTGGCAGAGATGAGCCGCCGCAAGGGGGCGGATGCCGTACGCGGCTGGCTGATGAAATGCGCTGGGTATCTCGACACATGGTATCAGCCCGACTGGCAGGGCGATCTCACTGCGCCGGTGCGCCGGATGCTAGACATTCCATTCGATGCTGGAGCAGATTGGGTCGCTGAAGCCTGCACCGATGGTGAATTTCCTGTCAGCGCTCTTCTGGCTTGCAGTCGCATCAACGCGGAATGGAATACCGCCACTGGCCTGAAGAGCGCCGATTTCGCCGCGGGATGGCTGGCCGCAAGTCCCGCTGCCCGTCTTGCCGAACTTGATGGCTTCTTCGGCACTTTGCTTACGCAGAAAGGCGAGCCGAAGAGCATGGCCAATCTCGAAAAGATCAATCCCGCGTATGGCGGATATATAGCCGATGTCGTGGACGGTATTGCCTCAGTCGCGCAGCGTCGTGCGCTGCTTGACCTCGCCGATTTTCTTGTGCCCCAACTCACGGCTGGCCGCGCATTTGCTTTCGAGTGGGAGGCGGCCAAGGCGCGCGAAGGGCTTGTCGATTTCGACGATCTTATTGCCCGTGCCGCCAACCTGCTTTCTAACACGGCAATGGCTGACTGGATCCGCTACAAGCTGGATCGCAGTTTCGACCATATCCTCGTCGATGAAGCGCAAGATACCAA
Organism: Qipengyuania pacifica; assembly: GCF_019711555.1. NCBI lineage: Bacteria > Pseudomonadati > Pseudomonadota > Alphaproteobacteria > Sphingomonadales > Erythrobacteraceae > Qipengyuania > Qipengyuania pacifica. The sequence continues at coordinate 107,484 of NZ_JAIGNQ010000002.1, read as the reverse complement.
TCGGGCGCAGTGGCAGATCATAGAGGCTTTGAGCGACGATTTCTTCAGCGGCGAGGGCGCGCGTGGGAATGCTGTGCGCACGATTTTCACCGTCGGCGATTTCAAGCAGGCAATCTTCGGTTTTCAGGGCACCAGCCCGAAGAATTTCAGGGACGCCCGGGATCGTTTCGCCGAAAGCATGCGGAAAACAGCGGACGCGGCTGCCGACCTGCGAGGAGGGCCGTATCCGCGATATCTGCGGGAATACGGGCTCGGTCAAAGCTTCCGTACCGCAGACAATGTTCTCGATTTTGTCGACAGTGCCATTGCCGCGATCGGCAGCGAAGGACTGGGTCTCGATAGAGACGCAGAAGAGCACGAAGGTCAATCCCGTCCTGGCATGGTAACTCTCTGGAACCTGATCCACGCCGATAGCGGCATGGAAGAAGGCGAGGTCGACGAAGGCTGGTTGGGACGTCACGATCGTAAATTGGCCGACCGTATAGCGCAGCAGGTGCGGCACTGGATGGATTCGGGCTTTCCCTTGGTGAAAGATCGACACAAGGGTGGTCCTCCTCGGCGGGCAGGGCCGGGGGATGTCATGGTGCTCGTGCGCAAACGGCGCGATCTGGCTTCGCTCATAGTAGCGCGTCTTCACCGCCGGGGCGTACCCGTCGCAGGCGTGGACAGATTGCGATTGGGCAACCCGCTCGCCGTCAAGGATCTGATGGCAGCCATCCGGTTTGCGGCACAGCCGCTTGACGACCTGACCCTCGCATGTGTGCTCGTATCCCCGCTGATCGGCTGGTCTCAGGATGAACTGCTCGAATATGGCTATCGCGCCAGGAATGTCCGCCTGTGGGAACACCTGCGTAATAGCGAAGCGCCTCGCGTCGGGGAAACCATGGCAATCCTGCGCGAGATTCTTCGCCGGGCGGATTTCGACACTCCGCAGCAATTGCTTCACTGGATCTTGATCGGTCCGATGGATGGACGCCGGAAGCTTGTCGCGCGGCTGGGGCGTGAAGCGAACGATCCGATCGATGAATTGCTCAATGCGGCCAACGCCTACGCTGCAAGTCATATCGCGAGCCTGCAGGGCTTTATCCAATGGTTCGACGCTGGCGAGGGCGAAATCAAGCGAGACGCAGGCGAGGGCGGCGATCAGGTTCGCGTCATGACGGTGCATGGTTCGAAAGGGCTCCAAGCTCCCATCGTTGTACTCGCCGATGCGGCAATAGGCCCGGACGGCGCGCGCGATCTCGAATTGGAGGAAACGCCGCTGGGACACGTCGAGCCGCGGCGTATTCCCTTGCCGGGGTTGACCAAGGACCAGAAAGTCGGCCGGTTGCAAGTCGCGGAAGAGCGCGCTGCTGCCGCCGAAATGGAAGAACACTGGCGTCTGCTTTACGTCGCCATGACGAGGGCGGAGGAAGCGCTATTCATCGGAGGTTCGCTCGGCCCCCGCGACGTGAAACGTGGCCAGGCGCACGACGATAGCTGGTACGCACGACTGAAGCCTCTCTTCGGTAATGAGCCGCTAGCCGATGATCTGTGGGGTTCGCGTTGGGAATGGGGCGAACTGACCAAGGAAGCCCCGCTCGAAAGTGTATCGGCGGCAGAGCCCGTCACCGCACTTCCTGCATGGGCAGTAGATCCAGCCGGGCCGGAACCGCGTCCACCCCGGCCACTTGCCCCGTCGGGCCTTGGTGAGGTGGAGGGAAGCGATCCGCCCCTGCCGCCAACACATGCAGCCGACGCTGCCCGCAGGGGCACGCTGATCCACGCGCTTCTCGAACGATTGCCGCTTGTGGACGAAGACGATCGCAAGGCGCGCGGATTATCCTGGCTCGCGCGGCAAACGCCCGATCTCGATGAGCATGAACGTGTGGACATTCTCGAGCGGGCACTGACGGTATTGGGAGATCCGCAGTTTGCACCGGTCTTCGGACCGCAGGCTCTTACCGAAATCCCGCTTGCTGCCGAAGTGAATGGGCAGGTGGTGATGGGGACCGCCGACCGGCTCCTCGTCACCCAAGAAAAGGTCACGGTCGTCGACTTCAAAACGGCGAGGCGTCCGCCCCTATCGGTCGATGCCATTCCCGACAGCACGATGAAGCAGATGGCTGCATATGCAGCGGCGCTGGAGGTGATCTACCCCGGCCGCCAGATCGAGGCCGCCGTTCTCTATACCCAGACACCGCAGCTCTTCGCCTTGCCCGGCGAAAGACTTGCCGCTTACAAGAGCGCGTTTGCGGCTCCGCAGGAAAGTTTTGTGCTGCCGCCAGTTGAGTAAATACATGCGCAGCCCACATTGGGTGCCGACGAAATTTAGGAGATTTCCAATGGCCACCACCGCCGTTACCGACGCCAGTTTCAAGTCGGACGTCCTCGAAAGCGAGAAGCCCGTGCTCGTGGACTTCTGGGCCGACTGGTGCGGACCGTGCAAGATGATCGCACCTGCTCTAGAAGAACTGAGCGAAGAACTGGGCGACAAGGTGACTATCGCGAAGATGGATATCATGGAAAATCCCGATGTTCCAGGTTCCATGGGCGTGCAGTCGATCCCTTATCTCGTATTGTTCAAGAATGGTGAGCCGGCTGCGCAGATGCGCGGTGCCGCCCCGAAAGGCCAGCTAAAGCAATGGCTTGAGGGCGAACTTTAGTCCAATCTAGAATATAGTTCGGCAAGCTTGTCCCACAGGGTCGGGCTTGCTGCACCCAGCAGGCCCGTTCGGCCCACCTCGTCCACGCGATAGGGTGAGCCGTCGGGCCTCGCCGCTTTTCCGCCAGCTTCGGTCAGCCACAGAACGCCAGCGGCGTGATCCCAGGCAAGCGTGCGCTCGAAGATCGATACGTCGTTCACGCCCAGCGCGAGACGAGGATACTGCTCCGCCGCGCAATAGGGAATGTCGACCAGATCGTACATCGGGGCGATGTGCTGTCTGATCGCATCCCGGCACGCATCGTCCATGAAAACAAGCGAAACGGCAGCTATCGGCGGGGTCTGGCCCGTCGGTCGAGCAACAACCTTTTCCCCATTCAGGCTCGCACCTTTGCCCTCGTGTGCAACGCAGAAGCGGCGCGTGAGGCAGTCGAAAATCCAGCCCGACCGGGCCACGCCCCCTTCTGCGCGGGAGATGATGATACCGAAAGGCGGTTTGCCCGCGGCGAAATTGCGCGTGCCGTCAATCGGATCGACGATCCAGCATGGCCGATCGAGCCGATCGAGTATCGACGGGTCCGCATGCGCCGTTTCTTCGCCCACGAAAGCGAGAGTTCCGTCGATAGCGGATAGCCCTTCGCGAAGCAGCGCCTCGCTATCCTTGTCCGCGATCGTAACGGGGTCGTTACCGCCTTTGTCTTCCACATCGCCGGTCGCAAGGTTCTGATAACGCGGCAGGATCGCCTGCTCCGTCACGCGCTGCATCAAGGCGAGGATCGCCTCGTCCAGCGCCCGATCTTCGGAGGTGAGCGGAAGCGTCACGAACGATAATCCGCGTTTATCGATATATATCCGTGCGTCAGGTCGCAGGTCCAGACGGTCGCGCGGCCATCGCCAACACCGAGATCGACATCGATGCGAATATCCTGACCCTCAAGGTGCCTGGCAACCGGTGCTTCGTCATAGTCTGCGAGCGGCTGGCCGTCCTTGGCTGCCCAAGTGCCGCCAAAGCCGATCGAAAGCCTGTCGCGATCGGCAGGCTCACCAGCCTTGCCGACGGCCATAACGACCCGGCCCCAGTTCGCGTCACCCCCCGCAATGGCGGTCTTCACCAGCGGCGAATTCGCTATGGCGAGGCCGACATGGCGAGCGCTGGCGGCGTCGGCCGCGCCGGTCACCGCTATCTCGATGAACTTTTGTGCTCCTTCTCCGTCGCGCACGACCAGATGCGCCAGTTCGCGGCAGATACCGAGAAGGGCGGCGTAAAACGCATCCGCCCCATCGTCATCCCAGGACGAGAGTGCCCGATTGCCAGCCTTTCCAGTGGCAAACAGGAGAACCGTGTCGCTGGTGGAGGTATCGCCATCGACGGTAATGCAGGAGAACGTCGCCTCATTTGCCTTGGACAGCATTTCCTGAAGAAAAGCCGGATCGACAGCGGCGTCCGTGAAGACATAGCCGAGCATCGTCGCCATGTCCGGAGCGATCATGCCGCTGCCCTTGATGAAGCCGGCGAGTTCCACGCGGGTTTCGGCAAGCATGGCGGAAGCGGAGGCCCCCTTGGTGAACGTATCGGTCGTGCCGATGGCGCTGGCCGCATCTTCCCAGCCGCATGGCGCTGCAACCAGTGCCGCTTCGATACCTGCCTGGGCCTTGTCCTTGGGCAGGGGCACACCGATCACGCCGGTGGACGACACGAACACCTCGCTCGGATCGCAATCGAGTGCAGAGGCGACCTGCGCCATGATCTGTTCCACCGCCTCGCGTCCGCGATAGCCGGTGAAGGCGTTGGAATTGCCGGCGTTGACGATGAGCGCCCGGGCCCGGCCCAGCCTTGCCTGTTCCCGACCGAGTTCGACCTCGCTAGAAGCACACGCGCTCCGCGTGAAGACCCCCGCCACGGCGGTGTCGGGGGAAAGTTCGACATAGGTCAGGTCGCACCTGTCCCACGCCTTGTATCGCGCGCGGGCAATACGCAGCGTTACACCGTCGATCGGCGGCATGTCGGGGAAAGGGCGGGCGAGGGGAGAGCGTTCGAGATCCATGAACCATACCGAATAGGCGCAGAGGCGCGTCGGGTAAACGGTCAACCGGGGTGGACGTGCGCGGCGACACGCCCTATCTGAACGATGCAATGCTTCGTCGCCTGATTACCCTGCTTGCGATCCTGTCCGGCCTTACTGCTGCCGGCGCGCCTGCGCATGCGGTTGTTTACGATGCGGCATCCGGGGTCGAACTAGCGGCCAAGGCGGAAAAAACCTGCAAAGGCGATGCCTGCAGGTGCGCCGATGCCGATCGCCAGACCTTCGATCTGCCCCGGGAAAAGAAGCCCAGCAAGCCGGCGACCGTCATCACGGTTTTCATTCCGACTGTGCAAATGGGTATCGACCGCGCCTGCGAATAGGCTGCCGGTTCAGTTCCAGATTTCCGTTCGGCACGAGCAGCGTGCGCGGACGTTCACCCCATAGAATTCATCCGGAAGGCTCAGGGCCCCTCACATGTTCAATACGCTCATGAAATCGATGTTCGGTTCGTCGAACGAACGTTACGTCAAATCACTTGGTAAAATCGTCGCACAGATCAACGCGCTCGAACCGCAATTGCAGGCGCTTTCCGACGAGGAACTCGCCGCCCAGACCGACAAGTTCCGCGGCCAGCTGGCCGATGGCAAGACGCTGGACGATATTCTTCCCGAAGCCTTCGCCACCGTACGCGAGGCGTCGGTCCGGGTGCTGGGCATGCGGCACTTCGACGTGCAGATGGTGGGCGGTATCGTCCTCCATCGCGGCGAAATTTCGGAAATGCGCACCGGTGAAGGCAAGACGCTGGTCGCGACACTGGCGACCTATCTGAACGCGATCGAGGGCAAGGGCGTGCACGTCGTGACCGTGAACGATTACCTCGCCGCGCGCGACGCGGAATGGATGGGCCGCCTGCACCGCTTCCTCGGCCTGACGGTGGGCGTAATCGTGCCCAACCTTGCCGAACCGCAGCGCCGCGACGCGTATAATTCCGACATTACCTATTCGACGAATAACGAACTGGGTTTCGATTACCTGCGCGACAATATGAAACACGAGCGCGGCCAGATGGTGCAGCGTCCGTTCAATTACGCGATCATCGACGAGGTGGACTCCATCCTCATCGACGAGGCGCGTACGCCGCTGATCATTTCCGGGCCGACCGAGGACAAGTCCGACCTCTACATCTCGATCGACGAGGTGGTGAAGACCTTCCCCGAAGACTGGTACGAGAAGGACGAGAAGCAGCGCAGCATCCAGCTGACCGAAGAGGGCACCGAAGAGGTCGAGAAGCTGCTGATCGAAAAGGGCCTGCTGGAGTCGGAAAATCTCTACGACGTGGAGAACACGCAGGTCGTGCACCATCTCGACCAGGCGCTGCGCGCCGTGCACATGTTCAAGAAGGACATCGACTACATCGTCAAGGACGACAAGGTCGTCATCATCGACGAGTTTACCGGCCGCATGATGGACGGTCGCCGCTGGTCGAACGGCCTGCACCAGGCGGTAGAGGCCAAGGAGGGCGTCAAGATCGAGCCCGAGAACCAGACGCTCGCCTCGATCACCTTCCAGAACTACTTCCGCATGTATCCCAAGCTGTCGGGTATGACGGGTACCGCTGCCACCGAAGCTGCCGAATTCTGGGACATCTACAAGATGAACGTGGTCGAGATACCGACCAATGTTCCCGTCGCCCGCATCGATGAGGACGACGAGTTCTACAAGAATACGCAGGACAAGTTCAAAGCCATCGCCAAGGCGATCGCCGAGAAGAATGCTATCGGCCAGCCGGTGCTGGTGGGCACGGTGTCGATCGAAAAGTCGGAAATGCTCAGCGAATTCCTGCGGCAGGAAGGCGTCGACCACGAAGTTCTCAACGCGCGCCAGCACGAGCGCGAAGCGCATATCGTGGCGCAGGCAGGGCGCATCGGTGCCGTGACCATTGCGACCAACATGGCTGGCCGCGGTACCGACATCCAGCTGGGCGGCAACGTCGATTTCCGGATCGACGACGAGCTGGGCGACATGGAAGATGGCGCCAAGAAGGATCTGGAAAAGGATCGGATCAAGGCGGAAGTTGCAGCCGAGCGCCAGAAGGTGCTCGATGCAGGCGGCCTGTTCGTGCTCGGCACGGAGCGCCATGAGAGCCGCCGCATCGACAACCAGTTGCGCGGCCGTTCGGGACGCCAGGGCGACCCGGGCCTGAGCCGGTTCTATCTGTGCCTGGAAGACGATCTGCTACGCATCTTCGGTCCGGACACGCTGTTTGCCAAAATGATGAACTCGAACCTGGAAGACGGCGAAGCCATCGGGTCCAAGTGGCTTTCCAAGGCCATCGAAACCGCCCAGAAAAAGGTCGAGGCGCGGAACTATGAGATCCGCAAACAGGTCGTCCAGTACGACGACGTGATGAACGATCAGCGCAAGGTCATCTATGAACAGCGCGCCGAAATCATGGACAGCGAAGCGGTCGATGATGTGGTGGTCGACATGCGTCACGATGCGATCAATTCGCTGGTGGGCGAAGCCTGCCCTCCCGGCTCCTATCCCGAGCAGTGGGATATCGCGGGCCTGAAGGAGCGCGTCGGCGAAGTTCTCGGCATCGACGTCCCCATCGAACAATGGGTCGACGAAGATCAGGTCGAACCCGAGATTATCGAGGAACGGCTGGCGGCAGAAGCCGACACGATCATGGACAACAAGATCGCGGCGGCGGACCCGGGCCTGTGGCGTCGTATCGAGAAAAGCGTGCTGCTGCAGGAACTTGACGGGCAGTGGAAAGATCACCTCGCAACCCTCGACGCCTTGCGTCAGGTAGTGGGGCTGCGCGCTCATGCGCAGAAGCAGCCGCTGAACGAGTACAAGCAGGAAGCCTTCAGCCTGTTCGAGAGCATGCTCGACAATCTGCGCGAGACGGTGACCAACAAGCTGATCAGGCTGGAACTGGTGGAGCCGGCACCGCTGCCCCAGATAGACCTGCCCGACCTTCCCGATTTCCTGACCGGCCATATCGATCCGCTGTCGGGTCTCGACGATTCGAACGATGGCGATGGTTCCGCCAGCCGCGCGGCGCTGTTCGGCGCTCTGGCGGGCAGCCCTCGTGCGGCCGTGGGGCCGGGCGGCTCTGCCAGCGACAACCCCTATGCGGGAATGGAAATCAGCCGAAATTCGCCGTGCCCGTGTGGATCGGGCAACAAGTACAAGCATTGTCACGGGGCCATCAGCGCCGGATCGACGGTCTGATCGAACCGTCGCGCCGCCTGTGGCGAAATATCAGCTAGTGTTTTGGACGGGGGCCGTGGACGATCACGGTCCCCGTTCATTCATTTCCAGGCATAGGCCTCGGTTCGGATTGGGATTGCACCTATGGCCGCACTGATTGCGGGATTTTTCGTCACGGCGCTGCTTTATGCGAGCGTCGGATTTGGCGGCGGGTCGACCTATACGGCTTTGCTTGCACTATCGGCGGTCGACTATCGTGTGCTTCCGCTTCTTTCGCTGGCCTGCAACATCGTGGTCGTCGCAGGCAGCACGGTGCGATTTGCGCGCGCGGAGATAACGCCTTGGCGCGGCGCGATAATCCTGACAGCGATCGCTGCGCCGGCAGCATTCCTGGGTGGTCTGACACCTATCGGCCAATCCGCATTCCTTGCCATACTGGGTGCAAGTCTGCTGCTGACCGCGCTGACGCTGGTGCTTCCGTCGCGGGCAAGGGGAGATTCCGACCCGACGCGCTTGGCGCGGTTCATGCCGTTGCTGGCCGTTCCCCTTGGCTATCTGGCTGGCCTGGTCGGCATTGGCGGCGGCATCTTCCTGGCGCCGTTTCTTCACCTGACGAAGTGGAACAGCGCGCGAGCCATAGCGGCGACGGCAAGCCTGTTCATTCTGGTCAATTCCCTGTTCGGGCTGGCCGGACAATTGCTGAAAGGCGGCGCAGAGCGATTGGGGGCGGCGGTGGACCTTGGCCTGCCCCTGCTGATCGCCGTCGCCATCGGAGGCCAGATCGGCAGCTTTCTTGCGCTGAAATATCTGCCCCAGCGCTGGATCCGCCTCGGCACCGCAGCGCTCACCGGCTGGGTAGGCGCGCGTCTGCTGCTGAATTTGTGAGAATAGTGGTCATCTGAATTAGCCGTCGCGTCAATTGGCGAGCGGCAATCGCACTTCAAAGGTGCTGCCTTCGCCGGGCAGGCTCTTCTGAAGCACGATCTCGCCGCCATGCAGCTCGACGAGCTGTTTCACCAGTGCGAGGCCGATGCCCAGTCCTTCGCCCACGACGCCCAGCCCGTTGTCGGACTGTTCGAACATGTTGAATATCTGGGCCTGCTGTCCGGGCGGTATGCCGATGCCGTTGTCGGATATTTCGATGATCGCGAAGCCATCGGCTTTCGAAACCTTGACGCCGATGTCGCCACCTTCGGGCGTATAGCGGGCTGCGTTGCCGACTATGTTACTGATGATCTGAATGAAACGCACCGGATCCACTTCAAGAGTGATGGCATCGTCCGGTGTCTCGACGGTCAGGCGGTGATTGGCAGCGACGATGGCCGGCTCCGCAAGCTCCAGGGCGGCCGGCAGCACCTCGTTGAGGCCGACCTTTTGTTTTCTCAGCAATATCTTGCCGCGTTCGATCCGGTTTATGTCGAGCAGATCGTCCACGAGGCGGGTGACATGGTTGAGGTTCTGCCGCATCGAGAGGCGCACCTGGCTGAGGTCTCGCCCGCTATTCCCGCGATCCAGTATGTTGAGGCCGGATGAAAATACCGCCAGCGGATTGCGCAGTTCGTGGGCAAGTACTGCCAGAAACCGGTTCTTCTGCTGATTGGCGGCTTGCAGCGCGGCGCTCAGTTTCGCCAGTTCGTCACGCTGGGCGGTGATCTGGCGGCGCTGGTTGTACAGATCGAGAAATACATTCGCCTTGGAACGCAGGACGTCTGTTTCGATCGGCTTCTGGATGAAATCGACAGCGCCGGCTTCATATCCGCGAAACCGGCGCGCTTCATCGCCCGATCCCGCTGTTACGAAGATAATGGGGATGTGCCGCGAACGCTCGTTGGCGCGCATGAATTCGGCCAGTTCGAAGCCGTCCATACCCGGCATCTGGACGTCGAGCAGCGCAAGCGCGTATTCGTTGGCGAGCATCAACTCGAGCGCTTCTTCGCCGCTTTGGGCCTTGTGCAGATCCAGGCCTTCGCTTGCGAGGAGCGCCTCGAGTGCCAGCAGGTTCTCTTCGAGATCGTCGACGAGCAGGAATTTGACGGGATCGGTCATTCTTCGAGCATCGCTTGCAGAGCGTTGGGGATGTCGTCCAGCCTTATCGTAAGTGCTGCGGGGCATGCGGCAAGGGCCGCTTCGGGCATGGTGGCGACTTCCGCGGTCGCCGGGTGCTGTACGAACCCGCGGCCGCCGGCCTCACACACGGCCTTCAACCCTTTGGCGCCATCCTGGTTCGCGCCGGTTAGGACAACCGCCGCAAGCGCCGATCCAAATGCATCGGCCGCAGTCTCGAACAGGACGTCGATGGCGGGGCGCGAGTGATTGACGGCTTCGTCGGACGACAGCGCGAGTGTTTCCGCGGTTTCCACCAGAAGGTGATAATCGGGCGGGGCGAAATAGATCATGCCGGGTGCAAGCGGCTCCTTGTCCTCTGCTTCCTTGACCCTGAGGCGGCATTTGCGCGCGAAGAGATCGACAAGGGCATTGTCCTTGCGCGGCGGAATGTGAACGACCACCAGGACCGGCGCTGGGAAATCCGCAGGCAGGTCCGGCAGCACATGCGACAGCGCCTGAACGCCTCCGGCGGAAGCCCCGATGACTACTGCTCGCAGACTCATCGCGACGCCTTCCGGTAAATCTTCTCTTCGCGAACGAATTCGGAAAAGAGATGTGCATGTGCCGAAAAGCGCAGGCTTTCCTTCGAGCCGACGCCAAGGAACCCGCCCCGGACCAGCGCGTCGCCAAACAGTCCGACGACGCGATCCTGCAGTTCGCGATCGAAATAGATCAGCACGTTGCGGCACGAGATCAGATGCATCTCGCCGAATGCGGCGTCGGTCACGAGGCTATGGTCGGAAAAGACGGTGCGCTCGCGCAGGGACTTGTCGAACACGGCCCGGTCGTAATTCGCGGTATAGTAATCGGACAAAGACGTGTGTCCGCCCGACAGCCGGTGGTTTTCCGTGAAGAGCCTGATGCTTTCGAGGGGATATACGCCCGCTTGCGCCGCCTTGAGCGCGGTAGGGTTGATGTCGGTCGCGTAAAAGATCGTCCGTTCGGCCAGACCTTCCTCGGCGAAGAGGATCGCGAGCGAATAAAGTTCTTCGCCATGGCTGCACCCGGCGACCCAAACCTTGAGCGAGGGATAGGTGCGCAGGTGCGGCACCACCTTTTCTCGAAGGGCCCGGAAGTAGGACGGGTCGCGAAACATTTCGCTGACCTGGACAGTCAGAAAATTCAGCAATCGGGGCAGGATCGTCTCGTCATGAAGAACGGCGGACTGCATCTCCGATATGCTGTCATAGCCCCATTGCGTGCGCGCTTGCAGCAGGCGCCGCTTGATCGATGCGCGGGCGTAATGTCTGAAATCGTAATGATAATGGCGATATACAGCATCCAGCAAAAGCTGGATCTCGATATCTTCGATACTGTCCGCCATCAGCGAGGCATCCATACGCGCACCAGCGAGAGCAGTTTGTCGACGTCGATCGGCTTGGCCATGTAGTCGTTTGCGCCCGCATCGATGCATTTCTGCTGGTCGTCCGGCATGGCCTTGGCCGTGAGCATGACGATCGGCAGCTTGGTCCATTGCGAATTGTCCCGGATCGCACGAGCCGCGGTCAGCCCGTCCATGACCGGCATCATTACGTCCATCAGTACAAGGTCGATCTGCTTGTCGGGATCGCCTTCAGCCTCGGCAAGGGCGTCGAGGGCTTCCTGGCCGTTGCGCGCGATCCGCGTGAGGGCCCCGCGAGGTTCCAGAACACTTGTCAGCGAATAGACATTACGCACATCGTCTTCGACGATCAGAATTCGCTTTCCTTCCAGTGCGGCGTCGCGGTGACGGGCTTTCTCGATCATCTGGCGCTGTTCGGGCGGAAGTTCGGAGACGACGCGGTGGAGAAACAGCGAGACTTCATCGAGGAGACGTTCGGGAGATTTCGCTCCCTTGATGATGATCGAGCTCGAATAGCGGCGAAGGCGTTGCTCCTCCTCTGTCGATAGGTCGCGCCCGGTGTAGACGATCACCGGCGGTAGCGGCGCTTCGCCTTCTTCGCTCAGGGTTTCCAGCAAGGTAAAACCCGAGGCGTCAGGCAACGAGAGATCGAGGACCATGCAGTCGTACTGACCATCCCGCAGTTCCTCCAGGCACTCGGCCGCCGTGCCGACCCCGACTGTCTCCACGTCCTGCGATCCAAGTAGCTCCCCGACCGCATCACGCTGAACCTCGTCGTCCTCCACGATCAGCACGCGCCGCATCCGGGACGCGAGCTTTTCCTGAAGACCGGCGAGCACTTCGGCGAGCTGTTCGCGCGGCGCAGGTTTCTCGAGAAAGCCGATCGCGCCCAACGCCAGCGCCGTCTGGCTCTGGTCCGAACCGGAAATCACGTGAATGGGAATATGCCGCGTTTCTTCCTGATGCTTCAGGCGATCGAGCACGGTAAGACCGGACTGATCGGGCAGGCCGATATCCAACACGATCGCACTTGGACGGTAATCCCGGGCGAGGTCGATCGCTTCCTGCGCCGTCCCGGCGACAATGCACTGGAACCCCATTTCGCGCGACAGTTCGCAAACGATGCCGGCGAAGGTCGTGTCGTCCTCGATGACGAGCAGCAGCCGCTTGCCTTCTGCGAGGGCATCGCGATCGTCGTCGAGCATGGTGGGCTTGGCTGGCACGGTTCGCGGCTTCGCTGGAGGTGGCGCGGCCGGGGTGGGCGCGTCGTCACGGGTGACCGGCATCGGCTGACGCGAGGCAACCTTGGCAGGATCGTAGGATACCGGCACACTCACCACGAAAGTGCTGCCTTTGCCCTCTTCGCTTTCGAGCCTGATTGTGCCGCCCAGAAGGCGCACGAGTTCGCGCGAGATCGACAGGCCGAGTCCAGTGCCACCGAATTTGCGGCTGATCGTACCGTCGGCCTGCTGGAATGCTTCGAAGATCGCCTCGCGCTGACCTTCGGCGATGCCGATGCCGGTGTCGGTCACGGCAAGCTCGACCATGTCGTCCGATCCGGCAGCGATCAACAGTCGGACGCTTCCCTTCTCGGTGAATTTGAGCGCGTTCGACAACAGGTTCTTGAGTACCTGCTCGAGCCGCAACCGGTCGGTTTCGATCGATCTTGGGGCGTCGGGCGCCACGGTAATATCGAGTTCCAGTCCGCGCTGCTGCGCAACCGGTTCGAACACCTTGCGCAGGTCCCCGGCAAGCCGTTCGGTTGCAACCGGCGCTGCTTCGATCTCCACGTGGCCGGCCTCGATCTTGGAAAGGTCCAGAATGTCATTGATCAGCGTCAGGAGATCGTTGCCCGAAGACTCAATCGTGCGGGCGAATTTCACCTGTTCGTCCGACAGATTGCCGTTCGAATTGTCGGCCAGAAGCTTGGACAGGATCAGCAGCGAGTTGAGCGGGGTGCGCAATTCGTGGCTCATATTGGCCAGAAAATCGGATTTGTACTGGCTCGCCTGTTCCAGTTCACGCGCCTTCAGCTCAAGCGAGGCGGCAGCGCGACCCAATTCGTCGCGCTGGCCTTCAAGCGTCTGGGCCTGTTCTTCGAGCTGGCTGTTGGTCTGCTCAAGCTCGACCTGCTGCAGTTCGAGGCGCGCCTGCGATTCCTTGAGCGCATTGCCCTGTTCCTCGAGCTCCTCGTTGGAGACCCGCAATTCCTCGCTCTGGGCCTGAAGCTCGCCCGCCTGCCGCTGCGTTTCCTCCAATGCGTCCTGCAAACGCTCACGGAACCGCGCCGATCGCAAGGCGATGCCCACCGCGCCTGACACCGTTTCGAGCAATTCGAGCACGCGCTCGTCGACCTCTTCAAAGAAGCCGAGCTCCATGACGGCATTCACGCGCCCATCGGAAAAGGCAGGCGCTACGACCAGATGCCGCGGTGTTTCGCTGCCGAGCGCCGATCCGATCTTCAGGTACCCTTCGGGCAGGTTGGTCAGCGTCGTCGCTCGCGCATCCGCCGCGACCTTTCCAAGCAGCCCTTCGCCAGGCCCGAACGCTTCAGGCACTCCGGCCTCATCTGGCACGCCAAGCATGGCAACCCTATTGAAGGCGCCGCCTTCGCTCTTGAAGAGCGCACCGGCGACCGCGTCCGTGCGATCGGCGAGGAATGTCAGAATGGCCGCCGCTAGCTGAGGGACGGTCTTCTCACCACGCATGGCTTCGCCAAGTTCGACCTGTGCGGTCTGCATCCAGCGCTGACGCTCGCGGTTACGGTTGGTGCGGACCATCAGTACGAAGATCGCAATTGTCAGGGCGATGCCGATCAGGCTGGTGACAATAGCGCTGACGACAGCGGTGCGCGATGCTGCGGCAAGTTCCTCGACCCGTTGCTGGCGCTCGCGCACTTCCTCGCGTTTCATCTGCGCCAGTTGGTCGCGGATTGCGTCCATGGCGATCTTGCCGCGCTCACTAACGGTCAGATCGATGGCTTGCGCGATACCTTCATTGCGCCGCGTCTGGATGGCGCGGGCGGAAAAGCGAAACTTGTTCTCGATCGCAGAACGGAGCCGTTCGACATTGGCACTCTGAACACTGCTTGCCCGGGTCAGCGATTCAAGCGCCGTCAGATTGTCGCGCGCAGTGCTGACCCCGTCGTAATATGGCTCGAGAAAATTGCCCTCGCCGGTAAGGAGATAGCCGCGCTGCCCAGTCTCGGCGTCCAGACTTGCCGCCAGCAGTTCGTCGAGGGTGCTCAACACTTCGTGCGTATTGCGGATTCGCGCTTCGTTGGCGCGCATGTCGTTCACGTTGGAATAGGCGGCAAAAGCGCTGATCAGGAAAAACCCGACACCGATCAGCAGCCCGCCGATCGTCCATCCATTCGCGGAATTACGAAACAACCGCGGATATGCTGTATTTGTCAAAGAAACGGCGCCTTAAGGAAATTCGCGCCCGCCTTAGCGAGGCCCGTTGACGGTTATCAAACAAATTTCGCGATTTATCTGATGGCGACCCGGAGAAAAGGTGGCGCGGATCCCGTGTGTATTTCGAATTTTGTTTAGCAAGCAGTGATCGAGAAAGTGTCGGCGAAGCAAGCGCGCTGTGGCTTGGAAACGCCGACCATCCAGGAAGACAAATACGGAATCTTTGCGGTGGGCGATCATTACCTCAGAGAATGAGCACCTTCGCAAGGAATCCGCTTCATCGCTGCAGCTCTATTTTTCTTTTTCAGACGATTGAGCGGCGCCTCGTGTCCAACCGGTCTTGTAGCGATCGAACCAGGCGAGGATCGCCGAGGCTTTTGCTGCGGATTGCGAGGGGCGGGCGGCGATGCCACCATGGCTGGCTCCGGGGACTTTGACCAGTGCCGTCGGAACGCCACGCAGGCTTAGCGCAGTGTAATACTGTTCGGATTCGCTGACGGGGGTGCGATAGTCCTCGCTTCCGACGACCACCAATGTGGGTGTCTCGACATCGCCAACGAGCGACAGCGGCGACAGGCGCCAGTAGGTTTGCGGATCTTCCCACGGCTGTGCGCCGATCCAGTATTTGCCAAAGAAGGAAGGGCCATCGGCAGTCAGCGCCTGGGTGGTCCAGTTGATGACCGGCTTTTGCGTTGCCGCTGCCTTGAATCGCCGCGTTTTGCCGACGATCCAGCTTGTCAGAACGCCCCCACCCGAACCGCCGGTGACGAACAGTTGGTCGGGATCGGCGATCCCAAGCGAGATTGCGCGATCGACGATAGACATGAGGTCGAAATAATCGTTGCCCGGATAGGCCTTGTCGATCTGATTGGCGAAATCTTCGCCATAACTGGTAGAGCCCCGCGGATTGGCGGACAGCACAGCGTAGCCTGCTGCCGCGTAGAGCTGATTGTCGGTCGAGAAATGCGGGCCGTAGGCCGCGAACGGACCGCCATGTATTTCGAGGATGAGTGGGACGCGCTGGCCTTCGACGTAATTCGGCGGCAAGGTCAACCAGCCTTCGATCTCGAGCCCGTCATGGCTTGATTGTGTCGCTATACGTCGAACTTCACCCAGAGATTTGACTGCTCTCAACGACCGGTTGAGATCCGTCAGAATGCGCGCTTCGCCGCCGGTACGAGCAAGCTGAACTTCGGCGGGGCGAATTGCGGTGCCCCCTGTGAAAGCGATCATATCATCGTCGGAAACCGAGAAGCTGCCGCCAGTATAGGGGCGGTCGAGGCCGCCGCCGGAAAGACCATCGACTACATCGCGCACCGAACCATCCAAGGCGATGCGAGCGACCCTCGTCTCACCGGAAATATCGTATTGCGCATAGATCCCGCGTCCATCGGCATCCCAGACGATACCCGCCGGGCTGAAATTCCAATCGGCTGTGAGGTTGCGGACATTCGATCCGTCGCGGTTCATGACATAGAGGTCGTTGTCCTCGTAGGCTCGCAATGCATCATCGAATCCGAGATAGGCAATCAGCTGCCCGTCAGGCGATACAACAGGATTGCCGTCCGGACCATCGCGATCGGTCAGCTGGCGAATTCCGCCGGACGCCACATCGAGCGCATAGACCTCACCTTCGACTGAATCGATTTCCCAATCGGCACGGCGGTTGGCACCGAAATATATCGTGGAGCCATCTGGCGACCAGCTAAGTGGGCCGCCATCATGGAAGCGGCCGAAGGTAAGCTGGCGCGGCGCGCCTCCCGTGCTCGGCACAACGAAGATCTTGTCGAAACCAGGTTCGAGATAGCCTTGGCCGTCAGCCCGGTAAGTCAGCAGATCGCGAATTTCGAGTGGCTCGGCCCAGTCTGCACCTTCCGGTTTGTCTGATGGCGCAGAGCCCAGCTTTGGGCCGTCATCCTTGACCAGCATCGTATAAGCAATCGACCGACCATCGGGCGACCAGGCCATACTCGAAGGGCTGGTAGGTAGTCCCGTCAACCGAACGGCATTGCCGCCCTCGATCCAGTGCACCCAAAGTTGCGGCCCGCCGCCTTCCGTGGACACATAGGCGAGTCGGTCGCCGCTGGGCGACCACCGAGGGTTGAAAGCATCGCCATTGCGTCCGGCGAGCGGAGTTTCGCGACCGGTGCGCGTGTCGATCAACCAGATCGATCCAATCGCGCGATCGGACATGATGTCGTTCGACTGGCGCACATACGCAATGTAGCGCCCGTCGGGGCTGATTTGCGGATCGCTGGCGATGGCAAGATCGAACAGGTCGGCGCCGGTGAAGCGGCGCTCGGGCCCGCTGCGGGTGCTCCCCGTGGCAGCACCGGACATGGCGGTGGCCTGCTGGGACTGTGCATCGGGGGCAGCCGTTTGCTCAGGTTCGGGTTGCTGTGCGACGGCCATCTGCATCGGGAATGCGAGCAATGTCATGCTCATCACCAACTTGCCTGTGGCCATGCAGTATTCCTTTCCTTTGTTCGCCGATCTCGGGCGCTGGGTGTTTTGGAGCTTAGGCGAGTTTTCTTATCTGGTGCAATGATCAGCGTGCCCAACTCAGCATCGCGATGCGGAACCGTTTCGCTCGTCCGGTATGAGAGCTCGTCGGAACATTCGGTGAGCCAGAGGTTAGAATTGGAGCCTTGTCCAAAACCAAGGCCATTCATCTGGGCGAAAATGCTTCGCCTCACTGTTTGAAGCAGTAGCTCACAAATGAGGTGGAAATTGATACGCTCAGTCTATGGTGCTTTAGCGGCTCTTACTTTGACATCCACGGGTTGCGGTGCGGCCCAAGATGCTAACAACACGTCATCGCATGACATGGGTGAGACGGCACCCGCAACGAGGGGCCTGGACGCTTCCACCATGGAGCAGGTCTTCAACCGAGCCGAGAACCTTCCCAACATCCGCTCGCTCATCGTGATGCGGGGCGGTGAGGAACTTGTTGCGCGTCGGTTCCATGGCGGAGCCGCGCTAGACGATACTGTTAACATCAAGTCTGCCTCCAAGTCGGTCATTGCGGCACTGGTAGGGATTGCGATCTACCGGGGCATTTTTTATGGCGTCGATCAGCCAATCCTAACCGAATTGTCGAGCCATGCCCCGCGAGAGGCCGATCCACGTCTCAGCCGTCTGACCATAGGCAATCTGCTTTCAATGCAGGCTGGATTGGAACGCACGTCGGGAGAAAATTATGGCCGTTGGGTGTCGAGTCCGAACTGGGTTCGATATGCGCTCTCGCGGCCCTTCGTCGAAGAACCAAACGGTGCGATGCTCTATTCGACCGGCAGCACCCATCTTCTGTCCGCCATGCTGACGGAGGCATCGGGTCGATCGACCTGGGCGCTGGCGCAGGAATGGCTGGCCGATCCGCTGAATGTCGCCATCCCGCAGTGGGAACGCGATCCACAGGGAATTTACCTTGGCGGCAATCAAATGGCCATGAGCCCGCGCGGCATGGCGAAGTTCGGAGAACTCTACCGGCTCGGTGGAGCGATCGATGGGAAGCGTCTGCTGCCAGAGGAATGGGTCGAACTGAGTTGGAAGCCCCAGACGACTTCCCCCTGGAGCGGAGAGCAATATGGTTACGGATGGTTCATATCCGACGTCGGCGGACATGAGTTGTATTATGCGTGGGGATATGGAGGCCAAATGATCTATGTCGTGCCTGACCTCGAATTGACGGTGGTCGTGACGTCCACAACGGATGTCGAGCGCGGAGGGCAACATATTGCCGCTCTGAGAAGCCTGCTTGCGGAGGGCATCGTTCCGGCCGCGAAAACCGGCGGAAGCTTTTAGTCCGTTACTATGTGCAGATGGCTTTAAAGCCCGCAGCCATGAAATCGGCCATACGTTGCTTCACCGCTTCGAAATCTTCGGATTGGCAAAGGCCATCGGACAATTTGTCGATGCGCCCCGTTCGCGCGAGCGTGAGTAGCAAGGCGCCGGACACGAAATGATAGCCCCAGAAAATATCGACCTTGTTGGCATCGGGCAGGGCGCGGTTGATGATATCGACCAGCTTCAGGACAACCGGGTCGAAATTCTTGTCCATGAGTTTCGCGCCCCATTCGGGCGTGTTGGCCACTTGCGATGCGAGCGCCCCATAATTGCGCCAGCCTTCGCCTCCTGCCCCATACAGGTTGAGGTCGGTGTCGAGAAAGGTATGTAATGCCCCTTCGACGGTAAGATTGTCTTCGTTTGCCTTCTCGTATTCTTCCAGCGCTTTCATCCGCAATTCACGGGTCACTTCGGCGCGGCGCTCGAAAACAGCTTCGAAAAGGGTATCCTTGTCGTCGAAATAGTAATTGACCAGCGTATGGTGAACGCCAGCACGTTGGGCGACATCCTTCAACGTCACCCCGTAAAGTCCATGTTTCGAGAAGAGATATTCGGCTTCGTCCAGGATCTGCTCGGTCGTCTCGGCACGCCGTTCCGCTTTGCTCAGCGGCTTTTTTCCGGGCTTCCTGGCTGCTGGCACGCTGTTACTCTTCCGCATGGACGCCGCATCTGCGGCCGCAAGGGTGATGGAACGCTCATGCATTGCAATATTCGTTCCGTAAGCGCAACTTGTCGATCTTCCCGGTTGGCGCCAAAGGCATCTGCGGCAATCGCACGACGTGATCGGGGATCCACCAACTAGCCACCCGACCGTCCAGCTCTGCCAGGAGTTCAGCGTCGGTGGGGGAATACCCATCGCGCAGTTCGACGAGCAAAAGCGGACGCTCTCCCCACTTGGGGTCGCTGCGTCCGATGACCGCAGATTGTGATACGCAGGGAAGGGCGGAGATGACCGTTTCGATCTCGGTCGGATTGATCCATTCGCCACCTGACTTGATCAGATCCTTGGAACGGCCAGTGATTAACACGGTACCGTCCCGCTCGATTCTTGCGAGATCCCCGGTGTTGAACCAGCCGTCTGCAGTGGCCTGCTGTTCTTGCCCGAAATATCGATCGACCACCGCGGCGCCCCGGACCCAGAGGTGCCCTTCGACCTCCCGCTGCACGTCCAAAGGGTTGCCTTCGCCATCGGTAAGCCGCAAGTCGACACCGACGGACGGGCGGCCGGAGGTGCGCGGATCGCGCGCCTCTGCACCCGGGGGCGTGGCTGTCCCTAGCGGCGATAATTCGGTCATGCCCCAAGTCGTCTGGACCTCGATCCCGCGCTGCTCGATCCGGTCCATCAACGCCTGCGACATGGGCGCGCCGCCGACCATGATGCGTTTAAGGCTCGGCAACTCAATTCCATTAGCATCGAGATGGTCCATCAGCCCGAGCCAGACCGTGGGCACGCCAACAGCGATTGTGACGCTTTCGTTCGCGATGAATCGCGCCAAGCTGGCACCATCTGCGTAGCGTCCTGGCAAAACCAGCTTTGCGCCAACGGCTGGGCAGGCAAAGGGCAACCCCCAGGCATTGGCGTGGAACATCGGCACGACCGGCATGACCACTTCGCGCGCGGTGATCGAGGTTACATCGGCTTGGAGCAGCTTCAGTGTATGGAGGTAATTGCCGCGGTGGGTGTAGGTGACGCCCTTCGGTGCGCCCGTCGTGCCGGAGGTGAAGCAGAGGCCGCTGGGCAAAGTTTCGTCGAAGCCGCCCCAGGCGATCTCTTGGGAGGGTTGTCCTAAAAGGTCATCCAGGCTGTCGTTGCCATCCTTCACTGGGCCCAGCGCAATGAGGCGGCAGGCGCCGTTGGTTGAAGAACCAATCACCTCGCGCGCAAGATCGAGCAGATCGGAGCTGGCCAACAGGATGGACGCTTCCGATTGCCCGATCATCCAACCCAGCTGTTCTGCGGTCAGGCGTGGGTTAAGCGTGTGGCAGACCGCGCCCATGCCCATGATGCCGTACCACGCTTCGACATGTTCCTGTGTGTTCCACGCGAGCGTGGCCACTCGGTCGCCAGTCTTAATGTTAAGCGTGTCCAGCGCGGCCGAGACGAGGCGAGCGCGGCAATGCAGTTCCGCGTAATTGATCCGTCCGACTGTTCCGTCATCCCGGGCGCTCACCACTTCGGCGTCGGGATGCCATTTTGCAGCGTGGTCCAGAAACCGGTCCAGCGTTAGCGGGAAATCCTGCATCGCCCCATCGATCATCGGCACTGGTCCACGGGGGGCGGAAGCACAGGTGAAGCGAGGCCCGCATTCCAGTTCCATTGCTGATCACCTGCGGCGCGGCGGCGGCAGACGACATGCTCGACCAGATCATAGCGATAGCTCATGACGTCCTCGATGACGTGTGGCCTCTCGTCGAACACCATCCAGTTTTCGCTTTGTCCGAACGCCGGCCATTTTGGATTGCCATCGGACGACGGCTCGCCCGAGCGGGCAAACGATGTCCAGTAATCGACCATCGCATTGGACAGCGCCCGTTCCTTGCGATCGCGTGGAATGCGTGGCCAATTGGCGGCGGTCCGTTCGATCGTTCCGAACATGTAGGGCAGCTCGGCACCGTGAAATGCGTGAAGGCCTGCCTTGTCGGCGGCAGGATATCCATGATCGAAGAGATAGACGAAAGCCAGGGAGCCAACCGCTTCCTGCTTTTCTGCAATACGCTGCGTAGTCCACCCATAAAGCGCATCACGCGTCGTCTCGAGCATGCTCTGCTCGATCCTCTCGGAGGGGTAGATCCGCAGAAAGATATCGGCCACATCGCCATAGGCATTGCGGATTCTGGCTTCGTATTCTTCTTTACCGGATGGGGCGGGGGGCAGCAGCATCCGCAGCGAGCGAATTTCCCCGCTATTGAAGCCGGCGAGGACCGGCACGCGAGCTTGCGCTCCCTGGTCGAACACATCTGTGATTTGCGCAGGGACGATCTTGCCGTCCACTGTGAAATAGGTCTGGAAGCCTGCGGCGGTCGACTTTCTCGTTATCTCGCCAGCGCTCATCTCGCGCAGTCGGGCGAGATTTCCTGCGCCAATCGCTTCGGCGATGCGCACTCCCTCGCTTTCGGCGGAAGGGTGGCCATTGAGCACTTGTCGAAGGCCCGGCTCGGAAACCATATATGCGCTCTGCATGACGGCACGGTCGAAGAGGCCCGTAGCAAGCGGAGATGCGAGGAGGTGCATGACGCTGAGGCCGCCCGCCGATTCCCCGGCAATAGTCACATTGCCGGAATCACCGCCGAATGCCGCGATGTTCCGTTCGACCCAGCGCAGCGCCTCTATCTGGTCGAGGAGGCCGTAATTACCGGACGCATTGTCCGGCGATTCCGCAGACAGTTCGGGATGGGCCATGAAGCCGAGTGCACCAAGCCTGTAGTTGATCGAGACAACCACGACCCCACGCTTTGCCAGTTCCGTCCCGTCATAGAGCGAGAAACGGCCTGCACCCGTCAAGAGCGACCCGCCATGAATCCAAACGAAGACCGGCGCATGATCCGCATTCTCGGGCTGCCAGACATTGAGCGAGAGGCAGTCCTCGCTCATCGGTGGGAGGTCCTCGTAATAAATGTTTGCAGGTACGTTCGGGAATTCGGGCTGGTTGCAGATTGGGCCGAACTCGCTCGCATCGACCGGTGCGCTCGCACGCGCTTTCGGTACGGGCGGGCGCCAGCGACGCTCGCCGGTTGGCGCTTCTGCATAGCTTATCCCGCGAAAGACATTCGCCGAGCCTTCGGTGACACCCTCGAATGTACCGGCGGGTGCGGTGACGGACGGCCTCTCGGCAGACGATGCGGCTGCAGAAAGGCCGAGGGCCGTCATGCCAAATGCGATGTGGCGAAGCGCCCGATAATGCGACCGGATCATGGTCAGATCCCGTAACTGAAGCGGATGCCAAACGTCCGCGGACGCAGGGTGCCGAAACGGCTGATCAGGAAGGCTTCTGGATGGATGTAGGTAATGGAATGATCGTCGAAGACGTTCTCGACATAAAGCTGCGCGCCGAGCTTGCCCTTGGTTACCCCAAAGCTAGCGTTGACGTTGGTATAGGCGTCGGTCTGCCCAAAGGTCGCGAGGCGCACGTTCGGGTTGCCCGGCTGGTTGGGGAAACTGCTGTTATATTCGCCGATATACTGAGCGTTCGTGGCTAGGGTCGCCTCCATATCGTCGGCAAGATTGAAGGTGTAACTGACGAAAGCGGCCCCCTGAATACGTGGGGCGGAAAGCCGGTGACCAATTTCTGCGCCCGAGATCGCCGCTTCGGCGGCTGTCAGTTCTGTGATCTTTGCATCATTATAGGCACCATTGGCGCCGAGGAACCAACCAGTCGCCGGAACTACGCCAAGCTCGAATTCGATACCCTTGCTGGTCGCAGCACCGATGTTGGTGGCAAACTGAACTGAATCGCTGACCCGGTTGGCCTGAACCTGAATGTTGCTCCAATCGATGTAATAGGCTGCCAGATTTGCAGTTACTCGTCCGTCAAGCCAGACTGCCTTGGCGCCGATCTCATAGCTTTTTAGATCGTCCGAAGTGGCGCCGAACGGAACGATGATGTCGTTTTCGCCGCCAGGAGCCACGCTGGGCCGACCTGCGGCGGCATTGACGATCGGTGCGCGAAAGCCAGTGGCGAATGTGGCGTAGGTGGTAATATTCTGCGTGGGTTTGAACGAAGCAGCAAGCTTATAGGATGGCTTGGATCCTTTCGCTTTGACACCTTCCACCGCTTCATAGGGCGTAAACGTATCGAAGTTCAGCGGGATGCCAAACAGGGCGGCGGTATAATAATTGGTCTGAGCGCCGGGAATGAAAGGCGTGGTGCCTGTAGCGAGGAAGCCCCCCGCTTCGGTAAAGCCCTGAGCACTGATCTCTCCGTATCGGAGGCCTCCTGTCAGCCAGAAGCGGTCGGAGAAGCGATAGGTAAGCTCGCCAAACGCCGCGATTTCTTCGCTTATGGAGTAGGTATACTGTTCCTGGAAATACTTGTCAGGAAGACCGGTAAGTCCACGTGCCTCGAGAAAAGCGGGGTTGGAACGATAGAGAAAGTCAACGTCCCGGCGACGGTTGAGGTAGAAGCCGCCTACGACGAATTCGAACGCACCACCCAGCGAGGAGGCGAGCCTGGTTTCCTGTACGAAAACGTTATCGAACGCATCAGCGTCGAGACCGAAGGCGATCGGGGCGCCAGGAAAGGATCCGGGGGCGAAGGTTCCAGCCAGATCGACATAGAAACGCTGCTTGAAGTCCGAATAGGTTGAGGAACTGGTGAGCGTCGCCCAGTCGAAATCGTATTCCAGTGTCGCATTGGCGATAAGCTGCTTGCCGGTGAAGCGATCAGGTTCATCGGAAATGCGCTTCTCCTCGCCAAGCGAGGGACTGGTTAGCGAGCTATCTTTCGGATCGCTGTTCTCATAGCTGCCGAGCAGCTTGATCGACAGACGGTCTGTCGGCTGGAACAGCAGGACGAGCCGACCGCCGTAGTCGATCAGCGTGTTGGAATTGTTCACTCCGGTGCCGAGGTTGTCGAGATAACCTTCCTCGTCACGGTAGAAGCCGACCGCGCGAACGGCGACCTTGTCGCCAATCGGGACGTTGACCATCGCATTGTAACGCTGGCGGAAGGAATCATCGTTTGTCAGGCCGAAATCGACCAGGGCGGCCGTGTCGAAATAGCCGAGTTCGGGGCTCTTGGTGATGATCCGCATGGCGCCCGACAACGAGCCCGATCCGAACAAGGTACCCTGCGGCCCTCGTAGAAATTCCACCCGCTCGACATCGAACAGGTTTGGATCGACGACTGTGGTGTTGCCGATCGTCGAGACGGGCAGTTCGTCGATATAGACCGACACAGTACTAGATAGGTTGGCATTGTAGCCGTTGGTCGCGATGCCGCGGGCCGTGAAATTGTTGAAATTCTGGGTCGGGCGGTTGAGGATTACGCCCGGCGTTTCGCGACCGATGCCTTCGAAACCGACGATCCCTTTCTTGGTCAGTTCTTCCTGACCGAAGGCGGTGATGGAGAGGGGAACATCCTGGATGCTTTCCTCGCGGCGGGTTGCGGTGACGATGATCGTGTTGCTGGAGCGCGCGGCCTCGGCGCTGGGCGAAACATCCTCGATGACCTCTTCGCCGGCGACGGCAGGTCCGGTGGACGGTTGCGCGATGTCGTTCGCATCCTGCGCGTAAGTCGGTATGGCATGAGCCGTGAAGGCGAGCGCTGAAGCTGTGGCAAAGTAACGTGCCGTCATCTGTTTTCTCCCAATCCCTACGACGAGTCGCGCCCGCCGCTTGCCGAACAACTTGTTCACACGAACGATAATGTCAACATTCACTATCGCGCGCGTTAATAAAAGAGGGCGAGGGTGTATTGGGGTTTCCACATTGACCAACGGGGTGACAGAACCTACTCACTCACTAACTAGTGAATGAAATCGCGCAGCACGACGCGAAGGGGAGAGTAGGGATGAACAACGGTAAACGGGCGGATTCCATCAAGCCCCGGGGCAACTCGTGATCGCGGCTGCCGCGGCGCCGGAGCGAGTCGTCCGCAAGCCGGACCGCAAAGCTTGGACGATGCTTTCCCTGTTGAGCTTCGTCTATGTGCTCAATTTCCTCGACCGCCAATTACTCGCAATTCTGGCGCTTCCGATCCAGGAATCACTTGATATCACCGACGGTCAGCTCGGTCTGATCGGCGGGCTCTACTTCGCGATGTTCTATACTTTCATCGCGATACCGGTCGGTTGGCTTGCCGACCGCACCAACCGGGTGACCATTCTCGCGGTGGCCTGCGGTATCTGGAGCGCAGCCACTGTCGCCTGCGGGCTCGCGCGTACTTACCCCGAACTGGTGGTGGCCCGCATGGCAGTCGGTTTCGGCGAGGCGGGCGGGGTGCCACCATCCTACGCTCTTATCACAGATACTTTCTCGCCCGGCTATCGGGCAACCGCGCTTGGCATCTTCAACCTGGGTCCGCCCATTGGAGCGGCAGTTGGTATCGCTTTTGGTGCTTCGATCGCCGCCGCTTTCGATTGGCGCGACGCCTTCATTGTTGTCGGCATCGTTGGCATCGTGACCGCAATCCTGCTCAAACTGGTCATGCGCGACCCCGAACGTGGAGCGACCGACATCACGCTGGACGAAACCGCGTCCATGCCGGCCCCATTCGTGGGCACGGTGAAGGATTTTTTCCGTAACCCGCTGCTCGTGCGCGCCTCGCTCGGGAGTGGAGCGACGCAGTTCGTGACCTACGGCCTCGGCAATTTTGCGGTGCTCTTCCTCATGCGTGAAAAGGGTATGACGTTGGAGGAGGTTGCGCTCTGGTATGCCCTGGTGGTCGGCCTTGGGATGGGTTCGGGCATGCTTGTATCGGGGCGCCTGCTCGACCGGTTTACACGGGGTACGCGGACGGCGTTCGCTCTCGCTCCCGCGGTGTCGCTGACGCTCGCTCTGCCATTCTATCTCGGTTTCGTATGGGCGCCAACTTGGGAGTTAGCGCTCGTCCTGCTGACGCCCGTGATGTTCTTGAACTACTTCTACCTCTCAGCTTCGATAGCTCTGGTGCAGGACGAGGTGCGCCCAAACCAGCGCGTGCTCGCAGGCGCTTTGCTACTGCTTGTGATGAATTTCATCGGGCTGGGTCTGGGACCGACCTATGTCGGCATGGCCAGCGACTATTTCGCCGCGCAGGGCATGACCAACTCGCTCCAGGTCGCGCTCTATACACTCACGCCCTTCTTCGTCATCGCCATCCTAATCTTTCTGTCGCTGGCGAGGCGATTACGGAACGAAGTACGCAGCCTGGGTTGATGGCCAGCCATCGATCGGCACAGTCCCACTAGGTCACGTCGGCGATCACTTCGCGGATCGTATCGTATATACAGTCTAGTTGCTCACTGCTGATGCAGTAAGGCGGCATTACGTAGATGGTGTTACCTAGCGGCCGAAGCAGGACGTTTCGCTCTCGAAAGAGTGCCAGCATTCGCGGCGCGAGGTCGGAGAGATATCCGCTCCCTACGCCCACCTCAAACGCAGTAATGGTGCCGGTTTGCCGAGGATTTTGAACCGCCCGATGCAATGCCAGTGCGTTCAATTGCGCTGCCTGCCCTTCGCCCAAGTTCGCGATCCGCTGCATGACTGGCTCGTTGCGCCAGATTGCAAGGTTGGCGTTGGCGGCTGCGCAAGCGATCGGATTGGCGGTATAGCTCGATGAATGGAAAAACATACGTGCGCGATCTTCGCTGCGATGTGCTTCGAAGACAGGTTCGTTCGCCATTGTGACTGCCAATGGAATGGCACCGCCGGTCAGCCCTTTGGATAAGCACAGTATGTCTGGCTCGATCTTAGCCTGTTCGCAAGCGAGCAACGTGCCGGTCCTGCCCCAACCGGTCATGACCTCATCGGCGATGAAAAGGGTACCATATCGCGCGCAAATCCGGCGCATGTCCGCGAGCGTTTGCGAAGAATACATCAGCATCCCGCCTGCGCCGAGAATAAGCGGCTCCACAATGAACGCTGCCGCGCCTTTCCTACACGCTACTTCCAAGGCGTCCAGCGCATCCTGTTCCGCGCCTCGCGAGGGAAAGGGGATGGACGTGACGTCGAACAAGAGGGGCTCGTAAGCGCGGTTGAATGCGCCGCGGGCGCCGACCGACATGGCCCCGATGGTGTCGCCATGATAGCCGTTGTCCATCACGACGACGCTATGCCGCGCTTCTCCACGATGAAGCCAGTAACCCAAGGCCATTTTCAGAGCGACTTCAACGCTTGTCGATCCGGAATCGGAAAAGAACACGCGCGTCAGGCTTTCCGGCATCAGGGCGCGGAGACCATTCGCCAGTTCTTCGGCCGGACCATGTGTCCAGCCCGCGAAGATTATCTGGTCTAGCACCGCAGCTTGCTCGGCAACGGCTGCGGCTATTCGGGGGTGAGCATGACCATGCGTCGTCACCCACCAGGATGAAATCGCATCGATTATCTGTTGGCCATCACTCGTATGAAGGACTGCGCCTTTGGCCCGCGCCACAGTCGGAATGGGTTCGCCCAAGCCGTGCTGGGTGAATGGATGCCAGATGGGCGATTCCCTCATTGAAAGTCGTCCATTGCGAAACAGCGCGCGAATGTGGCGGCAAGACTTTCACTATCAAGCGGATCAAGAAGAGGCAGGCGCCCCAGACGCCTGACCTTACCGATCGCGCAAATGGTCTCTTCGGTGTCCTCTTGCGGATTGCCGATAAAGGTGATCCCGAGAATTGGGACGTCACGAGTGCGCAATGCCTCGATAGTCAGCAGCGAATGGTTGATGGTGCCAAGCGCGGTGCTTGCCACGATTACAACCGGCGCCGCCCAGCGCGCGAACAGGTCCGCATAGAGTAATTCACGGGTGACCGGAACGAGCGCGCCGCCAGCGCCCTCTACCACTAACGGTCCCGTCACCTGCGGCAAAGCTAGAGAAGCCGGATCGATGATGACATTGTCCAATTCGGCCGAGCGATGCGGAGAGCACGGCGTCCTCAAACGGTAGGCTTCTTGGATCACCGATGATGCAGGGACGCCCAACTGCGCGACACGTGTGCTGTCAGTGCCATCGTCGAAACCAGCCTGGACCGGCTTCCAGTACGAAGCGCCGAGCGCCTTCGTGAGACCGGCAGCAAACACCGTCTTCCCGATATCCGTGTCCGTACCAGTGACGACGATCGTCTTACTCATAACAGGTCTTCCAAAGCGGTGGCGAGTTCGGAAACTGCCGCCTCGTCGATGTTAAGCGTGAGAGATATCCGCAGCCGTGCGGTGCCTGCTGGCACAGTCGGCGGGCGAATGCCGCGAATGTCGAAACCGCGAGCCTGAAGTGCCTCAGCGATGCGCATCGTGCGTGAATCTTCACCAATCGGCACGGGCTGGATATGCGTCCCGCTCGGAATTATGCCTAGTGGCGCCAGACGCTTGCCGGCATGTTCGATGATCAGGCGCAAACGTTGGCGTCGTTCATCTGCATTCGCGACGATCGAAAGGCTTTCGCGAACAATCGCGGCGATTAACGGCGAAGGTGCCGTCGAGAAGATGAAGCTGCGCCCCCTGTTCACGAGAAAATCGCGAAAGACTGCTGGCGCCAGAATGAGCGCTCCTTCGCATCCCAACGCCTTCCCGCACGTTACGAGAGTGACGACATTTTCGCATCCATGCAGATGTGCAGCGAGCCCGCGCCCCTTTGGTCCGCATACCCCGACCGCATGCGCCTCGTCGATGAGCAGCATGGCCCCGGTACGCTCCGCCAAGGAGGCAAAGTCGTCCACGGGCGCTACATCGCCGTCCATGCTGTAAAGCGTTTCGAAGGCGATCCACGGTGTGCCGCATCCGCCTTTTGCCCGCCATCGTGCGATCGCGTCGGCTGCCGCATCCACATCATTGTGTGCAAATCTCTCGCAAGGCGCTCGCGCCATCCGCATGCCCTCGTGCACGCTGGCATGTATCAGTTCATCGTGCAGAATGAGGTCGCTCGCTTGTGGCAAGGTGGAGACAACCAGGCTGTTCGCGGCGAAACCCGAGCCGACGAACAACGCACTTTCACTGCCGAAGAAACGGGCAGCATCGGTTTCCAGACCCAAATGTTCAGCACAATTGCCGCGCAGCAAACGCGACCCACCGGACCCCGGAGAGACGCCTCTTGCCAAAGCGTCCATGGCTGCAGAGCGTAAGGCAGCTGACCCCGCGAGCGCGAGATAGTCATTGGAAGAAAAATCACAGCCGGAAGCCAGGGTCATCGCGCGTCGACGACCCACTTTCTCCAGTCGCATCAAATCGTCGTTATAGAAGCTCGTTACCGTCACGCGCGGCGGCGCATAGGCGAGGCCTGCCGCGTTGAAAAGACATCACCCATTTCCTGACGGACTGAGTGCCGAAAGCTGGTAATTTGGGCACCGGTCAAAAGCTCAAGCCTAGCAAGGCCTTCCCAAACGTCAGTCGTCGGGTCGTTTCATCTTGAAGAGGCGGTCCTGCGTAATCTCAAAATAATCTGCCGGGCCTCCGCCGCGCGTGACGGGGCGGGGACGAGCAGTCATGTATATGCCGTTCTCAAGCATTGAAGTGTCAATATGGATGCCAATGGCCTCGCCAATTACGAGCCATTGATCCAGCTCGCCACCCTCCTTGTTTTCGAGTTGAATGAGCTGCGTGAGGCGGCACTCGAACTGGACGGGGCTGCCCGCCACGCGGTCGGGCTTGACGCGTAGTGAAGGCAGCGCATCAAGCCCCGCAAGGTCGAACTCGTCGATATCGGCCGCCACACTTGCTGAGCTCATGTTCATCTGATCGGCCTGAGCCATGGTGGCGAGGTTCCAGACAAACTCGCCCGTCGCCTTCACATTAGCGACGGAATCCTTCCAACCGGAAGATGAGAAAGCAATGAGCGGCGGACGATAATTGATGAGATTGAAAAAGCTGTAAGGTGCCAGATTGCGCGCGCCATTGGGCGCTACGGTTGAAATCCAGCCTATTGGCCGTGGTGCAATGATCGCGTTCAGCGGGTCGTGCGGCAGGCGATGGCCGTCTGCCGGCTCGTAAAAGTGATACTCTGTCATGCTACACGTAATGAACTAGGGGCGATCTGGTTCAAATGCGCACTCGTAAGAGGCGGGCATGGCAAAAGCGTCGGTGGCGGATCGCTAGATCGGACATAGGCCTGATCTGGCGGAGACTAACCGTTCGCCTGAATTCAACAATTGCGCGCCTTCAAGCCTTGATCCGGCCGGACAGAGCATAAGTTTCGAGTTTTTAAAGGCTGATTCTCTCACTTCCTAAGAAGTGAATGGCTCCCCGAGTTGGATTCGAACCAACGACCAAGTGATTAACAGTCACCTACTCTACCGCTGAGCTATCGGGGAGCAGCCCGCTGGGCAGGGGTGCGCCTATATGGGGGGCTTTGCGGTTTGGCAAGCGGGCAAATCGCAAAAATTCACACTGCTTACCTGCTTTTGCAATTTAGACGACGAACTGCTCGGCGACGATACGTTCGTCGAGCGCATGGCCGGGATCGAACAGCAGCGTCAGCTGGCTGTCGCGCGCGATTTCAAGGTCAACTTGGGCGACATCGCGGAGCTCCCGCTGGTCTGCGACGACCGAAACGGGACGCTTGTGTTCTTCGAGCACGCGCAGCGAGACTCTGCTTCGATCAGGGAGGATCGCCCCATGCCAGCGACGCGGACGGAACGGACTGATCGGCGTGAGTGCGAGCAGGTTCGAATCGAGTGGCAGGATCGGTCCATCGGCTGAAAGGTTGTAGGCAGTCGAACCCGCCGGCGTTGCGAGCAGGACACCGTCGCAAACCAGCTCGGGGATCCGCACCTTGTCGTCGACCGTCACTTCGAGCTTCGCGGTCTGCCGCGTTTCGCGCAGCAGGCTGACCTCGTTGATCGCGCAGAAGGTATGAGTTTCGCCGTCCTGAGTCCGTGCCCGCATGCGCAGCGGAGCGATATGATGGAGTTTGGCCTTTCCGATGCGCTTGATGAGCGTCTCGGGGTTCCGGTTGCGATTCATCAGGAAGCCGACCGTGCCGAGATTGAGACCGTAGGCCGGGATTATCCGCTCGCTATCCAGCATCGCATGAAGCGTCTGCAGCATGAAACCATCGCCGCCGAGAACGACGACCGCCTCGGCTTCGGATAGCGGCACCCAATCTGCTATTTCGCGGAAACCCTTGTCGGCAGCTTCCTGCGCAAGCGGAGCATCGGAAACAAGCAGAGCCAAACGGCTGAAATCGGGCATTGCCCCAGCATCCTCCTGTCCGGGATAACCATTGCCCGGGATTGCAGCGTACCTATGGATGCACGTCCCATTTGGCAACATGGGTGAAAAAGTGGCATACCCTTCTGCGGGGCGCGCTAAGGACGGCCGATATGGCAAGCATGCCCCAAGAAATTAACGGCGAAACGCGCGACACGCTCACTGGCCTCGCTGATCAGGCGCAGGCCCGCGGCACGATTACGCGCTGGCAGCGGGATTGGCCCGACAAGACCATTTCCTGTCCCATGCATGCAATGCTCATCACGCTGGGGCGCATCGATACGCTGAACGTCGCTTTCGGTGAGAGTGCAGGCGACGGCGCGCTGGTCGAAGTGGCGCAGCGTATCAAGCACTTCGCTTCGGACGAGCTGGAAAGCAGCAGTGCCTGGATCGCCGCGCGCATGGGCGGGGGTAGCTTCCTTCTCATCGCGCGTCAGGAATGTAGCCGCGAGCGGTGGCAATGGCTGGCCGAAGCGCTTGCAGACGCCATTGCTATGCCCATCGCCAATCCCGAAGGCGGGGCCAGTATCAGGTTGTGGCCTCGACTCGCGCTGATGCGGGTCACCGACAATGACAATGCCGATAGCGTGCTTGACCGGCTGTCCGAAGTTGCAGCTCGCATGCGTGACAGCAATCGCCGCCGTATCGACTGGTCTGCGGGCGCAGTGGCGCGTTCAGGGCGTTCGAACCAGCAACTCGAGGCGGATTTACTCGCCGCAATTGACCGAGACGAAATCGAGATCCTGTTTCAGCCGCAATTCGCGCTGGACGACGACACGCTGATCGGGGCCGAGGCCCTGGCTCGCTGGGAACACCCCCTGATAGGGCGGATTGGCGCCGGAACGCTGTTCCAGATAGCCGAGCGTGCGGACCATGTTGCCCACCTTTCCCGGCACATCGCGAAACGTGCTCTCGAACAGGCGCTCGAATGGCCGGATCACCTGCGGCTATCACTGAACATTACGCCCGTTGATCTCGCTGCCGATAATTTCGCCATCGACTTTGCACGCATGGCGGAAAGGGTCGGCTTTTCGTTGGGGCGGATCACGCTCGAGATTATCGAGCAGGTGCTGCTCGCCGATCTCGACAGGGTCAGCCGGGTACTCGATCAGTTGAAGCTGTTCGGAATACGCATCGCGCTGGACGATTTCGGCGCGGGCTTCTGCAATTTCCGATATCTGAAGGTCTTGCCGATCGACTGCCTGAAACTCGATCGCACGATGCTGGACGGGGTCCTCGACGACGAGCGGGACCTGGCGGTGTTCAGGGCTATCCTCGCCATGGCCGAGGCGCTCGACCTGAAGGTGCTGGTCGAAGGTGTCGAAAACGCGGACCAGCGGGATCTGGCCCGCAAGGAAGGCTGCCAGTCCTACCAGGGCTTCCTTCGTGCAGAACCGATGAGCGCGCCCGATTTTCTCAAACTGGCAGGATCCTAGGCGGCAACCTTCTCACCTTTTCGCGATTTCCGGGCGATGCCCGACAACCCCTTGGTGAGCTGGAAGAGACCGTTGAGCCTGCTTTCCGGTGAATTCCAGGCTCTGCTAATGACAAGCTTCATATCGGGCCGCAGCTTCGCTGTGCCCTTGAGGCGATCGACATAGCCGAGCAGGCCCATCGGATCGGGGAAGTCGTCATTGTGGAAAGTGACCAGCGTTCCCTGAGCGCCCACATCGACCTTGGCAATGTTCGCTTCGATGGCCTGATGCTTGATTTCGATGAGTCGGACGAGATTGGCCGTGGCGGATGGCAACTCGCCGAACCGGTCGATCATTTCTGCGGCCAGTGCCTCTATCTCGGCCTTGTCGGCGGCATCGTTAAGGCGGCGGTAAAGCGCCATGCGCACAGCAAGGTCGGGCACGTAATCTTCCGGGATCATGATCGGTGCATCCACCGTGATCTGCGGACTGACACGTTCAGGCTTCGCCTCGAGCCCCAGTTCCCCCGCCTTGGCTGCGAGTATCGCATCCTCCAACATCGACTGGTACAGTTCGAACCCGACTTCGCGGATATGGCCGGACTGTTCGTCACCCAGCAGATTGCCCGCTCCGCGAATGTCGAGATCGTGACTGGCAAGCTGAAAGCCTGCGCCCAAGCTGTCGAGATCGCCGAGAACCTTCAGGCGCTTTTCAGCGACTTCCGAAAGCTGCGTGTCCTGCGCATAAGTCAGATAGGCGTAAGCGCGCAGCTTGGACCGGCCGACACGCCCTCGCAGCTGATAGAGCTGCGCCAGTCCGAAAATGTCGGCCCGGTGGATGATGATGGTGTTGGCGCTGGGGAGATCCAGCCCGCTTTCGACGATCGTGGTGGCAAGCAGGACTTCGTACTTGCCTTCGTAGAACGCGCTCATCCGCTCCTCGATTTCGCCGGCCGACATCTGGCCGTGGGCGGAGACGAATTTTATCTCTGGCACGTTTTCGTGAAGCCAGTCGGAAATCTGCTCCATGTCGGAAATACGCGGGACGACGATGAAGCTCTGCCCGCCGCGATGATGTTCGCGAAGCAAGGCTTCGCGCATCACCATGTCGTCCCACTCCATCACATAGGTGCGCACGGCAAGCCGATCGACAGGCGGGGTCTGGATGGTGGAAAGCTCTCGCAAGCCCGTCATGGCCATTTGCAGGGTACGGGGAATGGGAGTGGCCGTCAGCGTGAGCATATGCACATCCGCACGGAGCTGCTTGAGCTTCTCCTTGTGCGTGACGCCGAAGCGCTGCTCCTCATCCACGATGACAAGGCCAAGGTTCTTGAATTTCGTCTGTTTCGAAAGGATGGCATGCGTTCCGACGACGATATCGACCTGTCCGTTCTCCAGCCCTTCGCGCGTTTCCTTCAATTCGCGAGCCGGCACCAATCTTGACAGTCGACCTACCTTGAGCGGGAAACCGTTGAAGCGCGCCGCGAAATTCTCGAAGTGCTGGCGGGCGAGGAGTGTGGTGGGAGCCACCACAGCGACCTGCTGACCATTCATTGCTGCCACGAAAGCCGCTCGCAAGGCGACCTCGGTCTTGCCGAAGCCGACGTCGCCGCAGACAAGCCGGTCCATCGGCTTGCCGCTTTCCAAATCGCCCAGAACGTCCTCGATGGCGCGTTCCTGATCATCCGTTTCGTCATATTGGAAACGGTCAAGGAACTGATTGAAGGGACCTTCGTCGATTTCGAAGACCGGAGCTTTCCTGAGCGCGCGTTGCGCCGCGACCTGCATGAGCTCGCCCGCAATCTCGTTGATGCGTTCTTTCAGGCGTGCACGGCGCTTCTGCCATGCTTCGCCTCCGAGACGGTCGAGCATGACCGCTTCCTCGCTGCTGCCATAGCGGCTCAGCACATCGATATTTTCGACCGGGATAAAGAGCTTGTCGCCGCCCTTGTATTCGAGCTGCACGCAATCGTGTTTGGATTTGCCGACAGCAATCGGTTCGAGGCCGAGATACTTGCCGATTCCATGTTCGGTATGAACGATCAGATCGCCCACGCTGAGTGCTTGCAACTCCGCGAGGAATGCGTCGGAATCCTTGCGCTTCTTTTTGCGGCGAACAAGCCTGTCGCCGAGGATGTCCTGCTCGGTGAGCAGTTCCATTTCGTCATTGGCGAAACTTGCTTCCACCGGCAGGATCATGGCCGCAGGCTTGCCCATGGCCGACAGACCCAGCGCTTCCTGCCAGGTTTCCGCCATCTGGACCGGCGTGCCAGCCTCTTCGAGGATGGACGCTATGCGTGAGCGGCTTCCCTTGGAATAGGCTGCGAGGAGCGGTCGTTTGCCAGCCTTGGCAAGTGATTTCAGATGATCTGCGAGAACCGGGTAGACATTGTCCCCTCGCGCGCGCTCAGGTGCAAAGTCGCGGCCGGAGCGGAACCCGAAACCAACCACCTTGTCGCTTTCGGGTTCGTCGAAAGGCGTGGTCCGGTGAGCGGGCGCTGCCTCCAGCGCTTTCTTCAGTTCTTCGCCGGTCAGATAAAGCGCGTCCGGCTTCAGCGGGCGGTAATTACCCTTTGCCTGTCCCGTGATCGCGGTGCGCTGATCGTAATAGTCGGAGATGTCCTTGACCCGCTCGTCAGCGGCAGCGATCGAAGCCTGATCGATGACGATCAAATCGTCCTTGCCCAGATGATCGAACAGCGTCGCCAGCTTCTCCTCGAACAACGGCAGCCAGTGCTCCATCCCGGCGAGACGGCGACCATCGCTGACAGCTTCGTACAGTGGATCCTGTGTCGCATTGGCGCCGAACATTTCCCGGTAGCGGCTCCGGAAACGCTTGATGCTGTCCTCGTCGAGGAGCGCTTCACTGGCGGGGAGCAGCAGGTGCGAATCCAGTCGACCGGTGCTCATCTGGGTATTGGGATCGAAAGTGCGCAGCGATTCAAGTTCATCGCCGAAGAAGTCCAGCCGCAATGCTTCGTCCATGCCGCTGGGGAAGATATCGACAATCGACCCGCGCACCGCATATTCACCCTTGTCGATGACCGTGTCGGTGCGGCCATACCCCTGTTTCTGCAGCAGCAGCCCCAGGCTTTCGCGGCCGATTTCCATGCCGGGTTTGAACTCTCGCACACTTTCGCGAATGCGGAAGGGGCTCAGCACGCGTTGCAATACTGCATTGGCTGTGGTGACGACGAGCTGCGCCTTGGCCTTTCCGGCCTGCAGGCGAAACAGCGCCGACAGCCTTCTGGCGCTGATCGAGAGCGCGGGGCTGGCGCGGTCGTACGGCAACGAGTCCCAGGCGGGAAATTCGATGACCTCGAGCTCGGGCGCGAAAAACGCGGCAGCATCGACGATCGAGCGCATCGCCGAATCGTCCGGCGCAATGAATACCGCGCGGCCCGTACTCGCTCTGGCGAGATCGGCCATGACAAGCGGCTGAGCACCGCGTGCGACCTGCGCCAGGGTGAGGGGTGTATCGGCTTTCAGGATGCGGGAAAGGTCGGGCATGGGGGTCCTGGCGTTTGGGGCGCGGCTGGTCGCACACGCAAGACTGCCCCCTGCCCGGATTTGGGGAGGGGGCGCATGGGAAAATTCGTCAGTGGCGAGATAGTGCCCGAGGGCCGTCCGTCAACGCGGAATATCCACGTAGTCGAGCTGTTGCATCGCTTCGATCAGCTTGCCCTGGAAGCGGGGCGGCGTCGGCTGGGTTTTCAACGCCCAGGCCATGACATCCACGTCGTCTTCTTCCAGCAGCGCTTCGAACCAAGCCAGTTCTTCTTCGGCCCAGTCGGGATGATACCGGTCGAAGAACCCCCCGATCATGAAATCCGCCTCGCGCGTGCCGCGATGCCATGCGCGAAATTTGGCGCGCTGTTTGCGGCCTTCGAATGTGAGAAGATCGGGCATTCGACGCGGGTAGGGCACTCGCCAAAGCCGCGCAAGCGGCTATAGCATTCCGCAATGCGTCCCGATATTCTCAATCCCCTCTTCGCCGAGACAGAAACTCTCGATGGCGTTGGACCCAAGCTGAAGAAACCACTGGACCGGCTTGGCCTTACGCGGGTGCGCGATCTCGATTACCACCTTCCCGAAAGGTTCGTGACGCGCCGAGCGGTGCACAATGTCGACGATGCGGGCGAAGGCGAGCAGATCGTGGTGAAACTGTCGGTCACAGAGCATCGCAGCGGCCGTTCCCCGCGGGCCCCCTATCGCGTGCTGGCGCAGGATGGCATCGGCAACGTGATCGCGCTGACCTATTTCGGGCGCGCGTCCTATAATGCGAAAAAGCAGTTGCCGGTGGGCGAAACGCGGTGGGTCGCGGGCAAGCTGGAACGCTTTGGCGACATGCTGCAGATCGTTCATCCCGATCATGTGGTGGAGGAAGACGGCGAAACCCTGCAGCGGTTGTGCGAGCCGGTCTATCGCCTGTCGGAAGGGCTGACCCAGCCCAAGATCGCAGGGCTGGTCGACCAGTCGTTGGCCCGCACACCCGAGCTGCCCGAATGGATCGACAGTTCGCAGGTGAACAAGGAAGACTGGCCCACCTGGCGCGATGCGCTGGTGCTGGTCCACAAAGGCGAAAATGCCCCGGCGCGCGATCGGCTGGCGTATGACGAACTGCTCGCCAACAGCCTGGCCCTGATGCTGGTTCGGGCCGACAATCGCAAACGCAAGGGCCAGCCCCTGCAGGGCAACGGCACCTACCGCGGAAAGCTGGCCCTCCCGTTTCCGCTGACGGGGGCGCAGCGGCGCTCCATCGCCGAAATCGAAGGCGATATGGCGCAAGAAGCACCGATGCTGCGGCTTCTCCAGGGCGATGTCGGTGCGGGCAAGACCATCGTGGCTCTCGAAGCCATGCTCATCGCGGTGGAGGCGGGCGCCCAGGCGGCGCTGCTCGCCCCAACCGAAATCCTGGCCCGTCAGCATTACGAGAGCCTTCGTCGCATGGCGGAACCCACCGGCGCGCGCGTCGCGCTGCTGACCGGGCGCGACAAGGGGAAGGCGCGCGAAGCTACGCTGATGGGGCTGCTGGATGGCAGCATCGACCTCGTCGTGGGTACCCACGCGATTTTTCAGGACGCGGTCAGCTATCGCAATCTCGCCATGGTTGTGATCGACGAACAACACCGTTTTGGGGTGGGCCAGCGCCTGATGCTGGCCAGCAAGGGCAGGCGCGCGCCGCATGTGCTCGCGATGACGGCGACGCCGATCCCCCGCACGCTGACATTGGCGCAATATGGCGAACTGGATGTCAGCAAGCTCGACGAATTGCCGCCTGGACGTCAGGCGATCGACACGGTTGTCATGGGACAGGCACGCATCGGTGCGCTGGTCGATCGGCTCGCCGCGCAGATCGCCGAAGGGCGGCAGGCCTATTGGGTCTGCCCGATGGTTCGGGAAATGGACGGCCCGGAAGAAATCGCCGCTGCGGAAGCGCGCTATGCAGCGCTGAAAGAGCGTTTCGGCGACGACGTGGTGATGGTCCACGGGCAGCTCGGGGCAGAACTCAAGGACGCGGCGATGGAACGCTTCGCCCGCGGCGACGCCAAATTACTCGTGGCAACGACAGTGATCGAAGTCGGTGTCGATGTGCCTAATGCCACTTTGATGGTCATCGAACAGGCCGAACGCTTCGGCCTTGCCCAGCTCCACCAGCTTCGGGGCCGGGTGGGGCGGGGCAGCGAGAAATCCTTCTGCGTCTTGCTTCATGGCGAAACACTGTCCGAAACCGCTCAGAAACGCCTGGCCCTGATGCGCGAATCCCAGGACGGTTTCTTTCTTGCAGAGGAAGATCTGCGTCTTCGCGGTGGTGGCGAACTGCTCGGCACAAGGCAATCGGGCGATACGCCGTTCGCCGTGGCCAGCCTCGAACAGATCACGGAACTGTTGCCCAAGGCCTATGACGATGCGCGCCTGTTGATGGAACGCGACGGCGGTCTGGAAGGGAAACGCGGCGAGGCCGCACGGGTGCTGCTGTATCTTTTCGAACGTGATTTCGGCGTGAAGACCCTCCGCGGCGGCTAGAAGCCCAGCTGATCGAGATCCCGTTCCGCAGCCACCCGGTAACCGGAACCGAACAGTCGCACATGGATCAGCCACATCCACAACCGATAGACCGGCAGTCGCTTCTGCCACCCCGGCGCCAGGTCCAGCTGTTCGAAGAATTGCGGAGGAGGCGTGTCGAAGACTGTCAGCGCGGCAACATCGACTTCGCGATCGCCATGACAGGCACAAGGATCGATCAGCCACGCAGTGGCCCTGTCCCACACGATATTCCCGCCCCACAGATCGCCATGGACGAGTGACACGGGTGGTCTTTCCGGGATCACATCGTCCAGCCTTTCCGCCAGTGCAGTGACTCTTCGACCAAGATCGGGATCGAGTTCGGGGACATGGCAAAGGAGGCGGTTATCGCGCCAGAATTCCACCCAGCTTTCGCGCGGTTGGTTCTGAACGACGATATGGCGCAGGCCGTAATCTTCTTCCCAGCCATATTTCCGACCTCCGCCCGCGCCGTGCAAAGGGGCCATCGTTTCGGCAAGCGCTGACCAAGTGGCTGATGAAAATGGTCGAGCTTGCCCGAGATCCTGGAGGAACAGCCAATCATCGACTGTTCCCACCACTGCGGCTGACGGCGCATCCAGTCGCTGGAAAGCTTCCAGCATTCGCGCCTCGCGATCGATCAATGGACCCTGCTTGGCAACGCAGGAAAAACCGTCGGCAAACGCGATCCTGCTGGCACCGGATATGTCCCCGCCAGCGAGAGTTTCTATCGCCGTCGGGCTGGCACCGAATATTGTTTTTGCCGCATCTTCAAGCGCGGTCATCGGTCATTTTCGCGACCAGCACCTTGGCGGCCATCGACACATCGTCCCATGTCGCACGGAAATTGTCTTCGCCGCCATACCAGGGATCGGCGACTTCGCGACCTTCCTGTCCGGGCACGATATCCATGAGCATGAATACCTGCGCTTTGCCGTCGCCAGGATCTACATTGGAGATGTTCGTCATGTTCGATCGGTCCATGCCCAGGATCCAGTCGAACTCATGGAAATCAGCCGGCTTCAGTTGTCGGCCGCGATAGCTGGAAATATCGATGCCATGGCGCTGCGCTTCCTCGATACTGCGGGGG
Organism: Qipengyuania pacifica; assembly: GCF_019711555.1. Taxonomy (NCBI): domain Bacteria; kingdom Pseudomonadati; phylum Pseudomonadota; class Alphaproteobacteria; order Sphingomonadales; family Erythrobacteraceae; genus Qipengyuania; species Qipengyuania pacifica. The sequence continues at coordinate 67,515 of NZ_JAIGNQ010000002.1, read as the reverse complement.
TCGGGCATTTCATCGACATGATAATCCGCTGTGCCGGCGCTATCGACCTCGGCGTCCAGTCCGGCTTCGCTCGCAGCTTTGCGAAAAGCCGCTTCGGCGAGGGGAGAGCGGCAGATATTGCCGAGGCAGACGAAGAGCACGCGCTGTTTGGTCATGGCCACTGCCTACGCGGCAATTGTATTCCCGTGCAAGTGTCAGGCGGCCAGGCGAACCTGGTTCCTGCCGCCGACTTTTGCTTCGTAAAGGGCGGTGTCTGCCCGCACCATGATGTGGTCGATATCGTCGCCGGTGCGAAATTCCGCCACACCGAAACTGGCTGTGAACGGGATGATCCCATTGTCCCACGTAACCGGTCGCCCGGCGATGGCTGCGCGCATCCGCTCGCAAACCAGATGCGCCTTTTCCAGATCTGCACCGGGCAGCAGAACGGCAAATTCTTCGCCGCTGATCCGTCCGACGAAATCCTGCTCCCGCAGGGCCTGCATCGCCCGGCTGCCCACTTCCCTGATGACTTCATCACCGGCCTCATGGCCACAGCGGTCGTTGATGCGCTTGAAATGATCGACATCGAATATCGCTAGGGCGAATTTTTGTTTGGGATTGGTTTCGGCCACCGAAATCGCGCGGGCGAGCGCATCGGTAAATTTCTGTCGATTGGGGAGGGAGGTGAGGGCGTCCGTCGCAGACACCCGCTCCAATTCGTTTTCCAGTCCGCGTCCCCTGGCAAGCGAGCGGCGGAGAAACAGGATCGTCACGGCTGTAAGTAGCAGGAACAGCACCCCGATGCTCGCCAGCACATACTGAAGGCGCTCGTTCGATACCGCTCGCAAGTCGGCCAGTTCGCTGCGCTCGATCAGCAGCGCCCGTTCGGCATCTACGAGCGCGTCGATTTCGCGCAAGACCGCTTCGAGCGCATCCTTGTCGTTTCCGCGCTGAATGTAGAAGATTGCATCTTCGCGCCGTCCGCTTTTCTGCTGCGCGATCACGGCGTCGAGAACCGCGTTGAATGCGCCGAACTCGTCGCGCATATCCAGCAGCCGTTGCTGCTGTTCCGGATTGTCGGCCGTAAGTTCGATCAGGCGGGCAAAGCTCTTGCCCGCCGCATTGCGACCTTCGACAAAGGGATCGAGTAAACTCGCATCACCGGTAAGCAGAAACCCGCGTTCGCCGCGCACCTGCTGAAGTGCCGCCATCCGCAGTTCGTCTGCCGCCAGCAGAACGTCGAGCGAATGAACCTGTCGCTCGCGCACGGCGGACAGATCCTGTGATGAACGATGCGCGTTAAAGCTTGCGCCGGCCAGCAGCACGGCCAGCAGAATGGCGCAGCCGAACAGAAAATAGCTGCGCCATTCGAACTGGCGGGAAGGGCGCGCCAGAAGTCTCGCTATCCACATCTGGCGGCGTTCCTGTGCATCCGCCTTCAATGCCATCGCGTGGTTAACTTAGAGCTAAGGTCTGCTAACGGTTCTTTCTTCCCTCGATAAGTTCGTCGACTACGCCGGGATCGGCCAGTGTCGATGTGTCGCCCAGTGATGTGAAATCGTCTTCGGCAATCTTGCGAAGAATGCGCCGCATGATCTTCCCGCTCCGCGTCTTGGGAAGGGCGGGGGTGAAATGGATGTGATCCGGTGTCGCAATCGGGCCGATTTCTTCGCGAACATGTGTGCGCAATTCTGCCGACAGTTCATCACCCGGCTCTTCTCCGGCGTTGAGCGTGACATAACAATAGATGCCCTGGCCCTTGATATCGTGAGGGAAGCCGACCACGGCTGCCTCGCTGACCTTCGGATGCAGAACCAGCGCGCTTTCAACTTCGGCCGTACCCATGCGATGGCCCGATACGTTGATGACATCGTCGACGCGGCCTGTGATCCAGTAATATCCGTCCTCGTCGCGGCGGCAGCCGTCACCCGTGAAGTACTTGCCCTTGTAAGTGCTGAAATAGGTCTGGATGAAGCGCTCGTGATCGCCGTAGACCGTGCGCGCCTGACCGGGCCAGCTTCTGGTGATGCACAGATTGCCCTCTGTCGCACCGTCCAGGACATGGCCTTCATTGTCGACCAGTTGCGGGCAAACACCGAAGAAAGGCCTTCCCGCGCTGCCTGGTTTCATGTCGTGCGCGCCGGGCAGGGTGGTGATCATGCAGCCACCGGTTTCGGTCTGCCACCAGGTGTCTACGATCGGCAGTTTCCCCCCGCCGACAGTCTCGTAATACCAGCGCCACGCCTCGGGATTGATCGGCTCGCCCACGCTGCCCAGCAAACGGAGCGATGACAGGTCGTGCTTCGTTACATGAGTGTCGCCCTCGCGCATCAGCGCGCGGATAGCGGTTGGGGCAGTGTAGAAGATGTTGACCTTGTGCTTTTCGCATACGGCCCAGAAGCGGTCGTGATCTGGATAGTTCGGAACGCCTTCGAACATCAGGGCGGTCGCCCCATTCAGCAGCGGACCGTAGACGATGTAGCTGTGCCCGGTGACCCAGCCGATATCGGCAGTGCACCAGAAGACCTCGCCTTCGCGATAATCGAAGATGTAACGGAAGGTTGTTTCGGTCCAGACGGCATATCCGCCGGTGGTATGCAGAACGCCCTTGGGCTTGCCTGTCGAACCTGACGTATAAAGAATGAACAGCGGATCTTCCGCATTCATCGGCTCGCATGGACATTCATCCGCCACATCGGCCGAAAGCTCGTGGTACCAGTGATCGCGGCCTTCCGTCATGCTCACCGAACCGCCCGTGTGTCTGATGACCAGAACACCCCTGTTCGGCACCTTTTCAAACGCTCGATCGACATTGCTTTTCAGCGGAATCCGCTTGCCGCCGCGCAGTCCTTCGTCCGCGGTGATCATCCAGTCGCTCGCACAATCCTCCACGCGGCCCGCGATGGCGTCGGGGCTGAAGCCGCCGAAAATCACCGAATGGATCGCCCCGATCCGCGCACATGCCAGCATGGCAAAGGCGCCTTCGGGCACCATGGGCATATAGATGGTTACCCGGTCGCCTTTGGAAACGCCCATCTTTTTCAAGGTGTTGGCCATTCGAACAACCTCTGCCTGAAGTTCGGCAAAGGTGATCCGGCGCACCTCTCCATCGGGAGCATCGGGCTCGAAAATCAATGCGATGCGCTCGCCATTGCCCGCCTCGACATGCCGATCGACGGCATTGTGACAGATGTTGAGAACACCGTCCTCGAACCACTTGATGGAAACCGGATCGAAGGACCAGTTGCCAATGACCTCGGGCTTGCTGAACCAATCAATCCGCTCCGCCTGCCCGCGCCAGAAAGCATCCGTATCCTCGATGCTTCGCGCATAGAGTGACTGGTATTCTTCCAGCGTACAATTCGCGCCTTCGGTGGCAGTAGCGGGGCGCTTGACCCATTCAGATTTCTTGCCAGCTTCCGTCATGCATCAGGTCTCCTCTTCGACATATCTCTAGGCATTCGTTTGCTCAGTGCAAACGCCTTGCAGACACTCGCAATTCCCCAGACCTGGCGTTAGGGCGACCGCGATGGTCATTTTTCGATATTCGCTGGCTGCCAGCCTGATCGCGGTCGCCGCCGCGACCCCCACATTCGCGCAGACCGATGAGCCTGTAATCATTGTGACCGGCACGGGGCTGGAAGCGACACCTGCTGCTCCAGCTTACGACACGCAGGAAATCGATCGCGACCAGTTGCTTTCCGTGCCGTCGGGGCGGATTGAGGATGCCCTTTCGTCTGTTGCGGGGTTCCAGCAGTTCCGCCGTTCGGACAGTCGTTCCGCGAATGCGTCCGCCCAAGGCGTGACACTGCGTGCTCTGGGCGGCAATGCGACCAGTCGGGCGCTCATCCTGCTCGACGGTGTGCCGATGAGCGATCCCTTTTTCGGCTATGTTCCTTTCAGCGCGCTTGCGCCGGAGCGTCTTTCGCAGATCCGCGTCACGCGGGGCGGGGGATCGGGGCCCTTCGGTGCAGGGGCGCTTGCGGGAACGATCGAACTGGAAAGCGCCGGGATCGTGGCACTGGACGGCGTCGCCGGTCAAATACTGGTCAATGATCGCGGGGAGACGGAAAGCTCTGCGAGCATCGGTTCGCGCTTGGGCGCTGGGTTTGCCGTGGTGTCGGGCCGCTGGGATCGTGGGAAGGGCTTCTTCACAACGCCCGCAGATGATCGTGTGCCGCAATCGGCGCGCGCTGCCTTCGATAGCTGGTCGACCCAATTGCGCGGCGTTGCGCCCCTCACAAACGATGTCGAGCTTCAATTTCGCGGCCTTGCTTACCGTGATGCTCGGACGTTGCGATTTGAAGGCGCCGACAGCACGATCGAAGGCCAGGATGCAAGCCTCCGGCTGATCGGTCGCGGCCGATGGCAATTCGATGCGCTGGCTTATGTCCAGGCACGCAATTTCACGAATGTCGTGATCAGCTCGAGCAGTTTCGCTCCGGTACTGGATCAGCGAAATACTCCGTCGACCGGTCTTGGCGGAAAATTCGAACTGCGCCCGCCGACCGGAGAAGACAATGTGCTGCGGTTGGGTGTCGACTATCGCCGATCGGATGGCGAATTGTTCGAAACGGCGATCAGCGCGTTTTCCGGCGCGGTCACGGCGCGGCGTAATGCTGGCGGCACAAACAGCGATCTTGGCCTCTTCATCGAGAATGACTGGACGCTTGGTGCCCTGACCCTGACTGGCGGCGCGAGGCTTGATCGCTGGTCGATCCGCGATGGTTTCTTCAGCGAGCGTGACGCCAATGGACTGCCCGTCGCCGCCGAAACCTTCGCCGACAGGGCCGGATGGGATGCCTCTTTTCGTGGGGGATTACTCCTCCGGCCATCCAACACACTAGCCCTCCGAGCCGCAGCATACTCCGGCCTTCGTCTGCCTACGCTTAATGAGCTTTACCGCCCGTTCGTCGTCTTCCCCGTCGTCACCCAGGCCAACGCCGGTTTGCGGAATGAGAGACTGGAAGGGTTCGAGGCCGGATTGGACGTAACGCCGACCGAAACCCTGTCACTATCCCTCACCGCATTCGACAACCGCGTAAAGAACGCGATAGCCAATGTGACGATTGATACTAACCTTCGCGAACGTCAGAATATTGATGCGATCCGTGCTCGTGGTATCGAGGCCGGAGCGAAGGCAGATCTGGGCAAGCTCAGCCTGAATACCTCTATCTCATGGACGGACGCCGAAACTCGCGGGTCGGGCTTTGCCGCAGCACTAGACGGTAACCGACCTGCCCAGACACCGCGCTTTGCGGGGCGCGCGACACTCGCATACCACCCCGCGATCGACTGGATCGTGTCGGCAACCGTCGGTCACGTTAGCACACAGTTCGAAGACGATCTGGAAATAGATAGGTTACCTGCTGCAACGACGCTCGACGCCTTTGCGCAGGTGCCGATCATGGGCAAGCTAAGCCTGGTTCTCCGCGGAGAAAACCTTACGGGCGAAACAATCGTCACTCGCAATCAGGGCGGTTCGATCGACCTGGGTGCCCCGCGCACGATATGGGGCGGTCTCCGCTACGGCTTTTGAGCGATCAGGTGGCATCGTCGACCGTGTTGGCGACCGATTTCAAATCATCGCCCACCCCGCGAACGGTGTTGCAGCCACCCAGAACGATGGTGGCCATGAAAAGAGCAGCAATGGTTGCGCGGCGCATTTGAGGAAATCCCGATATAGTTTTCAGACCGGTCGCAAAGGGCGACAACCTCCTATCGCGCAAGCAGGCTTGCTGCGCAATGAAGGGGTTGGGATGAAGTCATGAGGGAGCCAAGCCGAAGTCGATCAAAGGGCAACAGATTTACTCTCGAGCCCCGGCAATTTCCTTGTTATCCCGGCACGTTGCAATGAAAGCGCTCCAACGGCCCGTCGTATTTCATTGAAAGCGTGAATGCTGCGAATGCCAGAGTGCAAGCGCCTTGGGAATAATCCATTTAATAGGGACCTGGCGTTGCGCCTATTGGTTGATGCTTCCGGGCGGCCGATCGGAGCTTGTCCTGGGAGTAAATGAAAATGCCTTTCGACCGTCTCGTGAGCTTCCCGTGACCGGCAGCTTTGCGCAATTTTCCCTCCGTGTTCTGATAGCCATAGCATTGGTAGTTTGCGCTCTGCTGATCTGGCAGTTGCAAAGCGTTCTTCTGCTAATCTTCGCAGCGGTAGTGGTTGCCGTTGTACTCGACGCCTTTGGAAACGCGTTGCGGAAGCTGGCACCCGTGCCGGAAGGCGTTTCGCGTCTGCTGGTCGGCATTCTGATTGCGTCGGTGCTTATTGGCGCGGCGTTGTTGTTCGGTCGCCAGATATCCACCCAATTGTCCCAACTCGGCGACACGCTTCCCCCAGCTTGGGAGAATTTTGTCGACTGGGCAGGCCCCGACCGGGTTGAAAGCGTGATCGACGATTTCGCGCCTGACGGCACAAGCCTGGCCTCAATGGTGCAAACCATGTTCGGGGCGCTGACAGACGCGCTATCCGGTTTGGTGGTCGCGGTATTGGGCGGGGTCTATATCGCCATCAATCCCAAAACCTATCATAAAGGCGCCATCAGGCTCCTTCCGCAACGTGCGCGTGATCGTGTAGACGCAGCCAGCCGCAAAACGGGAAAGGCCTTACGCGACTGGTTGCTGGCCCAGCTCATTTCCATGCTCGCAACCTTCCTGGTCGTCTATATCGGACTGACACTGCTTGGCGTGCCGTCCGCACTGGCGCTGGCTATCTTGGCCGGGTTATTCGAGTTCGTGCCACTGCTGGGGCCGGTCTTGGGCGCAATACCTGCAGTTCTGATAGCAGGTACCGTTGGTATCGATACAGCGTTGTGGACCATCGGTTTCTTTATCGTTTGGCAGCAGATCGAGGGCAACGCTGTCGCTCCTCTGGCCATGAAATTTGCAGTCGAGATCCCTCCAGCAGTCACATTATTTTGCCTGCTGATTTTCGGAGTTTTGTTTGGTTTGCCCGGCCTCTTGCTGGGTGGCCCTTTGACCGTGGTGCTATGGATGACGATCAAGACGCTATGGGTCGAACCCCGAGCGTCTGGATAATCGCAACCTTCACGGCATTGGGTTGTCTCGACGGCTTGACTGGTGAAAAGGGAGAGGACTCTGCGTTATCGGCACTTCAGTGATAAGCGTAACGCCCATTTAACCGTACTCAGTGGTCACCCTACTCGTCTTTTTTCCCAGCATTATGTAGCAGGCGCGCCAAACAGATTGCAGAACCCCGTTCATGAGGGCGGCTGTAATCTTTGATGATCCAACCGCGCTGTGTCATGTGCCGACACTAAAAGGAGAGTGGGATGGGGCACGTAACTGCTACGATAGCGTGCCCATCTTGGGTGACGTGCAGCGCCTCCCTTTTTATTCAGGAGGTTATTCTACCGCTTTACTTTTGGCTTTTGTCCCACACGAATGCGACCGAGGGCAAAAGCGAACTGATGAGGGAGGGCGGTGAAATGCTTGAGGCCCGCAATGGCAATATTGCTCTCGACCTTTCGTTGCTGATTTTCGGCTTTGGTAGCGGGAATCAGCGATTAACGCTGCATCGTTGTTTGCCTCGCGCTAGCTTGGAGAAAGTCAAGGTTTTGGGAAATGAAAGATGAACGAGACGCACACGGACACTATTCCATCTGACCTTATAGGGCGACAAATGGACGACGCAAGGACGTCACTAGAGAAACGTCGACTGGCTTACACATCATTTTGGAAGAGAATGAAGAGCCAGATGTGATGATCGACGCAATCGCGCCATTTATGCAGAATTATTTAAAGGCTGAAATTAGTAAAGTTCGTCGCGCGACGACCCTCACGGCTTCTCGAAGGCGCACTTCAAAGATGCCAGAAAATCGGTATAGTATTCTATTTTTTGCCGAGGCTGTAGCAGCATGATTGCTAGCGAGGCCGCTGATAGCGTGCAGTGTCGTGACGCATCACGTCGTCTTGGCCTTGCTCTCACGTATGGTTCGAATAACAATAAGCTTGAAATTTGGTGCGCTGATACAGGCCACTCGTAAATGCTCACCTACTATAAGCGGCGCGACAAGGCGTATCTTAAAAAAGCCAATGACGTTTTGCTGGACGAACTGCAGTTGGTCTTTTCTGAGTGAGTTATGGCCCACGACAGCAACCTGCGCTTACTCGGCTCACGCTGCCCCAGCGTCCGCTCCCGTAAATTGCGCAGAGCCGCACCAATGCGTTTTTGCATGGCCTTCTGTAAGTTGCTTTCGTTCAAGTTAAGGTCTCGCTCGGTCATGAGGCGCAGAATGATCGCTTTCGCGTCAATAAGCCCCTCCTTCGCAGCATGGTTAGGATCACCCGCGTTCCCAGTCTTTTAAAAGTCTCATGATGTGGCGGGAGCGGCTTAGGCATTATCTCGTCAAGCTGTATATTCGGAACGAACATCTTCAGGAACGCGTCTATGTGGCCCATGTCGATGAAGGCTTGCCGAAATTGATCCTGCAGAGCGTCGATCTGTCCGGCGAATTCGCCCGCATGCTTAAAGCGGTGATTGGTTGCGGGTATTTGGTGCGTCGGCTACATATTGCCGTTTTTCCTTTGCCGTGGAGCTTGGTAAAGAGGTTGTTGGTCGTCGTCTGCGCGTTCGACGCAAAAGCCAAGGGAGTCGAGTCGGTGTGGAGGCGCGATCAACAAATGCTGTATGCGAAAAAAAACCACCGTTTCCAGTGCGTCATCATGGTCGGGGAAAGATTCGACCCCAGAATAGCTCTCGGTCGAAACCCCAGATTTTCGCGGGCTTCAAACAACCGTCCTCCCCTTGTGTAGGCTTATGTGTATGTGCCCAGTGCATACTTTGATCGCTCCACATTGCAACAAATCGAAGAAGTTTGTTGGATATCGAAGCCCCTTCGGCACCGCCTGCGTGTTAGTCAACGTTCAACAAGGGTGGACGGTAGAACGTTTTTGCTGCTCACGTGCCAACAAGCCTTGATATCGACGTCGACTTTTAATGAGCATGTCCACGCTCATCCCGACCAAAACTATACAAGATCGAGCAAAATTCAGCGTAGGCTCCGACGCCTCAACCTGGGATTTCTAACGTGGGCTAGGATTGTGCTAGCTCCATTCAACTTGCCGAATCGCCAAGGCGAAGTAGCCCGTTAAAACATTGTTGATCGCAGGGTCGACGGATAACGGGCAATATTGCTCCATGATGCATCAGATCCGGTCGCAATCGGAAAGTAACGCCTTACAGGGGAGAAGCAATCCGAGATCCCAAGTAAAGCGTTATGATCTTGAGCATCGTTGGAGGTGGATGTTTCCTTTAAGCTGACGAGCGTTGTCATGGTCCCATGCACTTCGTCCACTGGCACGCGTCGAGCCAAGGTCTCGTGCGCAATGATCGTCTCCGAACCGCCTCAACTCACACACGGGGTTTGAAATAATTAGCCTTTAATCGCCACCGCTACGACTTGGGCAAACGGGATGCGCAGCAGATCGGTTCGCACCGTCAGCGTTGGATCAGTCGCGCCGAATACCGCCCTGATCTGCTCCGGGCTTCTGACGTGCTGGCCTCGGTCGCTCTTGACGATGTAGCGCGAAACAGCACCCTGTCCCAAGACCAGCGTGGGATCTATAGACACAAAACGGCCCCCAGGCCGCAAACGTTTTATGGCCCCAGAAATCAAGCTGCTGGCGAGCAGGTCTGGGATATGATGCAGAACCCCGAATGCATATGCGACATCGTAATTCTCTCCGAGATCGACAGATGGGTCGGAAGCGTCACCCAAAATAAAGCGGGCGCGTTTTCCGTGACTTTTTCGCGCGGTGGCGACATAAGCGGCGTTGATGTCGACCCCGGTCACATGCGTATCTGTGGGCAAGAATGGAATGATTGCGCCGGTGCCGCAGCCGATGTCGAGCAAGCAGTCGCCTTGTATTGGACGAATCCATTCGTTCACGAAAACGGATTTGGCATGATTTGCGCCCACAGCGGCCTGGTACGCGTTGAACAGAGCCGGAATTGCAAGGACCCGGCGAGCTAGGGCGATCATGAAATCGCTCCTACGATGATCCAGCCGATGCCAGCCAAAATTAACGCCGATCCGCCCAACATCGCCAGAGTGGCTTCCTCGTTCAGCAGCAAAATCCCAGCCAGCATTACCAGCACGAATGTAAGCGCAGTAAATGGATAGACCAGGCTGAGCGGCGCGCGCGACATCGCATAAATCCAAGACGCACTGCCAAATCCATATAATAAAAGTCCGCCGATCATCCGGCCATTGACGAAGTCCAGCAGCGCTACACTGCCACTCGCACCCAGTTTCAGGAGCAAAGTGCCTGCTGCAGCACACAGCGATCCCGCGATCAGCGCCACGAACACCGCCGCGCCGATGCTTTCGGACGTAGGCAGGGGGCCGAGTGCGTCCAAACCGTTTATGGCAGAACCGCTCACGCTGCACACCGCCGGATTGCACGAGCCTTGCGATCGGCGTTCTTGCTGGCGAGATAGGTTACCAGCCAGATCGGCATGCTAGTGATAGCTGCGCGGCGCAGCCGCCAGCTGATCGATCCATAATCGCGCAGCGGCTCGTCATTGGCCACGCACGCTGCCAGAACATCCTCCGCGAGCCGTTCCTTTCCGGCAGCGTTTGCGTAGATAATGCTGTTGTAGCGATACCAGCGCTGCACGTCAGCATTCTCGGCCAACTGCGGCCTTAACCAGTCATAAGCGAAATATCCGCGCGCGGCGAACTTCTGCCGCCAGTAATCCAGCGGTTGCTCGTTGACGTGATGCTCTCCACCCTGACCCGGTACCGCAGCCGAGAACAGGATCACGTCGCCATGGGCTGCGAGGGTATCCACCAAGCAATCCGCATCGGCTTTGGCTAGATGTTCAGCCACTTCGAGCGACTGCACCAAATCGAAGCGCCGCCCAAGGCGGAGCGGAGTGGAGAGGTCATGCGGCACGAACTTGTCTGCTGGGATCAACAATGCATCCCTCGGTGCATAGGATCCATCCACCGCTACAATGTCGGCGACACCGCTGGCCAGCCACTCGGAAGCCCACGCGCCAACACCCGCCCCTACATCGAGCAGGCTACCGATTGGCAGTGCGCCATGCAGCAGCGGGATGAATGCGCGGGCTGATCGCCGCGAGCCTGCGTTGATATAATCGTAGAACTCGGAGGAATAGACATGGTACATCGCAAAGCTCCGTTTTGGCCGACCGAACTCATCTGACATCAAAGTTAATTTTCAGTTTAGCGAACGGCATCTCAGGCAATTGTTAACCATTGAAAGCTAGCGAACAGAGGACACAATTCTATGGGGTCATGATGAACGACATGAGCTTCGGGCAGCCGCTCTCTCGAGCATGCGGTCCCAACACAGATGAGTTTCTCACTGAGTACCGTCGCGAGACAGCATTCCGGCTTTCCTTGCAGGAGCCGGTCCAGCTCTCGATCGTCGTGCCATGCTACAACGAAGAAGATTGCATAAATGCGCTGTACGACCGTCTTTGCGGGGCAGCGCGAGCCGCGGTTGGCGAAGACTTCGAAATCGTCTTGGTCGATGATGGCTCGCGGGACCACACCTGGCGAATTATTCGTGCGCTGGGCGAAACTGACTCTCGTGTATGCGCCGTTCGGCTGTCGCGCAACCATGGCCATCAGATTGCCCTGTCGGCTGGGCTGGACCAGTGCCGGGGGGAACTGATTTTAATTATCGATGCCGACTTGCAGGATCCGCCGGAACTGCTGGGGGCCATGATTGGCAGGTTGCGGGAAGAAGAAGCTGACGTTGTGTACGGCGTGCGTTCACACCGGCAGGGCGAGACTGCTATGAAGCGCACGATGGCAAAAGTGTTCTATCGTCTGCTCGCACGTATGTCTGACGGTGTCGAAATCCCTCTCGACACTGGTGATTTCCGGCTCATGACACGCCGCGCGCTCGATGTGCTGCAATCGATGCCCGAACAATCGCGCTTCATTCGAGGGATGGTGGCCTGGATTGGCTTCCGCCAAGTGGCCTATAGCTACGCGCGAGACGAGCGGCTGGCGGGCACGACCAAGTACCCATTCATGAAGATGTGCCGCTTGGCAATCGATGCGCTTACCGGCTTCTCGGTCGCGCCGCTGCGCATGGCGAGCTATGCCGGTCTGGCGCTCTCGATAGTTGCGGTGATCCTCATCGGCTATGCTTTGACCGGATGGTTTGGGGGGCGCGCGGTCGAGGGATGGACATCGCTGATGATAGTCAGCCTGGTTATGGGGTCGGTGCAGATGTTCGTGCTGGGCGTTATCGGCGAATATATCGGGCGCATATACAACCAAGCGAAAAACCGGCCGCTGTATATCGTGAGTGAGATGGTTGGGAAGCCGCGTATGAGTGCCGGGCGCCGGGTGGAAGGTCTCGGCATCGTTGCGCCACCAGACGCTTTGAATTGTCGCACATGACATCGCCAGATGGTCTACGACGAAGCGAGACGCCGCATCGCTTCCTGTGCATAGTCATCGTAGGTTTCCTGCTGTCGCTGACGGCGGGAATGCTTGTGCCAGTCTATTCTGACGAAACCGGCTGGCGATTCTTAGAACGCGCCGGGATTGATGCGTTTGACGGTCTTTTCAGTGATGTATGTGGCCTAAATACAATCGCAAAACCACCGTGGTTCATCATGCCGGTACGCTGGTTCAGCGTAGCAACCAACAGCGCATTTGCCGCACCCGTTTATGTGCGCATGGCTGGGGTCGCTTGCGCGTTGGCTTGGGCTGGCTTGTTGTGGCTTCTTTTGAGCAAATTAGAAGCGGATAAGAAACGTAGGCTTCTGCTTGGCGTCGCAGCGTTCGGGTTGCTCGGCCTCGGCACGCTTCCGTTCTTACTGACGCTCAGCCGCCCGGAACAGCCAATAATGCTGAGTACGATTTTAATGCTGCTGCTCGTTTTTTCCCGTCCACCGCAAGCAACCGGTCCCAAAATGGCGGCGCTCAAGGTAATGGGTATCCTCGCACTTAGCGTGATTGCGCAAAGCTATCACATGAAAGGCGTACTTTATGCATCGGTTGGGTTTGCGGCGATCTTGGTGTGCGCGCGTGGCAGGGCCACGATCGCGCCGCGGATGATCGGTATTCTTGCGCTGGCGGCTCTGGCAATGTGCTCTGCGGCGTATTGGACCGGGCGGATGAGGTGCCCCGACGATGAGCGGCTGGCGGCCATGTATGGCAGAGAAAACATCGTATCGACTTTATTCGCGCAGCATGATTTTATCGATGTCACGAATACGCTGGCAAGCGGGCTTAACCCGTTGAACTACGTCATGCTGGCGGTGCCTACGGCGAATCCAATGTCTCATTGGCTAACGCCGGGTCTGATCCAGCCCGCGGTTTCGACTGTTTTCGCCGTTATCCTGCTTATTTTCTGGACATTTGCCATCGGCAGCACACTGTGCACACTCGGCCACTCTATCAGGATCAAGTCTTGGACTGCCCTGGCGGAACCCCGCCTAGTAATGGCAACTTCCTTGCTCGGTGCGGTGACGGTTTGGGGTGTGAGCCAGCTTAACCGTAACGTGTACGAAGCCGCTCACGTACTGCCTTCACTGGTACTTGCGATGATCCTGTCACTAACTTTGCCAAGCGTGCCTTGGAACGGAGCCATCAAATGGCTGCAGCGTTTCGCAGTACTGCTGATGCCCACCGCGCTGACGAGCCAGGTAGTAATCTTGGCCAGCTTCGGCCCGCCAATGTTTGCGCAGATCGGGCAGGCCGGATATATTGACGACCAGCCTTTTTCCGTATCGATTGGCAATTATGCTGAAGTGAGGCGATCGATCGCCTCGGCCATGCAACGTGCCGGAATCCCCAGCGACCGACGCTTGAACCGTGTGCTGGTCGATGAAATGACCTATTTCGCCCTGCACGACAGTAGGATGCCGCTTCACCGGCTCGGTGTTCTTTCGGTGTGGAACGGTAACCTCAAAGACCCGGTCGCCTATCTGCGCAGCCGGAATTCGGACGGGATTGTCTTGGGGTGCCATCATCTCGATGAGCGGCTTAGGAAAGTGGCTGCGAAGTCTGGGCCAATTTGTGCAGTCTCTCGCACAACTTTGAACATGCTGGCGCAGACCTGAGGGGTAGGGACCGATTGCGAATAAAGTCGGAGAGCATCGGCCTTATCCAAGCTGAGTAAACCGGGCTGTCTTGGCATTGTAGAAGCAATTAGAGAAATGCCGCCCGCGTGGGTCAAGAACAGAGTAGAGCGGCTTTCGCGTGGATTCACCAGTGTCGAGTGACGGGAAGCCCCCCGCGTGAGTGCTATGATTACGCATGCTGGTTCTCCCTTTCAACAAAGCTGGGAGGAACGGTAAGCGCAGCGGAGCGGCTGATGCAGCGGATGCATGCTACCCGCGGACTTCCGGTGATCCGGCCTCATGAGAGTGGCGGCACCTTGTTGCTCCGAGCCGTGCAAAGTTCTTATGACCAAGGCAGCCTGCTCGCGTCCCGTCCTTAAGCACATTTGAGCAAGTAATTGGGACAACGGATTACGCGCGGGCAGTACAACTAGAATCGTCGGCTTGTCTGAGTGTTTAAGTACTCATGCAATGGTTTGGCTGCCTTGAACTCAGCTCGCGCTGTTAGGAACGCCTAAATCAGATATTAAGCGCCGATGACGGGCTGACGCGACCCTTGAGCGCGCTTCAATCGGAAGCAGGCAGATGGGGGGAGGGGCAAGAGCACTACGTCAAGTCTTTCAGTTTTTGATCAACTTAGAATAGCGTTTAGCATTTGTGCCGGACTGCACGTGGCCTATCATATCGGCACGGAGTATTTCATTCAAACCGTCGACCTCGCAGAACGACGAGCCAAGGGCGCCAGTGGATTCAATATCGGGCCGTCTGCCCTTATCGTTCACTTCCACGCCCATTCGATCGAAAATCCACTGGACCATGTGTCGCCTGGCATGATCGTAGAATTGCGCGCCGCCTCGCTTGTTCTTGAAAAGATAAAGTTCGGGAAATAAAGCGGTGTGGCCTTCCTTGCCATGAGCGCCGACGTAATCGAGAAACCAAGGCGGATGAGCTCGTTGTGGAGCGGTATTTTGCGCTTGCGGGCCAGTCTTTTTTCACCGCTTTTTTCTCCATCCCGACCACGACGCCGCGAAGGTATATTGCCATGCCATGTGAGCCTTGGCTGCGAGGAGCCGGGCGGGGCAAGATGCGAGCACAAAGTGTGGCACAATTTGAGGCCCAATCGGCGCGCAAGATTCCCGATCGATTTCCTCGGCTGAATGAAAACGGCGGAATTCTGCGGCTTATTATCGGAAACGAAGAAAAATGGTCGGGGAGAGAGGATTCGAACCTCCGGCCCCTGCCTCCCGAAGACAGTGCTCTACCAGGCTGAGCTACTCCCCGACCGGATGCTTGCGGGGCGAACCCCGCGAGGCAGAGGCGGGCCTATAGGTGTGGATTGCCATGCGTGCAAGCGGGCAATTTGCACATTCTCGCGCTAGCGTTAAAGCCTTGCTCAAAACAAAGCCGAGCCAATGTCAAACATCCACTACGAACAGCAATATCTCGACCTGATGCGCCGCATATGGTCCGATGGTGATGAGCGCGAGGATCGCACTGGCGTCGGCACGCGTTCCATATTCGGCGCGACATTGAGGTTCGACCTCTCGGCAAATGCCATGCCGCTTATCACTACCAAGCGCGTGTACTGGAAGACGGCCACGCGCGAGATGTTGTGGTTCCTAACGGGCGAAACCAATATTCGTCCGCTCGTACGGCAAGGGGTAAAGATCTGGAACGAGTGGCCCCACGCGCGATATGTGAAGGAAACGGGCGACAACATCACGCTGGACGATTTTGTCGAGCGCATTGCCGATGACGCTGCGTTTGCGGAACGCTGGGGTGATCTCGGTCCGGTGTACGGGAAGCAGTGGGTCGATTGGCCGACCTATCGCAAACGCGAAGATGGGCTCTATGAGGCCGGTCCGGGAATAAATCAGGTCGCTGACCTGGTTCATTCAATCAGAACGAACCCGGGCAGTCGACGCCATATCGTTGAGGGTTGGAACGTCGCGGAGATCGACGAGATGGCGCTTCCGCCCTGTCACAAGACCTATCAGTTTCATGTCGCGGGTGGGCGGCTGAACTGTTGTCTTTACCAGCGTAGCTGCGATGTTGCGCTCGGCCTGCCGTTCAATCTCTGGTCCGCTGCTTTGCTCACTAGAATGTTGGCCCAGCAAGTAGAGCTCGATGTGGGGGAACTGGTTTGGATGGGCGGCGATACGCATCTCTATCTCAATCACAACGATCTCATTGAAGAGCAATTGTCACGGGAACCGCAAGGGAACCCAACGCTTGAGGTAGTGCGGCGCCCGGCTACGATATTCGATTACAGGATCGAAGATTTCGCAGTTCACAATTATACGCCGCACGGGCCCATCAAAGCGCCCGTCGCGGTGTGATCCGGCGCTGACTTGACCGCATCCCACTCGTGAAATAAAATAACGCGAAAGCGTAAGATTGCGTCTGGGAGACGATTCTATGGCCGAACGGCCCGAGGGTAGTGCAGTGGAGGGTGATAATCGCCCGAAACTTTCGTTGCATGTTCCCGAACCTAAATTCCGGCCCGGAGATACGGTCGACTTCTCGCATATAAATGTGCCCGAAGCGGGGAGCATGGCACGTCCCGACGAGACCTGCGACCCGAGCGAAATGCGCGATATGGCGTTTGGCTTGGTGCGCGTACTCGGCGAGGACAATCAGGCGCATGGGGCGTGGAACCCGAAACTCGATCCGGATACGCTGCGTAAAATGCTCGGTCACATGGCAATGACGCGCGCTTTTGACGAGCGTATGTTCCGAGGTCAGCGGCAGGGCAAAACCAGCTTCTACATGAAGTGCACGGGCGAAGAGGCGACGAGCGTCTCGGCCAGCATGGCCTTGGCTGCGGACGATATGGTCTTCCCGAGCTATCGCCAACAGGGAATCCTGATCCAGCGCGGCTACCCGATGATCGAGATGATCAACCAGATCTATTCGAACAAGGGCGACAAGCTGAAGGGCCGTCAGCTCCCGATCATGTATTCGAGCCGCGAGCACAGCTTCTTTACCATCAGCGGCAATCTGGCCACGCAGACGCCGCAGGCGGTAGGCTGGGCAATGGCAAGCGCAATGAAGGGTGACAGCCGGATTGCGGCCACCTGGGTTGGTGAGGGCAGTACCGCAGAAGGCGACTTCCATTCTGCCTGCACCTTTGCGACCGTGTATAATGCACCGGTTATCCTCAACATTATCAACAACCAGTGGGCCATCTCCAGCTTCAGCGGCTTTGCTGGTGCCGAACGGACCACGTTTGCTGCCCGTGCGCTGGGCTATGGCCTCGCCGGCTTGCGCGTCGATGGAAACGATGCGCTGGCGTGTTACGCGGCGGAGAGGTGGGCGGCCAACCGGGCGCGGGCGAACGCCGGGCCGACGCTGATCGAGTTCTTCACCTACCGCGCGGAGGGGCACTCCACCTCGGACGATCCGACCGGTTATCGCAGTGCGCAGGAGCGCACCGAGTGGCCGCTGGGCGACCCGGTGACACGCCTCAAGGACCATTTGATCGCGATCGGCGAATGGGACGAGGATCGGCAGGAAAAGATGGATCTGGAGGCGGCGGAACACGTCAAGAAGGTCACCAAGGAAGCCGAAGCAAACGGCATCCTTGGGCATGGTCTCCACCACCCGTTCCGGACCATGTTCGAGGACGTGTTCGAAGAGCTTCCCTGGCATCTCAAGGAGCAGAGCAAGCAGGCGATCCGCGAGCGCGAGATCAAGTTTCCGGGAGGGCTCGACCAGTGAGCGCCGACGCGAACACATGTCAATCAAACGTTTCATCCGGCACCGAACGCCGGCTGAACATGATCGAAGCGATCAATGAAGCGCTCGATGTGTCGATGCAACGCGATGACGACGTTGTCGTCATGGGCGAAGACGTCGGCTATTTCGGCGGGGTGTTTCGCTGCACGGCGGGTCTGCAGGAGAAATACGGCAAGACCCGGGTCTTCGACACGCCGATCAATGAGTGCGGCATCATCGCGGTAGCGGTGGGGATGGGGGCCTATGGCTTACGCCCCGTGCCTGAAATCCAGTTCGCCGATTACATTTATCCCGGTCTCGACCAGCTGATCAGCGAAGCGGCCCGGCTACGGTATCGCTCGGCCGCGGAATATATCGCTCCGATGACGGTGCGCAGCCCGTTCGGCGGCGGCATCTTTGGCGGACAGACGCACAGCCAGAGCCCTGAGGCGATCTTTACGCACGTGTCGGGCCTGAAGACGGTTATTCCGGCGACGCCTTACGATGCCAAGGGGCTGCTGATTTCCTGCATCGAGGATAACGATCCGGTGATCTTCTTCGAGCCGAAGCGGATCTACAACGGTCCGTTTTCCGGTTATTACGACAAGCCGGTGCAGCCCTGGAAGAAGTTCGACGCCAGCGTGGTGCCCGAAGGTTACTACAAGATCCCGCTGGGCAAGGCGCGTCAGGTTACCGAAGGCGAGCAGCTCACCATTCTGGCTTACGGAACCATGGTCCACGTGGTCGAAGCCGTGTGCAAGGAGAAGGGCGTCGAAGCCGACATCCTCGATCTGCGCACGCTGGTGCCGCTGGACATCGAGGCGATCGAAGCATCGGTCGAGCGTACTGGCCGGTGCCTGATCGTCCATGAGGCGACCCGCACGAGCGGCTTTGGCGCCGAACTCTCCGCATTGGTGACGGAGCGCTGCTTCTATCACCTCGAAGCCCCGGTCGAACGCGTTACCGGCTTCGACACACCCTATCCCCACAGCCTCGAATGGGCCTATTTTCCCGGCCCGGTCCGCATCGGCGAGGCCATCGACAAGATCCTCAAGGACTGATCCCCATGGCGAAATTCACCTTCAACATGCCCGATATCGGCGAAGGCATCGCCGAGGCCGAAATCGTGCAGTGGCACAAGCAGGTCGGCGATACGATCACTGAAGACGAGGAATTCGTCGACATGATGACCGACAAGGCCACCGTGCCCATGGAAAGCCCGGTGACCGGCAAGATTCTCGAAGTCGCGGGCGGCGAGGGCGACATGGTGTCGATCGGCTCCATGCTCGTCGTGATCGAAGTCGAAGGCGAATTGCCCGACGAGGTGATCGAGGAAAACGAGGCGGCGGCCGATGCAGCGCCTGCGCCGAAAGACGACGAGGTAGAAGAGCGGATCGAAGTCGAAAATCCCGATCCATCGGATGCCGACGACGCGATGGCCGCCGATCCGAGCCCGCCGCCAGCGCCCGCCCCGACGCCTGCCCCTGCACCGAAGCAGAAGACCGACACGCCGGTTCTGGCAACGCCTGCCGTTCGCAAGCGGGCACGCGATCTCGGTGTCGATCTGGCACAGGTGAAGCCGGCCGAGGATGGCCGCGTTCGTCATGGCGATCTGGATCAGTTTCTGTCTTATACCTCGGGTTATGGCGCCGCTGCCAAGACCCGCCAGGACGAAGAGAAGAAGGTCATCGGCATGCGCCGCCGCATTGCCGAGAACATGGCCGCGTCGAAGCGCAACATCCCGCACTTTTCCTACGTGGAAGAATGCGATGTGACTGCGCTGGAAGAACTGCGTGGGCAGCTCAATTCCAACCGCGGCGATAAGCCCAAGCTGACGCTGCTTCCGCTGCTGATCACCGCGATCTGCAAGACATTGCCCGATTTCCCGATGATCAACGCACGGTACGACGATGAAGCGGGCGTGGTGACGCGGTATGGCGCGGTGCATCTTGGCATGGCCGCACAGACCGATGCCGGTCTGATGGTGCCCGTCATCAAGAATGCTCAGGCCAAGAACCTGTGGCAGTTGGCCAATGAAATTACGCGTCTGGCCGAGGCAGCCCGAAATGGCACCGCCAAATCGGAAGAGCTGCAAGGTGGGACACTGACGGTGACATCGCTCGGACCGCTTGGCGGGGTAGCGACGACACCGGTCATCAATCGTCCGGAAGTTGCCATCATCGGCCCGAACCGCATCATCGAACGCCCGATGTATGTGACCGGGACGGATGGCGTCGAGCGCATCGAAAAGCGCAAGCTGATGAATATCTCGATCAGTTGCGATCATCGCGTTGTCGATGGTTGGGATGCGGCAAGCTTCATACAGCAGCTGAAGAATCTGCTCGAAAAGCCTGCTCTGATCCTGGTGGACTGACGCGATTAGCTGGCCTCGCTGGCTGGCGAGCGCAGAGTCGCAAAGCGTCTGATAAAATATGCCCGGTGCGTGGGTTGCGATTTAGCAGCCCCGCGCCGGGCGCCTTCGTTTGTCCAGAATGGTTTGTAAAATCCCGGCAGCCCCATTTGGATCGGGCAACCCATTCGGAAATAACGATAAATTCCGGTCCGCGACGATGGGATGCATGATATCGGCATAGGACATTGGCTGAATTATGCCGCGATCCAACGCGCTGAATTGTGGTAAAACTGGAGGTCGAAAAATGCCCGCACAAAAAGAGCAAAAAAGCGTCACATCGGCCATTGACAGGAATCGGACCCGCCCGTAGATGCGCGGCTCCCAAGTGGCTGCGCGGGTGTAGCTCAGTTGGTTAGAGTGTCGGCCTGTCACGCCGAAGGTCGCGGGTTCGAGTCCCGTCACTCGCGCCACTTGGGAATTTTCTCTACAATTCGACTATCGTCAAAGCGCCTTGTTTGAAGGTGTGCCGACGACCTATCGCGCGCTCTTCCCGAACGGCGTTACATGGCGCTCGACATGCGCCGGGGATCAACCCCAGCGGCCGGTTTCCATCCAGATGAGAAAGCGCCTGAGCGGCAGCAGCCAAATCAGGCCCAGAATGATGTAAATGAGCGTCTGGACCAGCGTAGGCCAATCGCCGATCACACCGGGGGCATAACGCGCGATGACAATCCCGTAGATCGCCAGCACCACCAGCAGGCCGAGAATGCCGACGGGAATGCGCCAGGTCGGTTCTTTCCTCATGCGAAAGGTCCGTACATGCGCGTGGGTGTTACGACCGCCCCGAGGGGTATGTCGTGCGGCTCTGTGGGCAGCGTGTCGACAAGCTGACAGTCCCAGGCGAGCCCGACCGTTGTCGTACCGGGATGCGCAGCAAGCCAGCGGTCATAGTGGCCGCCACCCTGACCGAGGCGACCGCCGGCTTCGGTAAAGCCGACCAACGGTACGAACAGGACGTCGGGGACGATTTCTTCCGTCGCAGTCGTCGGCTGCTTGATGCCGAAGGGCCCCGTTTCAAGATCGCTTTCATCGTGAGGATCCACGAAGCGGCGGAATTGCATCCGCGTATTCATGGCCGAAAAATGCGGCAACGAGATATCGTGCCCCTGTTCGAAGAAATAGCGTGCGTAGGCCGCTGTCGGCGCTTCGGAAGAGCCGGCGTGATAAAGCCCGATGGTCGCATCGTCCGGTATCATTTCGATGAGGGGGGCAGGCGGGCGCATGAACACCAGCGTGCGCATGCTATCGGGAAGGGCGGCCACGTGTTCACGCCGTTTGGCGCGAAGCTGCTTTCTGAGATCGTTCTTGGTCACACACAGGTCCTTATCGGCAGATCACTCCGGCGTCCAAGGGATCAACGATGGCAAGGGATGGTGAGTGGCGGAACCACCATGGGTCGTTTCCGGCGAAATCCTCTGACGCGAAAACGTCAGGTGGGTACCGTTTGCCCCAATCCCACGGCCGAACCGGTGGACCAGGGCAGGGACAGCTCCCATGGATTGCTTATAGCCTCAGGGATATTCATGCGGCTCGTGCCGGGCAGTCCCGCCATGCCCTATTTAGGAGGTACTGCCGCTACCCTCAAGGGTGGAAGCGGCATTCTCGAGCGCGATGGCCATGCGTTCGAGCTGATTGCCCAGACGATCCGTGTCGAAACCAGGTTCTGCGGCCGGTGAAGGCCTGTCCCGTGCTTCTTCCACTTCGTCGGCAAGTATGAGCGCGGCGAACAGCAGGTTCTTGGCATCGTTACTGGACAGATTATTGCCCATCGCACTCAGTTTGCCATCGATCACGCTGGCAAGGTGCCGAACATGATCTTCCTGCCCATCGGCACAAGAGACGGTATAGTTGCGGCCACCGATCGAAAGGGTGACGTCGCTCATCGCTTCAGACCTTCGATGAGATCGTCGAGTTGCGAAATGCTGCCCGACACCCGTTTGCGCAGCGTTTCATAGCGTTCGGCCAGTTCGGCATCGCCCGCGTCTGTCGCTGCAGTCGAATGGGAGGCCAGGGCGGCCTGCGTTTCGATCCGCGCAAGCGCGCGATCGATGCGGTCCATGGCATTTTTGATGCGGTCGGAACTCATAAGGCGTGCAGAATACCGATTTTGCCGCGGCGAGGCAAAGGTTTGCAGCCGCCTGTTGATAAGTGAAGTGAAGGGGGCGGTAGCTGTGAATGCCCACCTGCGCGGGTTGACCTTGCGCGCGCGCTCCGCGAAGGCTTCGCGCGCGTCGAATCGGCCCCTTTTTCCGGAGAAATTTCCCATGAGTCTCGCCACATCTCGCATGGTCCCGATGGCCAACGCCATCAGGGCACTTTCGATGGATGCGGTACAGGCTGCAAACTCAGGGCATCCGGGAATGCCGATGGGTATGGCCGATGTGGCGACCGTGTTGTGGAGCGAGTATTTAAAGCATGATCCCAAGGCCCCCGGCTGGGCCGATCGGGACCGCTTCGTGCTGTCGGCCGGACACGGTTCGATGCTGATTTATTCTCTTCTTCATCTGTCGGGTTACGAACGTCCCACGATGGAAGACATCCGCAATTTCCGTCAGATCGGCAGCCCTTGCGCGGGGCATCCGGAAAACTTCCTTCTCGACGGCGTGGAAAGCACGACCGGTCCGCTGGGCCAGGGTCTGGCGATGTCCGTCGGAATGGCCATGGCCGAACGTCATCTCAATGCGACGTTTGGTGACGAGATCGTCGATCATCGCACTTGGGTGATTGCCGGTGACGGTTGCCTGATGGAAGGCATCAATCACGAAGCGATCGGCCTTGCCGGGCACCTCAAGCTGGGCCGTCTGACAGTGTTCTGGGACGACAACAACATCACCATCGACGGGACGACCGACCTTTCGACCAGCGAAAACATCAAGGCGCGTTACGAAGCGACCGGATGGCATGTAGTTAGCTGCGATGGCCACGATTTCGACGACATTCGCCGGGCGATCGACGAGGCGGTCGCCGATGAACGCCCGTCGCTCATCGCCTGCAAAACGGTGATCGGAAAGGGAGCGCCCAACAAGCAGGGAACTAGCGCGACGCACGGCGCACCACTGGGCGACGACGAAATTACCGCGGCGCGCGGTGTACTGGGCTGGGAATCGGCACCTTTCGAAATTCCCGAAGAGGTGCTGTCGGACTGGCGCGGCACAGCGGATGACGGCGCGCGGGCGCACAGCGAATGGCAGATGCGCCTCGACGGGTATGCGCAGAAGGCAGAGTTCCAGCGCCGGATGGCGGGCGAGCTGCCCAAGGACTTCAGCCTCGACAAATATATCAAGGGGTTGATCGATCAACCTCAGAAGATTGCAACGCGCAAGGCCAGCGAAATGGCCCTGGCGGAAATCAACACCGGCCTTCCCGAAACGATTGGCGGCAGTGCCGACCTTACCGGTTCGAACAACACCAAGGCAGGCGGTATCGGCCCGTTCACGGCCGATGATTACAGCGGCCGCTATGTCTATTACGGTATTCGCGAATTCGGCATGGCCGCAGCGATGAACGGCATGGCACTGCACGGCGGCGTCATTCCTTATGGCGGTACGTTCTTGGTGTTCACCGATTATTGCCGTGCGGCCATCCGGCTGTCGGCCCTGCAGCAGGCGCGGGTCGTTTATGTCATGACCCATGACAGCATCGGACTGGGGGAAGACGGCCCGACCCACCAGCCCATCGAGCATGTCCAGTCGCTGCGCATGATGCCCAATCTGCTGGTCATGCGCCCCGCCGATGCGGTCGAAACCGCGGAGTGCTGGGACATCGCGCTGCGCCAGCCCGATCGCCCGACGGTGCTCGCGCTGAGCCGCCAGAACCTGCCGCAAATGCGGACGCACCAGCTCTCCGAAAACATGACCGGGCGCGGTGGTTACCGGCTCAAGGCGGCGCAGGCTGCGCGGCGTGTCATCCTGATTGCGACCGGATCAGAGCTGCATGTGGCGATGGAATGCGCAGAAAAGCTGGAAGCGGACGGTATCGGTGCCGATGTCGTATCGATGGTGTGCACGCAGCTTTTCGACGAGCAGGACGAGGCTTATCGCGCAGACATTCTTCCGGATGTTTCGCCCGACGAGGTTTTGCGGGTGAGCATCGAAGCGGGCACCACCTTCGGGTGGGATCGCTATACGATGACCAATGGCTTGCGCATCGGGATCGATCGGTTCGGTGCTAGCGCACCCGCCGAAGATCTGTTTGAAAAATTCGGCCTCACTGCGGACGCGATCGTTCCGCAAATCATGAATAAACTGAACGCTTAAGCAGGAGTTCTTTCCAATGGCGACCAAGGTTGCAATCAACGGTTTCGGACGTATCGGCCGCCTCGTGGCGCGCGCCATTCTCGAGCGCGACGACCACGATCTGGACCTCGTCAGCATCAACGATCTGGCGGATACGAAATCGAACGCGATCCTGTTTCAGTACGATTCGACGCACGGGCGCTTCCCCGGCACCGTCGAAGTGGGCGACAACGCGATCATCGTGAACGGCAAGTCGATCGCCGTGACCAGCGAGCGTGATCCCGGCAAGCTGCCGCATGGCGAGCAGGGCGTGGACATCGTGCTGGAATGCACCGGTTTCTTCCAGTCGGACGAGGCGTGCCGCCCGCATCTCGATGCAGGCGCCAAGCGCGTACTGATCTCAGCCCCGGCAAAGGGTGTTTCGGCGACGATCGTGTTCGGCGTCAACGATGAAACGCTGACCGCGGAAGACGTGATCGTCTCCAACGCCAGCTGCACGACCAACTGCCTCTCGCCGATGGCCAAGGTGCTGCATGAAACCGTCGGTATCGAGCGTGGTTTCATGACCACGATCCACAGCTACACTAACGACCAGCGCATGCTCGATCAGATGCATGGCGACATGCGCCGCGCACGCGGCGGGGCGCAGAACATGATCCCGACAACGACCGGCGCTGCCCGCGCGGTTGGCCTCGTGCTGCCCGAACTGGCAGGCAAGCTCGACGGGTCGAGCGTGCGTGTGCCGACGCCGAATGTCAGCCTTGTCGATCTCGTCTTCACCCCCGGCCGCGACACCAGCGCCGAGGAACTGAATGCGGCGCTTAAGGAGGCGGCGGAAGGCAAGATGAAGGGCGTGCTCGATTACACCGACCAGCCGCTCGTCTCCTCGGACTTCAACCATTATCCTGCCAGCTCGACCATCGATAGCCTCGAAACCAGCGTGATGGAGGGCAAGCTTGCCCGCGTCGTGAGCTGGTACGACAACGAATGGGGCTTCTCCAACCGCATGATCGACACCGCCGGCGTGATGGCGAAGTTCCTCTAAGGACATTGGCATGAGCAGCTTCAGGACCTTGGACGACCTTGGCGACATCACCGGCAAGGTTGCGCTGGTGCGCGTCGATCTCAATCTTCCGATGCAGGAAGGCCGGGCATCGGACGTCACCCGTGTCGAGGTGGTCAAACCGACCATCCTCGAACTGGCCGATAAAGGCGCCAAGGTCTTGTTGCTTGCCCATTTCGGCCGACCGAAGGGTCAGCGCCATTCGACCATGAGCACGAGCATGGTGCAGGGCGATATCGAGCGGGTGCTCGACCGTGAAATCATGTTCATTCCCGAAGTCATGGGGCCGGTCGTCGAACAGTCGATCGGAATTCTGCGCGATGGTGATATCGGGCTGCTCGACAATGTCCGCTTCTGGCCCGGCGAAGAAGCCAACGATCCGGAGTTCGCCAAGGGCATCGCGGCGAACGGCGATTTCTATGTGAACGATGCGTTTTCTGCCGCGCACCGCGCGCACGCGTCAACCGAAGGGTTGGCGCGTCTTCTCCCGGCATATGCAGGCCGCGCCATGGAGGCCGAACTAAAAGCGCTGGATGCCGCGCTAGGCAATCCCGAGGCGCCGGTCGCGGCTGTCGTTGGGGGAGCAAAGGTTTCGACCAAGCTCGAGGTGCTGCACAATCTGGTTGGCAAGGTCCAGCACCTCATCATCGGCGGGGGCATGGCCAACACCTTCCTGGCGGCGAAGGGAGTAGATGTTGGTAAATCGCTGTGCGAGCACGATCTGACCGACACTGCCAACCGCATAATGGACGAGGCGGACCATGCAGGATGCACTGTGCATCTGCCTTACGATGTGGTGGTGGCGAAAGAATTCGCCGCCAATCCGCCGAGTATGCGGACCTGCAATGTGCATGAAGTCGCCGCCGACGAAATGATCCTCGACGTAGGTCCGCTCGCGGTCGAAGCGCTTGCCGACGTGCTCAAGACATGCCGGACGCTGGTCTGGAACGGGCCGCTGGGCGCGTTCGAAACCCAGCCGTTTGATGCGGCGACGGTTGCGCTTGCCAAGACGGCTGCAGCGCTCACGCAGGATGGTTCGCTGACATCGGTTGCCGGCGGCGGCGATACGGTCGCAGCGCTGGCGCATGCCGGTGTGAAGGACGAATTTACTTTCGTTTCCACGGCCGGCGGGGCTTTCCTGGAGTGGATGGAAGGCAAGCCCTTGCCCAGCGTTGCCGCACTGTCGGCTTAGGAGCATGCGGATATGACCGAGATCGTCGAGCCCAGCCACGGTCCAATCGCGATCACCGAAGGCGAATGGTCGGGGTGGTCCACCTGGAAATCTGATGCTTTCGAGCAGACGGCGGGACCGTTCTACGAAAAGCAGGATACGAACGGCGACTGGATTTGTGCCTTCGTCGCCGAGCAACGTCACATGAATGGTGCAGGCTTCATGCACGGCGGTTGCCTGATGACCTTTGCAGATGCTGCGCTGTTCACCATCGCCCGCAACGAGATGCGTGACAGCTATGGCGTGACGATGAACCTGGCAGGCGATTTCCTGGCCGCGGGCAAGGTCGGACAGCGCATCGAGGGCAGGGGTGAAGTGACGCGCGGTGGCGGTAAAACCGTGTTCGTACGCGGCATCGTGACGGGCGATGGAACGCCGCTGCTCAGCTTTTCCGGCATTATCCGCAAGACCGGCAAGCGAGCCGACAGGATTGGCGAGTGATCAGCGATATTCGGGATTGGGCGCATCGAACCGGCGACCATCGTTCCACAGATCGACTGAATTCCCGTGCGCTGGAATACCTCCAGCATCCTTGAGCATGCGTGCCATGTGCATCAGGTTCCAGGTCATGAATGTGGTGTTGCGACGGGTGAAGTCATTGTCGAAGCCGACATATCCCTCGCCATCTTCCCTGGCATCGCCATAGCTCGGCCCCGGTCCGGCTTCGCCCACCCAGCCGGCATCGGCTTGTGGAGGAATGGTGTAACCGACATGCTGTAGCGAGTAGAGCACGCCCATACCCACGTGCTTGATGCCGTCTTCATTGCCGGTCACGATGCAGCCACCGACCTTGCCATAGAAAACGTACTGGCCCTTCTCGTTGGTCTGACCCGAGTGGGCGTAGAGCCGCTCGATCAAGCGCTGGCAGACGCTGGATTTCTCGCCAAGCCAGATGGGCGTACCGACCACGAGAATATCGGCGGCCTTTACCTTCTCCCAGATATTCGGCCAATCATCTTGGTCGGCGCCGTGTTCGGTCATGTCGGGGAACACGCCCGGGGCGATGTTGTGATCGACCAAGCGAACTTGTTCGATCGCTACGCCATTCCGCGCGAGAATGGCTTCGGCAATACCGAGTAGCTTGTCGGTGTGCGAGCCTTCAGGGCTGAGCTTGAGGGTACAGTTGATTGTCAGCGCATTCAGATCGGAGAAATCGGTCTGATCGCTGCTGGTATGCGGATCGTTCTTGTCGTTCGGCATGTCGTCTCCTTCGCTCAATACGAAATACGATCGGCTTGGCGATAAGTTACCGATCGGCTGTTGCAGGTGCGAAAGCGCCTTTGTATGTGCGGCGCATACGAATGCATGACCACAATCGAGTGACGGGGTTCCGAGATGACTTTCGATGAAATGAAGGCGCGTATCGCACAGGGCCAAGGCTTTATTGCAGCGCTTGACCAGTCCGGCGGGTCGACCCCCAAGGCACTCAAGGGTTACGGCGTCGAAGACGGTGCGTGGACGAGCGAAGAAGAGATGTTCGGCCTGATCCACGAAATGCGTCAGCGCATTATCGAGGCTCCATGCTTCGGCAACGGCAAGGTCATCGGCGCGATCCTGTTCGAAAAGACCATGGAGGGCGAGAGCGCCGGCAAGAGTGTTCCGGAACGCCTGAAAGAGCGCGGCATCGTGCCGTTTCTCAAGGTCGACAAGGGTCTCGAGGACGAACACGACGGTGCCCAGCTGATGAAGCCCAACCCCGGCCTTGAAGACATGTGCAACCGCGCGCGAGAACTGGGGGTATTCGGCACCAAGATGCGGAGCGTCATCAAGTCGGCGGACCCGGTGGGTATCAAGGCAGCCGTTCGCCAGCAGTTTGCCGAAGGCGCAAGGATCTTGAGCTGCGGTCTGATCCCGATGCTGGAACCGGAGTATGACATCACTGCTGCCGACCGCGCCGAGGGTGAGACAATCATGCTGGAGGCGATCGAGGAGGGTCTTGAGGCACTGCCCGCCGGTCAGCAGGTCATGTTGAAACTCTCGATCCCCAAGGAAGCCGGATTATATGCAACGCTCGCGAAACACCCCAAGGTGTTGCGCGTCGTCGCACTTTCGGGTGGTTATTCGACAGAAGACGCTTGCCGCGAACTTGCAAAGAATCCGGGAATGATCGCAAGTTTCAGCCGCGGCCTTTTGCAGGATCTGCGAGCCTCGCAAAGCGACGAGGAATTCGACGGCACCTTGTCGAATGCCATCGACCAGATCCACGCTGCCAGCGTCGCCTAATTCTCAGGCGTCAGCGCTGCTCGAATACGAAGCGATATTCGCCGACCGGGATTTCCCGGTCGGTCGTCTTTTCAGGCGTAGCCGAAACAAGCACGTAGGTCCGCCCGAGTATCTCGTAAGGTTCGCCCAGGGTGAGAGGGGCTGTCTGCTTCCAGTGTGTCGCGGCGATCCGCGTCGACACAGTGAGCTTTCCGTCCCAAACGCAGCGCGCATTCATAGGGCAGCGGCTGTCTTCCGTGACGGCCAGAGGTGTCAGGATCGTATCGCCGGTCCAGACAGGCTGATTGATCCCGACGGCAGTGCCTCGCGAGGCCGCATCTCCATTCGACATGGGTGTGTCCGGGATAATTGCGCAGGCAGATAGCGGCGCGAGGATGACGGCGGCAAATAGGGCTTTCATACGACCCGATAAACGATCGTCACGCTTTCGGAGTTCTGAACGCGTGACGAAATGAGAGGATCGCATTACAGAACGCGGTCTATGACAGATTGCCAGCTTTACCTCATTTCCCCGCTCGATGTTTCGGGTGATTTCCCCCAGCGACTGGAACGAGCGCTCGATGCGGGAACCGGGATTGCGACCGCGTTCCAGTTTCGCGTG
This sequence comes from Qipengyuania pacifica, assembly GCF_019711555.1. NCBI lineage: Bacteria > Pseudomonadati > Pseudomonadota > Alphaproteobacteria > Sphingomonadales > Erythrobacteraceae > Qipengyuania > Qipengyuania pacifica. The sequence goes on along the minus strand of NZ_JAIGNQ010000002.1, from coordinate 37,967 downwards.
AAGGGCATCGACCAGCACGAAGCCGCGAAGCTGGCGGAGCCCCTGCAGGCGATCTGCGCTGCACGTGACGTGGCCTTCATCGTTAACGACGATGTTGCTTTGGCAAAGCGGCTGAACGCGGATGGCGTGCATCTGGGGCAGGGCGACGGCGAACCGAAAGATGCCAGGGAAGAACTTGGCCACGACATTCAGGTCGGGGTTACCTGTCACGCATCGAAGCATCTGGCGATGGAGGCGGGTGAGGCCGGCGCGGATTATGTCGCGTTCGGTGCATTCTTCGACAGCACGACGAAGGCGAGCGAGCACCGTCCTGATCTGGAAATTCTCGAATGGTGGAGCACGCTGTTCGAAATTCCGTGCGTCGCCATTGGCGGTATAACGCCCGAAAACTGCAAGCCGCTGATCGACGCAGGGGCCGACTTCCTCGCTGTCTCTGGTTCGGTCTGGAACGGCGACGAAGTCGCGGCGATCAAAGCCTTTGCGGAGCAAATCGGGACGGCATGAGTTTGCTATCCTGAAGGGGCGGGCCACGTCCCGGTTCAGGAGACTTCCCCCGTGCGTTCAATGATTTTCGTCGCTGTGTCCTCACTCGCTCTGGCCGCGTGTGGCATGCAGGGACAGGACAACGACAGCGAAAGCGACACAGCTGTTGCTGCGAGAGGTAGCACAGACCTAGGTTACGAGACCTATGGCGCTGACAATCTGGCCGACACGATGGCGTCGAACGACGATGCGCATCTCAACGGCTCCGATGCTGATCGTAACGCGGTTGCCGTTGCAGAAGAAGAACGCCCCATTATGCAGGCCCAGGTGGTTCTCGATCGGGTTGGCTTTGGTCCTGGCGTGATCGACGGGAAAATGGGCATGAGCACAGAGAATGCCTTGCGTGGTTTTCAGGAGGCCAATGACCTCGAAACTACCGGCGAACTCGACGATGCGACCAAGGCTGCCCTCTCGAAATGGGAAAAGATTCCCGCGACACGCGTGGTGACCATTCCTTCCAACTGGTCGAGCGCGCAGTATTCCGAAATTCCCGACGATCCCGCCGATATGGCGAAGCTGAAGAAGCTGGGATATACATCGCTGGATGAGCGATTGGCCGAGCGGTTCCATACCACTGTGGATGTTCTCAAGCAGTTGAACCCGAAGGTCGGCACCTCACGCACGCAAGGGGCGGCTCAACCACGTTCGGTCGCGTCCGGCTCGCCAGAGACGCCTCAGTCCCAGGACTATTTTACTGCGGGACAGGAAATCCGTGTGCCGAACATCGGGGCAGATCGAATTAAGCCCGGATCGGTAAACAATAGCGATTGGCAAAAGACGCTGGCCTCCCTGGGCGTAGGGTCAGAGCAGCCAGAGGTGGACCGCATCGTAGTGAGCAAGGCGGGTAAGACGCTGAAGGCCTATCAAGGCGATAAGCTGGTCGCCTTGTTCACCGTCAGTTCCGGGTCGAGCCAGTACCCGCTGCCGCTGGGAGAATGGGACATCGTCGGCGAAGCCTACAACCCGACATATAGTTACGACCCCGAGGTGCTGGGCAAGAACGGGTCAGACGATGGCACACACGAATTTGCGCCGGGCCCGAATTCACCCGTGGGCGTGGTGTGGATCGATCTCAGCAAGGATCACTATGGCATCCATGGGACGCCCGACCCCGAAACTATCGGCCGTGCGCAGAGCAGTGGCTGTGTCCGCCTGACCAATTGGGACGCTGCGCGGCTTGCCGGGATGGTCTCGCAATCAACTCAGGTGATTTTCGAAGCGTAAGCCGCTAGTCTCGCCTGATGAAGATCGTCGACCGGATTTTGACCATTGTGATCACCGCCACGCTGACCAGCTCGGTATGGATCGTGGCGGGTGGCAGCCTCATCGAAAATGCCAACAGTTCCAGTCAGATCAAGGTGACCCGGCCAGCGGCCGCTGCTCCTAGCCCTACGCCGAGTGAAACTGCGGGCGCGGAGCCGCTGGATACTCCGGCGGCGGAATCGACAGTCACCGTGCAGCCAAACCAGCTGCTGATCCCGGTGCAGAACATCCGCCCGAGCGATCTTAGCGATACCTATAGCGATTCGCGTGATGGCGGCTCGCGTCTTCACGAGGCGCTCGACATCATGGCCCCCAAGGGGACCAGCGTACTATCAGCGACGCCGGGTGTAATCGAACGGCTGTTTCAGTCCGACGCGGGCGGGAAGACGATTTATGTCCGCTCGGTCGATGGCGAAACGATCTATTACTATGCGCATCTCGATGATTATGCGCAGGGTCTGAAAGAAGGTCAGCGGGTCCGCCGTGGTCAGCGGATCGGAACGGTGGGAAGTTCTGGTAACGCCTCGGAAGATGCGCCGCATCTGCACTTCGCGATACTACAGACAACCAAAGACGCAGAATGGTGGGAACCGGCGACTGCGATCAATCCGTTTCCGCTACTCAGCAACAGGTGATCAGTTTTTTACCGGGCCCGAACGATGACAGCGCAGGCGCCCGAGTTTGCCATCGCTTCCGACCTCTTGAAGAATGCCCGAACCTAATCGCATGAATTTCATGCCGCGCATGGGGCCACGAGTGAAGGTCACTTGCTTGCCTTCCATGAGATAGGTCCCGGCACTGTTGCCCGAGCGATAGCTTGAGCCGCCAATGATGGTAAAGTCGCGGGCATCCTGTTCGAGCCAGGCCGAACCGGCGGCATCGCCCGGCAAGGCGCAGATATATTCGCCCTGATCTAGCAGGGCCAAGCGGCCTTGCGCGGAAGCCGGTGCAGTCGTTGCAGTTGCAAGCGCGGCGAGTAGGATGAATGTGTTGGTCTGTTTCATGTCCGGTATCCGAATGACGACATAGCGATGTTCGCCGCGTTTTTCCACTCGCTTGCCCGCACGGGTTTGCTCGGCTAAGGCGCGCGGCATAGTCCCGCCTGTGGGCGGACATGCTCTTTTATAAGTTGAAGGTAGCTTCCCATGAAGATCAGCGGCGTGGACATTCGTCCGGGCAATATCATCGAGTACGAAGGCGGCATCTGGAAAGTCGCCAAGATCCAGCACACGCAGCCTGGCAAGGGTGGCGCCTACATGCAGGTCGAGATGAAGAACCTGCAGGATGGCCGCAAAACCAATGTGCGCTTCCGCAGCGCCGACACGGTCGAAAAGGTCCGCCTCGATACGAAGGACTACCAGTTCCTTTATGAAGATGGCGACATGCTGGTGTTCATGGATCAGGAAAGCTACGAACAGATCAACCTGCCGAGCGACCTGTTGGGCGATGCGCGCCCCTTCCTGCAGGACGGCATGCAGGTGAAGCTCGAACTGTGGGAAGAAAAGCCCATCTCGGTGGAACTGCCGGCGCAGATCGAAGCCGAAATCGTCGAGGCCGACGCCGTGGTGAAGGGGCAGACCGCTTCGTCGAGCTACAAGCCCGCCGTGTTGGATAATGGTGTACGCATCATGGTCCCGCCGCATATCGAAAGCGGAACGCGGATCATCGTCGACGTTTATGAACAGAGCTACGTCGGCAAAGCCGGATAGGCGATCTTTCGCCGTCCAGTCCCTGAATACCGACGGCACAAAGTTCGACCGAAGTTGAGATCGGGCAAACCGATCTCGTAGCCGGTTCCACCGAAGTGCTGACCGAATAAGAGAGTTCCCATGGCCGTTTTATCGGGTGTCATCCGCGTAATGGAAAAGGCAGCGCGCAAGGCGGGTGGCCGCCTGCGTCGCGACTTCGGAGAGGTCGAGCACCTCCAGGTCAGCCATAAGGGGCCGGCAGACTTCGTATCGAAGGCGGATCGGATCGCCGAGCGCACCATCTACGACGAACTTCTCGCCGCACGGCCGGATTGGGGATTTGTGATGGAAGAAGCCGGTGTGATCGAAGGGGACGAAAACAAGCCCCGATGGATCGTCGATCCGCTCGACGGCACCAGCAACTTCCTGCATGGCATTCCGCATTTCGCTATCAGCATCGCCGTCCAGGAACCGAAGCTCGGCGGTGGAGGCTGGGGCGATGTCACGGCAGCGGTCGTCTACAACCCCGTCACCGACGAAACCTTCTGGGCCGAAAAGAGCCGCGGCGCCTGGCTGCACGATGGACGGTTACGGGTGTCTGCGCGCCGCAGTCTTTCCGAAGCCCTGATCGCGACCGGCATCCCCTTTCAGGGCCGTGGCAATTTCGGCGAATGGACCAAGATCTTCGGCGCGATCGGTCCTCAGGTTGCAGGTATCCGGCGCTACGGTGCGGCATCGCTTGACCTCGCATGGCTCGCGGCCGGGCGCTTCGACGGCTTCTGGGAAAGCGATCTCAACGATTGGGATACTGCCGCTGGTTGCCTTATCGTTCGTGAAGCAGGCGGCTTCGTTTCCGATTTTCGTGGCCGGTCGGAGCCCATCCATGCGGCTCAGGTTCTCGCCGCCAACGACACATTGCATTCCAAGCTGCACAAGCTCCTCGTAAACGCTCTCAAGGCTTAGAATTACAGGGCGAGCGAGGCGGGGAACCAACCCTGCCAGGCAACGTCTCTTGAGTAACGAAACTCAAGAGGTCGCGCATGTTGAAAGTGTTGGGTGTTGCCATGGTTTTTGCAGTGTGTCCCGCACCTGCAATGGCGCAACCTGTCGCCTCGGGAATGCCACGCGGGCCTGCGTTGCATTCACACGATTTCAATCTGGCCGACTTGGCATCACCCGCCTCGCTGAACCAAGTCAAAGTCACGCCGATGCAGCCCGTTCTGCCTCGCAATGTGGATCTACGCGATTTCAATCCGCCAGCGGTGCAAGTCGAGCTGGCAGACCGCGGGCCGGTACTTTCCGTCGGGGCAATCGGAGCCAGGTTCAAAGATGCCCCGCGACTTGCCCACATCGCCATCGGTATGGATTTCTGATCAGCAATTGCAACGCGGCGCTTGAACAGGCTGCAACTGCAAGCTATCCGCCGCGCTCCCGACCCAGTGCCCCTGTGGCGGAATTGGTAGACGCGCTCGACTCAAAATCGAGTTTCTTCTGAAGTGCCGGTTCGAGTCCGGCCAGGGGTACCAAACTATTCCTTGCTACTAAGAGGATAGTTTGGAAGGCAGGTTATTGGATGATCGGGGTTCCTTCCTACCACGCAATTGCTGCAATGGCCGTGACGACCGCGATGTTCGTGGCTTTCGCGCGTGGCCGGATGTCGGTCGAGATCATCTCTTTGCTCACGATCGCGGTAATCGCGGTTGGACTGTATTTCTTTCCTCTACCTGACACGCAACCTATCGATGGTCTCGGATTGGCATTTTCCGGCTTCGGCCATTACGCCCTGATTACCATCTGTGCGCTCATGATCATGGGCAGAGGGCTGGTTGTTACCGGCGCTCTCGAACCGGCCGCCAGGTTTCTGGAGCGGCTGTTCAAGGTCAATCTACAGCTCGGCCTGCTGTTCTCGCTGGTAGTCACATTCCTGCTGTCGATGGGCATCAACAACACCCCGGTCCTTGTGCTCCTGATGCCGATCTTCGTTCACCTCGCCATGCGTGGTGCGATGGCTGCGTCGAAAACGCTCATCCCACTCAATGCAGCATCGCTTATAGGCGGAATGGCGACGACGATCGGTACATCGACCAACATCCTGGTCGTATCGATCGCGGTGGATCTCGGTATGCCGGAAATGGGTGTCTTCCATTTCACCCCGATCGTGCTGATCGCCGCTGTGGTTGCGCTGCCGTTCATATGGATTGTTATGCCGCGCATGCTGGGCGACAACCGTATCGAGACGGTTCATGCCCAGCGCTTGTTCGAAGCCAGACTTCGTGTGACTGAAAATTCCGTGCTCAATGGCCGCGAGCTATCCGAACTGAGTACTCGCTTGCCGGCGGGGATCGAGTTCCACGACGTTCCAGTGGGCCTGCTTCGCCCCCAGCACCGCCTCCGCATGACCGGTACGCACGAAGCGATTGAAGAAGCGATGGCAACCTTGCGCGGAGATGCTGCGCCAAGCTGGGTGATCGATCGTATCCGCCGCAGGTCGGATGAAACCGGGACCGACATCGCCGTGGGCGAAATGATCGTCACGGCGGATTCGCGGCTCATCGGTCGGACGCTTCCGAGCTCGGGTATTGCCGATCTCTATGGGGTCGCGGTCATCGGCACTCATCGCCCTGATCGTCTGGTGGGTGAAAAGGAGCAGTTCTCAGAAGGCGGCGATCTTCGTTTTGCCGAAGGGGACGTGCTGCTGGTCATGGGGCTGGCCGACGACATGCAGCATTTCGCGCGATCGGACAGTCTGCTCCAGCTCGAGGGGATGCGGGAGCTGCCGCGTCGTTCGAAGGCAGTGCTCGCCGCGGGCATAATGGGTGGGTCGATCACGCTGGCGTCGATCGGGCTAGTTCCAATTGCCATTGCATCGCTTGCAGGCGCGATACTCATGTTTGTTACCGGCTGCGTGAAGTTCGATCGGGTGGGGCGCGGGCTATCAGGTAGCGTAATCGTTCTAGTGGCGGCCAGTATTGCTTTGGGCAGGATCATTCTCGAGAGTGGTGCAGCCGACTGGATCGGCGGGGTCATGGCGGCGGGGCTCGATTACCTTTCCCCAGGGGCGGCGCTGGCCGCCATTATGCTGGCGATGACGTTCCTGACCAATTTTGCGTCGAATGCCACGGCAGCCACAGTGGGCACTCCAATAGCGTTTGCTATCGCCAGCAAGCTGGATCTTCCGCCCGAACCCTTGGTGCTGGCTGTGCTGTTCGGGTGCAATTTGTGTTATGCGACGCCTATCGCGTATCAGACCAATATGTTGATCATGGCCGAGGGATCTTACGAATTCAGAGATTACGTGCGCACGGGGGTGCCGCTCGTCCTGATCATGGTTACCGTATTGTCGCTCGCGCTTGTCGTGACCTACGGCTTGTAGAGCGCCGCTGACCGTTGGTCTTCGGTAATGGTCACTGGACCGGATTCATTGGACTTCAGCCCGCGAAACGCTCGCGAGCAAATCGATTGGGGAGAATAAAGGGTATGTCGAAATCAATTTCCACCGGCCTTGCTGCAATTGCAGTGATGCTCGCTTCGCCAGTGAGCGCAAAAGATCTGAGAGCAGATCTTGAAGGCGACATGCCCGAACTGATGGAGCTTTACCGGGATCTTCACGCCAACCCGGAATTGAGTTTCGAGGAGCATGAAACAGCGGCCAAGCTGGCCAAGCGTATGCGCGCACTGGGTTTCGAGGTTACCGAGAGTGTCGGGAAAACGGGTGTCGTATCGGTAATGAAGAACGGCGAAGGCCCGACAGTCCTCTTGCGCGCAGATATGGATGGTCTTCCCGTGGTCGAACAGACGGGTCTGCCGTTTGCTTCCAAAGTAACCGCTACTCCGGCAAGTGGAGTGACCACTGGGGTGATGCATGCTTGTGGGCATGACACGCACATGGCGGGTTTTATCGGCGCTGCGCAGCTTCTGGTGAAGCATAAAAACGAGTGGCAGGGTACTCTCGTCATGGTCTTGCAGCCGGCCGAAGAGATCGGACTTGGCGCGCTCGCGATGATCGAGGACGGCCTGTACACGCGCTTTCCGAAACCTGATTACGCTCTGGCATTCCATGACGCGGCAGCACCTGCCCCTGCTGGCACGATCGGTTATACTCCCGGTTACGCCTTGGCCAATGTGGATAGTGTCGACATCGACGTGAAGGGCGTCGGGGGGCACGGCGCCTATCCGCATACAACGAAGGATCCGATTGTGCTGGCCAGCGCGATTGTCATGAAGTTGCAGACTGTGGTCAGCCGTGACTCTTCGCCGCTGGACCCGGCTGTGATCACGGTCGGAAGCTTCCATTCGGGCGCAAAGCACAACATCATAAGTGACGAAGCCAAATTGCAACTAACCGTGCGCAGTTATTCTGATGAGAGCCGTCAGTTGTTACTGGACGGCATCCGCCGGGTCGCGCGAGGGGAGGCTATTGCAGCCGGTGTGCCTGAGGAATTGATGCCGGAAGTGACGGTGGAAGATCCCTACACCCCCTCCACTTTCAACGATCCCGAGTTCACTGCCGAAGTTGCAAGCAAGTTCAAACAAAGGTTTGGCGAAGACCGTGTGATGGAATGGCCCGCGGTGATGGGGGGCGAAGATTTCAGCCAGTTTCGGCGCGCTGCCCCGGAAGATGTCGATTCGATGATCTTCTGGATTAGCGGAACGACCCAGCCGATGCTCGATGCGCTGGAGAGCGATGGAAAACCGCTTCCTTCGTTGCATTCGCCGTTCTGGGCCCCTGACGCTGAGAAAGTGATCGAAACGGGGGCCGAGGCCTTGGCCAGCGCCGCCATCGAACTGATGCCGCGCGCGGGCGCCTGATTTACCCAAAAGTGTGGCCGCCGGAGCGTTGGGGCGCTCCGACGGCCATATTCTCCTCCCCAGGAGAAAGCGTGTCAGTCTTTAGCCGTCAGAAGGAACATAGGTCCCCAGCCGGTGATGCAGGGCGTTGATCTTCGCCAATTCTTCCCGGTCTTCAGTCTGGCGGGCGTAATGCGTCAGGGCAGTACGCAGAAGGCGAAAGTCTGCGGTGGAGAACAGCGCGCGGGCGCGGCCGGGCTCGGTCTTGGGAGTGTCGTCTGTCATGGTCGTCATCCTCTCTCTCCTTACGCTGCAGCGAACTGGTTCATAGTGTTGTCTTCGCCGCCAGCCTTGAGTGCTGCTTCACCGGCAAAGTACTCCTTGTGATCGTCCCCGATGTCGGAGCCGGCCATATTCTGGTGTTTCACACACGCGATGCCCTGGCGGATCTCCTCACGTTGCACGTTCTTGACGTAACCGAGCATGGCCTGTTCACCGAAGTATTCGCGAGCGAGGTTATCAGTGCTGAGAGCCGCTGTGTGGTAGGTCGGCAGTGTGATGAGGTGGTGGAAAATACCCGCACGCTTCGCGGCATCTGCCTGGAAAGTGCGAATCTTCTCGTCTGCTTCAGCCGCAAGCTCGGTGCCGTCGTAATCTACACTCATCAGTTTGGCGCGATCGAACGCCGAAACGTCCTTTCCAGCTTCTGTCCACGCATCGTAGACCTGCTGACGGAAATTCAGTGTCCAATTGAAGCTGGGCGAATTGTTGTAAACCAGCTTGGCGTTGGGAACGACCTCGCGGACACGATCCACCATACCGGCAATCTGCTCGACATGCGGTTTTTCCGTTTCGATCCATAACAGGTCGGCCCCGTTCTGAAGCGCCGTGATGCAATCGAGTACGCAGCGATCTTCACCCGTGCCGGACCGGAATTGGTACAGGTTCGAGGGCAGGCGCTTGGGCGCTAATAGCTTGCCGTCGCGGCTGATGAAGACCTGGCCATTGGTAATGCTTGCCGGATCGACCTCGTCGCAATCGAGAAAGCTGTTGTACTGATCGCCAATGTCGCCGGGTTCGGTCGAATAGGCGATTTGCTTAGTCAGACCAGCACCGAGGCTGTCCGTACGGGCGACAATGATGCCATCGGGAACGCCGAGTTCCAGAAATGCGTAGCGAATGGCGCGGATTTTCTGAAGGAAATCCTCGTGCGGCACAGTCACCTTGCCATCCTGATGGCCACACTGTTTTTCATCCGAAACCTGATTTTCGATCTGGAGAGCGCAGGCACCGGCCTCGATCATCTTCTTCGCAAGAAGGTAGGTTGCCTCGGCATTGCCGAACCCCGCGTCGATATCGGCGATGATCGGGACGACATGCGTCTGATGCTCGTCGATGGCTTTCAGAAGGCGATGGGTGTTGACCGCATCTCCTGCTTCCTTCGCCGCGTCGAGTTCGCGGAACAGACCGCCGAGTTCGCGTGCATCCGCCTGCTTCAAGAAGGTGTAGAGTTCTTCGATCAGCGCAGGGACGCTGGTCTTCTCGTGCATCGATTGATCTGGAAGCGGTCCGAATTCGCTACGCAGCGCGGCGACCATCCATCCGGACAGGTAAAGGTAACGGCGTTTGGTGCTGCCGAAGTGCTTCTTGATCGAAATCATCTTCTGCTGAGCGATGAAGCCGTGCCACGTACCGAGCGACTGCGTGTAGTTCGCAGGATCCCGATCATACGCATCCATGTCTTCGCGCATGATCCGCGCAGTGTAGCGCGCAATGTCGAGCCCGGTGCGGAAACGGTTTTGAACGACCATGCGCGCAGCGCTTTGAGCATCGATCGCAGCCCATGGCGCACCGTTTGCTGCGATGGTTTCGTTCATTTCATTGATCCGGGCCGAGTAGGTCACGGGAGTGCTCCTTGTCGCTATAGGCTTGATCGCCTGTCGATGCTTCTGGCTGGCCGTAGCGGTGAACGATAGGGAAATTTACAGAATAACTTGTCATATCGCGCCGTGGATCGCTAGTCTGTATGTAAATATGTGAAGAAAGTTACAGATGGTTGAAGCAGCTCTTTTCGCCGGTCCCGCCCTTCGAAGGCTTCGCAAACGGGAAAGCCTGACCCAAGCCGCAGCCGCCGCACGCCTGGGCATTTCCCCTAGCTACCTGAACTTGATCGAGCGCAACCAGCGCCCGATCAGCGCGCGCGTTATGGTGCAACTGGTCGAGCAATTTGACTTCGACCCAAGGTCACTTCGCGAAGATGAAGCTATTGGCGGAATCGAAGGACTGGCTCGCCGTCTTGCCGATGAACGTTTTGCCGATTTAGGAATAGACCGGGAAGAGGCGCATGAATTCCTCGCCTCGGCCCCTCAAGTCGCTGCCGCTTTTGCTCGCCTGTACGACACCGCAGGACCGATCGGATCAGTCGCGAACGACCCTCTGGCAGCATCGCGACGTGAGGTGGAGCGGTGGCGCAATCATTTTGCAGATCTCGATACGGCGGCAGAGGAGCTGGCGGATGAACTGCGCTTGTCGCGAGGGGATATCGGCGTGGCTCTTACCGAGCGTTTGCGCGAGCGCCATCAGCTTGCTGTCAGGATCCTCCCCCGCGATGTAATGCCCGACAGCCTCCGCCGCCTCGATCTCCACGCACGGCAGGTGCAGCTTTCGGAAATGCTGAGTATTCCTTCGCGTAATTTTCAGCTCGCTCTGCAAATCGCCAATCTTGAATTTGCCGATTTGGTCGACTCAGTTGCCAAGGGTGCCAAGTTTGAAGAGGAAACCGCGCGAGCGTTGTTCGCGCGCCATCTCAACGGGTACTTCGCCGCAGCTTTGCTGATGCCCTATAGTCGGTTCCTGCGCGCTTGCGAGGCGACCGGATATGATCTTCCTCTTCTTGAAAGGCGCTTTGGCGTCAGCTTCGAGCAGCTCGCCCATCGGCTGACCACGCTTCAGCGGGTTGGGCAACGTGGCCTGCCGTTCTTCATGGTGCGGCTCGACCGGGCTGGACAGTTTTCCAAGACCTTTGCGGGAGCCAGTACTGCGCGCTTCATTGATTCTGCCGTAAGCTGCCCCCTGTGGCATGCGCATCGGGCTTTCAATCGTGCGGGCGAATTGCAAGTCCAGCTGGTAGCCCCCGATAATACCGGTGACCGGGATGGTGGCTGGCTGACCATGGCCCGAACGGTCGAGGGAAGCGGATCGCCCGGCGATGCACAGTTTGTCGTTGCGATCGGGGTGGAAGCTGTATTGGCCGAAGACCTGGCGCAAGCTCGCGGAGTTTCGCTGCGGTCCGATAATGCACAGCCCATCGGCCCAGGTTGCGCTGCATGCCATCGCATCCGCTGCAGTCAGCGCTCGCTTCCTCCCGTTGGGCGCAAGCTTATCTTCGATAGATCGAGGCGAGGTATCACACCCTTCGAGCTTGAAGACGTTAACCAATAATCGGTCGCCTCGGCGGAACTCACGCCTGAGAGGGCGCGTTTTCGGTGCATAGATAGATCTCAGGGAAATATGGTCATGACCGAAGAACGCATTACGGAAACCACCGATTCAGCCGGCAATACCCATACCACGCATACAGTTGTATCCGACGGTGCCAATCGCAGCGGTGGCACGAATTGGGCCATTATCCTGTTGGTGCTAGTCGTGGCGATCGTCGGCATTTTCTTCCTGTCGCAAATGAATAACGCCGAGGTCGCAAAGGACAATGCGATTGCCGGTGCTGCCGATCAGGTCGGTAACGCCGCTGGGCAAGTGGGGGAAGCTGCGCAAAATGCCGGAAATGCGGTTGAGGACGCGGTGGCCAACTGAAGCCATTTCAATGCGCTTGGAAGTGTAACGCTTATTGCCAGTGTAAAATTTACCGACGGTTCACTCTATGTTTGCTAGTCAGGAATTCCGACACTAGCCAATTGCGAGCCGGCCCCGGATGATCCGCCTGTTCAAACACTACATTTCATACAATGTGGTGTTGCTATCAGTAACAGATCTGGTTCTGCTCTTCATAGCAGGCGAAGGTGCATGGCGGCTGCGCGTAACGCAGATCTCTGTCGATGCCGGGCCGCTCGCAGAGCGCATTCCGGAACTGGTCGGCTTTGCCGGTGTGGTATGGCTGGCCATGATTGCGGTCGGGACCTATGGCCCGGAAGCGCTCCGCTCCCTCCGCTTTGCCACTGCCCGCTTGCTTGTCGCCGTCAGCCTTGGCGTGCTCGCGATCGCATTGATGAACTTCGTTCTGCCAGGGTCGGCACTTTGGCGCTCGGTCCTGTTGTATGCCATGGGCATCGCTATCCTGCTGCTTGTTGCCAATCGCATATTGGCTGGCCGCATGCTAGGTGCGGACGCTTTCCGTCGAACGATCCTCGTGCTGGGTTCGGGCAAGCGAGCGGAACGGCTGCTGCGCCTCTCGCAGAGGCGGGACAGCGGGTTTTCTGTTGGTGCATTCGTGGCGATGGGCGATAGCGCCAGCACGATCGAAACCGCAGTCCCTCGTGAATCCATATCCAATCTCGGAAAATTCATTCTTCGGGTCGGTGCAACCGAAGTAGTGCTTGCGCTGGAGGAGCGGCGCAATTCCCTGCCGCTCAAGGACTTGTTGCGGGTCAAGACCAATGGTGTCTACGTAAACGATTTCTCGAGCTTTCTGGAAAGAGAACTGGGCCGCGTCGACCTGGATACGCTCAATCCAAGTTGGCTGATATTCTCGGACGGATTCTCCGCTGGCCAGAGGCTTTCCAGCATCGGGAAGCGCTTTTTCGACATCGTCGTCAGTCTGCTGATACTTACGATCGGCGTTCCCCTGATCGCTATCTTCTCCGTTCTGATAAAACTTGAAACGAAGGGGCCTGCGTTTTTTCGGCAGACCCGTGTTGGTCTTTACGGCCAGAATTTCACACTCGTTAAATTGCGTTCGATGCGTACCGATGCCGAAGCGGCAGGGGCGAAGTGGGCCGAGAAGGATGATCCACGCATAACCCGCATCGGACGTCTCATCCGCAAGGTTCGCATCGATGAACTGCCGCAGGTATGGAGCGTGCTCAAAGGGGAGATGAGCTTCGTCGGGCCTCGCCCCGAAGTGCCTGCATTCGTAAGCGATCTCGAACGCGAGCTTCCCTATTACGCCGAACGACATGTTGTAAAACCTGGGATAACCGGGTGGGCGCAGATCAATTATCCTTACGGTGCAAGCATCGAAGATGCGCGGCATAAGCTTGAATACGATCTCTACTACGCCAAGAACTACACGCCTTTCCTCGATCTCCTCATCCTCTTGCAGACAGCTCGTGTAATTCTGTGGCCGGATGGCGCCAGATGACCACCTGGATCGCAAGTCTGGCCTATGTCGGATATACGGTAGGCGCGATAAGCTGCGCTCTCTCGGCGCTGTGGATTGGCAGCAGGGGCGATGCAGGCCGAACTGATCGCATGCCCGCTGTCGTGGCGTTGGCGTTGACTGCCAACTGGTGCTTTGCAGCAGCAAGCTTTGGACCAAGTCGACCGATCGTGGAATTGAGCGAGGTCGCGCGTAATCTGGCGTGGCTGTTCATGTTATACCGGCTTTTCGCCAATGATGGCCGCGATGAAACGCTGCGATTGGTGCGCCCGACAGCAATCGCGCTCGTACTCGTCGAAATTTTGCAAATCGCATTGCTCTTGATCGCTCGACAGAATGTGCCCGGCACTGACCTTATTGCGATCTTCGACACCGCGTCCTTGTTTCGCATTCTGGTTTGCGTTGGCGCGCTGGTATTGCTCCATAATCTCTATGTTGGCGCCGCAATATCCTCTCGGCAAATCCTGCGCTGGAATGTGGCGGCACTCGTGTGGTTTTGGGTTTTCGATCTCAACTATTTCACGATCGCTTATGTGACGGGGGCGGTGCCACTCGAACTGGATGCACTCCGCGGATTGGCCGCTGCAATTTGTGCAGTTCCCTTTGCGATGGGGTTCAATCGCAATGCATCCGGGTTGGAATTCCGACCATCACGGGCAGTCACCTTCCGGTTTCTCTCTCTCATGGTGATCGCTGCCTATCTGATCGTGATGTTTGCGCTTGCACGATCTTTCGATACCTTCACGGGCGATCTCGCCCGTATGACGCAAGTGGGGCTCATCATAGCAGCCGGCGCACTCGCATTGATCTGGCTGCCGTCTGCCCGCCTGCGTGGATGGTTGAGAGTGACCGCGGTCAAGCACCTGTTCAAGCATCGGTACGATTATCGGACGGAGTGGATCAGGTTCACGCATACGATTGGTGCGACCGGCCTCGATAATTCGACACTGCAAGAGCGTTTGATCAAGGCTCTTGCAGACATCACCGACAGTCATGCCGGCATTCTGCTCACCCCGGATGATGACGGTACACTACAACTTGCCGCGAACTGGCAATGGTCCGAGATCAAGGTGCCAGCAAAGGCTGCTCCGGCGGAGCTTGGCGAACTTCTCGAACGCAATGAGCTGATTGTCGCGCTGGATGAGCTGCGCGAAAACGTCGACCATTGTGGCGAACAGGTTCTGATACCGGAGTGGTTGCGCGGGGATAGGCAAGCTTGGGCAGTCGTCCCACTCCTCCATTTCGATCGCCTCGTTGGCCTCGCAATATTGTCTCGGCCGTTGGTGGAGCGAAAGCTCGACTGGGAGGATTTCGATCTGCTCAAGGTCGTGGGCAGGCAGCTGGCCAGTTATCTTGCCGAACAATCCGGTCAGGCCGCATTGCTGGAAGCGGGGAGGTTCGACGAATTCAACCGACGCATCGCTTTCGTCATGCATGACATCAAGAATTTATCGAGCCAGATGGCGCTTCTATTGCGAAACGCCGAAAAACACGCCGAAAATCCGGAATTCCGAAAAGATATGCTCGTCACATTGCGGAGCAGTGCGGACAAACTCAATGCGTTGCTCGCCAGGTTGGGGAAATACACCAGACCCGAAACCGGCGCGAGCGAGGTTCTCGAACTTTCCAACACTGTAGAGCGGCTCGCCGATCAATTCGGGCAGATCCATCCCGTAACAGTGCTTCGGTCGGAAACCGCTAGGGTCGAAGGCAATTCGAAGGCTCTGGAGCAGGCTCTCAACCACCTGATCCAGAATGCGATCGAGGCCAGTGATACCGATGCCCCGATCATGCTGGCTGCATACTCCGATGGAATCGCGGGCTTGATCCATATTGCAGACAACGGTCACGGCATGTCGCCAAATTTTCTCCGCAGCGGCCTTTTCAAGCCGTTCGTTTCTTCAAAAGCCGGGGGCTTCGGAATTGGTGCCTTCGAAGCACGCGAACTTGTTCGTGCCATGGGGGGGCGATTGGATGTGGAATCTCGCGAGGGCCTAGGCACGCGTTTTACAATAAGTCTTCCGCTTCTTTCTGCGGCGAAATTATTCGATCGCGCCGATGTTCGCGAACGCGAGGTGGCATGATGGCGCAGTCCAAGCCCAAACTTCTGATCGTCGAGGATGATGAAGGACTTCAGGCCCAACTCAAATGGGCATACGAAGATTTCGATGTCGTCATTGTCGGTACGCGCGAAGCGGCGATCGACGCGCTGAGGACGGAAGAGCCAGCAGTAGTGACACTCGATCTCGGGTTGCCGCCGGATCCCGACGGCACCAGCGAGGGCTTTGCGGTCCTCGAGGCGATCATGGCGTTGAAGCCGGACACTAAAGTCATCGTTGCGTCGGGGCATGGGGCGCGTGAAAGCGCTCTGCGCGCTGTTGATCGGGGGGCCTATGATTTCTATCAGAAGCCCGTCGACATCGACACGCTGGGGCTGATCGTGCAGCGCGCATACCGCTTGTATCAGCTTGAGACCGAGAATCGGCGACTGGCTCAACAGGTTGGCGAAGACCGGACGGTACTGGGGGCTATGGTTACGGCAGCCCCGGAGATGGCCAAAGTCGCACGAACGATTGAGCGGGTCGCACCCACCAATGTGTCGGTCATGCTCCTCGGCGCCAGTGGTACGGGCAAGGAGCTTCTGGCGAGAGGCGTGCATGATTGCAGCGAGCGCAGATGTGGTGCGTTCGTCGCAATCAATTGCGCCGCCATCCCGGAAACCCTTTTGGAAAGCGAGTTGTTCGGTCATGAAAAGGGCGCGTTCACCGGGGCAGTCAAGACCACTGAAGGCAAGATCGAGCTTGCTCACGGTGGCACGCTGTTCCTCGACGAGGTCGGCGATATCCCGCTACCTCTTCAGGTGAAGTTGTTACGGTTTCTGCAGGAGCGGAACATCGAACGTCTTGGTGGTCGGAAAACGATTCCCGTCGACACGAGGATCGTGTGTGCCACCCACCAGAACCTTGAAGCCATGATTTCGGATGGAACATTCCGAGAAGACTTGTTCTACCGCCTTGCGGAGATGGTGATCAAGGTGCCTACGCTTGCAGAGCGAACGGGCGATGCCATCCTGCTGGCCAAATATTTCCTGGCGCGTTTTGCCGACGAGATGAACCTCAAGGTAAAAGGCTTTGCGCCGGACGCACTTGCGGCAATCGACAATTGGAGCTGGCCTGGAAACGTCCGCGAGCTCGAGAACCGCGTCAAACGGGCGGTGATCATGGCCGATGCCAAATTGGTATCAGTCGAGGATCTGGATCTGGATCAGGCCGGTGATGATGGCGCAGACATCACCCTCAATATCAAAGCCGCGCGCGAGCAGGCGGATCGTCGGCTGATCCGGCAAGCGCTCGCGCGGAGCGAGGGGAATATTTCGAACACGGCAAAGTTGCTCGGTATCAGCCGCCCGACGCTGTACGACCTGCTCAAGCAGTATGACCTTCAGACTTAGCCTCAGGGCTTACTCGCTGTTGGCGTTGACCTGTCTGGTGCTGGGAGCTTGCGGGCAACCGCAGGATACCCAGCCAGAGGTCGATAAAGCGCGGGTGGAATTGGCCAATGGCAACCCTGGCATCGCCAGAATTCACCTCGACCATGCGCTCGCTGCCGGTGTTCCCCGGCGAGATCTTTCGCTCGATTTGGCGGAAGCTGCATTGGGAGAAGGAGACTTCGCGGGCGCGCGAAACTGGCTTGAAGGGGAGGATTTTCCCGCAGGGGCCGCCGCAGAGCGCCATTTGCTGCTGGGACGCATCGAGATGGCCGAGGGCAATTTAGCCGCGGCAGCGCGAGCATTCGACAGTTCTTACGAGGCAGACCCGGCGAATTCTGAACTTTGGGTCGAAATCGGGCGGCTGCGCTATCGTCGCGGCGAGCAAGTGCAGGTTTCACAGGCGGTAGAGCGCGCATTGAAATTGGATCCCGAGAACGGCGGAGCGCTACGATTTCGTGGCCAGCTGATCCGCGATGCTCAAGGCATGCGATCGGGCGTTCGCTTCCTGCGCGATGCCGTCGAGCGGCAGCCTGACGACGTTTCCTTGCGCGTTGAACTTGCGGCTACTCTTGGGGATGCGGGGGAGGCGGCAGAGGCGCTTCGAGTTTTGCGCGGGGGCGACGGCAGCGCGGTTGGTACAGCGCAGGGGCTGTTCGTCCAGGCAGTCATCGCGGCGCGGGGTGGAAATTTCCGATTGGCGCGCGACCTTCTGGGACGGTCCAGCCACGTCGAAAGGAGGGTCCCGTCAGCGCAAATCCTATCGGCCATCATCGATTTGCAGGAGGAGAACTATGCGAGTGCGGTGAGGGCTCTGGATCGAATTTATGGTGGGGGGCAGGCGGATAACCGGAGGGTTCGGGATTTGCTGGCTTACGCGCTGTCGCGCAGTGGCGGGGAGCAGGAACTGGTTTCGCGGTTTGCGCAGACTGCTGCGGGGAATGGCGGGTCTGCGTATCTGCGGACGCTGGTCGGGCGGGCTTACGAAGCGCTGGGCGACCGGGATACGGCAGCCGAATTCCTTGATCTGGCGGCGGTATCGCAAGGCGGCATGGTGGTACTTCCTGCTGTAAATACAAACAGTTCGGACAAGGGAGGCGGGGTCGAGACGCGTAATTTCGTGCGGACGGCGATTGCCCGTGCAGATCCGGCGGCGGGTGTGGCGAAGGCGCGGGATTTCGCGCGCCGGTTTCCCGGTTCGGCCGATGCGTTTTCGATTTTGGGCGACGCGGAACTGGCATCGGGTAACCGGGCGGCTGCGCGCACGGCCTATGAGCGATCTGCCGAAATCAGACGCGGATGGGTGCTGATCATACGTTTGATCGGGGTACAGAACACCCCGGCAGATGCTCGGCGTATGATCGAGACATATGTGCAGGGTAACCCGATGAACGGTGAGGCCGCCGCCATGCTGGCCGATGCCCTGGCAGCGGAAGGGAAATGGGCGAGGGCGGTGCCGCTGCTGGATCATGCCATGCAATCCGGGATGGAGCGCGTGCCCTGGGTGCTGGCCGCGCGAAGTGTGGCCGCGCGGGAACTGGGCGATCAGGAAGAGGCACTGTCCTTCGCGCTGGCAGCGCACGAATTGCAGCCGATGAACCCCTATGCAATTTCCGCGCTCATCGCGGTTCTGCCCGAGAACGACCCGAAGCGTATTGAACTTGAAGCGAAGTTGAGGTCTGTGACAGCGATCTGAACCTCTCGACACCCGCCCCACGGCGCGGCAGAGGGCGGTCCATGAGTTTCAGAACAGTCCTGTCGGACCCCATGCTGCGCATGCTGGTCACCGCCATAGCGCTTGCCGCCCTGCTGCCTGCGACAGGCGACGCGCGGGGAGTAGCCCAGGCGGTGGCGAATGCCGCGATCTTCGTCCTGTTTCTGCTGAACGGAATGCGGATAGCGCGCGGCGACATCGTGGCCGGTGTCGCCAACTGGCGGTTCCTGCTGCCCCTGATCCTGTGGGTCTTCGGCGCAATGGCGGTGATCGGACTGGCACTGTCGTCACTTGCGAGTGCCTGGCTGGCGCCATCCGTGGCGCTGGGTTTCCTGTATCTGGGCGTGCTGCCGTCCACCGTCCAGTCAGCGACATCCTATAGCTCGCTGGCAGGGGGCAATGTCGCGCTGTCGGTGGTGGCCGCGGCGCTGCTCAACATCCTTGGTGTGTTCGTGACGGTCCCTGTCTTTCTCGCGCTGGGCGGGAGCGGCAGCGGGGATGTGGGGATCGACGCTTTCGTCAAGATCATGCTGCTGCTGGTGCTGCCCTTTGCCATCGGCCAGTTACTGCAAAGCCGGACGGTCGCGTTCACAAACAGCCACAAGGGAAAGATCGTGTGGGTCGATCGCTTCGTGATCTCGGCAGCGATCTACGTGGCGTTTTCGGGCGCGGTAGAGCAGGGTATCTGGACCCGGGTCGATGCGCTCGACTGGTTGGGTATCGCAGGGCTGGTCGCAACATTTCTGTTCGTCGCGAACATCGGGGCTTGGCTGACGGGCAAGGCTCTTGGCCTCGCGCGCCCGGATCGCATTTCGTTCCTGTTTGCCGGCGCGCAGAAGAGCGCAGCAGTGGGCGCGCCGCTGGCCACCATCCTTTTTCCTGCCGACCAGGCGGGGTTCATCGTGGTGGCGCTGCTGCTCTATCACCTGTTCCAGCTGGTGGTGGCAGCGCCGATCGCTAGTCGGCTGGCGGCGTCATCGCATCTTCGGGATGGCGGCGATTGTGCCGCACCGACCACGCGAAGCTGAGCCCGATAAGAACGGCGCCCAGCAGTCCGGTGATCGTTTCCGGAATATGGTAGCGGGCCGACAGCAGCATGATGATCCCGAGCACGATGATCGCCCAGAACGCGCCGTGTTCAAGGTAGCGATATTGGGCCAGCGTGCCGGTGCGCACCAGATGGATCGTCATCGAACGGACGAACATTGCCCCGACAGACAGGCCCAGAGCGATGATGATCATGTTGTTCGACAGCGCGAAGGCGCCGATCACGCCGTCGAAGCTGAAGCTGGCGTCGAGGACTTCCAGATAGAGGAAACCGCCGAGGCCTGATTTGACGATTTCGCCGGTAGCCTTCTTGGCCGCTTCGCGTTCCTCGATCAGGGCCGCGATGGCGTGCACGGCAATGAAGGTCACGAGGCCGAGGATGGCAGCGGTGAGGAAGGTAATGGCATCGGCCGGCGCCAGCATGGTCGAGACCGTGTAGACCAGCACGAGCACGAGCCCGATTTCGATTGCGGGAACATTGGAGAATTTGTTGATCGTTTTTTCGACCGCCGCGATCCAGTGCACTTCCTTGTCGTTGTCGAAGAAGAAGGTCATCCCCACCATCGCCAGGAAGGCGCCCCCGAAACCGGCGATGCCGATGTGCGCATCGGACACGATGCGTTCGTATTCGGCGGGATTGTTGAGGGACAGGGAAACCGCCTCGAGAGGTCCGACCTTTGCTGCGATGGCGACGATCGCAATGGGAAAGACGATGCGCATGCCGAAGACCGCGATCAGGATCCCGATGGTCAGGAAGCGCTGCTGCCAGACCGGATCCATATCGCGCAGCACGGTGGCGTTGACCACGGCATTATCGAAGCTGAGCGAAACTTCGAGGATCGAGAGAACAAGGACGATCCATAGAATGCCGAGGGTGGCGGTGATCGATCCGGTGCTCGCCCAGCCATACCATGCAGCCAGCGCAAAGCAGACCGCGGTAAAGGCGAAGGAGAACGCGTAGTATTTGCGCATGGTTTCCATGGGAGATGCTCGGTTGGTCAGCCCTTGGGCTGATAGGTTTGATCGGAGGTCGGGAAACTGCGCGCACGCACTTCTTCGGCGTATTTCACCACCGTGCGTTCGATGACGCCGGCGATGTCTTCATACTTCTTCACGAAGCGGGGAACGCGATCGAACATGCCCAGCATGTCTTCGGTCACGAGGACCTGCCCATCGCATTGGGCGGAAGCGCCGATGCCGATGGTAGGACAGGAGACCGTCTTCGTCGCTTCTATCGCGATCGGTTCGAGCACGCCTTCCAGGACGATGGCGAAGGCCCCTGCCTTGTCGAGCGCCTGGGCATCGCCAACGATCTTCGTCGCTTCCGCATCGTCGCGGCCGCGCGCGCCGTATCCACCGAGCACATTGACCGCCTGTGGGGTGAGGCCGACATGGCCCATGACGGGAATGCCCCGCTGATTGAGGAAGGCCACGGTTTCGGCCATCTGTTCGCCGCCTTCGAGCTTGACCGCGGCTGCGCCCGACTGCTTGAGCAGGAAAGTGGCGCTTTCGAACGCCTGCTGGGGCGACTGTTCGTACGATCCGAACGGCATGTCGACCACGACAACGGAATGATAGCTGCCCCGCACGACGGCCGCGGCGTGATTGGCCATCATGTCGAGCGTGACGGGGATGGTGGTGGGCAGGCCGTAGATGACCTGCGCCAGAGAATCGCCCACCAGCAGGATATCGCAATGCGCATCAAGCAGTTGCGCCTGGCGCGCGGTGTAGGCCGTGAGCATCACCAGCGGTTCACGCGTTTCCCCGTCCGCCTTGTGTGCCCGGATCTTGGGCACTGTAAGCCGTTTCATCGGCTGCGGTGTGGGATTGGCACGGCTGGTGCTGGTATCGAGCTGGAAGGTTGTAGACATGGTCGCTCCAGTAGCAATCGCGTGGACGATGGCAAAGCGAAGCTTGGAATTCCACGGTATTCCGTGTCTAAGGACGCAAATTTCATGCGCGCGGCAGCAATAGTCGCGATCCGGGAGGTGTAAAAACGATGGTCGCAACCACCACTTCGACAAGCGAAGGCTGGTCCTCGCGTTCGGCATTCATCCTTGCTGCGGTAGGGGCTGCAGTGGGGTTGGGGAACATCTGGCGCTTCCCGACACTTGCCGGGGAAAGTGGCGGCGGGGCCTTCGTAATCTTCTATATCGCCTGCGTGTTCCTGCTGGGTCTGCCGCTGGTCCTGTCCGAAGTGTTCATCGGCAAGGCGGGACAGACGGACGCCGTGGGATCGATCCGGCGCGTTGCCGCACAGTCCAAGGCATCGCCAAGCTGGGCGATTTTCGGCGGCGTGGGTGCGCTGGCGGCGTTCCTGATCGTTTCGTTCTATTCCGTGGTGGCGGGCTGGGTGCTCTATTACGCGGGCATCATGGGCGGCGATCTGGTCCAGGCCATTCTGGCCGGTGACCCCTTCAGAGGCGCGCTGGCCGGTGAAAGCCAGGATCAGATCCAGCAGCGGCTGAGCGACATGTTCGCCAGCCCCGGTCTGCTGCTGGGCGTCCACTTCGTCTTCATGGGACTGACGCTCTATATCGTCGCGCGCGGTGTGAGTTCGGGTATCGAAAAGGCGGCGACCTATCTGATGCCCATGTTCTTCGTCCTGCTGGTCGGGCTGGTGCTGTATGGCGCCATCGAAGGCGACATCGGCCAGGCCGCTGCATTCCTGTTCACTCCGGACTGGTCGAAGCTGACCCCGCAGGTCATGAATTCCGCCCTGGGGCAGGCCCTGTTCTCGCTGTCGCTGGGGGTTGCCGGGCTGATAACCTACGGATCTTATATCAAGGAAGGCAGCGGCCTTGGCCCGACGTCGGCCCTGATCGCGGTAGCAGATACCTGCGTGGCCCTGCTGGCCGGCCTGATGATCTTCCCGATCGTGTTCGCCGTGGGCCTCGATCCCGCAGCGGGGCCGACGCTGGTGTTCCAGACTTTGCCCTTCGCATTCCAGACCATGCCGGGCGGCGCCCTGTTCGGTTTCCTGTTCTTCGTCCTCATCCTGGTGGCGGCGGTAACCAGTTCGATTTCGCTGCTGGAAGTGCCGACGGCCTGGGGCATCGGCGAGCGTGGCTGGAGCCGCCCGAAATCGGCGCTAATCTTCGGCGGCGGTGCCTTCCTGATGGGGATAGCCTGCCTGCTGGGTTACAATGTGTGGGCCGATGTGCGCCCGCTGGGCTTCTGGAGCCTGTTCGCGGATACCGATATCCTGGACACGGTCGATGGATTTACCGGCAAGGTGATGCTGCCGGTCGGCGCGCTGCTGACATCGATCTTCATCGGGTGGAAAGCGGACAAGAACCTGCTGCTGACCACGACGGGACTGTCCCCGCTGGCCTTCGGCATATGGCGTTTCCTGATCGCGTGGCTATGCCCGCTGGCGGTTGCCATTATCCTTACAACCGGCCTGTTTCCCTCAATTCTGGGTACTTGATACGAATTCGGCTTTTCGGGCGAGGAATTAGCATTTAATTGCCGTAGTCCGGCTGGCGGAGCAGGGTAGTCCTGCGGCGGGCCTGTGGGGGGCCATAGGCCGCATGATTTTCGACAGAGTAAAACCGCTCGACGCCATTCTGGCCGCAGCGGAGAAGAAGTCGCTGAGCCGGTCGCTTGGCTGGTTCCAGCTCACCCTGATGGGCATCGGTTGCGTTATCGGCACGGGCATTTTCGTGCTGACCGCCGTCGGGGCGCAAAAGGCCGGACCCGGCCTGATGATCGCCTTCGCCATAGCCGGCGGCGTCTGCATCGTGGCCGCGCTCTGCTATGCCGAAATTGCCGCGATGATACCGGTCGCCGGATCGGCCTATACCTACAGTTACGCCACCATCGGTGAATTCTTCGCCTGGACGGTGGGCTGGGCGCTGATCATGGAATACGCCATCGCCGCATCGGCGGTTTCGGTGGGCTGGTCGGGCTATTTCTCGGGGACCGTGCTGGGCGGACTGGGTATTCATCTGCCCGCCTGGTTGAGCGCGGGGCCGCTGGCCCTGGGCGGGGCCGCAGGCGGGTTCATCAACCTTCCTGCGCTGGTGATCGCGCTGCTAGTGACCGGCCTGCTGGTCATCGGCACGAGTGAAAGCGCCAAGGTCAATGCCGTCCTCGTCATCGTGAAGGTTACGGCGCTGACCGCGTTCGTGGCGATCACGCTGACGAGCTCGGAATTCGAAGCGTCGCATTTCAACCCGTTCCTGCCGGCCGGGGTCTTCGGCGGTTGGGGAACCGGGGTGGGCGCAGTCGGTGCGGCGGCGACCATGTTCTTCGCCTATGTCGGTTTCGATGCGGTTTCGACCGCGGCGGAGGAAACCAAGAACCCGCAGCGCAACGTACCCATCGGGTTGGTCGGATCGCTGCTGTTCTGCACGATCTTCTACATCCTTGTCGCTGCAGGTGCGATCGGGACCATCGGCGGGCAGCCGATCATGGATGCAATGGGCATTCCGCTGGAAGCGGGATCGCCCGAACTGGCGCGCCAATGTGCGATGCCGCAATATGCCGATGCGCTGGTCTGTTCGAACGAACCGCTGGCCCATGTGCTCAAGATGCTGGGCTTTTCCGGCTTCGGCAATGCGATCGGGCTGGCAGCCTTCCTCGCGCTGCCTTCGGTCATCCTAGTGCTGATTTTCGGGCAGACGCGCATCTTCTTCGTGATGAGCCGCGACGGACTGCTGCCCGAACGGCTGAGCCGGGTGCACCCACGGTTCAAGACGCCGCATGTCGTGACCATCATCACCGGTCTTGCCGTGGCCATCGGGGCGGCATTCTTCCCGGTCGGTCAGCTGGCGGATATCTCGAACGCGGGAACGCTCTATGCCTTCCTGATGGTGGCAGTGGCCGTAATGGTGCTGCGCGTGAGGGATCCGGGGCGCAAGCGGCACTTCAAGGTACCCATGGTGTGGGTCGTCGCGCCGCTGACGATCATCGGCTGCGTGCTGCTGTTCTTCAACCTGCCGAGTGCCGCCATGCTGTTCCTGCCGGGGTGGGGGATCATCGGCGTGGTGATCTATGTGCTCTATTCGCGCAGGCGCAGCCATCTGGGGCAGGGCATTGTCGAAGTGGTCGACGATGTTGCCGGAGACGAGACGATGGTGCCGATCGAGCCTGGCAGGAAGAACGACTGATACAAGAAGGGGCGCCCGCTGAGGCGCCCCTTTTTGATTAGAGAGACGGTCGGATCAGATATCGACCGTGTCGACGTGGCGTTTTTCCGCTTCGTCGTGGACCGTCATGCCCAATGCCATCTTCGCGGTATTCAGGAGGCCGATGTCGCCGTCCCAGATTTCCGCATCGCCCAGATCCATGCGCAGGAACAGGATATCGGGATCGGTCTTGCCGCCATCGTACCAAGCTTCGATGAAATTATTCCAGAACTGGTCGAACCGCTCCTGACTGGTTTCCTTCACCAGCGTGCCGTTGAAGCGGGCGAACATGTCGTGACCCTTTCCTTCGAAGGTCGCGGTGGCGGAACCGAGCCTGGCAAAGTCGCTCTTGGTGTGGGTGAAGAACCAGATCGAACTGTTAGCATCCTTGTCGAGCTGCGGGCTCATCGGCACCGCAGTGGAGCTGTCGTTCGTGAGCTGTAGGAACAGAAATGGGCTGTCTGCCAGCGACTTCCAGAACTTCTTCTTGAGGTCTTCCGGATTTCCTTCGGCGTGTTTCATTGATCGACTCCTCGTGAGATTTGTCTTCATGCAATGATCGACACGTCTGTTCGGTCCCGCGGGTGGATGCAGCGAAAACGGAGAGGGGGGCAAATTATATCAAACGATATTTGCAACGGGAGGTGTTGAACATATATAGAACAAATGGCCTCTGCCTCCACCCTTCAGAAGCTCGAAATTCTCGCGGATGCGGCGAAATACGATGCATCCTGCGCGTCTTCGGGTACGTCGAAACGCAATTCGGTTGGCGGGAAGGGGATCGGGTCGACGGAAGGGATGGGCATCTGTCACGCCTATGCGCCGGACGGTCGCTGCATCAGTCTGCTGAAGATCCTGCTGACCAATTACTGCGTGTTCGATTGCCACTACTGTATCAATCGCAAGAGTTCGAACGTCGCGCGCGCCCGGTTCACCCCGCAGGAAGTGGTGGATCTGACACTGGCGTTCTATCGGCGTAATTATATCGAGGGGCTGTTCCTTTCGTCAGGCATCGTCAAAAGCTCCAATCACACGATGGAGCAGCTGGTCGAAGTGGCGCGCATCCTTCGCGAAGAACATGATTTTCGCGGTTATATCCATCTCAAGACCATCCCCGAAGCAGATGCGGAAATCGTGCATCAGGCCGGGCTGTATGCCGACCGCGTTTCGATCAATGTGGAACTGCCGACCGATAGCGGGCTGACCCGCCTCGCGCCGGACAAGAATTCCGGACAGATCGAAGGAGCGATGGGCAAAGTGACCAGCGACATCGCCGAGCTGAAAGATGCGCGTAAGAAGTTCAAACATGCTCCGCGTTTTGCCCCCGCTGGGCAATCCACGCAGATGATCGTTGGCGCGGACACGGCGACGGACAGCGATATCGTTGGCAAGGCGAGCCGGCTTTACGACAGTTTCAAACTGCGGCGTGTATATTACAGCGCGTTTTCTCCCATTCCCGATGCGAGTGCGGTTCTCCCGTTGAAGCGGCCGCCATTGATCCGCGAACACAGGCTATACCAATCGGACTGGTTGATGCGGTTTTACGGCTACAAGCCGGCCGAGGTGATGCAGGCGACAGAAGCGGATGGAAATCTGCCGCTGGACATCGATCCCAAGCTTGCCTGGGCGCTCAAGTTTCGGGAGCAGTTCCCCGTGGATGTAAATCGCGCCACGAAGGAGCAATTATTGCGCGTGCCTGGACTGGGCGTCAAAGCGGTTCACAAGATCCTTACCAGTCGCAGGCACCGGACGTTGCGGCTCGACGATGTGGCGCGGCTTACGCTGTCCATCACCAAGGTTCGACCGTTCATCTGCACCGTAGATTGGCGTCCTTTAATGCTTACGGACCGCGCAGACCTGCGCACGATGCTCGCGCCCAAGACCGAGCAGCTGGAGCTGTTTTCGGCATGACCATGCTCCAGGTCGCGCGCGCAGGCAGTTTCCATGTGGTGCATCTGCCGGTAGCGGATGATTTCGATTTCTGGCGCGATTGCGCGCGAGCACTGATTCAGGCTCAGGTTCCGCCCGATCGTATTTCCTGGATCGAACCGGGAGGGAGCGGCGACCTTTTCGCGCAAGGTGACCATGGTGTTCCTACGCCGACTTCAGGTGCTCCGCCTGTACGCGCCAACCGTCGGTTCGTGAATCTGGCAAGAAATGCCGCGCTTCATTCCGATCCGGAGCGGTTCGCGCTGTTGTACCGGCTGTTATGGCGGTTGCAGGCAAATCCCGGGATGATGGAGGACAAGGCTGACGACGATGTCCGCAAAATCGAGGAGCTGGACAAAAATGTTCGGCGCGACAGTCACAAGATGCATGCATTTGTGCGGTTTCGCCTCGTCGAAGCGGATGAGGCAGAAGGCGGTGATCGATACGTCGCCTGGTTCGAGCCTGACCATCATATTCTGCGCGCCAATGCGGGTTTTTTCATGCGCAGGTTTGCCAATATGCGCTGGTCGATCCTTACGCCTCGCGGAAGCCTTCACTGGGACGGCGAAACCATGACCGAGGGGCCGGCGGCAGAGCGCTCCGATGCTCCGCAAGGCGATCCCATGGAGGATTTATGGCGCACTTATTACGCGTCCATCTTCAATCCGGCGCGTCTCAAGATCGGCGCGATGCTTAAAGAAATGCCGAAGAAATACTGGAAGAACATGCCTGAAGCGGCGCTTATTCCCGAGCTCGTCGCAGGGGCCCAATCCCGTGAGGCGAAAATGGTCGAGAAGGGAGCGCTGGAATTCGACGAGCGGCCGGAGACTTTGGCCGCGATCGACAAGGCTATATCAGCCTGTCGCGAATGCCCGATCGGATTGCTCGATAATCACGCCGTCATGGGCGAAGGGCCGCAGGACGCTGCCTTGATGATCGTGGGCGAACAGCCGGGCGATCAGGAGGATATCAAGGGCCGACCCTTCGTCGGCCCAGCGGGACAATTGCTCGACGATCATCTGCAGATGGCGGGGATCGATCGAAGCGCGGCTTATGTCACCAACGCCGTAAAGCATTTCAAATATGTTCAGCGCGGAAAACGGCGCATTCACCAGAGCCCGGCGGCAAAGGAAATCGATACGTGTCGGTGGTGGATGGAAAGCGAAAGAGCGATCGTTCAGCCGAAACTGGTGCTGGCGATGGGGGCCAGTGCAGCTCGGGGCATGCTCGGTAAAACGGTCAGTATTTCCAAGGCTCGGGGCGCACCGATCCAGCTAGAGGACGGCAGTGAGTTGTGGGTGACAGCGCACCCATCCTATCTGCTGCGTCTGGATGGGGCCGCCAGGGATGAACAGGTGCGCTTGTTCGACAACGACCTGCGGGCGGTGCGACAACGTCTCGAGGAAATCGCTCAGCGAGCGTGACCCGCATCCACCACGCCGGTTCTGTGCAAGCATCGTTAGGTGAGGAACAATTTGCCGCGACCACAGCTACTTAGAAACATAGGTAGCAGCCGAGTACCATCGGGAAGGGCGAAGTGTTGGAATATCGATGGTAAAGGCGCATTTTTCCAAACGCATCGGCAAGTTCACCGGCGACCGCCGGGTTCTGGTATTCCTGATCTTGGCCAGCCTGCTGATAGCTGGCCGCGTGTGGCTAGCCGAACATCCCGAGCATGACCCCTGGGCGCCACTGGACCTACGCGATCCTGTGGGGTGGGCGACGGAAGCCAAGTTGCAATCCCTGCGTGAGGATGTGGCCGAATGCCGGGGCGTTCTCGACCGAAGCGATGTGGTCCACGAAATACTCGAGCCGGCGGGCGAAGGTGCTTGCAGGCGGGAAGACCGTACCGTCCTTACCGGGCTCCCGTTGTCGCCGAATAGTCCGCCTGTGACATGTTCGGCATCGATTGCGCTGCTGTTGTGGGAACGCGAGGCAGTGGCACCGCTAGCCGAAGAAATCTTCGGTTCGAAAATTCAACGTATAGAGCATCTTGGAGCGTATTCCTGCCGCCGTCTCTACGGGCGTGATTCCGGTCCTTGGAGTGAACACGCGACTGCCAACGCCATAGATATTGCGGGTTTTGTCCTTGCGGATGGCACGCGGATCAGCGTGCTGAACGACTGGTCGGGAGAAGGCGACAAGGCACAATTCCTGCGAAGGGTGCGCGATAATGCCTGCGACAGCTTCTCGACTGTCCTTTCACCCGATTACAACGCGGCCCATGCCGATCATTTCCATCTCGACATGAGCCCTCGCTGGCGCAGCGTTTGCAGATAGGCCGCTACGCTTCGAGCGAGTAACCTGCGCTGCGGACGGTACGCACCGGATCCTTGGCGCCTTCAATCTCGATCGCCTTGCGCAAACGGCGAATGTGTACGTCGACCGTGCGCAATTCGATTTCGCTTTCGGTACCCCACACGCCGTCGAGCAATTGCCCACGGCTGAACACCCGACCCGGGCTTTCCATGAAGAATTTCAGCAGCCGATATTCGGTTGGTCCGAGTTGGAGCGCGCGGCCGCGGCGGGTGACTTTGTGCGCTACGGGATCAAGCAGGATATCGCCGACTTCGATGCTTTCCCCTGCCAGGGCAGGGCGGATGCGCCGCATGACAGCGGCAACCCGCGCGAGAAGTTCGCGTGGCGAAAAGGGTTTGGTGAGGTAATCGTCCGCGCCGGTATCGAGACCGCGGATGCGATCATCCTCTGCCTCGCGCGCGGTAAGCATGATGATCGGAACATGCGCGGTATCCTTGTCCCGTCGCAAGCGGCGGCAGACTTCGATCCCGCTGGTACCTTCGATCATCCAGTCCAGGATAACCAGGTCCGGCACGTCTTCCGATGCGAGAAGCAGGGCTTCATCGCCATCCGACGTCGTGCGGACGTTGTAGCCTTCATTGGTGAAGCGATATTCGAGCAGTTCGGAGAGGGCCGGATCGTCCTCTACCAACAATAGTTTGGCCGCGTGCAAATCCTTGCCTTTCCGGGAGTTCTCTATCTCGGTCGGCATGGCTTTATGACCTTCAAACTACAGTTTTGTGTCAACTGTCCTCGTCGGGCGGATAGTTTCCGGTTGCGGCGAAATGCACCATTTCAGCAACATTCGTTGCATGATCGCCGACACGTTCGAGATTGCGCGCAATGAAGAGCATCTGCGCCGCGCTCGAGATCGTGGAAGGGTTTTCCACCATGTGACTGACGAGGTTGCGGAAAATCGAGTTGTAGAAAGCGTCGACCTTCTCATCCGTCGCGATGACTTCGCGGGCAAGTTCGGCATCGCGTGCGGCATAGGCGGTCAACACATCGTGAACCATTTCCGCGGCGACTTCGGCCATCGCGGGGAGCAGCGTGAGCGGTTCGAACTGCTTGCGGTTCGGGCCGATCTGCTTGCTCGCCTTGGCGATGTTCTTCGAATAATCGCCGATCCGTTCGACGACGCCGGCAATCTTGAGAGCGGCGATCACTTCGCGCAGATCGTCGGCCATTGGCGCGCGGAGGGCGATAATACGGACCGCGAGCTTGTCGATCTCGGTTTCGAGCGCGTCGATCTTCTTGTCGCCCTTGATGACCAGGTCGGCAAGCTCGTCGTCGCCCTTGACCAAGGCCTCTAGCGAACGCTCGACAGCCGCTTCGGCGAGCCCGCCCATTTCGGCAATAAGGCCGCGCAGCCGCGTAATATCTTCGTCGAAGGCCTTTACAGTGTGTTCTTGCATCGAATTCATGGCCTTATCCGTAGCGCCCAGTGATGTAATCCTGGGTGCGCTGTTCGTGCGGATTGGTAAATATGTCAGAAGTGCGACCATATTCCACCATTTTTCCCAAGTGGAAGAAGGCGGTACGCTGACTGACACGTGCGGCTTGCTGCATGGAATGGGTAACGATCACGATGGCATAACGGCCATTGAGTTCGGCAATCAGTTCCTCGATCTTGGCAGTCGCGATCGGGTCGAGGGCCGAGCAGGGTTCGTCCATCAGGATCACTTCCGGATCGACCGCGATAGCGCGGGCAATACAAAGACGCTGTTGTTGCCCCCCAGACAAGGCGGTGCCGCTATCCTGAAGGCGATCCTTCACCTCTTCCCACAGGCCCGCGCGCCTGAGCGATTTTTCCACGATGGCATCGAGTTCGTCCTTGCCCTCGGCCAGACCGTGGATCTTCGGGCCGTAGGCGATGTTTTCGTAGATCGATTTGGGGAATGGGTTGGGTTTCTGGAAAACCATGCCCACCCGCGCGCGCAATTGCACCACATCCATGCCGGAGCGGTATATGTCCCGGCCATCCAGTTCGATCTCGCCTTCGACGCGGGCCGAAGGGATCGTGTCGTTCATACGGTTGAGCGTGCGCAGGAAGGTCGACTTGCCGCAACCGGATGGACCGATGAATGCCGTCACATACTGGGTCGGGATATCGATCGAGACCTCGTCGATAGCCTTCTTGTCGCCATAGAAGACGGAAACCGCCTTGGCGCTCATCTTGGCTTCGGTCTTCTCGAGGTTGTCGTGGACTACGGTCACCAGGTTTTCTCGAATTTGTTACGCAGGTAGATGGCGAGCCCGTTCATGACGAGCAGGAACAACAATAGTACGATGATTGCCGCACTCGTGCGTTCCACGAAGCCGCGGTCGATTTCATCCGACCAGAGGAAAATCTGCATCGGCAATACGGTTGCCGGTGATGTAAATCCGTCGGGCGGGGTCGCGACGAAAGCGCGCATGCCGATCATCAGCAGCGGTGCCGTTTCGCCCAGAGCGCGGGCCATGCCGATAATGGTACCGGTAAGTATACCGGGGAGGGCGAGCGGCAGAACATGGTGGAAGACCACCTGTACGGGCGATGCGCCGACAGCCAGCGCCCCGTCGCGAATGCTCGGCGGTACGGCCTTGATCGCGTTGCGTCCGGCGATGACGATTACGGGCATCGTCATCAACGCCAGCGTCATGCCGCCGATGATCGGCGCGGATCGCAGGTTCGGAAAAAGGGTCAGAAATACGGCAAGGCCAAGCAGACCGAAAATGATCGAGGGAACCGCCGCCAGATTGTTGATCGACAGTTCGATCACGTCGGTCCACCGGTTCTTGGGCGCATATTCTTCCAAGTAGAGCGCAGCGAGGACACCGATCGGGAAGGCCAGCGCAAGGGTGATGAGCATGGTCAGGATCGAGCCCTTCAGCGCGCCCCAGATACCCACTTGCTGCGGGTTGGTGGCGTCCGAACGGGTCAGGAACCCGGCATCGAACCGTTTTGCGATCTGCCCGCGTTCGGAAAGCTGCGCGGCCAGCGCCCGCATTTCAGGCGAACCTTCGCCCTGATAACCAGAAGCGAGGCTTGCAGATGCCGGTAGCCAGAAACTTGCCTGGGTCTGCAGGACGGAAGGATTGCCGATGATTTCGTCGGCAACATCGCGCCAGGCCTGACCGCCAAGCTGAGAGGCCGCTTCTTCGCCGAGATTTTCCTGCGCGAAATACTGAACGACGTCGCGCAGCCCTTGCGCTTCGAGGGTCTGGATTGCGCCCGGTTGATCCATGGTCGCAGGATCTGCCGCGATGCCGGCCTGTGTGAAGTCGATCGGAACTTCGAGCTCGACGCGCTGGAAACCGCCGATGCCGTTGAGCGTCATCGTCCCGAGCAGGAACAGCAACACGGCGACCGAGAACAGGATCGCGCCAAGGCCAAATGCCTTGAAGCGACGTTCCGCAGCGTAGCGTTTCTTCAGGCGAGCTTCGAAAGCGGCCTGGCGCGTGGGATCGAGACGCTCAGTCATAAGCTTCGCGGTACCTCTTGACGACGCGGAGTGCGATAAAGTTGAGGCCCAGCGTGACCATGAACAGGACAAACCCCAGCGCAAAGGCGCTCAGAGTGGCGGGATGATCGAAACTTCCTTCGCCTGTAAGCATGGCCACGATCTGCACAGTGACCGTGGTCATCGATTCGAGCGGGTTGGCAGTGAGATTGGCGGCAGTCGATGCGGCCATCACTACGATCATCGTTTCACCGATCGCGCGGCTGACAGCGAGCATGATGCCGGCAACGATGCCGGGCAGGGCCGCGGGTACGAGGACGCGGCGGATGGTTTCGTTCGTCGTCGCCCCCATGGCGAGACTTCCGTCACGCATGGATTGGGGCACGGCGGCAATGCTGTCGTCAGCCATGGACGAAACGAAGGGAATGATCATCACGCCCATCACCAGGCCTGCGGCAAGCGCACTTTCACTGGACGGGTTCGTCGCACCTAGAGAGATAGCGATGTTGCGGATGGCCGGAGCAATGGTCAGCGCGGCGAAATAACCGTAAACCACGGTCGGCACACCGGCGAGGATTTCAAGCGCAGGCTTGATCCATTTGCGCAGGGCCGGGTCGGCATATTGCGTCAGATAGATCGCGCTCATCAGGCCGAGGGGGATGGCCACGATCATTGCGATGATCGCGCCGATGAACAACGTCCCCCAGAAGAGGGGCACCGCGCCGTAGCGACTGCTGTCGGGGTTGGCGGCATTGGCCATGGGGTCTGGGCCCCAGTGCGTACCGAACAGAAAATCGATCGGCGAAACCATCCCGAAGAAGCGGATCGTTTCGAAAATCAGGCTGGCGAGAATGCCGAGCGTGGTGAGGATCGCGACCAACGAAGCGCCCAACAGGATCGCCATCACGATTCTCTCGACCTTCGAACGGGCCGCAAAATCGGGCTTGAGGCGCAGGAATGCCCAGGTGCCCCCAAGGAACGCGATCAGCAGCGTTACGACGACGCCGATCAGATTATAGTGGGACAAGGCAGCGCGAAACGGTTCGACCAGACCGGCGGCCTGCGGATTGAACACGCCGGGTGCTGCACCGGTAGCTACGGCCCGCGCTTCGTTGAGGATCGTCTGGCGCTGGAAACCGAAGGAAGGAAGCTCCGCCGCTGCCGGGCTGGCGAGCACGGATTGGCTGACCAGACCGGGCGCGATCGCGCTCCACAAGGCAACGAATGCCAGAACCGGCAGAACCACCCACAGGGCGACATACCAGGCATGATAGTTCGGGAGGCTGGCAATGCGGCCATCGGCGCTGGACCGGCGGAAGGTCCACGCACGCGCACGGGCCGCCAGCCATCCGGCAAGCCCGAGCCCGAGGGCCAGGAGAAGCAGAATGGCGGGCGACATAAGTGTATTCAGACCTTACTTGAGCTGCGCGCCGTCGAGCGTGGTGAACTCTGTGGCTGCTTTCTGGTTGGCCGCCATAACGTCGTCAGGCGAGGCGACAAGACCAATCTTGGCCAGATCGCCATCCTTTGCCCACATCTTCGTCCACTCGGCGAGATATTGCTTCAGGCCAGGAATCGCATCGAGATGCGCTTTCTTGACGTAGACATACAGCGGGCGGGCGCCCGGATATTCGAAGCTCGAGATGTTTTCGTACGTCGGGGCCACGCCGTTCATGTGGAGGCCCTGAACCTTGTTCGAATTTTCTTCGAGGTAGCTATAGCCGAAGATCCCGACGGCATTGGGATTGCCTTCGATCTTCTGGACGATCAGGTTGTCCTGCTCGCCTTGATCAACATAAGCGCCGTCCGACCGGACTTCGGTACAGAGCTGGCCGAAACGATCCTTGTCGGTTTCCTTCAGCGCCTCCATGTTCGGGTCGGTTTCACAGCCTGCTTCCAGAACCAGTTCTTTCAGCGCGTCGCGTGTGCCTGAGGTGGAAGGCGGGCCGTACACCAGGATCGGCAGGTCCGGCAGCGAGGGATCCACATCGGACCAGGTCTTGGCGGTTTGCGGTTTGCCATAGGGCGACGCCGCCAGAGCTTCGTAAACGATTTTCGGTGTCAGGTTCATGGTGATGCCGTTCTTCGCCGATGCGAAGGCAATGCCGTCGAGGCCCACCTGAACTTCGATGATGTCGGTCACACCATTGGCCTGGCAACCTGCGAATTCGCTGGCTTTCATGCGGCGCGAAGCATGTGTCATGTCCGGGGTGCTGGCCCCCAGACCTGCGCAGAAGAGCTTCATGCCCCCACCAGTGCCGGTCGCTTCGATAATCGGCGAACGGAAATCGGGGTGCGTACGAACGAAGGATTCCGATACCGCCTTGGCGAAGGGGAAGACCGTCGAAGAACCGACTGCACGAATGGAATCGCGCGAGCCGCCATCGGTGCCGCCGCAGGCAGCAAGAGCAACGGCGGATACGGCAGCGAAGATGAAAGATTTTGTCTTGGTCATGGGATGCCCTCGGGGATTGATAGCTAGCTGCGCCAAAGCGCTTCTATATTACATGGTTGCGACAGATATTTGACTTGGGCCGTGCCCTGCGATCAGAAATCGACCTGGGCACGCACGCCGAGGACGTTGACATCGTAATTGCTGTCACCGTCGGCCGCGGGAATAGCTGCATCGGTGTAGTGGAGACGTCCGTAGTTCACGAGCAAAAGGGTATAGGCTGTCGGCTTCCAGATCAGCGACGCGAAATATCCGGCCTGTTTGCCCCCGAGTATGCCGGCATCGTTCAGATCCAGGTGGTCGTAGCGAACGTTGAACTGGACCGAGCCGATTCCGCCTTTGCCCAGCGGCGCGTTGGGTTTGACGCGATCGAATTTGCCTTTTTTGTAGGTGCGCGAATCCTTCGTCAGGAACACACCCGCTTCGACGGAACCGCCAAAAAACCCGGGATCGTTCGCAGTGCTGGTGACATCGACGAATTGCCAGTATCCCTCTGCGGCGGCATGAAAGCGTCCCCGGACCACCGCTGTCTCCACACCCAAACTGGTCTCGCTCTGTGCAGCGATCCTGCGCGTGTCGATGAAACGCTTTTCCGTAAAATGGACAAGTGGGCGCTGACGATATCTGACTGTCGCGTCTGGCTGGCCAAGATCGTTGTAATGAAACGATCCGCCAATATGCCATTGGGTCGCACCTGTCTTGGGCATGTAGACCGCGCGGATATCGACGCCGCGGTTATCGTCGGCCGTATCTTCGATGTTGTCGGTGAAGAATCCGCCTTGGATGAGCAGGGCGTCCTTCGAATAGGTGGCCGAAACGCCGAGCTTGCGCCTCAGGTCGAAGGCGTCGGTGAAGGCGGCCCGTTCGATAAACGAGGTGTGCAGGCTGCTGGTCAGTTCTTCGAGAGACTGGAAACTGTTGTGTTGACCGACGATAATTTCCACCGGGCCGGTCGTGTAAGAAAGGTCGGCGTCGAAGACTTCGCCTATCTTGTTCACGAAGCCCAGTTCCACCTTGTAGCCGAACCCGCCGGGGATATCCCCCGCTGCACCCAGACGCGCACGCCGGACCTCGTGAGCGAACCCGTCGTCCACGCCAGTCGATGCGGGGGCATCTATGAACCCGCCGTCCAGCATCAGCCGTCCATGCGGTTCGAAGCTCCAGCCGTTATCCTTGCTCTTGCCGGTAGGGGCCGGTGCGCCCTGCGTTTCATACGCCGCGTTCGGCGCCACCCTGATCTTGCCGACCGGCAGTTTGGCCCGAGACTTCGTAATCGCAAGTTGAGGACGCGCAGCCGCGACCTTGACGGTCGAAACGGAATTGTTCTGCGCGTAAGCCGGGCCCGCCAGGAATAGGGCGAACAAGCTAGCCGGCAATATCACTCGGTTGAGAACAGCCATTGGTGCAGCTCTTTTTCGGACGGAAGATTACGATCTAGCGACGCCCCTATGACCGGGAAATTACACTTCTGTGACACATGCCAATCGAAATGAGTGTCCACTGAAAACGCACGATCAATCGATCACTCGGCCGTGTCATCTTTCTCAAGCGGCAGAACTACCGTAACCCGCGTACCTTCGCCAAGCGTGCTGTCGATATCCAGGCGGCCGCGATGCCGTTCGACGATGTGCTTTACGATCGCGAGACCAAGCCCTGTTCCCCCGGACGCGCGGCTGCGGCCGGGATCGGTACGATAGAACCGCCGGGTAAGGTGTGGGATATGTTCCGCAGCAATGCCTTCCCCGCGATCGGTCACTGTCAAGCGGACCCGATTCTCGCCCTGTGGATGCAGGCGGACGGCTAGAGGTTGATCCGATGCGCCGTATTTGAATCCATTATCGACGAGATTGCGGACAAGCTGTTCGAGCTGTTGCCGGTCGCCGCGGACCGGGAACGCTCCGGTTGATTCGAAATCTAACAGACCCGATCGTTCGCCATTGGCTGCATCGCTGGCCGCGCGTTCGGCCAGTTTCGATAGATCGAGCGTATCGCTGGGCAGGTCGTGCTTCTCAGCCTCGATTCGCGACAGGGACATAAGGTCGCTGACGAGATCCTGCAGACGCTTCGCCTCGCGCTGGATCGTACTGAGAAACTTGTCTGCCATGTTCGGTTCGAGGCTTTCGACGTCTTCGCGCAATGTTTCGACGTAACCGATAATCGACGCCAATGGCGTCCGCAGTTCATGGCTGGCATTGGCGACGAAATCCGTGTGCGCCCGCGAAATATCCGCTTCGGCCGTCTTGTTCACGAACTCGATAACGGCCAGCCCACCGGGCAGGGTCTTGCGATTGATCCGCCAGATATCGGTACGGCGATTGAGGCCGCGGACAACTGCCCCGCCTTCGCTATCGCGTGCAAGCAATCGGATTGCTTCGGGCTGGCGCAGAGCCATTCGTACATCCTGCCCGACGATATGGCTGCCGAGCAGAGTGCGCGCCGAAAGGTTTGCAATGATGACCCGGTCTCGTTCGGTGATGACCACCGGCGTTTCGGAATGTTCGAAGAGGTCTGCCATGTTGTCGCGCGTAAAGGCCGGGCCGGCAGGGGCAGCCTTTGATTCGGGGGGGCGGGCAGCCACGAGATAGAGAGAACCAACCCATACCAGCAGGACGAGCCCGACGTAGATCAGATCTACGCCGAGAGTCGCGAGAATGATGCAGGCGACGAACGCCAGCACAAATCCTGACCAGGGGAAGCTCGGCTCGCTCATCGCGGTCGCGGCTTAGCGGGCCGAGACGATGTGCGCCACCTGCTTTGTTTCCAAGATTGTGGAAGTGGTGACCCGTACGGGAATCGAACCCGTGTTTCAGCCGTGAAAGGGCCGCGTCCTAACCGCTAGACGAACGGGCCA